>NZ_OANS01000004.1 GCF_900205755.1 Polynucleobacter meluiroseus | reverse complement strand
CAATGCTAATGCCGTGTTCACGGCATAGCTCTGGGGCTGGCATGCCAGCCTCGGCTTGCTTGAGGATGCCCATGATTTGGCTATCGGTAAAACGGGAGGTTTTCATAGAATTTCCTTTAAATCAAACAACTTAGAAATTCTACTTTTAAGTCAGGTTAAGGGGTGGGGGGATTACCACCCTAGTTGCATTGCCTTGACTATTAGCTACCCTGGAATAAAAAACAAGATTTATAGTGTCGATGCTAACTTTCAAATGAAAAAAGAGGGCTAGAAGCTCTCTTTTTAAATTCTTGGTGGCCCGGGGCAGCATCGAACCAGGGTCTAGGATTTCTAGCTCAAGCTATTGGCATAGGCCGGCATTAGGTAAACCCTAATGATTAATGAACAAAAATTGAAATAATTAGGCTGACGATACTAAGACTGTAGACACCATAGATTAATTTCAAGTTGAAGTCCTTAAGGCCATAAGCCTGAAACTTACGAAAAGCTTGTGCCAACACAATCAGCAATAACATTCCGCCAACCGCAACTAAAAGGCTAAAAATAAAAGCATTGAAGATGCTCAGCCCTAAATTGAGAGGGCCAATTTGTGAATATTGCCAATCTGAAGCGGCAAAGATGGCGCTACAAATCCCTATATTCCGAAAATGATCAAAAAGATCCTTGATTTGATCATCCGAAAGTTGGAAAAATTTATTAAACATAGTGTCGAATAAGCTCTACTTATTAATGGGACACTGCTTGGGAAAATATATTAATCACCAATACTCCTGCAATGATTAATCCAATGCCTATTAAAGCTCCAGCATCTAGTTTTTGTCCTAGCCAAACCCAACCTACTATTCCTACCAGCGCAACACCAGCCCCGGACCATATCGCATAAGCGATAGAAATTGGTATTTGATTAAGAACCTTAGACAAAAAATAGAATGCGCCGGCATACCCCACCACAACCAATGCAGAGGGTATTAGCTTCGTGAAGCCTTCCGCGAACTTCAGGGCAGTAGTTGCCATAACTTCTGCAATTATGGCGATGACAAGATAAAACCAAACCATAGAGATCTCCTAAGTGACATTTCATCTTGTTTTATAAACGAAAAAACCACCCGAAGGTGGTTTTAGTATTTCTTGGTGGCCCGGGGCGGAATCGAACCACCGACACAAGGATTTTCAATACTCTGCCCCATCGGTCGCTAATGGCCGTTCTCTGCCAGTCAGAATCAATAAGGAGAGACCTTTTGAGTGGCCGCAATACGCATGTAAGCAGTCAAAGGTAATGATGCTTACAGAGCACAACAACCCAATTAAGTGATGGTGATGTGATTGCGAAGAGTCAGACTAATGACAAAAGAACGAATTAACTCTATTGCACAAGCTAAAAATGCGGGCTAAATAGAAGACCCTTATTCTATATGGCTCTGATGGCGGTAAATTTGGATAAATAACGATAAAAACCTGATTCTATTGCACAAATACAGTTCTATTGCACAAATAAAAAGGGCCTCCCTGACGGGAGACCCTTATGTAGCTTGGTGCGGCTGGCAGGAATTGAACCCACGACCCCTTGGTTCGTAGCCCCTACATCGGAGTGGCATAATATCTATATAAATCAATGAGTTACAGACTTGAGATTGTGCAATAGAATTGAGTGCTGATCGCCTGTAACTCCTTGTTTATATTGGTTTGGCATAAGTTCTATTGCACAAATTTAGGGTCGAATTTTCTCACTGCCTTCGAGTAAGTGATTGCCGGATTTAAGAATAATTTTCAGCTTCAATCTCGCCATTAATCTCTTCGACAAATCACAGGTGCGCTGGACTCCTTTGAGGCTCAAAGCAGTCTGTCGGCCTACTTGATCACGGATGACTGAGTCCGACCCAAAGCAGACTATCAAAGAAAAACCACCCGAAAAGGTGGTTTGAACTTGTGAATAATGGACTTATTATTTTTAACTTGAAATCAGTGGTTGTACAAAAGCAAACCAACCCCCGGTTAAATAAAGTAATAAGCTAAGGCTGTAAACGATTAATGAAGCCTTACGAGTTCTCATGCAGGCGTCTCTTAATACGGGATCGGTTGGACATGGAGCAAATCTACCGCGCCATTGCATATAACCACTAATAGAGAGCATCACTCCCGCAAAAATAAACACTTCTACCTTATGCTCACTAATCCATACGATCTTTGGAAAGATGGAGATAAATGTGGATAAAGTAGCGCCCGCTCCTAATGCCACTAAAAGCGCTGGAATAGCACAACAGATTAAAGTGCTTGAACTGGCAAAGAGCGTCGCAACGCTGGTAAGGAGATTGCTTTTGGGTGCAATCATTTTTTCACGAATCATTTGTTGGCCACCAGTTCTGCTTTGAGTTCTGCAACACTTTTAGGTACTGACTCTACTTTGACGATGTCATACCCTGCGTCCTTGACTTCCTCAATGATGGCTTTTTGATCTAAAGCCATGCCCTCTTTTGGCTCAACAACAACGGTCTTTTGTTTGAGATCCACATAGACGGCCTTGGTTGATGGCATTTTAGAAATTCGCTTTTCAATACCTTGAGCACAAAAAGCGCAGACCATGCCATTAACTGTTGCTTTCATGCTAGTTACAGCAAATGCTGGGGATAATGTGAGGGCTAAGAGCGTTGCTATAAAAATCTTTTTCATTTTGTAATCCTTGTGAGTTCATTTAGTAGACATACATAAAGCTCAGGCGGGGTTGGCCATGAAGGTTCGCCCCTGCCTCTACAAAAAAGCGGTTATGGATCAGCCGGAGCATAGGCGTGACTTCATACTGGGTTGATACCATCGACATTCTTCTAGCTTCCACGATCAACCATGGTTGGGTCTCATCGTAGTTCGCTTCATAGAAAGAAAAGCCAGCTCTTGCCGACACCACATTATTGGTAATGCCATCAGCCACATAGATGCGAGCATTAGCTGAAGCATACAAACGAGTAGTCTCATAATCAGCCTGAATGCCAGGAGATACCGTAGCTTTAGTGCCGCTAAAGTAATTGCCTGTGGTCTCACCAACGCCGCCAATAAACCAAATATTGGCTTGTGCTTCTGGCATATTCCAACGCTTAACTAATCGAGTGTAGGTGAGCTCATTATTAAGCTGAGTTTGCGAATAGTTATTCGTTTGCATATAGGTCGAAGTCACACCAATAGCATCTCTAGGAGTCAAGGCGTAGTTGGCTGTTTGCTCTCGAAAGGTTTTACTAAAATCACCCATCGTCATCCAGCTATCCTTAAATCCCATTGGCGCGGCTTGAGCGGTAAGGCTGAGCAAAAGACTGCCTATGAATACAAGCCATACCCTCATGGCGCCTTCTCCAGGGCAACTACTTCTAGCGCCCCATCACTGATTTTGACCTGAAAGCGTACCTGATCACCTGCTTTATAGCCCTTAAGATTTAACTTGGGCGCAGTATCAAAAAGCATAGTCATAGCATCCATATCAATGCTTTGAATCCGCTCATGCTTAAGCACAATACGATGACGCTCAGGCTCTACTTTGACTATTTGCGCTTTGGTCCAATCAGGCGCCGCCCAAGACAGTGAAGTGATGAGAAATAAAATACCAAATACAAATTTTTTCATGTTTCCCCCAAAGGAAAGTTAATTAGATAAACAACTCCATCCAAATTTTGGACGGACTACTGCTAGGGGGATTACAAAATGGGTGGCTTGATGGGTAGAGCTAAGAGTGCGCCATATACGAATAATGGCTCTTGCTGTGCAAATTGATACGAGAGTTGCTTAAAATTCATTGCTATGGATGGCAACGCAAATGCAAATGCCATACACAAGGAGCAGGCATTACAAGTGGGTTTGTCATGTTGCTCAGATTGAGGGTCTTGCTTGCTAGAGCTTTGCATCATCTCGCAATGACTGGCATCGCTATCAGCCATCATTTCCATGGAATGCGTTGGCTGAGCCATACTAAAACCCATACTCTCAGACGCAAAAGAGCGAATGGGCAATAGGACAACTAACAGGATAAGTAGGCAGACGCGAAGCATTTAATGATTCTAGCTACTTTTTGAATTCCCCGCCTCTTCCCAGCTCGGACCTCAATAGCGCTATTTCTTACTAAAAAAGAGATATTTGCTTAGGGCGGCTATAGATAGCACAAGCGCCACCAAAACCAATAAGGAAAAAACTCCCATGCCCATGCCGCCCATCATTGAACCATTCATCATTTGGTACATATAAGCCTCCAATTCAGATATCTATCTTTTCATCATAGGCTCATTTGCTCGCGATGTCGCTTAAAAAGACATTCCTATAATATGGTGGGCATACACAATAAAGGCTGATATGGCTTGGATCATCACTAAATACTTACTAACCGCAGGAATGGTTGTATTCATTTCTGAAGTTGCTAAACGAAGTGATAAGTTAGGTGGGTTTATTGCGGCATTGCCCTTAATGACACTTTTAACTCTTGTATGGCTCTATATAGAAAACCAGCCGGAAGAGAAAATTGCCAATCACGCCTATTACACATTTTGGTTTGTGATTCCCACATTGCCAATGTTCTTGTTATTCCCATACTTACTTCCAAAGATTGGATTTTGGATCACTATAGGGGCAAGCGTAGTGGCAACATTTATTTGCTTTGGGTTATTTGCCCTTGTCATGAAGAGTTTTGGAATTCGACTTCTCTGAGTAATGGCTACTAACGGCCGTTCTCTGCCAGTCAGAATCAATAAGGAGAGACCTTTTGAGTGGCCGCAATTGGCATGTAAGCAGTCAAAGGTAATGATGCTTACAGAGCACAACAACCCAATTAAGTGATGGTGATGTGATTGCGAAGAGTCAGACTAATGACAAAAGAACGAATTAACTCTATTGCACAAGCTAAAAATGCGGGCTAAATAGAAGACCCTTATTCTATATGGCTCTGATGGCGGTAAATTTGGATAAATAACGATAAAAACCTGATTCTATTGCACAAATACAGTTCTATTGCACAAATAAAAAGGGCCTCCCTGACGGGAGACCCTTATGTAGCTTGGTGCGGCTGGCAGGAATTGAACCCACGACCCCTTGGTTCGTAGCCAAGTACTCTATCCAACTGAGCTACAGCCGCAACAGTCATAATTATGCCATGGAAGAGAAAAACTACATCACACCCGCAGGTCACGAGCGCATTCGGACTGAACTTTTACAGCTCCTGAACCAAGATCGGCCTGAAGTCGTGAAGGTAGTACATTGGGCTGCCTCGAACGGCGATCGATCGGAAAATGGGGATTACATCTACGGAAAAAAACGACTTAGGGAAATTGATCGCCGGATTCGCTTCCTCAACCAGCGCCTAGAATTCGCTGTCATAGTCGATAACCAAGAACGCAAATCTGGGGCCGCCGATGCTGAGCAAGTATTTTTTGGCGCGTCGGTGACCTACTTAAATCTCGAGGGAGTGGACAAAGGTAAGGAAACCACGATTACGATCGTTGGCGTGGATGAGGTTGATTTAGATCAAGGTCATGTAAGTTGGGTATCACCCATAGCCAAGGCCTTAATCAAGTCACGTGAAGGCGACTGTGTGCGTATTCAGACTCCTACCGGCCCTACTGAAATAGAAATCCTAGCCATTCAATACTGCTAGTTTCATCGCCTGCAATTAGGTGGTTCTAGTACGCGTCACTCGCATCACATCATGATTGGCGCGCAAACTCCGCATGACCTTGGCTAAATGCAAGCGATCAGCCACTTGGATCGTGAAACGAATAGTGACGGCGTCTTCTTTGTAGCGATCATCCATGGAAACATTCAAGATGTTGGAGTCGGCCGAGGTCACGCTACTGGCTACCCGAGCCAATACCCCTTTACCTTGGTGTGTATCGATTGCAAGGTCCACATCGAACTCACGATTGATTTCTTTGCCCCACTCCACCTCTACCCACTTGTCGTTATCTTTGGAAAGCATGCGCAAAGCTAAGGGGCAATCGTTGGTGTGAATCTGCAGACCCTCCCCTTTACCGAGATAACCAATAATGTTATCCCCTGGAATGGGATGGCAGCAGCTCTGAAAGCTCATTGAATTGCCTTCACGACCGTCCACGAGAATCGCTTGACGTTGATGAGGCGAAGAAATTTCTTGTGGCGGCGTGACCCAGTCACTTGCACCCAAGCGCATTTGCGTCGCACCACCCTCCTCGTCAATCAGAATTTTTAGACGAATCGCCAACTCTTGGGCTGAACGACGCCCCAAGGCAATGTTGACACAGGCTTCATCGCGGGTTTTGTCACCAGTCCAATGTAATAATTTTTCCCAAATTTCTGGACTGAGTAAACCTGCATCAACAGCCTGCTGTCGTAAGGCGCTCGCTAACAATCGCTCACCCAACTGGAGAGATTCCGCATAGTGGGTAGTTTTGAGGGAGTGCCGAATCGACGCACGCGCCTTACCCGTACGCACAAAGGCTAACCAACCAGGATTGGGTTGAGAGTTAGATGATGGCACTACTTCAATAATGTCGCCGTTCTTTAGCTCACTGCGCAATGGCAGCTGCAGGCCATTGATTTTTACCGCTACGCACGTATTGCCTAAATCACTGTGAATTGAATAGGCAAAGTCGAGTGCGGTAGCGCCACGCGGCAAGGCGCGAATGTGCCCCTTAGGCGTAAATACGTAAACCGCATCAGGGAAAAGATCAATCTTGACGTGCTCAAGAAACTCTTGCGAATCGCCACTGCTATCTTGTATGTCAATTAAAGATTGGAGCCATTGATGTGCACGGTTTTGTACCTCGCTCATGTCAGGCGAACCATCTTTATAGGCCCAATGGGCTGCCACTCCGGATTCAGCGACCGCATGCATGTCTCTCGTGCGAATCTGAAACTCCACCGGCACTCCTGAGGGTCCTAGTAAGGTGGTGTGTAGGGATTGGTAGCCATTGATCTTCGGAATCGCAATGTAATCCTTAAACTTACCTGGCATCGGTTTATACATCGAGTGCAAGATGCCCAATGCGCGATAACACTCATCAATGGAACTGACCGTGACCCGAAAAGCGTAAACATCAAGCACTTGAGTAAAACTTAAATGCTTATTACGCATTTTGCTATAGATGCTGAAGAGGGTTTTTTCGCGACCGCGTAAATCGACTTCTACATTCAATTTAGCAAAAGCTAAACGGGTCGTTTGCAAAATCTTTTCGACCATTTCTTTACGGTTACCGCGCGCCCTTTTGACTGCCTTTTCGATGACCCGAAAACGCATTGGCATCGAGTAACGAAAGCTCAGATCTTGCAAATCACGATAGATAATATTTAAGCCTAAACGGTGGGCAATCGGCGCATAGATCTCAATCGTTTCTGCAGCGACCCGACGGCGCTTCTCCATCGGCACCGCATCCAAGGTGCGCATATTGTGCGTTCGGTCAGCTAACTTGACTAGGATGACTCGCACATCACGCGCCATCGCCATAAACATTTTTTGAAAACTTTCAGCCTGTGCCTCGGCATGACTCTGAAACTCAAGTTTGTCGAGCTTTGTTAAACCCTCTACTAACTCAGCCACCTTGCTACCAAACTTATCGACTAAATCTGCCTTAGTACACAGAGTGTCTTCAATCACATCGTGCAACAGCGCCGCCATGATGGAGGGCGCATCTAGACGCCAAGTAGCGCACAGCTCCGCAACGGCAACAGGATGGGTGATGTAAGGCTCGCCACTATGGCGATATTGGCCCAGATGGGCGTTATCTGAAAAATGAAAGGCTTTTTTAATCTCGGCAATTTCAGCGGGCTTGAGGTAACCCAACTTGGAAATTAAACCTTCGATTGAAACAACTTGATGCTTAAGCGGTAATTTGGGCGCAGAAGTAGGCCCGAATAAATGACGACTCGATTGTGCCAACAGTGTGGCAATGATGGATTTGTTTTCGGCTTTAACGCCCTCTTTTGGCGAGGACAGACCGTGTGAGTCCGACGTGTTTGGGTTGCTCAGTGGGAGCTCCACGCCGGAACCCCTAAATTACAAAGGTACTTTGGTCAGCATGTCACGGTCTGTAACACCAGCAGCAACTTCGCGCAATGCGACAACAGTGGCTTTATCTCTGGATTCAACCCGTGGTGAGTGACCCTGAACCAATTGACGAGCGCGATAGGTCGCAGCCAAAACGAGCTCAAAACGATTGGGGATGGTTTTCATGCAATCTTCTACGGTAATACGTGCCATGCTGTACTCACTTAAATTTAACTGCAATGCCTATAGGATAACCGATTAGACCCCAAGCCGTCGTAAAAGCGCTGGATTGCGAGCCATGCTCGGCCCCGCACGTAAGCGACTTGCGGCAACAATGTTCCTCAAATCCACCAAGGCTTGCTCAAAATCATCATTGACGACGATGAAGTCTGCTTCATGGGCATGTTGTAGCTCAATGTGCGCCGCAGCTAGACGCCGCTCGATAGTGGCTTCATCATCCTGCCCTCTTTTACGCAAGCGCTCTTCAAGCGCCTCAAATGAAGGCGGGAAAATGAAGATCCATTGCACCTCAGGAATTAACTCACGAATTTGTTGTGCGCCCTGCCAATCAATTTCCAGCATGACATCACGGCCGGTTTTCATTTGCGACTCAATCCACGCGCGCGAAGTGCCATAAAAATTGCCATGAACTTCGGCATATTCCAAGAAAAGACCGTTCTCGCGTTGGGCGACAAATTCTGCTTGACTTACAAATCGATAATCCTTGCCATCAACTTCTCCCGGTCTTGGTGCACGCGTAGTAGTGGAAAGCGACAATTTCAAGGCCTCATCTGCTTGCAACAAGGCGTTGACCAAAGAGGATTTGCCGGCGCCTGAGGGCGCTACGATCATGAGCATGCTGCCCTGATAGGCGGGCGTCAGATTAGGCTTGTATTGCGCTGGGGAGCGGGGCTTGTTAGTCATGAAGATTCGCTTAATTACTCTAAATTTTGCACTTGCTCACGCATTTGTTCAATCAACAGCTTTAATTCAAGTGCGGCTTGGGTGCATTCTTCCGAAACCGATTTCGAACTTAAGGTATTGGCCTCGCGATTGAGCTCTTGCATTAAGAAATCAAGTCGCTTACCGACCGGGCCTTTGCCTGCTAAGGCAGTATCCACCGCTTGAAGGTGGGTTTTTAAGCGGGCAAATTCCTCTGCTACGTCAATTTTGACAGCATAGAGCACGACCTCTTGACGAATGCGCTCCATTAGCTCAACCCCGCCCTTTGCTTGCTCTTGACTGGCTAAGGCTTCAGCCAAACGCTCAGTCAGCTTCGCCTGATACTGGGCGACGAACTGGGGAACTTGAGGCTCTAAAACTTGCACGATGGCCCGCATTTTGGCGGTAATCTTCTTGAGGACCTCTGCAAGGGCTTGGCCCTCGGCTTGGCGACTGATCATAAGAGCAGTTATCGCTGCGCGTCCCGCCTCAACCGTTGCCACAATCCAGCCTTCTTCCTCACCACGAGGCTCAGAAACCATGCCAGGCCAGCGCAAAATATCGGCAATAGAGAGTTCTTGCGCTTTTGGAAAAGCCAACTGCGCTTTTTCCTGTAAGGTAAACAAAGCGTCTAGGCGATCCTGATTCAGGGATCCTAAGGCATGGGGGTTGGCTTTGGCAGTCTCTGCAGCGCCTGAATTGAGCCTCCAGGCAGCCCTAAGCTCGACCTTGCCCCGCGAGAGGCTCTGACTGACGCTTTCTCGAAGGGCGGGCTCGGCGCCACGACACTCATCCGGCAAACGAAAGCCCAAATCCAGAAAGCGGCTATTTACAGCCCGACATTCCACTTGCAGATCAGCAACCACACCCGCTCCTAGGGAGACTTGGCGAGAAGCGCTGCCATAACCAGTCATGCTCGATATCATGTGAGCATTGTAGATTGATACCCACTTACTGAGGACTAATTCCCATGAGCACCACAAATCCCGTCCACATCGCCCGCCCTAGCGGTCGCACCCCCACTCAATTGCGAGCAGTAAGTATCAGCCGCGCTTTTACAAAACATGCTGAAGGGTCGGTGCTAATTGCCTTCGGAGATACAAAGGTGCTCTGTACCGCCAGCGTTTTAGAAAAGGTTCCACCACACAAAAGAGGTTCCGGTGAGGGCTGGGTGACTGCAGAGTACGGCATGCTGCCAAGAGCGACCCATACACGCAGTGATCGTGAAGCAGCCCGCGGCAAACAAACCGGTCGCACGCAAGAAATTCAGCGCCTGATTGGCCGCGCCATGCGGAGCGTCTTTGATCTCAAAATCTTGGGTGAGCGCACGATTCATTTGGACTGCGATGTTTTGCAAGCGGATGGTGGCACGCGCACAGCTGCAATCACAGGCGCTTACGTAGCGGCTCGAGATGCCATCAACCATTTACTCCAAAGTGGCGCCTTGGCCAATGATCCAATCATTGATAGCGTGGCAGCGATTTCTGTCGGAATTTATCAAGGCGTGCCCGTGCTCGATTTGGACTACCTCGAAGATTCCTCCTGCGATACTGATATGAATGTGGTCATGACGGGCAAAGGCGGCATGATTGAGGTGCAAGGCACTGCAGAGGGTCCTGCGTTTTCTCGTCCTGAGTTAAACGCCCTGCTGGATTTGGCCGAGAACGGTATTGCGCAGCTTACTCAGTTGCAAACAGAAGCGCTGAAATAAGCTGAGGATGATGCAAAAACTAGTCCTTGCCTCTAATAATGCAGGAAAGCTTCGGGAGTTCCGCGCACTTCTTGCTCCCCTGCATTTTGAAGTGCTCTCTCAAGGTGAGCTCAATATCCCTTCCGCGGAAGAGCCCTTTGATACCTTTGTAGAAAATGCTTTGACTAAAGCCAGACATGCCAGCGCATTGAGTGGTCTGCCCGCACTTGCTGATGACTCGGGTATCTGCGCTCATGCTTTAGACGGCAAACCAGGGGTGCATTCCGCGCGCTACGCTGGCGAGAATGGGAATGACCTGGCCAATAATCAGAAATTAATTCAAGCCTTGGCTGGTAGCGAAGATCTGGGCGCCCATTATGTTTGCGCACTCGTCATGCTGCAAAGCGCGCAAGATCCCGAACCGCTGATTGTGCAAACCCGCTGGTACGGACAAATCGTCGCGCAGGCTCAAGGTCAGAACGGCTTTGGATATGACCCCCATTTTTATTTGCCTGAACTGGATAAAACGGCTGCCCAACTTGATGCCGAACAAAAAAACCGCATTAGCCACCGCGCCCTGGCCTTGCAAGAACTCTTGAGGCAATTACACAGTCGTGCTTAATACCAACCCTAAAACCATAGCGCTTACAGCATTGCCGCCCCTGGCGCTTTACATTCACTTTCCTTGGTGTGAACGCAAGTGTCCTTACTGTGATTTCAATTCTCATCAAATCAAGTCTGACCAAAGCCAACCGAATGGCTTTGATGAAGCGCGCTATATCAAAGCGCTGATTGCTGACTTAGAAACTGAGCTCCCACGCGTTTGGGGTAGACATGTCCACAGTATTTTTATTGGCGGCGGCACTCCCAGCCTGCTCTCTGCCAGAGGCATGGACGACCTACTCTCTGCGGTTCGTGCGCGAGTCCCCCTTGAGCCTGCTTGCGAAATCACAATGGAAGCCAATCCCGGCTCTGTTGAGACAGAAAAGTTCAGCGCATTTGCTGGATCCGGCATCAATCGCGTGTCCTTGGGCATCCAAAGCTTTCAAGATACCCAACTCAAAGCGCTTGGACGCATTCACACGGGGGGAGAAGCGCAGCGTGCGATTGGTATTGCACTAGATCATTTCAAGTCCGTCAATCTCGATCTCATGTATGGCTTACCGCAACAAACCCTAGCTGCTGCCGCAGAAGATATGGCAACTGCGCTCTCATTTAATACGCCACATCTCTCACTGTATAACTTGACTTTAGAGCCCAACACGTACTTTGCCAGCTTCCCGCCGCAGCTTCCAGACGAAGATGCGATTGACGCGATTTTTGAACATAATGTAGAGTGCCTTGAAAAAGCAGGTTATGGACGTTACGAAGTATCCGCCTATGCCAAAAAAGGTCAGGAGTGCCAACACAATCTGAACTATTGGCGCTTTGGTGACTACATCGGGATTGGGGCAGGTGCCCATGGCAAGATTTCACTGCCTCACAGCATCACGCGTCAGGTAAGGGAAAAGCACCCTGAAACTTATATGTTAGCCATGGAGTCTAAAAATAGTGCCTTAATTGAATCGCGCGAAATTGCGCCTGCGGATCTGCCCTTTGAGTTCATGCTCAATACCCTGCGCCTGACCAGTGGAGTAGAAACCAGAACCTTTAGCGAGCGCACAGGTTTGCCCTTAAATGTCATTGCTAAACCGCTCGCCGAGGCTTGTCAAAAGGGCTTGTTGGATCCCAATCCCTCTTTACTTAAGCCAACTGAACAAGGCTTGCGTTTTTTGAATAACTTGCAAGAGATTTTCTTAGCTTGAGAACCCAAGGGCTTATGATGTTGTTTGAGGCATAAAGCACCAAATTAATTATGTTTATTAAGCCAAATTTGTCATTATTTTTAATCTAGCCCCATGAAACCCTTTTTGCACAAAATTGGTCAAGCACTCTCTCGTTTAGCCCTGCGCATTCGGGATAATCCGCTTTGGCCAAAATGGTGGCGCTTAGCTCAAGAAAAGTATGTCTTAGTACGTCAACTGGTGTTTGCACTCAATTTGCGCATGACCAATTACTTGCAGCCACGACTGGAAAAACTGGCTCGCTTTGTCAGCAGAAAACCTGAGCTTACTGTCAGTAGGCGAGTCACGCAAATCCTCTTTTATATCAGTTTCTATCTCGTTGTGAGCTTTGCTTGGAGTTTCATTAGTGGACTGCTGCTCGATTCGAAAGCGGGTGACGCCCGTAACCGACCAGTGTCAGTGGTGACCTCCCCTGTTCAAAATGGCGATATTACAGTAATCCAAACTGCCCTAGGAACAGTCACCCCCCGCAATGTGGTTACTGTGCGCACTCAAGTCAGCGGTATTCTGAGTAAGCTCTACTTTAGGGAGGGTGACTTAGTAAAGGCCGGCCAATTATTAGCCCAAGTAGATCCGCGCCCCTTTGAAGCCGCACTCAAGCAAGCACAGGGAACGCTCGATAAAGATCGGGCCTTACTCAATAATGCTGAAACTGACTTGAAGCGCTATGAGGTCTTATTAAAGCAAGACTCTATTTCCAAGCAAGTCTACTCAACCCAAAAAGCGTTGGTGCAGCAATATAAGGGGAATGTGTTAGCGGATGAAGGTTCAGTCAGCGCCGCTAAATTACAGCTCGAGTTTTCGCGTATCACCTCCCCGATCAACGGTCGGATTGGTTTGCGTTTCGTAGACCCAGGCAACTTAGTGCAGCCCAGCGATGCTAGTGGGCTATTCGTGATTGCGCAACTGCAACCAACCACCGTTCTATTCTCGGTTCCCCAAGAAGTGATTCCCGCGTTTAGAAAGTTCTTAGAGGAACCGCCTCCTCCCGAGACCGCCCCTACCCTCACACCAGCTGCAAATACTTCAAGTACTTTAAGTACGGCACCCTTAGCTGAAAGAATTTTGATTCCCGTTGAGGCTTGGAGTAGTGATAACAAAGTGAAGCTGGCGACTGGGTTTTTAGAAAGCATCGACAACGAGATTGACATCACCACCGGCACCGTTAAACTACGCGGCATTTTTGCGAATGAGAATCTCAGCCTCTTTCCAAATCAGTTCGTTAATATAAGAATCGTTTTAGAAAACCTTAAAGATGTGCTCGTAATTCCGGTACCGGCAATACAGCGCGGCACCCCGGGAACGTTTGTATATCGCCTGAATAACAACAACACTGTTTCGGTAGTCCCAGTGAAGTTAGGTCCAGTAGATGGGTATCAGCAGCAAGTGCTAGATGGTCTGACGGCAGGCAATATCGTGGTGGTTGATGGTACGGATAAGCTTCGCAACGGTTCCAAGGTCATGGTTGGTAAGGCTTCTAACGCAGTAAACCCAGACTCAAAATCAGGCTCGGGTGACTCACAAAAATCCAAACGTGCCGCTCAAGGAAAATAAGCTTGTTACTCCGTTAAATAGACTTTTGAGCTATTAATGAATCCTTCTCGAATATTTATTCTCCGCCCAATTGCCACCTCGCTCCTGATGGTGGCAATTTTGCTTGGGGGGCTTTTAGCCTATCGTGGCCTGCCGATTTCTTCATTGCCTCAGGTCGACTACCCGACCATCCAAGTAGTTACCCTTTATCCAGGTGGCAGCCCTGATGTGATGGCTTCCTTGGTTACTGCCCCACTTGAGCGCCAGTTTGGGCAAATGCCCGGGCTTAATCAAATGTCATCGGTAAGCTCAGGAGGCGCCTCAGTTGTTGTGTTGCAGTTTGGTCTTGAAATGAGTTTAGATGTCGCCGAACAAGAGGTACAAGCGGCGATTAATGCAGCGAACTCCTTGTTGCCAGGTGATCTGCCCGCTCCGCCAATTTATAACAAGGTGAACCCGGCTGATACACCCATACTGACACTGGCAATTACCTCAGACACCCTACCCTTAACGCGAGTGGAGGATTTAGTCGACACCCGCTTAGCGCAAAAGATTTCCCAAATCCCTGGAGTGGGTCTCGTAAGTGTTTCCGGAGGACAAAGACCGGCTGTGCGCATTATTGCCAATCCCGGAGCGCTTGCTAGCAAAGGCTTGAGCTTAGATGATGTGCGCGTAGCGGTTGGTAACGCCAATATTAATTCTGCTAAGGGCAGTTTTGATGGGCCATATCAGTCTTCTACGATTGATGCCAATGACCAAATCAAATCGGCCGAAGGCTATAAAAACCTCATCATTACTTACAACAACGGTGCACCCGTGCGCATTTCTGATGTCGCTCAGGTTGTGAATGGCCCTGAGAACGTCCGGCTAGGGGCTTGGGCAAACCAACAACCCGCCATCATTCTAAATATCCAACGCCAACCTGGCGCCAATGTGATTGAGGTGGTAGATCAGATTAAAACTTTATTACCCCAACTCTCAGCCAGCCTGCCGCAAGCACTTGATGTAAAAATATTGACTGACCGCACCAGCACCATCCGCGCCTCGGTGCATGACGTTCAAGTTGAGCTCCTCTTTGCGATTCTGCTAGTTGTGCTCGTGATCTACGTTTTCCTGCGCAGCGTTCCGGCCACCATCATTCCAGGAATTGCCGTCCCCCTCTCGCTCATCGGCACCTTCGGCATCATGCATTGGGTTGGTTTTTCATTAAATAATCTCTCGCTCATGGCACTAACGATCGCAACTGGCTTTGTTGTAGATGACGCCATTGTGATGATTGAAAATATCTCACGCTATATCGAAGAGGGAGATAAGCCTCTCGAGGCAGCCTTGAAAGGCTCCAAACAAATTGGCTTTACGATCATCTCCTTAACCGTATCTCTTCTTGCGGTACTGATTCCCTTACTCTTTATGGGTGATGTCGTAGGCAGACTCTTTAGGGAATTTGCGGTTACTTTAGCGGTTGCAATCATCATCTCCGCAATAGTGTCTTTGACATTGACGCCCATGATGTGCGCCCTTCTCCTGCATCACATTCCAGAAAATCAGCAATCGAAGTTTTACCACTGGAGCGGTCAGCAATTTGACCGCCTGATACACCAATACAGTCTCGGTCTCAATTGGGTTTTGGATCGACAAAAAGCCACCTTGCTAGTTGCCTTGCTGACATTAGTGCTCACCGTCTTGCTTTACATCTTTATACCTAAGGGGTTTTTTCCCAGTCAAGATACGGGGATGATTCAGGGGATTTCTGAGGCGCCGCAATCCATTTCTTATGCGGCCATGGCGCAGCGTCAGCAAGCTTTAGCGGGCATCATTCTCAAAGACCCAGACGTTGATAGCCTGTCCTCTTTTATTGGGGTCGACGGCACCAATGCCACACTGAACAGTGGTCGCATACTCATTAACCTCAAGCCCCGTGCGGATCGAGATAGTGCCAAGACCGTCTTAGCCAGAATTCAAAGCCAGGTTGATCAACTCACCGATATCAAGCTCTATTTGCAGCCAGTACAAGATCTCACTATTGAGGACCGCGTCAGTCGAACACAATACCAATTCACATTAGAAGATGCCAGCGCTACTGAATTAGATGAGTGGGTTCCTAGGATTGTGGAAAAACTCAATACCTTGCCCGAGCTCACTAGCGTCACAAGCGATCTTCAAAACAAAGGCTTGCAATCCTATATCGCAATCGACCGCGACGTCGCTGCGCGCTTAGGTGTGACGATCGCCGCAATCGACAACGCTTTGTACAACGCCTATGGCCAACGCTTGATCTCCACCATCTTCACCCAAACCAATCAATATCGCGTGGTCTTGCAAGCAGCACCAAGCGTGGAGCCAGGTCTCAATGCCTTAGATGCGATTTATGTACCGAGTTCTACTGGTAAGCAAATTCAGCTGAGCGTGCTCGCGCAGATTGAAGAGCGCTATGGCCCACTCAATATAAATCATCAAGGGCAGTTTCCGGCTACGACGGTATCGTTTAATCTCAGTCGCACCGCCTCATTAGGGGATGCCGTTGCCGCGATCACCGCAGCGCAAGTGGAAATGCAAGTGCCCGCGAGTTTAATTACACGCTTTCAAGGGGCTTCTAAAGCCTTCAATGCTTCACTCAGCAATACAGTCTTACTCATTCTTGCTGCCATCATCTGTATGTATATTGTTTTGGGTATTTTGTATGAAAGTTATATTCACCCAATAACGATTCTTTCTACCCTCCCCTCTGCTGGAGTGGGCGCCTTACTCTCGCTGATGATCACAGGTAATGATCTCGATATTATTGGGGTGATTGGCATCATCCTGCTCATCGGTATCGTCAAGAAAAATGCCATCATGATGATTGACTTCGCTTTAGAGGCGGAGCGCACCGAAGGTAAGTCACCACGCGATGCCATCTATGAAGCCTGCCTATTGCGCTTGCGCCCTATTCTGATGACTACCTTTGCAGCGCTTCTAGGCGCATTACCTCTGATGTTGGGTACTGGCACCGGCTCAGAACTTCGTCACCCACTGGGTATCACCATGGTCGGGGGTTTACTGGTCAGTCAGGTACTCACACTGTTTACGACACCGGTCATTTATTTGGCATTTGATCGCTTATCGCAGCGCCTAAGAACCTACCAAGCCAGTCGCAAAGCCTAATAATGGGAATCTCATTGAGTCGATGAATTTCTCCGCACCTTTCATCCATCGACCTATTGCCACTACCCTCATGATGTTGGCCATCATGTTGGCGGGAACGGCCGCCTTCCAGTTATTGCCTGTTTCGCCCTTACCGCAAGTCGACTTCCCCACTATCTCGGTTTCAGCCAATCTACCTGGTGCAAGCCCGGAAACCATGGCAGCAACGGTAGCAACTCCTTTAGAGAGATCCTTGGGACGCATCGCAGGCGTTTCAGAAATGACCTCTTCGAGCTCATTAGGGTCTACTCGCATCACCTTGCAATTTGATCTCAATCGCAATATTGATGGCGCCGCCAATGATGTGCAAGCAGCGATTAATGCGGCACGCAGTTTGCTACCAACAGGCTTACCAAGTAATCCAACTTACCGCAAAGTCAATCCTGCCGATGCGCCCATCATGATTGTGAGTTTGACATCTGAAACGATGCCGAGAGCGCAGCTATACGATGCCGCTTCAACAATTTTGGCGCAAAAGATTGCCCAGTCCAAAGGGGTTGGCCAGGTCTCCGTAGGGGGTAGCTCATTACCAGCTGTACGAGTAGAAATTAATCCCACCATCATGTCCGCTTTAGGTATTGGTTTTGAGGATGTGCGTAGTGCAATTGTGGCATCTAATACAGTAAGACCTAAAGGGCAGATCGAGAGTGGCGATCGCTCTTGGCAAATCACGGCGAACGATACTTCATCAACGGCGCAAGACTACATACCACTGATTATTGGCTTCCATAAGGGCGCTCCCGTTCGGATTGGTGACGTTGCCCAAGTCGTAGACTCCGTTGAGGATTTGCGCACAGGTGGTTTGGCTAATGGTAAGCCGGCGATATTGCTCGTGATATGGCGTCAACCAGGCGCCAATATCATCGAAACAGTTGATGGCGTAAAAGCCTTGCTCCCTCAATTACAGGCTTCTATTCCTGCGGCAATCCACATGGAAGTGCCGCTAGATAGAACACCTACTATTCGTGCCTCGCTGAAAGAAGTCGAGCGCACTCTCATGATTTCAGTGTTGCTGGTGGTGATGGTGGTCTTTATCTTCTTGGGCAATGCCCGCGCCACGATTATTCCCAGCATTGCCGTGCCTGTTTCGCTCGTGGGTACTTTTGCGGCAATGTACTTATGTGGGTTCTCCCTAAACAATCTTTCGCTCATGGCCCTGACGATTGCCACCGGTTTTGTAGTGGACGATGCGATTGTGGTGTTGGAGGTGATCACGCGCCGTATTGAGAATGGTGAATCACCACTAAGCGCCGCCCTGAACGGCTCACGAGAAATTGGTTTCACAGTACTCTCCATTACCGTTTCTTTGGTTGCAGTATTTATTCCCATCCTGTTAATGGGCGGTATTGTCGGCAGACTCTTCCGAGAACTTGCCATTACCTTATCTGTCGCTATTACCATCTCACTGCTGATCTCCTTAACCGCTACGCCGATGCTCTGCGCACGCTTGTTAAAGCCTCATATACCGACCGTGCCAACCGGCTTGATGCTCAAAATTGACACCTTCTTCAAGAAAGTTAACCAACGCTACGCGACATCTTTAGAGTACGCCTTATCGCACCGACGACTGACGATGCTTATTTTATTTGCCGTGATCGGTCTCAATGTGTATTTATATATCGCCATTCCTAAGGGCTTCTTTCCCCAGCAAGATACGGGTCGCGTGGTTGGCAGCATTCAGGCAGACCAAGCCATCTCCTTTCAGGCGATGCAACAAAAGATGGCGCAGTTTATGAACATCGTGATGCAAGACCCTGCAGTCGATAAGGTGGTGAGTTTTAATGGCGGCGGCCAAACCAATACAGGCAGTTTATTTATGTCCCTGAAACCCCTGAGCGAACGCAAAGTCAATGTTGATGAAGTCATCAGCAGAATGCGGCGCAAACTTAGCGCTGTGGCGGGAGCCAGCCTCTACTTGCAAGCCGTTCAAGATATTCGGATGGGCGGCAGACCGAGCAACGCACTTTATCAATTTACCCTGCTGGGCGATAACTTAGAAGACCTCAGATTATGGGGTCCTAAAATCCGATTTGCGATGATGGATTTACCTGAAATCGTGGATGTGAATACCGATGCACAAGATAAAGGAATTCAAACCACCTTAACCATCAATCACGATGATGCGGCCAAGTTAGGTCTCACGACCAACTTGATTGACACGACCCTGAATGATGCCTTTGGCCAACGTCAGGTGTCGACTATTTTTAATCCACTCAATCAGTACCACGTGGTGATGGAGGTCGCACCTCAGTATTGGCAGAACCCAGCCACCTTAAAGGACATTTATATCAGCACCGGAGCGCCGCGGCCAAACTCGTATTCGGTGGGCGCAGCGCGCTCAATTACCGCAGCCACAACCCCCATCAGTGCGATTCGCGTGCCAGGAAGTAAAGTCACCCCAGCTCAGGTACCCCTGTCTGCAGTTGCCACCTATAAGACAACCAATACGCCTTTAGTGGTGAACCACCAGAGCCAATTTACCGCCACGACGATCTCGTTTAACCTTGCGCCTAATGTATCCCTGGGTCAAGCCTCAGAAGCTATTCTTGCGACCATGGATAAGCTCAATGTTCCCAATTCTGTGCGAGGCAACTTTCAGGGGACTGCCAAGGCCTTTAAGGACTCCCTCTCAAGTCAGCCTTGGCTGATTTTGGCGGCGTTCATCACGGTCTATATCGTCTTAGGAATTTTGTATGAAAGTCTCATTCACCCTATTACGATTCTTTCCACCTTGCCATCAGCAGGTGTAGGGGCGCTCTTAGCCTTAATGCTCTGCGATACCGAATTTAGCATCATCGCTTTAATCGGCGTCATTCTACTCATCGGTATCGTGAAAAAGAATGCCATCATGATGATTGACTACGCCATTCATGCGCAGCGTACGGATGGTTTGTCTGCACACGATGCCATTTATAAGGCCTGCTTATTGCGGTTTCGCCCGATTACAATGACAACCATGGCAGCAATTTTGGGTGCCATTCCCTTGGCAATAGGTTCTGGAGATGGCGCTGAATTTCGTCGCCCCTTGGGCATATCCATTGTGGGGGGCTTAATTGTGAGTCAACTGTTAACGCTGTACACCACGCCAGTGGTATATCTCTACATGGAACGCTTACGCCAATGGCGGTGGGGTGGCAATAAATGAGTAAGATTGGTGGCATGAAGTCACGGCAACTCAAATCTATTTTCAGCGGCACCGCCCTAATAGCGTTGCTAACTGGGTGCATGGTCGGGCCCGATTACACCAAACCTGACAGCCCTGTTGCTCCCACATACAAAGAGCTCGGTGAGAATGCGTCTGGTGATGGCTGGAAACTTGCCGAACCGAACGAAGCTGGGATGGATACCCAATGGTGGAAGATATATCGCGATCCCGTGCTTGATGAGCTTATGGCCAATATCGCCATTAGCAATCAAAATGTCATTGCAACTGAAGCGCAATATCGCCAAGCCACTGCATTATTGACCCAAGCACGAGCAGGTCTTTTTCCGACCTTAACGGGCAATGCGGGAGGCACACGCGGTACTGCAAGCAATAACAACGGCAGCACTAACTCAGTAATTCAAAGTTCTAATGCCAATATTGGCGCTAGTTGGATTCCGGATATTTGGGGTCAAGTACGGCGCAATGTTGAAGCGGGTGGCGCCAATGCTCAGGCGAGTGCCGCGCAAATCGCTGCCATTACCCTCTCGACCCAAGCTACCTTAGCGCAAACCTACTTTGCCTTGCGGATTGCCGATATGCAAACGCAAATGTATGCGTACACGATTGACGCTTATCAAAAATCACTGACGATTAGCCAGAATCAATATGACGCGGGAATCGTCACACAGCTTGATGTCGCGCAAGCGCAAACTTTATTGGAATCCACCAAAGCACTTGCGATCGATCTGCAGTTAAGTCGTGCGCAACTCGAGCACGCGCTCGCTGTACTGGTTGGTCAAACACCCTCCTCTTTTTCTTTACCAGCGCAAGTCAATGCGATCGACCCCCAAACTGGTTTAATAGTTAGCCCTGTGACCAAGTTGGTTGCCTCACTGCCGGATGTCCCCATTGGCATTCCTTCGCAACTGTTAGAGCGTAGACCGGATATCGCTGCTGCTGAGCGTCAAATGGCTGCTGCGAATGCCAGGATTGGTGTTGCAACAGCGGCCTTCTTTCCAACGCTCACTATTTCTGGCGCGGGTGGCTTTCAAGGGGTTGAGCTTCCCAATCTCATTAGTATGCCGCTGAGGTATTGGTCTTGGGGACCTGCCCTATCGCAACCCTTATTTGATGGCGGTTTACGCGTTGGCGCCCTGCGTCAAGCCGATGCCGCATATGACCAAAATGTGGCCCTCTATCGCCAAACCGTGCTGAGCGCCTTTCAGAATGTGGAAGACAATTTAGTTGCCTTACGCCTGCTTCAAAGCGAAAGTAAGGCACAAGCCAGCGCCGTGAAATATGCCCAAACTGCGGTGCGCATCAGCTTGAACCAATATAAGTCAGGAATTGTGACTTATCTCAATGTCTCAACTGCCCAGGCCACTGAGTTATCTAATGAGCGCACGCTCATGTCCCTACTAAATCGGCAGATCGCCGCTCATGTGGGCCTAATTACCTCTTTGGGCGGAGGCTGGGATGCCAGCTTGCTTGCTAACAAGTAAATAGTAAACTCTACAAATCTTATAAGGAATTAAATATGAAACGCGGCCTCTTTTTAGCTACCCTCCTCTGCGCTGCCATCACTGGACTTACGGCCTGCTCCAACCCAGATAAGCTCGTAAACGAGCAAGAATCGCAGTCGGTATATATGGCTACACGCTCATCCTCAGAGGTAACTGCTGGCTCAAAGAATTTTATTGGACCGCATATCAATTCGATGGGTGATCAAAATACCTATCAAATGTATAGCTTAGAGGGCACTACCAATCAGCAGGGTGCAACTTCGTACCGCTTAGTCATCATGCTCACCTACTTTACCAAATGGCGCTATTACGACGCGGCCAATTTGGAAAATGTTCCCAATAAAACATTTAACGTGATCTCCCGAGAAGCGGGAATCTGCAACGATAGAGGTTGCATCTTTAAAGAACTCATGGCAATTACCTTGACGCCAGAATTCCTGGCAAGTCATGCAAAAACGGGTTTCCAGCTCGAGATTAAATCCCAAGCCGGCAATAGCAACAACATTTATGTACCTGCCCCCTATATTCAAGGCTTTATGGCAGCAGTAAGCGGTAAGCAGATTTAAGGGCGAGAGCCCGCGCTAAAGCAGATCAGTTCAATACCAGCCTCTAAGCTATCCCAAGCCAAAGAGCTTGAGATACAGCGTATCCGAGACTTTGAGGCATCCATTGAGGATGAAGAACGCAACAGAAGAACGGCTCCTATTGCCCCCAAAGACAAGCTATTGAACGCCCCCTTAACAAGGGAAAGGTTTAAAGATCAATAGATATGTTTTTAGGTATGTATAAAAGAAAAAAGCCCTTAAGGGCTTTATCTATATACATCTGTGGCGGAAGAGGTGAGATTCGAACTCACGGAGGACTTTCATCCTCGCCAGTTTTCAAGACTGGTGCATTCAACCGCTCTGCCACTCTTCCAATAGATCCCAAATGAAGATTTGAGCTTTGAAGCCCTAGATTATAGAGAACTTTTGATGGCTTCCTCTAAATACTCAGCAATGGCCAGGCTTGATGTCAGGCCGGGCGACTCAAATCCATAGAGGTTGAACAAGCCTTGTAAGCGATGTTGGCTTGGGCCATCAAATATAAAGTCGCCCGCAGAGGCATTCTCTGGCACGATTTTGGCCCTCACCCCAGAATAGTCTGGCTGCAGTGAGCCCTCTTTTAAGTCAGGCCAATATTGCCGAATGGCTGCATAAAAGGCTTTGCTACGCGCAGGACTGACGGTGTAATCAATTTGCTCCTCTTGCTCAATGTCCAGCCATTCCACATCGGGTCCAAACTTGGCTTGACCTCCCATATCTAGGGTGAGATGAACCCCTAAGCCGCCGGGTTCTGGGATCGGATAAATTAAATGCTGAAAAGGTGATTTACCAACTAGGGAAAAGTAGCTTCCTTTGGCAAAGTAGGCGCGCGGAATACTCGTCTTCGTTAGCCCTGCAATTTTGGCAGAGACTGCCGGGGCACTGAGGCCGGCACAATTAATGAGTAACTGGGTATTGAGTCGCATCTCTTGAGCGCCGCCGACCAGCACTTCAAAGCCGCCTTCAGCCTGGCTACCTATTGGCGTTGCGCTAACTAGGGGTGAGTGATAAGCGACCATGCCGCCGGCATCCTCAAAACCGCCTAATAAGGACAGCATCAAGCCATGGCTATCCACTACCCCAGTAGACTCAGAAAAGAGGGCTGCGTGACATTGCAGCTCTGACTCTAAGGCTTTAGCACGCTCGCCCGAAAGAAGCTTGATTTTTGGTACGCCATTATTTTTAGCTTGGTAGAAAATTGCTTGCAAAGCATCCATCTGCTCAGGGTCATTCGCAACAATCAATTTGCCGTAGGCCTGGGTGGCTACCTGATGGCTACGGCAGTATTCATATAGCAGTTGATTGCCGCGCACACACAATTTAGCCTTTAAAGAATCTTTTGGGTAGTAGATCCCCGCATGAATAACTTCACTATTACGAGCACTGCTAATCGTGCCGAAAGCACCCTCGCGCTCTAACAAAATCGTATTGCGCCCCTGGAGCGCCATCTCGCGGGCTACGGCCAAACCAATCACTCCTGCCCCGACAACAACGCAATCTACCCGCTCCATTTACCCGCCTTACCTGTTTCTATTAGATTTTATGAGCATTAGGCCACCAAAATCCGATCTTTGACACACTTTTGGGGGGTTTGTCATACACATATTGATAGAATCTTTGTATGACCGTGATTCTGAATTCCGCCGCTCCTAAGCAACATAACGAATTTCCTCAAAACACTCAAGTAGCAGTAGATATTGTTCTTGATACCGCCTACCAAGGCATCGATGAAGCCGCTTGGAAAAAACTCTTTGCCAAAGCCCGTAAGGCCAATGTGACAGGTTTTATAGCAGATATGTTTGCTGGGAAACGCCTAAATGCCAGCGAAAATCGTCCTGTACTGCACTCTGCTTTACGCAATCTATCTAAAACCTCAGTGGAAATAGACGGCCAAGATGTAATGCCAGCCATCACTGAGGTATGGCGCCGCATTGAGGCCCTTTGCAATAAGTGGATTGGCATTACTGATGTCATTCATATTGGTATTGGCGGCTCTGATTTTGGCCCCCGTTTAGCCATCGAAGCACTGGCGCATGTGCCCAGTATCGACAGCCGCCTCATGCGCATGCACTTTCTGGCAAATATCGACACAGCAGAATTAGCTCGCATCTTGGCTCGCGCTCAGCCCCACAGCACCAGAGTCATCATTGTTTCTAAGTCATTTACCACCTTAGAAACCACCATGAATGCCAAGGCCGTAGTGAATTGGCTTAAGGAAAATAATTGCTCTAAGGCGCAAATTAGCCGTGCGCTTTTTGCGGTGACTACCAATGTGGCGGCCGCTAAAGAATTTGGGGTTGAAGAAAACAATATCTACCCATTTTGGGATTGGGTTGGTGGCCGTTACTCTGTATGGTCTGCCGTGGGTTTACCCATCGCCCTGCAATATGGCTTCGATACCTTTATGGACTTTTTGGCTGGCGCCCATGCCATGGATCTCCATTTTAAAAATACCGAGCTTGAAAATAACCTCCCAGTATTAATGGCGCTCACCTTGTTGCACCAACAAGAGCAGCATGACATTAAATCATTTGCGGTGATTCCTTATGCGGATGCTCTGGACTGGTTTCCGAGATGGTTGCAGCAACTGGATATGGAAAGTAATGGCAAGGGCGTCAATCGCGACGGACAGCCCGTGAAATTTTCTTCTCCAGTAGTTTTCGGTAGCTCTGGTAGCAATGCCCAGCACTCCTACTTTCAGCTCTTACATCAAGGTCCAGAGGTCATTCCGATTGATTTCATTGCTGTGCGCAAGGCGATGAGTGAGCTACCTGAGGCGCAAGCCCATCATCGCATTCTGCTTTCGAATTGCTTGGCTCAAGCGCAGGCGCTAGCTCATGGGAAAGAAGCTGATAAGCCTAATGATTGCTACCCAGGTAGTCGCCCAAGTAATTTACTGTTATTGCCCGAACTAAATGCTTTCTATTTGGGGGCATTACTTGCACTTTACGAGCATCGCACTACTGTCTTGGGGGTGCTTTGGAACATCAATAGCTTTGACCAGCCTGGAGTTGAATTAGGCAAAGTACTCGCCAAGCCGATAGAAAAAGCCTTAGCTAGTCATGCAAATAATATTGAAGCGAGCACTGAGATTGATGCAGTGACCGCTGCCCGAATTAATTTTTTAAATACGTAAAGCACCTAGACACCTCAATCTATTGAGCGTGTTTTTTAAAAGGATTTGTCATGCAGCTCTCCCCCTCTATTTTTAAAGCTTACGATATCCGCGGCATCATCAATGAAACCCTAGATCCTTCAATCGCCAAGTTCATTGGACAGGCATTTGGTACCGAAATGCGCAATCTTGGAGAAACCGATGTCGTCATTGGTCGTGACGGTCGCTTATCCGGACCCAGCTTGATTGAGGCCCTCACAGAAGGCCTGCTCTCTACTGGCATCAATGTCATTGATTTGGGTATGGTGGCTACCCCCATGGTGTACTTTGCGGCTAACCAAACTGTTAATGGCAAATCACCAAAATCCGGCATCATGATTACTGGTAGTCATAATCCACCAAACTATAACGGCTTCAAAATGGTTTTGGGAACCGCCGCCATTTATGGCGAACAAATCCAAGCCTTACGCAAACGAATTGAAGCTAAGGACTTTGCCACTGGTCAAGGTCAGCGCAGTACGTTCGATATTTTCCCAATGTATTTAGCGCGCATTATCGGCGACGTCAAATTGGCTCGCCCGATGAAGATTGTGGTCGATTGCGGTAATGGCGTTGGCGGCGCCTTTGCAGGCGAATTGTTTAGAGCTTTGGGATGCGAAGTTGAAGAACTCTTTTGTGAAGTCGATGGCAACTTTCCGAACCACCATCCAGATCCAGCCCATTTGGAAAATCTGCAGGACCTCATCCGTAATTTACAGACTACCGATAATGAATTAGGCCTCGCTTTTGATGGCGATGCCGACCGTTTAGGCGTCGTAACTAAAGACGGACAGGTGATTTTTCCGGATCGCCAGATGATGCTCTTTGCTAAAGATGTGCTTGCTCGCAATCCGGGTGGTCAAATTATTTATGACGTCAAGTGCACCCGCAATTTAGCGAAGTTTGTTAAAGAACATGGCGGTGAGTCTCTGATGTGGAAAACCGGTCACTCTTTAGTGAAGGCCAAGCTCAAAGAAACGGGCGCCCCTCTCGCTGGTGAAATGAGTGGTCATATTTTCTTCAAGGACCGTTGGTTTGGATTTGATGATGGCCTCTATACAGGCGCACGTCTATTAGAGATTTTGAGTAAAGAGCAAGATCCTAATGCGACTCTCAACAACTTACCAAATGCCATCTGCACCCCTGAATTGCAAATCGCCTGCGCTGAAGGCGAGCCGTTTGAATTATTGGAGCTGATCAAAGCGAACGCCAAGTTTCCGAGTTCTGAATCGATCAACACCATCGATGGCGTCAGAGTGGAATACGCCGATGGATTTGGTCTGGCCAGACCCTCAAATACCACGCCAGTAGTTGTAATGCGTTTTGAGGCCGATACGGAAGAGGCTATTGCCCGCATACAGGCAGAATTTAAGCTTGCTCTACTCGCAGTCAAGCCAGATGCAAAGTTGCCTTTTTAAATCAGCAGCAATGTATCCGTGGCGTTAAAATGCTTTATGAGCTCAGATACCCTTTTAGCGTTCGACTACCCCCAACAAGACTCTGCAGGTTTAACCTGCACCGCCCAAGCTTGGGCAAAGACGCCGCCGCACCTAGAGGGTACTGACAAAGCTGCGGTGATTGCCCGCATCAAACAATTATTGCTTGAAAAAGACGTTGCTTTGGTCGCGCATTACTATGTCGATGGAGATATCCAAGACTTGGCCTTAGAAACGGGCGGTATGGTAGCCGACTCTTTAGAAATGGCTCGCTTTGGCAAAAGTCACCCTGCCAAAAATTTGATTGTGGCTGGCGTGCGCTTCATGGGTGAGACAGCCAAAATATTAAGTCCTGAAAAACGCGTCTTCATGCCGGATTTGGATGCCACCTGCTCGCTCGATTTAGGTTGCGATGCTAGTGATTTTGCTAAGTTTAGGGCTGCCCATCCTGATCGTGTTGTTGTGGTCTATGCCAATACCAGCGCCGCAGTGAAAGCCCAAGCGGATTGGATGGTCACTAGCTCATGTGCTTTGGCTATCGTCCACCAACTGAACTTAGCAGGTAAAAAAATCCTTTGGGCTCCTGACCGGCATTTAGGTCGGTATATTCAAGAGCAAACGGGTGCAGACATGTTGCTGTGGAACGGTGCTTGCATCGTCCATGATGAATTCAAGGCCGTTGAACTAGATCTCCTCATGGCTCAATATCCTAACGCGATGGTGTTGGTACATCCAGAGTCACCACAAGCTGTGGTCGATTTGGCAGATGTCGTGGGATCAACCTCCGCCATGATTAAAGCCGTGGTCGAAGGTTCAGCTACAGAATACATTGTGGCAACCGACAAAGGTATCTTGCATCGCATGCAGCAGCTAGCGCCTCATAAGAAATTAATTGAAGCCCCTACTGCAGGTAATAGCGCCACATGCAAGAGCTGTGCGCACTGCCCTTGGATGGCCATGAATGGCTTGCAAGGGATCTTAGATTGCCTAGAAAATGCTTCCGGCGAAATCTTTGTTGATGAACCCATCAGAGTAGCGGCACTCTCTTGCATCGAACGCATGCTCGACTTCACCAAAAATCATCCTGACTTACTAGCTAAAGCACAGCATGGCTTTGTGAAGAATATCGGTGCTGCGTAATTTACTGGCCGACCACTAAATCCATGCTTGAGCAAAACGAAATCTTAGAGCAAGCGCGGCAACGCAATATTGACGATGCCCTCGCGGAAGATATTGGCACAGGGGATTGGACCGCCAACTTAGTGCCTAGCAAACCAGTGCGCGCCCAACTCCTTGTTCGCCAATCAGCCGTCCTCTGCGGTATCGCTTGGTTTGAAGAAACGCTCAAAAGATTAGACCCTTCAGCCAAAATTACATGGCACTATGCGGAGGGTGATCTCACGCAGGCCGACACACCAGTGTGTGATATTGAGGCTAATTCACGGGCTTTACTCTCGGCGGAGCGTGCCTGTATTAATTTCTTGCAAACCTTGTCTTGGACTGCCAGCATTACTCGTCAGCATGTCGATGCTATTGCAGGCGTAAGCCCTAATCCACAAGGATGCGCTGTATTGGACACTCGTAAAACCATCCCTGGAATGAGACAGGCCCAAAAGTATGCCGTGCGCGTGGGTGGCGGTCAAAACCAACGTATGGCCTTATGGCACGGCATCCTCATTAAAGAAAATCATATCGCTGCAGCAGGCAGTGTTACTGCAGCCATTAAAGCAGCACAAGGATTAAATTCTGGGGTAACGATTCAGGTGGAAGTAGAAACGCTGGCTCAATTAGAGGAAGCCTTAGCTGCGGGAGCGGTCAGCATCCTGATGGATAATTTCACGATTGCACAAATGCGCGAAGCGGTTGAGATAAATCAAGGTCGCGCGCTCTTAGAAGCCTCTGGCGGAATAGACTTAGAACAAATGCGCGCGATTGCTGCCACTGGGGTCGATCGAATTTCCTTAGGAAAACTAACTAAAGATGTTCATGCAGTGGATTTTTCACTGCGAATAGCCGCCTAATATCCTTACAGAATTACTTTCTCAGCAACACTCTCCGTGTGCGGATTCAAAATTGTTGGCTGAGCAACGGTTCTAGTATCCGGGTAATCTCGGCTGTAATGCAGCCCCCTACTTTCCTTCCGCATTAAAGCGGAGCGGACAATGAGTTCAGCACACTCGAGCAAGTTACGCAATTCAATGAGGTCGCGCGTTACCTTAAAGTTAGCGTAATACTCTTGCACCTCATAGCGCAGGAGTTTGATGCGGTGTAGAGCGCGTTCTAGGCGACGGTTGGTTCTGACGATGCCCACGTAATTCCACATCAAGGATCGGAGTTCATCCCAGTTGTGTGCAATCACCACTTGTTCATCCGCATTCTCGACCTGACTCTCATCCCATAAAGGCAGGTCAGGCATGACAGGGCTAGCTTGCTCAGAAATATCTGCCGCAGCAGCTTTACCAATCACAATACATTCCAGTAAAGAATTACTGGCCAAACGATTGGCGCCATGTAAGCCGGTATATGTAGCCTCACCTACTGCATAAAGTCCAGCTAGGTCTGTGCGGCCCTTCAGATCGGTGACCACACCACCACAGGTGTAATGGGCTGCCGGTACGACTGGAATAGCCTCTTTTGTTATATCAAGCCCCAGACTTAAACAGCGCGCATAAATCATCGGGAAGTGCTCTTTGATGAAGTCCGCACCTAAATGTGTGGCATCCAAGAGCACGTAGTCAAGGCCGTGCTTCTTCATTTCAAAGTCGATTGAGCGAGCCACAATATCGCGAGGCGCTAACTCATTACGTTCATCATGCTGCGGCATGAAACGAGTGCCATCGAGTAACTTGAGTAGGCCACCCTCACCTCGCAAGGCTTCCGTAATCAAGAAGGTGCGATCACTGGGGTGATACAAGCAGGTTGGATGAAACTGAATAAATTCCATGTTTCCGACGCTGCAACCTGCACGCCAAGCCATTGCAATGCCATCGCCAGTAGCCGTATCGGGATTGCTCGTATAACGATAGACCTTACCCACACCACCCGTGGCGAGCACAACCGCTTTGGCTTCAATGGTTTCTACATGGTTATTTTTGATGTCTAAAGCATAAACACCATAACAACGATTTAGTTTACCAATCTGCGCCTTTGCATCAAGGTGTCGATTGGTGATGAGATCAAGCGCAATCCAATGCTCCAACAATTGAATATTTTTATGCTCACGCGCTTTATCTAATAAGACTTCGTGAATGGCTTTACCAGTAGCATCTGCAGCGTGCGCAATGCGACGATGACTGTGCCCACCCTCGCGCGTTAAATGCAAACCCATTGGGCCATCTGCATCCGTCGTAAATGGCACGCCTTGCTCCACTAACCACTTAATCGCATCGGCACTTTCTTCAGCAATGTATCGAGCCGTGTCTTCGATCACCAAGCCTGCGCCCGCATCCAAGGTGTCAGCTACATGAGAGTCAGTGCTGTCGTGCTCCTTATCAACCACCCCTACAATGCCGCCTTGAGCCCACGCCGTTGCGCCTTCACCAAGGGCACGTTTGGCCATGATGATGACGGGTTGCGTTTCGGCTAAATGCAAGGCTACAGTCAGACCAGCAAGGCCTGCACCGATAATCAGGATCGGTAATTCAGTTGAATTTGGAGTTTGAGATGATGTGGGATTTGAGCTAGACATGATTCATTCTAAGGGCAATGTAAAAAACGCACTCCGTTTACCTTTTAATGTCTGTGATGAAATTTTCGTGCGGTGCAATAGCCTCGAGATAAGTCAACCTAAGCCCATCATCTAAAGAATAGCCAAGGAGCAATTGCTGTCCATGACTTTTAAACTTATAGACTATCAAGGAGCTTAAATCACCCTTCTTTTTCTCACCCACTCTCGGCGCATCACATATAAGGATTACAGCCTCATCAACATCCTTAGCAGTTTTGTCATTTAATTTTTTGTATTGTCTGGCAAAACGGCGAGTTTGCAGAATTGAATACGCCATCAATCCTTCTTAGAGCGGGGAATAAAAGGGGTGCTCTCCTCTCTTGGCTCAGCTAGGGAGGCAAGAGATGCTGTGATGAAGGCAATGGGAAGATCGGGGTTGTCTATTGCCGCCCGTCCGACGGTTGCCCAGAATTCAATTTGACCAGCAATAGTCCGATGCTCCGTCTTCGCCTCAGACTTGGCTAATTCATATAAATTGTCGTCAATTCTTACTGGCATACCCATATTGCCCCCTGTTAGACTGATTTTACTACAAAAGTAGTAAGGCGTACTTCGGGGACATTACAATAAAATAGCCACCCGCAGGTGGCTATTTTATAGAGGAAGATCACCTCAGGATGTAGCCACCACTTCCTGTCTTTCAGGGTCATTAGTACCGTAACCCATGACAACAGCTGCAGTGCCCCCTTTAATCAACTTCACGGCGCAATACTTGAACTCCGGAATCTTACCGAACGGATCAAGAGCAGCATTGGTAATTAAGTTGGCGGCTGCCTCATAGTAAGCAAACGGAATAAAGATCACACCATGCGGCGTACCATCATCCCTACGGACGTGTATTCCTACTTCGCCACGACGAGACTGCACAGTAATGACATCACCGGCTGATACTCCCAAGGCCGTCATGTCCTCACCATTCATCGATACCGTTGCCATTGGCTCAATCGCATCTAAAACAGTCGCACGGCGCGTCATACTGCCTGTATGCCAATGCTCTAACTGACGACCCGTAATCAATACAAATGGGAACTCAGCATCTGGTCTTTCATCGGCGTAAATAATGTCCGCTGGGACCAATTTGACTCGGCCATCTTTAGTCGCAAAGTGGTCATCGAACACAATTGGGCGTCCTGGATCTTCTGCAGAAAGGCAAGGATAGGTAACGCTTGATTCCCTCTCCAAACGATCCCAAGTAATACCCTCAATTGCCGCATGCATTGCTTGACGCATTTCATCGTAGACCTCTGCTACACCAGCATCAGGCCCTTGGTAATTCCAGTTCAAGCCCATGCGTTTTGCAATTTGCTGAATGATCCACAAATCCGGCTTAGCATTGCCTGGAGGCTCAATCGCTTTCTTGCCCATCTGAACCATACGGTCGGTATTACTTGCAGTACCGACTTTTTCTGGCCAAGCACTTGCTGGTAAGACCACGTCAGCCAATAAGGCAGTTTCAGTCATGAAGATATCTTGCACAACCAAGAGATCCAAAGAAGCTAAAGCGTGACGTGCATGATTTAAATCGGGGTCACTCATGGCTGGGTTCTCACCCTCGACATACATGCCGCGAATCTTATCCGGATCACTGTCTGGCGCCGTGATCTTATGCATGATCTCAACCACCGTGTAACCCGGCTTGCTATCTAATGGGGTATCCCAGAACTTCTCAAACCAAGCATGCGCTTCTGGGTTATCGACGCGCTGATAGTTAGGGAACATCATTGGGATCAAGCCTGCATCACTCGCACCCTGCACGTTGTTCTGACCGCGCAAAGGATGCAAACCAGAGCCTGGCTTACCAATTTGACCGGTGATACTGACTAAGGCAATCAAGCAACGCGCATTATCAGTGCCGTGTACGTGCTGACTAATACCCATGCCCCACAAAATCATCGCTGACTTCGTAGTGGCAAATTCACGGGCAACCTCGCGCAAGGTTTCTGCGGAAATACCGCAGATAGGCGCCATGATTTCTGGGCTATAGCCTTTGATATTTTCTTTGAGGGCTTCAAAGTTATTGGCGCGATTATTAATAAAGTTTTGATCAACCAAACCTTCTTCAATAATCGTAAAGATCAATGCATTGAGCATGGCCACATCGGTATCGGGCTTGAACTGCATCGTACGCCAAGCATGCTTGCTAATCTCTGTTTTACGCGGATCGCACAACACAATCTTGGTGCCGCGCTTAGCAGCATTCTTAAACCAAGTGGCCGCTACAGGATGGTTTGCACTTGGGTTCGAGCCAATCAAAATGATCATGCTGGAATGCTCGACATCATTAACCTGGTTACTTACCGCACCAGATCCAACACCTTCTAGCAATGCAGCAACTGAAGAGGCATGACAAAGCCGGGTGCAATGGTCCACGTTATTGCTACCGAAACCAGTACGCACCAGTTTTTGGAACAAGTACGCTTCTTCATTACTTCCTTTAGCAGAGCCAAAGCCTGCCAACACCTTATTACCGTATTGATCTTTGAGCTTCTTAAAGCCACCACCCGCTGCTTCTAATGCTTCTTCCCAAGTCGCTTCACGGAAAATATCTGACCAGTCTTGTGGATTTTGCGCGGCGTTTTCATGCTTAGGTACGCCTGCTTTACGAATGAGTGGTTGGGTTAAGCGCTGTGGGCTATGGATATAGTCCATACCGAAGCGACCTTTAACGCATAAACGATTGTGGTTGGCAGGTCCATCACGACCTTCAACGCTAACAATCTTTTCGTCTTTGACGTTGTAGGTGATTTGACAACCAACACCACAGAATGGGCAAACTGAATCCACTTTGCGGTCGACAATTTGTGAACCAATTAAGCCTTTTGGCATCAGCGCGCCAGTTGGGCAGGCTTGCACACACTCGCCACAACCAACGCAGGTGCTATCCCCCATTGGGTCATTTAAGTCGAAAACGATTTCACTATGTGCGCCACGCATTGCATAGCCGATCACATCATTGACTTGCTCTTCACGACATGCGCGCACGCAACGATTACATTGAATACAGGCATCTAAATTCACAGCCATCGCTGGATGTGAAATATCGCTTTGCACTTTAGCGCGGCGAATTGCCTTCAGCTCAGGACGTACTGTGACGTCCATGCGAGCCGCCCAGGTGCTGAGTTCACCATGTTGGTTTTTTTCTTCTTCAGCCGGCGTGTCTCCTACCCACTTAAAACCCTCGTCTGGCATATCGGATAACAACATTTCCAAAACGAGTTTTTGACTCTTAACAGCACGCTCACTATTGGCTTGAACTTCCATGCCAGCCGTTGCACTGCGGCAGCAACTAGGCGCCAAAGTGCGCTCGCCATTAATTTCGACAACGCATGCGCGGCAATTGCCGTCAGCACGGTAACCATCTTTAAAGCAAAGATGGGGGATATCGATTCCATGGCGCTTAGCTGCCTTAAGAATGGTTTCACCAGAGTAGGCCACAATGGTCTGGCCATCAAGCTTGAACTCTACAGTTTGTAGTTCGAGGTCTTTAGGATTGGTTGGTGCGTTCATAGGGACTCTTAGGCAACTTCTTGTGGAAAATATTTCTGAATACAACGAATCGGGTTAGGGGCAGCTTGCCCTAGACCACAAATAGAAGCGTCCACCATGACAGTGGCTAGATCTTCCAATGTAGTTTGATCCCAAGAGGTATCTTGCATTAACTGCGCAGCTTTGCTGGTACCAACACGACATGGAGTGCATTGACCGCAGCTCTCGTGCTCAAAGAAGCGCATCACGTTCAATGCCATATCGCGTGCTTTATCTTGATCGCTAAACACCATCACAGCTGCTGATCCAATAAAACAACCGTAGGGTTGCAAGGTATCAAAGTCGAGCGGAATGTCATTCATGGTGGCGGGCAAAATACCGCCGGAAGCGCCACCAGGCAGATAGCCGTAAAACTGGTGACCAGCTTGCATACCACCGCAGTAGTTATCAATTAGTTCTTGGATGGTAATGCCGGCAGGAGCCAGTTTCACACCTGGTTGATTGACGCGACCGCTCACGCTAAAACTACGCAATCCTTTACGCCCGTTTAAACCAAAGGAGCTAAACCAGTCAGGCCCACGCTGCACAATATCGCGCACCCAGTAGAGGGTTTCAAAGTTATGTTCGAGGGTTGGGCGACCAAATAAGCCAACTTGAGCGATATAAGGGGGACGCATACGTGGCTCGCCACGCTTACCTTCGATGCTCTCGATCATGGCGGATTCTTCTCCGCAAATATAAGCACCTGCGCCACGACGCAACTCAATCAATGGCAAGGGATAAGGAGGGTTGGCTCTTAGCTTGGTAAGCTCTAACTCAAGCAATTCACGGCAGCCATGATACTCATCGCGCAAGTAAATATAGCAAGCATCAATCCCAACCACGCTAGCGGCAATCAGCATGCCTTCTAAGAAACGATGTGGATCACGCTCTAAGTAAGTGCGGTCTTTAAAAGTCCCTGGCTCACCTTCGTCAATATTGACGGCCATCAGCTTAGGCGCGATTTGGTCTTTCACAATACGCCACTTACGACCCGCCGGGAAACCCGCACCGCCAAGACCGCGCAGGCCGGAATTTTCCATCGCCTTAATAATGCTCTCAACACTGTGTTTACCAGAATGAATTTCTTTGGCTAATGAATAACCGCCTAGAGCCTTGTAAGACTCATAGCCCACGTAATCTGGAGAAACTACTTGGTTAGGACCCTGCTGAGAAATACCCTGCTCTGCAAAATCCCCAGGATGAAAATTCGCATCATCTCTAGCAGGAGGTTGAATAGTCATGCCATTCTTTACAGCCGCTTCCACTTTATCGACAGTGGCAAATAAGACTGGGTATTGATGAACTACAACTGCTGGGGCTTGCTCACAACGGCCAATACAAGGGGCCGCAATCACTTTAACTTGATCGTTACCCAATATGTCAGGCAACTTGCTGAGTAAATTCTGTGCACCAGCCAATTCGCAAGCGATACCATCGCACACCCGAATCGTAATATCCGCTACTGGATCATTCCCGCGCACGACTTCAAAATGGTGATAAAAAGTGGCAACCTCATACACTTCAGCCATGGGTATGTTCATCTCTTTGGCTAAGGCCACAAGATGACGATCGTGCAAGGCACGGTATTCATCGTTCAGTTGATGCAAGTTCTCAATCAGTAGGTCACGGCGGTGAGGCGCAGGTCCAATAAGAAGGCGGACTTCTTCAAGTGACTGGTCATCAGCTTGGCGACCTTTTAATTTGCTCTTACGACGAATCGTCTCCCGCAAATCATCTGCGGTGGCGACGGCAACCGCGACAACTTCTTTTGAAGGTTTAGGATGATTCATATTCGATAGTCTCTAATGTTTAAACGCAATCGTTTTTGTCAACCGGGACCCGAAAAAACTGGATCCTTAGAAGGCGTTATGCCTATACAAATAATCCCGGTTAGCATATTTTGATTACAAAATTACTAAAATAACTGCACATTTTGCTGTATTTATACCCCAAATTCATTGATCCTGCTCAACCAGAAGCTAATTTGAGGGTTTTACCTGACAAGGTTCACAGCAATGAGGGTGCTGGCTGATCACCTGGTGGCATGGAGTAGTCGAGCTTGCGCTCATACAGCCGTGCTTTGTAGCAGTCTTGGTAGCCCTTAGACCCAAGCTGCCAACCGATGGACGTGCAATCGTCTTGCGCCGCAGACTCGATAGAGCCACAAGCAGTCAGACCCATAGCCGCGAAGAGTATGGGTAAAAAAAGTGTCAATAATTTAGTTAATTTCATGCGGCAAGTTTACTGGATTTTGAACTCCCATTCGAGGGATTCATCTACTTGTGTATCCACTAGTTTTTCGAACACAATTTAAACAAGTTAAACCCATCATCACTACATAGGATGTTGCCATGCAACGATTCATCAAGCTTTGCACCGCCCTTGCCTTCAGTTCAGCCTTTACGTTGAGCGGCAATTCCGCCCTAGCCCAAAAATCTGATGGATTTATCGATCTCATGAATGGCGGTAGCCTGAGCGGCTGGAATGTGATTGGTAATGCCAACTGGATCATCAGCAAGGACATGATTGAGAGCAATAAACCTTCTGGCTACCTGGTGAGCACTCAAAGTTATCGCAACCTAGTCATTCGCGCCGAATTTTGGGTGGAATCCACTAGCAATAGCGGCATCTTCATTCGCTGCCAGAACCCACAAAAACTCTCACAACAAAGTTGTTATGAGATCAATATTTGGGATACCCGCCCTGAACAGGCCTATGCCACTGGGGCAATTGTCGATGTGGCGAAAGTCGATCCCGTACCGCTAGCAGGCGGGCGCTGGAATACGATGGAAATTATCGCCAATGGGCCTCACTTTAAGGTCACCCTCAATGGCGTGGTGACAGTGGCCGATGGTCAAGACAGTAAATACAGTGAAGGTCCCATCGGCATTCAGTCGGCAGCGGGTATCGTTAAATTTCGCAAGTTGGAAATTAAACCCCTCTAACTAAAACAACTTAGGCCGGAGGAAAACCTGCCTTCTGCGCCCACATATTAGTGAATGTATGAATCACGGGCTTCTCATAGACGCCCGCCTTGGTAAAGGGCTCATCCTTCAACCAAGCCTCTACTGCCGCCCGATCCGGAAAATCAATCGCAAGCAAGCTACCTACTACGGTTTTGCCGTCATCTGACATGAGCGGTCCAGCAAAAGCCATCTGCTCAGACTTGGTAGCAAGGTAAGCGCGATGCTCTGGGCGAACCTGTACGCGTAAGTCAGCGGTACCAGGGCAATCCATTAATAGAATGGCAAATATCATGATGTCTTCCGTTATTTTATTTAGAACGCTCATCTGAATATTGCATGACCCAGAAAAGAAAAAACCACCAGATGGTGGTTTTAGAACAGCATGGCGGAAGGGGCGGGATTCGAACCCGCGGTAGGCTATTAACCTACGTACGCTTTCCAGGCGTATGACTTAAACCGCTCATCCACCCTTCCGAGAACCGATGATTATACGGTTAAGGACAGGGTGTTGAGGGTTTTTATCTTAAAGCGCCTCTTTGAGTTGCTCCAAAATAGCTGGGTTTTCCAAGGTAGAAGTGTCTTGTGTGATCTCTTCGCCCTTGGCAATCACGCGCAGTAGCCGGCGCATGATCTTGCCTGAACGGGTCTTGGGCAGATTATCTCCAAAGCGCACATCTTTTGGCTTGGCAATCGGACCAATCTCTTTACCAACCCAGTTTCGCAATTCGGTCGCGATCTTTTTGGCTTCTTCACCTGTTGGGCGCCCACCTTTAAGCACAACGAACACGCAGATAGCCTCACCCGTCAATTCATCCGGACGCCCTACTACTGCGGCCTCAGCTACCAAGGGGTTTGCTACCAAGCAAGATTCAATTTCCATCGTGCCCATACGGTGACCTGAGACGTTCAGCACATCATCAATCCGTCCAGTGATCGTGAAATACCCCGTCTCTATATTGCGAATCGCGCCATCACCAGCCAGGTACAAAGTGCCGCCCAACTCTTCTGGAAAATAGGACTTAATAAAACGATCTGGATCATTCCAAATCGTCCGAATCATGGAAGGCCAAGGACGCTTCACCACCAAGATGCCGCCACTACCATTGGGCACGTCGTGACCGGCCTCATCCACAATCGCCGCCATAATCCCTGGCAAAGGCAATGTACATGAACCTGGAACCATTGGAGTGGCACCTGGCAGCGGAGAAATCATGTGCCCACCGGTTTCAGTCTGCCAAAAGGTATCGGCAATCGGGCAACGTGAGCCACCAACATTTTCGTAGTACCACATCCAAGCCTCTGGATTAATCGGCTCACCTACTGAGCCCAACAGGCGCAAGGAAGATAAATCGTAACTCCGTGGATGAATGGCCGCATCGTTGCTACTGGCTTTAATTAAAGAACGAATTGCGGTTGGTGCGGTGTAAAAAATGGACACTTGGTGCTTTTGAATCATTTCCCAAAAACGTCCCGCGTTGGGATAAGTAGGCACACCCTCAAACACGATTTGCGTGCAACCTACTGCTAGTGGGCCATAGGTAATATAAGAGTGACCCGTAATCCAGCCAATGTCGGCCGTGCACCAAAAGACATCACTTGGCTTGATATCAAAGGTCCATTTCATGGTGAGCATGGTCCACAGCAGGTAACCACCAGTGGAATGCTGCACGCCTTTAGGTTTGCCAGTTGAACCAGAGGTATACAGAATAAATAAGGGATGTTCTGCGCTGACCCACTCTGGCTCACAAGTGATTGCCTCATTGGCAACGATCTCGTGCATCCAAACATCTAAACCGGCAGTTAGAGGAATCTTGCCGCCGGTGCGTTGATACACGATGACGTTTTTGACTTTTTCACAGCCGCCAAGGGAGAGTGCTTCATCCACAATCGTTTTGAGTGGCAAGGATTTGCCGCCACGGAACTGCTCATCAGCAGTAATGACTGCCACCGCGCCCACATCCACAATGCGCTCATGTAACGATTTGGCCGAGAAGCCGCCAAACACCACCGAATGAATTGCACCAATACGGGCGCAGGCTTGCATGGCCACAATGCCTTCAATCGACATCGACATATAAATAATGACGCGATCACCTGACTGCAGGCCGCGCTTACGCAAGGCATTAGCCATTTTGCATACGCGACCCAGTAGGTCTTGGTAAGTGACTGTACTAACAGTGCCATCATCGGCTTCAAAAATAATGGCGGTTTTATCGCCTAAGCCTTTTTCAATATTGCGATCTATACAGTTATATGAGGCATTAGTGAGTCCGTCCTCAAACCATTTATAAAAGGGAGCCTTGGACTCATCAAGCACCTTGGTGAAGGGTTTTTTCCAGTAAAGGTTTTCTCTCGCAAGACGCCCCCAGAATCCTTCATAATCTTTCTCAGCTTCTGCGCAAAGTGCGTCGTAGGCATCCATTCCAGAAATCGCCGCCCCTTGAACAAACTCGACTGGCGGGTTAAACACCCGGTTTTCTTGCTTTAATGATTCCATGCAGCACAATCCTCTAGTTAATAATGAACTCTCAAATTCAGCAAAATTTGCTCGGAATACGCGGACGTATCCCAGTAAACCCTAAGATAAGTCAAATCTAGCGAGTTGACTTCTATGGCAAACCCTTAAAATAGCGCAAACATTAGCAAATCAACTAAAAATATGACAAATATCAAACAAAACGACCTTATCCAAAGCGTTGCCGATGCGTTTCAGTTCATCTCCTATTACCACCCAAAAGACTTTATCTCCGCTATGGGCAAGGCTTATGAGCTAGAGCAAGGCGAGGCCGCTAAAGATGCTATCGCGCAAATCTTAACGAATAGCCGTATGTGCGCCGAGGGTCACCGCCCTCTTTGTCAAGATACGGGCATTGCGGTAGTTTTCCTGAAAATTGGCATGAACGTCCAATGGTCCGATGCCACCATGAGTGTCGGTGATATGGTCAACGAGGGTGTACGCCGTGCCTACCTGAATCCTGACAATATGCTCCGCGCCTCAGTGCTGGCGGATCCTGCCGGTAAACGGAAAAACACAGGTGACAACACCCCCGCCGTGATTCATTATGAAATCGTGCCAGGTGATGGAGTCGAAGTCATCTGCGCTGCCAAAGGGGGCGGCTCCGAGAACAAGGCCAAAATGGCGATGCTCAATCCATCAGACTCCATCGTGGATTGGGTTCTCAAAACGGTGCCCACCATGGGTGCTGGCTGGTGCCCTCCCGGAATCTTAGGCATCGGTATTGGCGGTACACCAGAAAAAGCCATGTTGCTAGCCAAAGAGTCTTTAATGGGGCCCGTGGATATTCAAGAGCTGATCGCGCGCGGAGCACATAACCGCGTGGAGGAGCTCCGTCTTGAGATTTTCCAAAAAGTAAACCAACTTGGTATTGGCGCACAAGGTTTAGGCGGATTAACGACGGTGCTCGACGTCAAGATCCTCGACTACCCAACTCATGCAGCCTCACTACCAGTGGCCATGATTCCGAATTGTGCTGCTACGCGTCATGTGCACTTTCACTTGCATGGTGATGGCCCCGCCCATTTAGAAATCCCCTCATTGGCAGATTGGCCCGATGTCACTTGGACCCCAGACACCAAAAAATCTAAGCGCATCAATTTAGATACCCTCACTGCCGAGGAAGTAGCAAGCTGGAAAGAAGGCGAGACCCTACTACTCAATGGCAAGATTTTGACCGGTCGTGATGCGGCGCATAAGCGCATTCAAGACATGCTCGCTAAGGGCGAAGAATTGCCCGTTAGCTTTAAGGATCGCGTGATCTATTACGTTGGTCCAGTTGACCCCGTGCGTGATGAAGCAGTCGGTCCTGCAGGCCCTACCACCTCAACGCGGATGGATAAATTTACCGAAATGATGCTATCGCAAACTGGTTTGATTTCTATGATTGGGAAAGCTGAGCGGGGACCCGTTGCGATTGAGGCAATCAAGAAACACCGCTCTGCGTACCTCATGGCAGTCGGAGGTGCAGCCTATCTAGTATCGAAAGCAATTCAATCGGCCAAGGTTGTTGGCTTTGCCGATTTGGGCATGGAAGCTATTTACGAATTCGACGTGAGGGACATGCCAGTCACTGTAGCCGTGAGTTCCGAAGGAATCTCGATGCATGAAACCGGACCAAAAGAATGGCAAGCCAAGATCGGCAATATTCCGGTCACCATTGCCTGATAAGCTCATCGTATTTAAATCATTTCAGACCTAGTAAGGCAAATTTTTCTTGGCACTCATCGGCGTATTTGATTCAGGCGTAGGCGGCTTGTCCATCTTGGATGAGGCGCTATGCCAACTGCCTGAACATGACTATATTTATTTAGCAGATTCAATCAATGCGCCTTACGGCGAAAAGTCGAGCGAGTGGATCACCGCGCGCAGTTTGGAGCTCTGTCAATATCTTGCCAAACAAGACTGCCAAGTCATTGTGGTGGCTTGCAATACGGCAACGGCCCAAGCGATCGAGCAGATCCGGCACGCATTAAAAGGAATTGCCATTATTGGGGTCGAGCCAGGCATTAAGCCCGCCGCCATGCATTCCCCGAAGGGTATTGTCGGAGTCTTAGCTACCGAAGCTACCCTGAAGAGCGATAAATTCAATGCCTTATTGGATACCCTAACCCCAGAATGCCAATTTATTAAACAAGCGGGTGCAGGCTTAGTACCACTGATTGAGGCCGGCCAAGCTGATAGCGAGGCCGCCTTGGAGTTACTAGCCGAGCATCTAGAGCCGATTTTGAATGCTGGAGCCGACACTCTAGTGCTCGGTTGCACCCACTTCCCTTTTTTGCGTAGATCGATTCGTAAATTACTAGGTGAGCGCATTACCTTGATCGACACCAGTGAAGCAGTTGTACGCCAACTCAAGCGCCAACTTGAATTACAACAGCAAACTATTGAACGCGAGCACCATGGCAAGATCACCTTTTTAAGCAGTAAAGATGAAAGCAGCTTGCTCACACTGGCTAAAGAGCTTATGCATGCAGATCTCCATTTACATAGCATTCAAGCGCGGGCATTTAGCTAAAGCATGAACACACTCTTGCATCAAGTCGATCAATGGTTGCCTTTTGGGAAAACTGAACGCATCATTCTTGCAATCGTTCTGCTCGTCCATGCCTTGTTTTTTGTGAGCCTACAAATGGGCTTGCAACCCAAAACAGAAAGCAACTTAGATGAGTCGCGCGTCATGGCTAACTTGGTGAGCCCCGAGGCAGCCAAAGCCCCGCCAGCAGCGCAGACTCCGCCGCAACCAAAGCTAGAGCCAAGGCCTAAGACAGAGCAAAAGCCCGAACAGCCTAAAAAGGTAGTCGACGAAAAGTCGAATCAAGCCCCTACACCCCCAGCCCCCTCACCACCGCAGTCCAAAAGCGAATCTTCCTTGCCGAATGCCACAGTGGCGCCCTCTAATAGCTCAGGTCCCGCAGGAACGCCGATTCAGACTGACATCGGTAAACTGGTAGTCGTATACCAGCCCGATGCCGACGCCTACTACCCTTCGTTTTCTAAGCGTTCAGGGGAGCAAGGTGAAGTAGTGGTCAGGTTAATTATTAACGAAACCGGCGAAGTCGAGGATGTGGCTTTATTGCGCTCTAGCTCCTTTCCGCGTTTAGATCGGGCCGCTAGCGAAATCGGCCGACGTTATCGCTTCAAACCATTTTTAGTCAACGGCATTCCCAACCGAATTTCTACCAACCTCTTAATTAAATTTAACCTAAAGAACTGATCATCATGAATACACCATTTGGCTTAGCTAATCTGTGGCTTGAAGGCGACCTCATTACTCGCTTTGTTGCGCTTGCCCTGCTCCTTGCTTCGATCGCGACCTGGGTCATTCTGCTGAGCCGTTTTTGGGAGTTGCGCAATCTTCGCAAATTCAAACCGGAGCTTGATCAGTTTTGGCGCGCGACCTCCTTCGATCAAGGAATGCATTCCCTGACCAAGCATGCCAGCAATCCTTTTTTCCGGATTGCGCAAGCAGCCTTGGACGCCTCGACGCATCACCAAAGTCAATCCACCAATCACCGTGAACTCTTGCAGACCCTGAACTACTCGGAGTGGATGGCTCGCAGCCTCAAAAATAGTATTGATGCTGTTGCCGCCCACCTCCAAAAAGGCCTCACCTTTTTAGGATCAACAGGTGCAGTGGCGCCATTTATTGGTTTGTTTGGTACAGTTTGGGGCATCTATCATGCACTGATCGCTATTAGTAGCTCTAGCAGCGCGCAAATCGATCAGGTGGCAGGTCCCATTGGTGAGGCCCTCATCATGACTGCCCTAGGCTTAGCGGTAGCGATCCCTGCGGTGCTAGGTTTTAATGCACTTAACCGCGCCAATAAACTATTGGTGGCCGATCTCAATCGCTTTGGTAATGATCTGCTCGCTTATTTTGTGACTGGTGCCCGTGTGAAGTCAGGAGAATAAGCATGTCTTTTCATCTTGGTGATGACCAAAACGATAACGCCATCATGGCCGAAATTAACATGACACCGATGGTGGACGTCATGTTGGTACTCTTGATTATTTTCATTATTACTTTGCCCGTAATTCAGCAAGCTGTGAAAGTGGAATTACCCAAAGCCAACAGCATCCGCAATGAAGTAAAACCTGAATCCGTGCAGCTCTCGATTGATGCCAAGGGGCAAATCTTTTGGAATAGCGCCCCGATTGACTTAAAAACGTTTGATGGCTATGCAGAAAAAGCAGCGCAGAAAGAACCACAACCTGATATTAATCTGCGCGCTGATAAATCGGTGAAATACGAATACGTCGCCCAAGTATTGGCCGCTTCACGCCGTGCGGGTTTAACGAAGTTGGGATTTGTAACGGAGCCGGACAAGTAAGTAATTTTCTTGTCCTCCATCACCCAAATACCACTCCAGTCATCTGCAGGCGGGTGCGCCATCAAATGGTCGTTACGGCCAATGTACATTTGCGATAACTTGTCATTTGGGTTCGAGGAAATCGAAACTCTTAATACTGGTAGTCCTTTAGACTCCAAGGTAAGAACGTATTCGATTGGTGCCCGAGGCCGGAATCGAACCGGCACGACTGTTTTAAGTCGGCAGATTTTAAATCTGCTGTGTCTACCGATTTCACCACTCGGGCTCGCACTAGCAGTAAAGCTGCGCTATATAAATCAAGACAAGCAGAGTTTAGCATGGGCAGGTAGGCCTCTTCGAAAGGCGTCTAAAGCGCTAGGGTCTGAATGCACTGCCAAAACCACTAAACTATTCCTATGATGCCCTCGTTTCCTTTAATTAGCCTACGCAATACCCTGCGAACACTCCTTTGGCTAAGCATCTTTAGCGCTCTAATCTTGGTTTGCACGCTTGTCGCTTATATCTATTCTGCTCAAACTTCAATTTCCGGAAAGCGGATTATCAATAGCCTAGGGGACCCTGTACTCATTACGTTTGATGAGAGCCAAATTCCCCACATACAGGCTAAATCCTCAGCTGATGCGCTCTTCGCCTTAGGTTACCTCCATGCAAGTGAACGGTCTTGGCAAATGGAGATTAATCGCCGCTTAGCCAGTGGACGCCTTTCAGAAATTCTGGGAAAGGAGACGCTACCCATTGATCGTTATATGAGAACGCTTGGCATTAAACATGCGGCAGAAAAGCAATTTGATCGCTACCCATTAACCGCTAAGCGCCTGCTGCAAGCCTATGCCGATGGGGTCAATGCCGGTAATGCCCAGTTAGGTTGGGCGCTCCCCGTGGAATATTTCCTTACTGGCTCTAAACCCGGTCATTGGTCCGCAACCGATAGTGTCTCCTGGATGCTGATGATGGCCTTGAACTTGGGCGGCAATATGCACAAAGAGCTTGATCGCCTCGAGCTCTCCCAAACATTAAGTACCAAACAGATATGGGAGGTGCTGCCTCCTTACGATGCGGACGAGCCCGTCAGCAATGTGGACTTTGCCAAACTGTATCGCGATAACAAAGTATTTAACAGCAAAAACCAGGCGCTGATTCCGGCTGAAGAATTGGCTTTAAACGAAGTTCCTGGCGGTAAAGACGGCATTGGTTCGAATAACTGGGCTCTCAGCGGCAAGCTCACCGCCTCCGGAAAGCCCTTATTGGCAAATGATCCCCACCTCGGCTTATCGGCTCCAGCACTTTGGTATTTTGCCCACTTGGAGTCTCCCGAGCTCAACGTCATCGGAGCAACCCTGCCCGGTATACCCGCAGTGATTCTTGGAAGAACCGACCGGCTTGCTTGGTCCTTTACCAATACCAATCCAGATGTACAAGATTTATTTATTGAACAATTGGATCCGAAAAACCCGAGTCTTTACCGCGGTCCTAATGGCCCCCTTGCTTTTCAAGTGCGCCAAGAAATCATTGATATCAAGGGCGAGCCTCTTTTGCGTTTCTTGGTAAAAGAAACCCGCCATGGCCCAGTCATTTCTGATTCCTACGCCCGGGCCGGTCGCGCCATCGACACCCAACGTTTTGCGTTGGCGCTGCGCTGGGCAGCCTTGGATATTGAAAACCAATCGGTTGTTAGTTTGCTAGAAATGAATCAAGCCAAGAATTTAGACGCCTTTAAGTTGGCCTTAAATAAGAACTATGCGCCGATGCAAAATGTTGTCATGGCGGATGTCGATGGGAATATTGCGTATCGCGCAACTGGCGCTGTTCCGCGACGCACCTTACACCAAGGCCTTTATGGCGTGGCTCCTGCGCTAGGTTGGGACAAGCAATATGACTGGATCGGTTATGTGCCGCTCGATCAGTTGCCTAGCAGTAACAATCCCGAACAAGGTTGGCTTGCCACCGCCAATCAAAAAGTGGTCGCTGCCAATGACCCCAATCCCCTAACAAGTGACTGGGATATACCAGCTCGCTATAACCGCATTGTGCAACTGATTCAAGCACGGCCGACCCACGATTTGGCCTCCATGAAGACGATGCAGGCTGATACGCTTTCTTTAGGCTCAACCCCTTTACTCCCCCTCTTTCGCACCATTCAATCAAAACATCCTTTGGGAGCGCAAGCGCTGCAGATTAGTAATCATTTCGATGCCGATATGCAAGCAAATAGCGCTGCGGCGCTAATATTTAATGCGTGGGCCGACCAATTGACACGTAAATTATTTTCTCGGCTAGCTTATGTCTTTACTGAAACTTACGGGGCACGCAATTTCCGCTCTGCCCTTATTTTGCAATTACAAGACCCGCACAGCCCCTGGTGTGATGATCCTCGAACGCCAACCATCGAGTCTTGTGCCGATGCCTCAAATGACGCTTTTGATCGCGCCCTTGACCTTCTGAGTAAACAATTTGGCAGCGATCCAACAAAGTGGGCTTGGGGTAATGCGCACATGGCCATCTCGGAACATCATCCACTTGGCAAGATCAAGGTTCTGGGCGCAATGTTTAATCTAAAGCAGCCTTTTCCGGGCGATAGTTTTTCAGTGAATATTGGGCGCTTAGAACTGCTTCGGGCCGAGAACCCCTTTGAAACCAAGCAAGCCTCCAGCATGCGGGCTATTTACGATCTCTCGAATTTAGAGCAATCCCTATTCATTTACCAGGCGGGTCAATCCGGCTGGGTACAAAGCCAGTTCTACGGCAATATGGGCCCCCTATGGGCAAATAATCAGTATTTGCCATTGCAAATGAAGCCCGAAAAAATCACCCATCAACTTGAGCTCGCGACTAAAAAATAATGATGTCTAACGAAGCCAACCTATACCTTTCGAGTGCGATTAGAATTATCTTTATATTTAAGCATTCTGCCCTCCACACTAACTATTGAGTACCATGAAAAAATTAGCCTTTATCACTTTCACCGCAATCCTGACCGTCCTGCCAGTTGCTCATAGCTATGCTGCTTGGAAAGAGTTAGGCTCCAACCCATTGATGGTGGTGTACGTTGACTTGGACACGATAACAACTCAGGGTGAGAAAGCCCGTATTTTGTCAATGCTAGATCTCAAAAAACCCGGCACCAATCCAAAGAATAAAGAAGCTGTCAATTCTATTGTTGGCATTAATGAGTACAACTGCCCCGCCATCAGCTATCGCCCAATCGAATTTAAAGAATTTGCAGGCAATAAAGGTACTGGCAAGGTTGTAAGCGATAACAAGTCCCCCAATAGCGAATTCGAACCCGTAGTCAATGAATCATGGGCGGCTGGGGTCTTCAACGTTGTCTGTTCACGGTAATCAATCTACCTGTTTGCCCTCGATACCCATGCATTTACTTGGGAATCGATTTAATCTCCACCCTCGAATCAGCGCCCAAACACTCTCTGTTGCCACCTACCTAGTAGCGTGCGGCATTGTCTCAGGGTGTGCCGCACCCCTCGTTGCTCTAGGTAGCAGTAGCACAGCAGTCGCCAGTTCCGCTGGTACTGCAGCAGGCACTGCAGCGGTTGCGAATCCCGTGTTTACCGCTGGTCTTGCCTCTTCTGTTACTACTGGCAAGTCGCCCTTAGAGCATGCAACCTCAGCCCTTACCAAAAAAGAGTGCCATTTTTTTAATGTCCTGGAATCCAAACCAATTTGCATAGAGGTTCCAGCCCCAACCATCATCGACCGCAGTGAGTTGTATCTCGGACCTGCTGATAAAAAGTCAACTGCCGCCAACGATTGAGCAATAGCTGGGCGCACGCTAAAATAGCCTTTATGAACCCAGAAAATTACTACCTCACCCTCACCTGCCCTAATCGGCCCGGCATCATTGCCGCAGTCTCCACCTACATTTTCGAGAATGGCGGCGACATTGATGAGGCGCAACAGTTTGACGATAAAGCCTCTAAGCAATTTTTTATGCGCGTCAGCTTTACTTGCGCAGCAGATGCTCAAAGCCTTAAGGCTGGCTTTAACGCGATTGCTGAGCGCTTTCATTTGACTTGGGATTTGCGCGCCGTGAAAGACCTCAAGCGCATTCTGATCATGGCATCGAAGCTGGATCATTGCTTGGTTGATTTACTTTATCGCTGGCGTATCGGTGAATTACCGATGGTCATTTGCGGCATCGTCTCCAACCATCCACGCGAGGTTTACCCCAACATTGATTTTGGGGATATCCCTTTTTACCACTTGCCCGTCACTGCCGAGACCAAACCAGCTCAGGAAGCCAAGCTATTGGACATCGTTGCGCAAGAAAAAGTGGATATGGTCATTCTGGCGCGCTATATGCAAATTCTGTCCGATAATTTGTCAACCCAACTATCCGGTCGCTGCATTAATGTGCACCACTCCTTCTTACCTAGCTTCAAAGGCGCCAAGCCCTATCATCAGGCGCATGCTCGGGGCATTAAATTGATTGGCGCAACCGCACACTTTGTCACGAGTGATTTGGATGAAGGTCCCATCATTGAGCAAGACGTGACTCGGGTGACCCATGGCGATACGCCTGATGACTTGGTACGCAAAGGCCGCGACTTAGAGCGGACAGTATTGTCTCGCGCCCTACGTTATTACCTGCATGATCGGGTTTTAATTAACGGCGCAACCTCAGTTGTCTTCTCAGACTAAGGTCTAACGCCAGGCGTCTCCAGGGGCATGCCCCTGGCTCGCCACATCAGATAAAGCTCAAGCTGTGCCATTTCCAGTGAGCCGTATTCAAACTGTTGAGCGCGCACGCCACTCATGCAGTTACGTAAGCGCCTTTGCAACGATCCTAGGTTTTGCCATTCAATACGGTAAATGGGATAGGCTGTGGGATGCCCTTGTGGAATGAAACTACCGCCCAACTTAAGGCCAGCACGCTCCTGATGACATTGGGCGCACGATAAATTCAGCTGCCCCATTTTGGTATTAAAGAATTCCTGACCTTGCTGTAAATCGCCTTTATTTTGCGGGGTTTGTTTTATGGCAATGGGCAAGCCCTTCGATTGGCTTGCCACAAACACCGTTAATGCCAAGAGCTCTTTACTTTCATAAGCTAAGGGGCTGGCTTGCTGTTGGCCGACACGACATTGATTTATTTGACCTTCCAAAGTCTGCAACTTGCCGTGGATAATTTTCGGAAAATGTGTCGCTACGCCGCGCATTTTTTCTCCCGAATCTCCATGACAAGATGCACAAGCGACTTGTTTCTGCCCTGCTTTTTCTTGCCAAAGACTGCGCCCGTCCATCACCCAAAATAAGGCGGGATTGAGACTGGGATCATCTTGCATCGCCTTATTTTCTGGAGTCATTAAGGCATAACTTGATTGACGGCTAGCCACCGCTTGATCTGCGCCAAAAGTCATTGGGCTAACCAACGCCAAACTCAGGCCAAGCCAATACATCAAAGGGGATTTCATGTCACGGTGATGGCGGATTGGTTAACTGCCTCATAGCCATTGTCACCCAGCCATTGCACATCGATTACGCCCGAGCTTGTGGCGCGAATAGTAAAAATAATTAAGGGGTTTGCTCCCATACCCGGATGCAGTTCCATCCTAAACACTTCTGCACCGTTGTAGCGGCAATTAAAGGTACGCAAAATATCACGAGGTATTAATTTTCCAGTCTCACTGTATCGAAAGCCTGTTTCCATATCATGCTGCGCAATCGCTCGAATTTCAATGACGCTGCCTTTTTTTGCTTGCGCAGGCACGGTTAATGTTGTGCGTGAAGTTTTACTCATATCATCTCCGTGCAAGCGGACAGTGTCACCAAAGTATCGGCGTAAGTACGCCAGAAACTACCATCGCTCATTTGCGCAATCGCCCAAACACGCTGGGAATCTGCCAGCCGCACTCGGGTTGTGAGATTGGCTGTTCCAGATAGCGGTGTGAAATACGCACTAAAGATATTCGGCAGTGGATTGCCTTCGGCGATTACATGCACAGCCTTGACGTAATCTGTCGGAGTCATGGGGCTCTCAATACTCAACTTTAAAACAACTAAATTACCACTCTCGACTAGGGGCGGAATCATTAAGGTCACACGTCCGTCATTCACAGTGTTTGAGCCAACCAAGGCTTGAATCGCTTGCATTGCCTCAGGTTTTTTAGCGATGGCTTGTAGCGGCCTAAGCCAGGCACTGATGCCCAGCGCTCCCAAAGCGGAAAGGCAGAGACGGCGACCAAATACCCTCTCAGTAATTTTGAATGTATTGTGCGACATAGGAAGTACTTTCTTTTTCATGGTGCCGTAGTAGTGATTACGGCGGCGCTGGAATTGGTCTGGTTCATAGTCAACAGAAAAGCGATCACATCTTCAATCTCTTGGGCGCTTAAGATAGGCTTTCCAGAAAACTTTGCGGCAACCCGTGTTAAACCTTCGGTACGGTAAAACGAGGGCATGATGGTGTCTGGATGAAAGTGCTTGGGATCCACTAGTCGCGCCCGGAGTTGCCCCGCGCTCAGACTCCCTACACTCACTCCTAATTCGGGGGCCAAGTTACCCTGAAAGCGCTCCTCTGGAAAGGGGCCGTTATGGCACAAGAGGCAAAGCCCCTGCTGTCGATTGACAATAATGGCGCGCCCGCGCAGGGGATCACCCGCAGAATGAGAAAGGGATTCCGCAATGGAATCCCCAACGACTGTTTGGGCAGACACGGCACTCACATGAACTAGGAGGATGGCGAGCAAAACTGCCGCCAGTCCACTCCCTAGCCTCATGAGTACCATTGCCGCACAGTTCTAGACGAGCTTAATACCACTGTTTTTCAATGGCACATCGCGTAAACGCTTGCCTGTTGCCCGATAGAAAGCATTGAGTACCGCCGGTGCTGCTACCGCAATCGTGGGTTCACCAACACCGCCCCACTCCTTGCCACCACCTTGAATAATGATCGTTTCTACTTTAGGCATCTGATACAAGCGAATGGAGTTAAAAGTGTCGAAGTTCTGTTGTACAACTGCACCTTTTTCGATCGTAATTTCTTCCTCGAACAGAGCCGACAATCCATAGACAAATGAGCCGGCAACTTGGCGCTCAATTTGCGCAGGGTTGACTGCATAACCTGGATCGGTGGCCGCTACGATCCGCAGAATCTTGACGTCGGTACCATTCGTCACTGAAATCTCGCATGCCGCTGCTACTGGGCTTCCATAGGAGTTCATTTGAGCCAAGCCGCGATAAACACCTGGTGCAGCTGGCTTTGTCCAACCAATGCCATCGGCAACCGCATTAAGCACATTCAATGCCCGTGGGAATTTTTGCATATGCTGACGGCGGAACTCCACAGCATCCATGCCAGTAGCTTCTGCTAGCTCGTCCATAAAGGTTTCTAGGAAGATAGCATTTTGGTTAACGTTTACGCCACGCCAAAATCCTGGGGGCACAGAGGTATTGCGCATGGCATGCACAATATTCAGGTTGGGGAAGCTATAGCTAATGCTGTGCTCTCCACCTGCATCCAAGCCTTGAAAGACCGCGGGGTCTTTGCCCTTATTTGACGCCACTACCGCGGGGCGCACTGTCGCTAGAATCGATTGGCCAGATAAGTGCATGTTCAGGCCGGTAACCTGCTTCTTCGCGTCAATCGATGCGGTCATTTTGCACATCATTACTGGGTGATAGTGATCATGCGTCATATCTTCTTCACGCGTCCAGATTAGCTTAATCGGCGTACCAGGCATTTGCTTCGCAACCAACACTGACTGGGTTACAAAGTCCTGAAACGCACCGCGACGTCCAAATCCACCGCCTAAATTTACCTTGTACACATTGCATTTATCAGCGGGTAAGCCAGATGCAGCAATCGCGGCCGCATAAGATGCTTCTCCGTCTTGGGTAGGCGCCCACACTTCGCACATCTCTGGAGTCCATTTCGCAGTTGCATTTTGGGGCTCTAAAGTAGCGTGGCTTAAGAATGGGTAAAAGTAAGTAGCCTCAACCGTCTTGGAGGCGCCTGCTAGGGCTGCTTCAATATCCCCATTGGCATTACCAACAAACACATCTTTAGCAGTCAGACCTTCTACCAAAGTCTTTTTAATCGTGGCGCTCGATACATTAGCATTTGCACCCTCATCCCACGTAATGTTTACCTGCTCCATTGCGGTCTTTGCATGCCAGAAGGTGTCAGCGATGGTTGCTACCGCCGTGTCTCCAACTTGTACTACCTTCTTTACACCCTTCATGCTCAACGCCTTGGTGGCATCAAAGCTTTTCACTTTTCCACCGAACACAGGGCATTGACGAATATTCGCCACCAACATCCCAGGCATGGTTAAGTCGATTGCGTAGATTTGTTTACCAGTCACTTTGTCCGCTACGCCATCAATACGATTGACAGGCTTTCCAATCAGCGTCCAGTCCTTAGGATCCTTCAGAGGAACATCAGTTGGCACAGCCAGTTGAGAGGCGGCTACCGAGACCTTACCGAAAGTCGTCTTGCGTCCAGATGGTGTGTGGGTAATGACGCTGTTTAGTGCGATACATTCTGCGGCAGGCACACCCCACTGCGTCGCTGCAGCTTGAATGAGCATCATGCGGGCTGCTGCACCGCCTTTGCGCACATATTGCTCGGAGGTACGAATACCACGGCTGCCACCGGTAGAGTAGCTACCCCAAGCTTGCTTGCGCTTTAAGCTTTCGGCTGGCGAAGGATATTCATAGGAGACTTTTTTCCAGTCGCACTGGAGTTCTTCGGCTACCATCTGCGCCAAACCAGTAATAGTGCCTTGACCCATTTCGGAGCGGACGATGCGCACGACAACGTCATCATTGGGCTTGACTACCACCCAGACACCAATTTCTGGAGTAGCTAGTGGAGCCATTGAAGTGGTGCCGGTGCCCATAGCGGCATGAGCCTCAGCCATAACGCCAAAATCGAAACCGATTGCCAAACCAGCTGCAATGGTGCTTGAACCAATAATAAATTGGCGGCGGGAAGTATTCGTAGTGATAGCAGTAGTCATCAATGTCCCCTTAGGCTTTGCTAACAGCATGAACTGCTGCACGCACTTGTTGGAAAGTACCGCAACGGCAAATATTGGTTACCGCTTCATCAATTTGCTTATCGCTTGGTTTTGGTGTGGTGCGCAGTAAGGCGGTAGTGGCCATGACTAGGCCAGACTGGCAGTAGCCGCACTGGGGCACCTGATTATCCACCCACGCTTTTTGCACTTTAGAGAGTTGACCATTCTTTTCTAAACTCTCAATGGTTTCGATCTTGATGCCCTGAGCCGCGCTCACGGGTACCGAACAACTGCGTAGCGCTGCGCCATTAAAAAGGACTGTACATGCGCCACATTGACCTACGCCACAACCATATTTAGTCCCAGTAAGACCCACTTGTTCGCGAATCACCCACAACAATGGGGTGTCAGGCTCAACGTCTACTTGGTATTGCTTGCCGTTGATATTCAACTTAATCATGCGTGGTCTCCTAGAGATAAATGGGGTAGAGCTTGATGAAATTTAAAAAGTGATTGATTAGGTATTGACCTAACTCTAATGACCTTAATGTTAACAAGTTTATCTTACGAGGAGTTCAATCAATCTGCATATATTGCGCCGCAACAAAGAAGGGAGCAGTAAGATCAACATATGATCTGGGGCCTAGTACAAATTCTGTTATTCCAAAGCATAGGCGAGCTGGCCTCTAAATTTATCTTCCCCACTTTGCCCGGCCCAGTCATTGGGCTAGTGCTACTAATCGCATGGCTGGTAATACGTAAAGGGGTCAACGCGGATTTAGCGATGATCGCCGATGGCTTTAGTCAATATTTTGGTTTGCTGTTTGTACCTGCAGCAGTCGGCGTGGTGCTGTTCTTGCCCGAACTCAAAGCAAATGCCTTAGCGATTATTTGCGCACTCCTCGTCAGCATTGTTCTCACGATCGCCACCAGCGCCTTGGTAGTGCGCTACCTGAGCCCTAAATCGCAGAGCAAACCTCAGGCTGAGGAGTTACCTTGAAAGAGCAGCACTCGATTGTGGAGATCTGGGTCTATCTCTCGGGTAGCCCACTCTTTGCGCTGTTCATCACCCTAGCGGCCTATCAAATCGGCCTGTGGATTTATAAATCCACCAAGCAAAACCCCTTAGCAAACCCAGTAGCGATTGCTATTCTGATAGTAGCGAGCTTAATACAGGGGATCGAGATGCCCTACTCCACCTACTTTGAAGGCGCGCAATTTATTCACTTCCTATTAGGGTCCGCCACGGTTTCTTTGGCGATTCCGATTTATCGTGGCCTACACAGCCTTAAGGGTCGGTCTTTACCGCTCTTGGCCTCGCTCATTGCTGGAGGGGGCATATCTATCTTGAGTGCAGCTTCCATCGCCAAATTATTGGGTGCCAACCCCAGCATTATTGGCGCAATGTATCCCAAGTCCGTAACTGCGCCAATCGCCATGGGAATTGCAGAACGCATTGGTGTCTCGCCTACATTGACTGCGATCTTTGCAGTCATTACCGGCATCCTCGGCGCCATCTTAGCGCCTTTCATACTGAATGCTCTAGGCATGAAAGAGTGGTGGCAACGCGGCTTTGCGATTGGCATTGGCGCTCATGGCATTGGCACTTCACGTGCCTTTAGCATCCACCATGAGGCAGGCACGTATGCCAGCTTAGCCATGGGCATGAATGGTGTGATTAGTGCTGTGGCTATACCAATTCTGTATCACCTGTTTAATTAATTCAATCGTTTAAATGCACGGCAGCTGAGCGTGTTTTCATCATGGCCACCAAAATCTCATCTAGCTTCCTTTATAAGCGCTTTTGCAATACCATCGTAAGCATTAACCCTAGGAATTTTCAGTGAAACCATTTAATAAGCCCCTTTCTTTTAGTCTCAACCTGGGTTTAGCCCTGAGCCTTGCCATTGGCTTAGTTGGCTCTGTTTTGGGTGCGCCTGATCAAGACTGGCCTAAGAAACCGATTGTCGCCGTGGTGGCATTCCCTGCTGGTGGCTCCACCGACTCTTTTGCTCGAGCCATTGCTGCCCCGCTGGGTGAGGCTTTAGGGCAATCCGTCATTATTGAAAATAAGCCTGGTGCTGGTGGCATGATCGGTCTGTCTGCAGTGGCCAGAGCCGCGCCTGATGGCTACACCATCCATATCAGCGGCTTAACCAACCAAGCCATCGCCTCTGCACTCTTTACCAATGCGCCCACTGACCTGAGAACTAATTTTGTCCCAGTCGCTTTAATTGGCACTGTTCCGCATCTGATTGTGATCAACCCTTCTGTACCTGCTAAGAATCTGCCAGAGCTAATCGCCTTTATTAAATCCAAAAATGGGCAGTTTAACTATGCCTCACAGGGCAACGGCAGCCTATCCCATCTTGAAGCTGAATTATTTATGCAGCGCATTGGCGCTAAGGGCACCCACATTCCCTACAAAGGCAGTAGCTTTGCTTTACCTGACTTGATAGCCGGCAACACGCTCATGATGTTTGACAGCGTTACCGCTTCATTGCCCCATATTCAAAGCGGGAAATTACGCCCGATTGCGATTGCTGCGACAGAGCGCAGCCCCCTCTTGCCTAATGTACCTACGATGGGCCAAGACGGCATGAAACAATTTGACGTAGAAAACTATTACGCGGTATATGCACCCAAGGGAACCTCACCGATCATCGTTGCCAAGCTTGAGAAAGAGATTCGTAAAATATTAACCAATCCAGATTTCAAGGCACGTATGGCCAATCAAGGAATCCAGCCGCAATTTGCCAATTCTGAAAAGCTTGGTCAGCTCACCACCGCCGAATTTAGCAAATGGGAAAAAATAGTGAAGTCAGCTAATATTAAAATTGACTAAGTTGTTAGCGCATTGATTTTCTTCCAGCCAATCACGAATATAAAAATATCATGATCATTTCCCCGCCTTTTGGTGGCGGCCGCGCCCCAGTTCTCGCCCGCAATGCAGTTGCTAGCTCACAACCCTTGGCTACCCAAGCAGGTATTGAAGCATTGCAAAATGGAGGCAATGCAGTAGATGCCGCCTTAGCAACTGCGATCACTTTGACCGTTGTTGAGCCCACCATGAATGGCATCGGTGGCGATGGCTTTGCCTTGATTTGGGATGGGCAGCAATTACACGGTCTGAATGCTTCCGGACGCGCACCAGCGGCATGGACACCAGAATATTTTGCTGGCAAGACAGTGATGGATCCCATTGGCTGGAATACGGTCACGGTGCCCGGCATGATTTCTGGGTGGGTTGAACTTTCCCAAAAATTCGGTAAGCTGCCATTTGCTCAATTATTTAAACGTGCAATCGATTACGCCACCAATGGCTTTCCGGTCTCACCGGTGATTGCACGCCAATGGCGTGAAGCGATTCCTATTCTCAAAGCACAACCTGGCTTTGCATCCTCTTTTCTGATAGATGGCAAAGCGCCTACTGCCGGTCAAATTTGGCGCTATCCTGAACAAGCCAAAACCTTACAAGCCATTGCGGATTCTCATGGCGCTAGTTTTTACACAGGTGAACTTGCAAAAAGCATGGTCACTTTTGCAGAGCAAACGGGTGGTTGCTTTACTTTGGCTGACTTTGCAAATCACAAAGCCGAATGGGTCAAGCCTTTAGCGTTTGATTATGGTGAATTTACCCTTCATGAAATCCCACCCAATGGCTCAGGTATTGCGGCGCAAATGGCGCTCGGTATTTTGCAAGCAGCCAATGTTAAACAGTACCCCGCCAATTCTGCTGGGCGTATTCATTTGCAGGTAGAAGCGATGCGCATGGCTTTTGCTGATGCCTATGCCTATGTTTCTGAATGCAGCACGATGAACACCACTATTAGCGAGCTATTGGATCGAAACTACTTAGCAAGTCGCGCAGAGTTAATTAATCATCAGCAAGCTGGCTCTTATGGCCCTGGCGATCCCCATGCAGGTGGCACGGTTTATCTTTGCGCTGCTGATACCTCTGGCATGATGATTTCTTATATTCAATCGAACTTTAAAGGGTTTGGTTCGGGGGTTGTTGCACCTGGTGGCATTGCTTTTCATAATCGGGGGATGAGCTTCAATTTGGAAAGCGGCCATCCCAATCAAGTATCGCCTGGTAAGCGCCCCTTCCATACAATTCTGCCCGCCTTTTTAACTAAGGGAAATAAACCAACGATGGCATTTGGCGTCATGGGCGGCAACATGCAACCCCAAGGTCAAATTCAATTTGTCATGCGCTTTATCGATGAATATCTCAATCCCCAAGCATGTTCTGATGCACCACGCTGGCGTATTGATGATTTAGGAAAGTTGACTGTGGAAGCCTCAATGCCAACGGCCACCGTTGACGAATTGAGAGCGATGGGGCATGAGGTCACCGTGATGCCAGTTAATAGCCTAGATTTTGGCAGCGCTCAAGCGATCGCACTACTGGGCGAGGATATTACAAGCGCTTATATTGCAGGCAGCGATCATCGTCGCGATGGCTTAGCTGCCGGGTTTTAAAATATCACTGCACAATACCGACATACCGACATACCGACAGTTTTTGAATGAACTCTAAGGTCTAGCCAATGGCTTGCTGAAACTCGGCATAGGCCCTATTAAGACCCTCTGCTAAGCCAACTTGGGCATTCCAGCCCAAGCGATTTAACCTCCCAGAGTCCATCCACTTACGCGGTGAACCATCGGGTTTACTTGGGTCAAAACTGATTTTTCCTTGATACCCCACGGCATCACTAACTGCCTTTGCTAACTCCGCAATTGTGACATCACTACCAAAGCCGACATTAATATGGCTTTGCATAGGCTGCGTGTGTTGATCGTAAATTGCCTTATCCAGATTCATCACAAAGACTGATGCTGCCGCCATATCGTCAACGAATAGAAACTCACGCCTAGGGGTACCCGTTCCCCAAATCACCACTTCAGGCGCATTTGCCAGCTTCGCCTCATGAAAGCGTCGAATCAGCGCCGGAATCACATGGCTATTTTCGGGATGGTAGTTATCACCAGGGCCATAGAGATTGGTGGGCATGACTGAGCGGTAATCAATCCCATGTGTCTCACCATATTGACGGTTGTAACTTTCACACATCTTAATGCCGGCGATCTTGGCAATGGCATAGGGTTCGTTGGTTGGTTCTAACTGCCCAGTTAGCAAAGCCTCTTCAGCCATAGGCTGAGGAGCTAGCTTGGGATAAATGCAACTAGATCCTAAGAACAGCAGTTTTTTAACGCCATGAACAAATGCCTGATGAATGACATTGTTTTGCACCATCAAGTTTTGATAAATAAATTCTGCTGGAAAAGTATTATTCGCATGAATACCACCCACTTTGGCTGCCGCTAGGTACACCTCATCCAACTTCTCTTGCGCAAAAAATTTCTGCACCGCTGCCTGGTCAGTCAAGTCCAGCTCAGCGTGTGTTCTAGTGACAATATTGGTAAAGCCTTTGGCCTGAAGATTGCGCTCAATACTAGAACCCACCATCCCACGATGTCCGGCTATGTATATTTTTTTTTGCAATGGAGAATCTAAATCAGCGGTCACTCAGTAGTTCTTTTCTTTTTAGTAGTTTTGGACAATAGATTTATTCAACAGAAACGGAGACGACGTATCCATTTTGTTTTAACAAGGCCACTTGCTTAGCCTCACTATGGTCATTCGAAACCATTTCTTCAATCATCTGATCCAAGGTAATCTCAGGCACCCAGCCAAGCTTTTCTTTCGCCTTAGTGGGGTCACCTAGAAGCGTCTCTACTTCCGTAGGACGATAGTAACGGGGGTCGATTTGGACAATCACGTCACCCACTGTTAATGCAGGCGCTTTATCACCTTCAATACTTGCCACAATCGCTTTTTCGTTCTCGGCAGTGCCTTCAAACCGAAGGGTGATACCCAATTGTTTGGCGCTACGGATAATAAATTCACGGACAGTAAATTGCACGCCTGTGGCAATGACAAAATCATCTGGCTGATCTTGCTGGAGCATGAGCCACTGCATGCGTACATAGTCTTTGGCATGACCCCAATCACGCAAGGCGTCGATATTGCCCATAAACAGGCACTTTTCTAAACCAAGGGCAATATTAGCTAATCCACGAGTGACCTTACGCGTCACAAAAGTCTCACCACGGCGCTTTGACTCATGGTTAAAGAGAATGCCATTACAGGCATACATACCATAGGCTTCACGGTAATTTACCGTAATCCAGTAGGCATACATCTTGGCCACTGCGTAAGGACTACGCGGATAAAAGGGGGTGGTTTCTTTTTGAGGTATTTCTTGGACCTGACCGTAGAGCTCTGAAGTCGAGGCCTGATAAAAACGGGTCTTTTGCTCTAGACCCAAAATACGGATGGCTTCGAGCATTCTTAATGGTCCAAGCGCATCTACGTCTGCGGTGTACTCGGGGGATTCAAACGAGACGGCCACGTGGGACTGAGCTCCCAAGTTATAAATTTCATCGGGTTGGGTTTGCTGAATGATGCGCACCAAATTACTCGTGTCAGTTAAATCGCCGTAGTGCAAAATTAAATCTGGATGCGGTGTATGCGGATCTTCGTAAATATGATCAATACGGCTAGTGTTAAAAGAAGAGGCACGGCGCTTAATGCCATGCACGATGTAGCCTTTTTCCAAGAGGAACTCCGCCAGATAGGAGCCATCTTGGCCGGTAATACCGGTAATCAGGGCGACTTTTTGTGTCTTGGTCATGGCTTTACTCTTCTTAACTAATGGGTCAACAATGTTGAAAAAATGAATTAAATGTTTGGGTAATTAACTGCGACCATAGGTATCTTCAAAACGGACAATATCATCTTCACCCAAATAGCTGCCCGATTGCACTTCAATAATTTCTAATGGTAAGACGCCTGGATTGGCCAATCGGTGAGTTTGCCCCAAAGGAATATAGGTGCTTTGATTTTCTGACAGAAGAATCACTTGATCGCCATTAGTAATTTCGGCCACCCCCTTAACCACAATCCAATGCTCGGCGCGATGGTGGTGCATTTGTAAAGAAAGACTGGCACCCGGTTTTACCTGAATACGCTTCACTTTAAAACGCTCGCCCTCATCCACACTATCGTACCAACCCCAAGGGCGAGCAACCTTGCGATGCAAGTTCTTCTCTTCGCGTTGCTGAGCCTCTAATTGATTGACGATATGTTTAACGTCTTGACTACTAGAGCGATGCGCCACCATTACGGCATCGGCAGTCTCAACCACGATGAGGTCATCAACTCCAACCACGCTCACTAAACGGCTGGTGGCATGAATCAAGGAATTATTCGTATTTGCCAGCAGGACATCCCCTGTCGTGACATTACCTTGGCCGTCCTGCTTACCCACTTGCCACACCGCGTCCCATGCACCCAAATCATTCCAGCCCGCATCCAGTTCCAACATTTTCACGGTGTATTGACTGCCTGGGCATTTCTCAATCACGGCGTAGTCAATCGACTCACTCGGGATTGTTTGAAAAACAGCCTTATCGGGCCTAACAAAAGCGGTGCTACCACTTTGATCTACTGTTTTGCCGACCCAGGCCGTTTCAGTAGCGCCAAAAATATCAGCGCGAAACTCTTTTAAAGCAGACAACCAAGTGCTGGCACGCATCACAAACATGCCGCTATTCCACAAATAACTGCCATCCGCTAGATAGCTTTGTGCTGTAGCAACATTCGGTTTTTCAACAAATGTTTCAACGGTGTATTCATGATGGGCGCCTGCAGTACCGGTGCGCTTAATATAGCCGTAACCTGTTTCTGGTGAAGTCGGAGTAATACCCAAAATGGCAATCGTGCACTTACTCTGATCCGCATCCACTATCGCCACACAATCTCGCAATGCTTGCGTGAATGCTGCAGTGTTTTTTACCGTCTGATCCGCGGGAGTAATAACCAAAATCGGATCCGCAAAGCCGTCACCAACGCCCTCTTTTGCCTCTAGCGCTGCTAATGTCAGCGCGGGCGCAGTGTTGCGGCCCACCGGCTCCAATAGCAAGGTTGCCTCAATTCCTGTGAGTTCACGCAGTTGATCGAGCGCCAAAAACCGATGATCCTCATTGGTCACAATGAAGGTCGAGCCTAAATGAATATCGGGGCTGGCAATTGAATTGATACGCGTAATTGCCTGTTGAAACAGGCTTTGACTTGAATCATCGCCCGATAACACCAAAAATTGCTTAGGAAAGCCAGATCTTGAGAGAGGCCAAAGGCGCGTACCCGATCCACCACAAAGAATGACTGGAATAACTGGGGTTGTGCTCAAAGGCTTATCCATAAGGTTGGTTTAATGATAAATCATACAAGAATTTAGCTGAAATTTAGCTCAATCAGATCCAGTACAGTCGATCCTCAGTCGATCCTCAGTCACTCTTCAGCCCCCTCTAGCCCAAGAAATGCACTGCCAATGGTCAATTTTTTAGCTAGGTAAGCAAGTCATATAAAAGCGCTTGACCTCTAGATCGCAACTCACATCCCGCGGTGAAATGGGTCGCTCCAAAGTAATGCCTTCGATTGAGGTGCAACGACTCAAGGCTACATAGACTTGCCCTGAAGCAAATGCCCCCGAAGAAAGATCCACCTTGATCTTATCTAAGGTTTTTCCTTGGCTTTTATGAATTGTTACTGCCCAAGCAAGCATCAGCGGGATTTGCTCAAAAGTGCCAACGATGCTCGGTGAAATCCTGCCAGACATCATGTCATGGTCATAGCGGTAAGACTCCCACTGGTGCCCTTTTACTTCCACTGTGTTGGAGTACGCGCCGTTTTGCACCATCACCTTAACGGTATTGGGTAATAGCTCACGCACAATACCAATCGTGCCATTTACCCACCGCTTGGGAAAATTACTATCCGTTGCCGTAAACATCACCTTGGCGCCCACCTTCAGGCTGAGCTGATTCGGTGAAGGTAAATTGCGCTCATCAATGTTGAACTTACCCGTAGTCTTCCCTGCATACACTGTGGCGGCCGTTGTGAGCGCTCTTAAGCCTGCCCCATTAATTTGATCAGCCCTGGCATTCGTAGTCGTGAGAGTAATAGTTTGCTCATCAAGCGCTTCATTGGCTCGAAAGCATTGCGCATTGAGGGTATCTAGCGCCTCATCAATATCCTGATTAACGCGGATGCGATTCAGTAATGCCGCGAAGTGCACATCTTTTTGGCGGAAGATCTTGGAAAGCTCCACCATCGTGACGTCTTTACGGTGCAATGCCATGGCACAAAAGAAATAAGGGCCTTCGTAACCACGCTCAGAAAGGACTTGCATATCACCACCGGAAACCACTGGCGGCAGCTGAAACAAATCACCCACAAACATCACTTGAATACCGCCAAAAGGCTGCCCTTTTTGAGGCCCGTTCTCACGCAAGAATAAGTCCATGGCATCGACCAAATCAGCCCGCACCATAGAGATCTCATCTATGACAAGCAAGCGAATATCTTTATAAAGACGCTTATCTTTTAACGGCTTAATGTCCTCTTCAGGAAAGATCAGGCGCGGTGGCAGACGAAAGAAAGAATGAATGGTCACACCCTTCACCTGCAGTGCGGCAACCCCTGTGGGGGCTACTACCACAACATTACCCACAATATGCTCTCGTAGATAAGTAATCAGCGTGGTCTTACCTGTACCGGCTTTACCACTGACAAAAATATAAGGGTCATGACGCTCTATAGCGTCAATGACAGCCTGATATTCAGGGGTGATTTCAATTTCGCTAGCTGTAGAGTGGGTTAATTCAGTCATGAGCAGCAAACTATACCTTGAGTGATGCTATCTCAGGGGAATTGACGCTAAGACGAATCAAGCCTTCTTCTTAAAAAAGAACTGCAGAATTTTCTTAGCCAAGCCCTTACTTTGCTCACGCAAATCATCCTTACCAGCATTGCTCGCCGCTGATGCCGAATGAGCCTGTCGTTTGGCAAGCAAATCAGAGATGTCATTAATCAACCTCGGATTGGATTCCAAAATGGGGGCAATATTGTCCTTCTTAATCTCAACCAAGACCGTATCTGTCTTAGCAAAAACATCGGCTGATCTTGGGGCACCAGTCAGTAATGACATCTCCCCTACACAATCTCCAGGCCATAAAGTTGCGACGGTGATCATTTGCTCATTTTTATCGGGAATCTTGACTTCAAGTGAGCCTTCAGAGACCAAGAACATGCTATCCGCTTGCTCACCATGCTCAATCAACTGTTCACCTTTAAAGCAGCTGAGGACCGTAGCCGTTTCAGATAAGCGCATCGCCTCTTCATGACTCAAGACTTTGAGGATGCTGTACTCGTAAGTTTCATAAAGGCGGTTGGAGGTTTTGGATAAATGCTTATCTAGGGTCTGAATTTCCATTGAGCTACCAGTGTTGATACCTGCGGCAGTCAAGAAGCGCAGTACTACCCTCATTACCATTGAATCAGAATCGAGCACTTCCAAGCTTGGTATGCACTCATATAATATTTTGTAGGTGACTGCACCCCCGCCAATTTTTGCGACGCCACAAAAAAAGGTATGCACAAAATCTTTATTCTGTGCTTGCAGTGCCAATTGATGGGAATGCATTATGCGCAAAGCCGCACAACCCCGATACACAAGGTTATCTTTAAGTATAAAGGATCATTTTTGGCTTCGCATTTACAGAGAATTTCACTTATTCAACGTAATGTAGTGCCTGACTACTTTTTAAGCCGAGTAGCTCAAAAAAGGGGTTGTTTGTTGGATCTACTAAAGGTGAATAACAAAAAAACTTCCCAGGGGAAGCTTTAATGACATCTATTGATGGGGCGAACGACGGGGCTCGAACCCGCGACAACCAGAATCACAATCTGGGACTCTACCAACTGAGCTACGTCCGCCATAGTAGAGTCAAGATTATAGCTTTTACGCCAAATTACTGTCAAAAAACGCTATTCTCACTCCATAGCGCCCACTATTCATCTGACGGCAACTCAAAGCCAGCCCAATCCCCTAGGGTCAAACTCGCATCTAAAAAGAAATCCGCGATAGCAGCTCGACTTTGGACTTTGGCCAAAGCATGGTGATCCGATAACCGTTGACGCCAATAACGAGAGCCTGCGCGACCGTGGGCTAAACCCAAAATATGCCGAGTGAAGGCGCCAATATAGAACGGCTTGCTTTTAAGCTGGCACTCTGCAAACCAAGCCTGTACTTGCTTGACCAAGGCAATTTGCACGCGATGCCATTCATTCTCGCTAAACAAGTAACCTGCCGCTTCACCATTGGAGGATAGCAACTCATCCCATCCCAACAACATGGCCGGAAAGTGATATGCCGCCCTACCCACCATGAAGCCATCGAAATCATCCCAATGCGCAGCCATCTGCTCATTGTTCTCTAGGCCGCCGTTTAGTAACACCTGCAAATGAGGGAAGTGCTTTTGCGCATCTAAGCGCAGTTGCGCAGCCACTTCATAACGCAATGGGGGCTTGGTACGATTTTCTTTAGGAGATAAGCCTTTTAAGACAGCATTCCGTGCATGGATAGTGACTTGGCTGGCACCAGCATCGGCCACAGCCAAAATGAAATCTAGGGCAAATTGGTAATCTTCTTTGGAGTTGGCGGCATCCATGTGATCCAAACCCAATCGATGCTTGACGGATATCGGAATATCGACCGCGTGTTTCATGGCCTTAACGCAATCGGCTACCAATTGCGGCTCGGCCATGAGGCAGGCACCAAAGGCACCTCGTTGCACTCGCTCTGAAGGGCAACCGCAGTTCAAATCAATTTCGTTGTAGGCCCATTGCTGTGCCAATGTAGCCGCTTTGGCCAAGTCACTCGGCTCACTGCCGCCCAACTGGAGCACAACTGGATGTTGATCTTGCGAGTAATCCAAATGGCGCGGTACATCGCCATGTAATAGCGCCCCTGTAGTTACCATCTCTGAATACAGCACCGCATCCTTGGATAAGGTGCGATGAAAAGAGCGGCAATGGCGGTCTGTCCACTCCATCATCGGTGCAACGGCGAGCCTCTTTTTCTCAAAGCTTGACTGGCTGAGCTTTACAGGGTTGTCGTTTTGTACAGTTTCAGTCATTTTTGGGTAAAACTGTACAGAAATTGTACAGAATTTATATGGGTTATGTATCCACTCTAGGGTGGATTTGTTCAGGATTTGTACATTATCCAGCAATAGAGCGATAGCCCTCTTCTGAGGGCCTCCAAACCCCTACTTCTTAGTCTGCGCCTTAACAGCCTTGGCTTGATTCTGCTGGTAATCGGTATACGCAACCCAACCCATTACTCCAACAGCAACCAAGACTCCTCCAAAAAGGACAACCGCGAGAATCATACGCAGAACCGACATTACAGTTTCGGCAAACATTTGCACCCGAGCCATACCCGTGAACTGGTGCATATCGGTGCGCTGGATCTTTAGGTTTACCCCGTCTTTATTGTATTTTTGCTCTTCCATGTGGACTCCTGCTAGTTTCCATAATCATACCGCGCCCTTGGTGGCTATTTCTTGCTGTAAAACCATGCCCGTGGGAGAATAAAACCGTGCTAGGGAGCGAGTCGCCTCCCTACTAAGCCAGTAGCGTAGATAGTCGTACTGGCAGCACCACCCCTCATTTCTAAGTTGATATCTTATTTCCCGCATACGGCTGGAGCGAGTCTTGCTTAAATGTGAGCTTTCCAGATTGCCCTGCGGGAATTTGGCTAATTAAGAACAACTACGGAAAGCAACTTTCAGCGTTCGGGACTAAGGAAACATGACGGTCATTGCTAGATTTAATTAAATATAGCGATATCTCTTAAATAATTTCTACAATTTATTCCGCATTTACGGGGAGGCTGCGTGCTCAATAGATCTATCTGCACATCTTTTCTGTAGCACCACTTCTCACAATATTCCAATTGAGCTGGGTTAGTTTAAGCTTGCCTGAACGACTTCAATAAAGTGTTCGCCGTAGCGCTCCAACTTGGCCTGCCCCACTCCACCAATCCGACTAAATTGCTCTAAGCTAATCGGCATACTGTTGACCATTTCTTGCAAAGTACTGTCATGAAAAATCACGTATGGCGGCACGCCTTGTTCACGCGCTAATTCACTACGCTTAGCCTTAAGGGCCACCCAAAGTGTTTCATCTGCAATATTCGTAAAGGGATGTGTAGAACTCTTTTTTGCTCCAGACTTAGAGGCCTTGCTCTTGGAGTAAGCGGTTTCTTTACGCAGCCAGACTTCCTGCTCACCGCGCAGCACTGGCAGCGCAATCTCATCAACCAACTTTAAGCCGCCATGAAGAGCGATGTCTGCTTCCAAGTAGCCGCCTGCGACCAACTGGCGATAGATACTATTCCACTGTGCTTGATTCAGCTCCACACCAATAGCAAACGTACTCACCTGCTCATGAAAGTACTGCTTCACTCTGGCAGTAGCTTTACCAAGCAGCACATCAATTAAATGGGTCACACCAAAACGCTGGCCCGTGCGATACACACATGACAATGCTTTTCGCACTTCTTGAGTGGCGTTCCAAGTGGCTACAGGCTCTAGGCAGTTATCGCAATTGCCACAGCCACCAGGATGTAATTCTCCAAAGTAGCGCAAGATTGTTTGGTGGCGGCACGTGGTGGATTCGCAATAACCCAACAAGGCATTGAGTTTTTGGCGCTCCACTCGCTTACGATCTTCGGAAGCCTCGCCAGAATCTACCATTTGGCGCAAACTCACTACATCCCCAAGTCCATAAGCCATCCAAGCATTCGCTGGTAAACCATCGCGTCCAGCTCGACCCGTTTCTTGGTAATAGCCTTCCATGCTTTTTGGCAGATCCATGTGCGCCACAAACCGGACGTTGGGTTTATCAATACCCATTCCAAAGGCTACTGTGGCAACCATGATGACGCCCTCTTCGCGCAAAAATCGCTTCTGATTGGCACTTCTGGTTTCAACACTTAAGCCTGCGTGATAGGGCATGGCATCCCAGCCGCGGTCTTTTAACCACTGTGCTGTTTCTTCGACGCTGCGGCGCGACAGGCAATAAATAATCCCGGAGTCATTGGCGTGCTCTGCATCTAAAAAATGTTCTAGCTGCTGTTTGGCACTCTGCTTTTGTAGAACCCGATAGCGAATATTAGGGCGATCAAAACTAGAGACAAACTGCTCGGCAGATTCGAGGGAAAGGCGCTCGACGATTTCAGCGCGGGTAGGCGCATCAGCAGTGGCAGTTAATGCAATACGAGGAACTTGAGGGAATCGTTCATGTAGCACTGTTAATTGACGATACTCTGGCCGGAAATCATGTCCCCACTGAGAAACGCAATGGGCCTCATCAATCGCAAAGAGCGCTATTCCAGGACCTGCATTGAGTCTGTCAAGTATGGTAAGAAAACCGGGATTCATCAAGCGCTCGGGCGCCACGTAAATTAAATCGAGTTCGCCAGCCAATAACTGACTGGTGATCTTCTGGGCTGTGGCAGCATCTAAACTGGAGTTCAGGAATGAAGCCTTAACGCCAAGTTGAGTTAAGGCATCCACTTGATCTTGCATGAGCGCAATTAAGGGCGAAACCACCACCCCTACTCCGCGTCGCACAAGTGAAGGTATTTGATAGCAGAGCGACTTACCCGCACCCGTAGGCATGAGGACTAAAGCATCCCCACCTGCCTCTACATGTTTGACAATGGATTCTTGGGCACCACGAAATTGATCAAAGCCAAAAACATCATGAAGGATTTGATGGATAGATTGCAAACTAAAGTCTTTCTTGGGTAAATAAATGCAGCGGCAACACAAACCATCTGGCAATCAATAATTCTGCAGGTGACCCGATTCATATAACTTCAGTATTTTAGTTCTTTGCTAACCCTAATTTCTTTAGTGTTTATTGCATTGAAGATTGACAAGCTGATAAGGCCGAGACGCTAATAAAAAAGGTGGCTGAGCCACCTTAAAACTGATCCAACAAACCCACAATGGTTTAATCCAACAGATTAATCTTGATCAGAAGTTCTTTAGCTAGGTCGAGTGTGCCCTCATAACCAGAGCGTACGTGGGCCGGCAAGTCGGGATCACCAATCATTGAGCCCAAAGTTTCTATGACGCTGTAAACAATACCTTTAGCTGCGCCAACGGCAATATCACCTGATTGAACAGCTTCATCCACGTGACCGATGGCCTGCAAGAAATGTTCGTTATCGGGTTGCTTCTGCGTTTTGAGAGGGGTGCTCATCTTCATGCTCCAGTTGAAATGTTAATCATTCGGCAGATCGTTACTAAAAATCTGGATTTGGCTTGCATGCGCGTGGCCATTCAGAATCTTTTGTTCAGCAACCGATAAGAGTTTGAGTTGATGTTTAGAAAAATGCACCAATGGATCCCCTAAGACAGTCTCGGGATCTACATCCTCCAATACCTCGTAACTAAAATGACAGGTTAAGGGCTGGCCATCAAGAGTGGCTGAATAAAAGACGCCCCCATCTGGGGCTATGACGGCTGGGCCAATAAATTCGATTTTCATAAAAGCTGATCCACTTTGTAAAAGAAGTGACGCGCAAAGGCCAAAACCTCTTTATCACTCGGATGGTCTACCGTTTCCACGCCAACAATATTTTCTGCCGTCTGTGGCGCGTTGTGATGCGCGTATTTTATGAGCTCTAATTTTGCAGAGCCAGGGCCGATGATCAGGATCTCTTTTGATTCGTTCACGGCCTGAATTACGGAATGCAGATATTTTGCATCTAGTGGCGCCTTACCGCTCCCGATTTCACCACTTTTGTGATGTAAATGGGGGTGCGTAGTTTTAGTTCTGATTACTTCAGCTTCGCTCGCGCTTTCGCTCAAAAACATCACGTGAGCCTCTTTATGGTCTATCCAAATAACAGCATGATTGAGTGACATAAACGCTCCTTATAGAAATTACAGAATACTCCACTTTTTAGCCAAATATCCCCTTAGAGGCGGCCCAAGCGACGCCTATATTGATGAATACTGAATGCATTGCTTACTAAAGACAAAATAACCTTAATTCTCGAAAGCTTAATAAAAATAAGTTAGGCTTATGTAACGCCCACATAAATCAGCTTAAAAACACGATGGCCTATTCTCAAAAAAGTCTATTTCCTGCCCGCTTAAGTGTGTTCGCAATCTGTATTATCGGTACTATTGCCTGTGCATTTGGTTTGGAAATGCATGCGCCTATTTGGTACGTCTTTGCGCTATTCGCTTCTTTGTCCTTAATCGGCATTCATGATTGCCTACAAACCAAACGATCCATTCTAAGAAACTACCCTGTTATCGGGCATATGCGCTTTTTACTGGAATTTATTCGCCCAGAAATTCGTCAATACTTTATTGAGGGGGAGAATGAAAAGACCCCATTTTCTCGCAGTCAACGCACCTTGGTTTACTCACGCTCAAAGGGGGTTTCGGATAAGCGTCCTTTTGGCACTACCTTGGACGTCATGGCGCCGGGCTATCAATGGATCAATCAATCGCTTGCACCAACCCAGTTAGACGATCACCATTTTCGGATTGAGATTGGCAGCAAGGATTGCACGCAAAAATACTCGGCTAGTATTTTTAATATCTCAGCAATGAGTTTTGGCGCACTCAGTGCTAATGCGATCATGGCGCTTAACCTTGGCGCCAAAAAAGGTGGCTTTGCCCACAACACTGGCGAAGGTTCAATCTCTCGTTACCACCGCCTACATGGTGGCGACTTAATTTGGGAAATCGGTTCTGGCTACTTTGGCTGCCGCAATACCGATGGTAGTTTCAATCCAGAAAAATTTGCAGAGAACGCCCTAGATCCTCAAGTCAAAATGATTGAGATCAAACTGAGTCAAGGGGCTAAACCAGGTCATGGTGGCATTTTGCCTGGGCCTAAAGTAACTCCCGAGATTGCCGAAGCACGCGGAGTAAGAGTGGGCGAGGCCTGCGTTTCGCCAGCGAGCCACAGTGCGTTCTCTTCACCCTTGGAGCTGATGCATTTCGTAGCTAAACTGCGTGAGCTGTCGGGCGGAAAACCCGTTGGCTTTAAGTTATGTATTGGCCATCCCTGGGAATGGTTTGCCGTCGTCAAGGCGATGCTAGAAACGCGGATCTACCCAGACTTTATTGTGGTCGATGGCACCGAGGGTGGCACAGGCGCCTCCCCTGTCGAGTTCACGAATCATGTGGGCACCCCTTTACAAGAGGGTTTGAGACTGGTCCACAATGCATTAGTTGGCGTCAATTTGCGCGATCAAATCAAAGTGGGTTGCTCAGGCAAGATCATTAGCGCCTTTGACATGGCCGTCGCTTTTGCCCTAGGAGCCGACTGGTGCAATAGTGCGCGCGGCTTTATGTTTGCTGTTGGATGCATACAGGCGCAAATCTGCGATACCGGCTTTTGTCCCACTGGTGTTACTACTCAGGATCCAGATCGACAAAAAGCCTTGGTGGTACCCAATAAAGCGGAGCGGGTCTTTCATTTTCATGATGAGACACTCAAAGCCTTGAAAGAAATTGTTGAAGCGGCAGGCTTAAAGCACCCAGGCGAAATTGATACCCGCCATATTGTGCGCAGAGTCAATGCCAATGAAGTGCAACTTTTAGCCTCCCTGCTGCCCAGTATCGTTCCAGGCAGCCTGCTTGATAATGGTGAGTTTACTCAATTGCCCACTGTATTTCGGCTTTATTGGGACGTGGCGCAATCCTCCAGTTTTGCAACGCTCAAACATTAAACATAGGGTTTGTGGTCGCTAGCAGGTGGCTGTCTTTATTAGTCCGCTACACTGCATTTATGTTTGATTTATCTTTCCTTCATTTGAGCATGTTACTGATCTGCGCCCTGATGGCAGGTCTGATAGATTCGGTTATTGGTGGTGGCGGCATGATTCAGGTGCCCGCTCTATTTGCCTTTGTACCTGGCTTTCCGGCTGCCACACTCATGTCCGTTAATAAAATGGCTTCCATCGTGGGGACTACTGGCTCTGCCTTGCAATACACGCGGGCTAATCGCAGCCCCTGGAAACTCGTCGTCTTGGCTTCGCTAGCGGCATTCTGCGCTTCTGTCGGCGGCGCCTATTTACTAACCCAAATACCAAGTCAATGGTTGCGCGCGGCCCTGCCATTTTTTTTGCTTGCTCTCTTAATATTTAATCTTCAATCCAACGCAGGATTAATTCATGCGCCGAAACATCAACATCGAAAACAAAGCGCAATCGCTTCGATTGGCGCATCCGTCATCGGTTTTTACGACGGCTTCCTTGGGCCGGGTGCAGGTGCATTTTATAAATTGCTTTTTACCCGCGGGCTTGGCTTTGATTTCTTGCGCGCAGCAGCACCCTCCAAGTTTTTAAACGTAGCCTCTAACTTAGGGGCGCTTTGCGTCTTTCTTTATTTGGGCTTTGTAGATTGGCGGCTGGGTATTTTATTGGCAGTGGCCAACTTTATAGGGGGCCAGATTGGCAGTCGCTTTGCAATTAAGCATGGCAATACCTTTATTCGTAAAGCCTTTTTTATTACAGTGGGCTTCCTAATTCTGAAAACTTTTTACGACGCTTTTCTTCAATAAATGTTCATTACTATTATTGCCGCTTTATGTACGCTTGCTTTTTTAGCGCTACGGTTCGTGCTTGCCCAATCCGCAATACGGTTTTTGGTGGATAGCTATGGGCTTGATCGCCGAAAACTGAAGCGCTTAAGCCGCCGCGACATCGCTTCCTTAAAAAGATCCATACAGCAATGTCGCCAAAAAAATGATCCCTTTGCTTTAGAAACCTTGTTGCGTCCTTATCGCCCTTAAGCATTACGACTCAGCATAAAAAAGAGCCACCCTAGGGTGGCTCTGCTGTTGGCTCTGAAAGCTAGCTACTATGGATTAGCCGCGTGAAGCCTTCTTACGGTCATGCTCTTTCAAGTAGCGCTTACGAACACGCACGCTCTTTGGAGTGACTTCAACCAATTCATCATCGCTAATGAATTCCACCGCGTACTCTAAAGTCAGGTCGATTGGCGTTACCAAACGAACCGCTTCATCAGTACCAGAGGAGCGCACGTTAGTTAATTGCTTACCCTTAATCGGATTCACAACTAAATCGTTATCGCGACTATGAATACCAATCACCATACCTTCATAGACAGGGTCACCATGCTTAACGAACATGCGACCACGATCTTGTAATTTCCAGATCGCGTAGGCTACTGCTTCGCCATCATCTTGACTAATCAATACGCCGTTGTGGCGCTCGCCCAAAATACCATCTTTAGCAGGTGCATAAGAATCAAAGGTATGGCTCATCAAACCGTTACCGCGCGTCATCGTCATGAAGTCGCCTTGGAAACCAATCAGGCCACGCGCTGGAATACGGTATTCCAAACGGGTACGTCCTTTGCCATCACTGACCATGTCTTGCAGTTCGCCTTTGCGCTTACCTAAATCTTCCATCACCGCGCCTTGGGTTGCATCTTCTACGTCAACTGTTAAGTTTTCGTATGGCTCCATCTTCACGCCATTCTCTTCGTGGAAAACCACGCGAGGGCGAGAAACAGCCATCTCATAGCCTTCGCGACGCATGGTCTCAACCAAGATGGTGAGGTGCAATTCACCACGACCAGAAACTTCGAAGACAGTATCGTCATCGGTTTCTTTAACGCGCAAGGCCATATTGGACTTGAGCTCACGATCCAAGCGCTCACGAATCTGACGACTTGTTACAAACTTGCCTTCGCGTCCAGCTAATGGGCTGGTGTTCACCATGAAGTTCATGGTCAAAGTAGGCTCATCGATCTTGAGCATTGGTAATGCATCAGGAGTATCTACTGCGCATACCGTTGTACCAATTGCCAATTCTTCAATACCGTTAATCAAGGCAATGTCACCCGCAATCGCCTCTTCTACAACTTCACGCTCGAGACCTTTGAACTTCAATACTTGATTAACGCGACCTTTAAAAGGCGCGCCATCAGGACCGTTCATGCAAAGTACTTCCATACCGGATTTAACGCGACCACGGTTTACACGGCCAATACCAATTTTTCCAACGTAGCTGTTGTAATCAATCGAAGAAATCTGAAATTGCAAAGGACCATCTGGATCATCATCACGGACAGGAACATGCTCGAGCACAGCATCAAATAAGGGACGCATATCGCCTTCACGCACATCCTCAGATGGGCCGGCATAACCATTCAGACCAGACGCATAGATGATCGGAAAGTCGAGCTGCTCTTCAGTAGCGCCGAGCTTGTCGAATAATTCAAAAGTCGCGTTAATGACATAGTCACAACGTGCACCAGGACGGTCCACTTTATTAATCACGACGATAGGCTTCAATCCAAGGGCCAAGGCTTTCTTGGTCACGAAACGGGTTTGGGGCATAGGGCCTTCAACCGCATCCACCAAGAGTAAAACACCGTCAACCATCGAGAGTACGCGCTCAACTTCGCCACCGAAGTCGGCGTGTCCTGGGGTATCCACGATATTAATATGCGTACCATCGTATTCAACGGCACAGTTCTTGGACAGAATCGTAATGCCGCGTTCTTTTTCCAAATCATTGGAGTCCATAACCCGTTCGGTCATTTTTTCGTTTGAACGGAAGGTACCCGATTGACGTAAGAGCTGGTCAACCAAAGTGGTTTTACCGTGGTCAACGTGGGCGATGATGGCGATATTACGGAGTGCGCGTTTAGTCATGTGAAGCTTCTAAAGTTAGGTAAGTGATGAATAGTGGTTAATAAAAATAGCTTAAAGGGTTAATAAGTCAAATCGATAATAGATTTAGTGAGCCTGGGTAATCAAGCGCTTGGGATGCAATACCCCGGAACGCCAATCTGCAGTGCCAATAAAGTTATGGGGGGCAGCCGTTGCGCGATAAATTCGCACCAAAGACTCAATGGGAGGTAAATTGAGCGGTACACGCTGACCCATTTCAAGACGCTTAGCTTGCTGTTCGTCAACGGTAAGGTGCGGCAAGGTTTGCAACAGAGCATCCACTGGCAAGATAAAGTGCGAGCTAGCTAATGATCCTTGCGCAATGGCATCCAAGGTAAACGACTGCTTAAGGCTTAGATGTCCAACTTCAGTACGGCGCAGTCCTACCAAATGCGCACCGCAACCCAGGGATTTGCCAAGATCTTCTGCCAACACACGAATGTAAGTGCCCTTACTGCAGCTGACTTCTAAAGTGGCTTCGGGCCAGTCAATCTTGGTCCAACGAATGGCATGAATCGTAATCTCACGTGGCGCACGCTCTAACTCCACTCCGGCTCGAGCGTACTCGTACAGTGGCTTGCCATCGCGCTTCAGCGCGGAATACATCGGTGGCACCTGTTTGATTGGGCCAGTAAATTGCGGTAAAAGCGCGTTGAGGGCTAACTCAAGCGCGTGCGCATCGGTAAATTCAGGCAGAGGTAGTTCTTCTATCACTAAACCCTCTGCATCACCTGTATCCGTACATTGACCAAACTTCACTTGAGCAATATAGGTTTTGTCTGCATCCAATAAATCTTGTGAGTACTTTGTTGCTTCACCCAAACAGATCGGCAATAAACCAGTAGCCATTGGATCGAGGGTACCGGTATGCCCTGCTTTATCAGCATTAAAGGCGCGCTTCACCGCAGTCACAGCCCCTTGCGAGCTCATGCCAGCCGGTTTATCAAGCAACACAACGCCGTCGATACGTACTGACATGATTTAAGTATTCTCGTCTTTACGGTCACTATCAACGGCTTGATCTATCAAGCGTGACATCTCAATGCCATGCTCCACAGAGCTGTCATAGTGAAAGTGCAGCGTAGGTACCGTATGAATATGCAAACGCTTAAATAACAAAGAATGCAAATATCCGGCTTTTTCCTGCAAGGCTTTCTGAGCCGTTTCCGGCTCGGCACCCAGCACGGTAAAAAATACCTTGGCATGCGCTAAATCTGGAGAAAGCTCAATACTTTGCAAGGTAATCAACCCTAGACTTGGGCTGCGTAACTCTCGCGGAATCAGTTCGGCCAAGTCCCGCTGAATTTGATCAGCTAGACGTTGGTTACGATGTGGACTGGTTTTATGCATAAGAGATTTATTGCTTAGAGAGTTCTCGCAACTTCAGTAACTTCATAGGCCTCAAGTTGATCGCCCTCTTTGATGTCGTTGTAGCCTTTTAATGACAAGCCACACTCAACACCGGCACGAACTTCTTTAGCATCATCCTTAAAGCGCTTGAGAGAATCCAATTCACCAGACCAGATGACCACATTTTCACGTAAGAGACGTACGCTAGAGGTGCGCTTGACCACACCGTCGAGCACCAAGCAACCGGCAATCGCACCAACTTTAGATACCAAGAAGACTTGACGAATCTCCACCATACCGGTGATTTCTTCTTTCTTATCAGGTGTCAACATCCCGCTTAAGGCTGCCTTCACTTCGTCAACCGCATCATAAATAATGTTGTGATAACGAATATCCACACCATTGTTCTCAGCCAACTTACGGGCCGCGCCATCTGCACGGGCATTAAAGCCAATGATGACTGCTTTAGATGCTACCGCTAAGTTCACATCGGTCTCTGTAATGCCACCGACTCCAGCGTGCACGATTTGCACCTTCACCTCTGGTGTTGAAAGCTTCTGCAAGGACTGTGACAACGCTTCTTGTGAACCTTGAACATCCGCTTTAATGATCAGTGGTAACAATTTCGCTTCAATTGCACCCTCTTCCATATTTTCCATCATGGTTTCGAGCTTGAAGGCTTGTTGCTTGGCCAACTTCACATCACGGAACTTGCCTTGACGGAACAGTGCAATCTCACGCGCTTTGCGCTCATCAGGCACTACTTGAACAGACTCGCCAGCTGCAGGAACTTCTGATAAACCTTGAATCTCGACCGGAATAGATGGGCCTGCTTCATTACAAGGCTTGCCATTCTCATCGAGCATCGCACGCACGCGTCCATAACTTGAACCAGCCAACAACATATCGCCACGCTTCAAAGTACCAGACTGAACCAAGACAGTCGCTACTGGACCACGGCCTTTATCTAAACGCGCTTCAATCACAAGACCTTGCGCTGGGGCTTCAGTTGCAGCTCTCAATTCCAGAATTTCTGCTTGCAACAGGACATTCTCTAACAGAGCATCAATACCTTCGCCCGTCTTAGCGGAGACTGGAATAAAGGGCACATCGCCACCGTATTCTTCAGGCACCACTTGCTCGGCTACAAGTTCGGTTTTGACGCGATCAGGATTAGCTTCAGGTTTATCGATCTTATTAATAGCGACCACAATCGGCACACCGGCGGCTAAGGCATGATGAATCGCTTCTTTTGTTTGGGGCATCACGCCGTCATCGGCAGCAACCACCAAAATCACGATATCGGTAGCTTTAGCACCACGCGCCCGCATAGCGGTAAATGCTTCGTGCCCTGGGGTATCTAGGAAGGTAATCATGCCGCGAGGAGTTTCCACGTGATACGCACCAATGTGCTGGGTAATGCCGCCAGCTTCACCAGTGGCTACTTTCGCAGCACGAATCTTGTCGAGCAAAGAAGTCTTGCCGTGGTCTACGTGACCCATCACCGTTACCACTGGTGGGCGGGGCAATAGCTCAGCATCATGGCCGGCAGAACCTAAATCTAAATCAGGGTCTTCTAATTTGGCAGCATGGGCTTTATGACCCATCTCTTCCACGATAATCATCGCGGTATCTTGATCCAAAATTTGGTTAATGGTCACCATCTGACCCATACCCATCAAAAGCTTAATCACTTCCGCACTCTTCACCGCCATCGCATGCGCTAATTCAGCAACAGTAATGGTTTCAGGTACGTTCACATCATGAACAACCTTCTCAGTTGGGACTTGGAAATTGGTATCAACGTTGGCTTCCGCAATTTGACGTTGCTTTCTGCGGCCACCGCCTGAACGCCAGCCACCTACACCGCCCATATTGTCACCACGGGTCTTAAGACCAGTTGGCTTCTTGGCGCCTTCTTCTTGCCAAGTGGATGAGGTTTCAGCAGACTTAATCGTCTTACCACCGACCTTAGCAACGGCTTTCTTTTTATCGTCAGCACCCTCAACCTTCGCGGGTTTATGTAAGGTGCCTTTTTTAGCTTCTTCAGCAGCGATTTCGCTAGGCGCTTTCAGGACTCGTGCGGGTGCACTCATCATGTCACGAATCGCCAACGCTTCAGCTTCAGCAGCTGCACGACGTTTTGTAATATCAGCCAATTGCGCTTTATTTGCAGCGGCTAAATCTTTGGCCGCTTTTTCGCTCTTGGCTTTTTTATCGGCTACATCAGCGGCAGCTTGATCTGCAAGCGTGCCATCAACAACCTTGGTCTCTTTTTCTGGTTCAGGGCTGGGAATACTGGCCGCTTCAGCTTCTTTTTCGCGCGCTTCTTCAGCGGCTTTCATTTCAGCTTCTTGACGCGCTAACAACTCAGCTTGACGAGTGGCTTCTGCCGCCCGCTTTTCTAACTCTAGTTCAGAAAGAATCGATTTCGCAGCAGCCACCTCAGCTACAGGGGCGGGGATATCCTTTACCTCTGGTGCATCTGGAGCGCCATCACCTCGCTTGACTAATACGCGCTTCTTACGCACTTCTACCTGAACAGTACGTGTTCGTCCAGCAGAGTCTGCCTGACGAATCTCTGAGTTTTCACGCTTGATTAAGGTAATCTTTTTACGGTTAGCCGTATCAGTATTACCGTGTGCTTTTTGCAAATGCTCAAGCAGAACAGTTTTGTCCTTCTCTGTGATGCTATCGTCCTCAGAACCTTTATCAATACCGGCCGCCTTCAATTGCTCCAAGAGGTCAGGTGCGGTCCGTTTTAATTCTTTAGCGAGTACTTTTACTGTTGTTGCCATGCACTACTTCCTCTCATGAAGTAAACCAATGTTCGCGCGCTTTCATGATGAGCGTTTTCGCAGTTTCTTCGTCAATTTGTGTCGCCTCAACTAGCTCATCAACAGCCAGTTCAGCTAAGTCGTCACGGGTGTGCACTTCATTGTCAGCCAGCTTAGCTATCAATTCAGTGGTCATTCCTTCAAGGGAAAGTAAATCTTGTGAGACCTCACCAACACGTTCCTCTTTGGCTAGCTCCATCGTTAAGAGGGAGTCACGCGCACGCGTCCGTAATTCATTAACCGTATCTTCATCAAAGGAATCGATTTCTAACATTTCAGAAAGGGGTACATAAGCTACCTCTTCCAAAGTATTGAAACCTTCGTCAATCAGAATATCGGCGACCTCTTGGTCTACATCCAATTTATCCATGAACAATTGGCGCACCGAGGCAGCTTCCTTTTCAGTCTTCTCAGCGGACTCTTCTGGAGTCATGATGTTGATCTGCCAGCCGGTTAATTCACTAGCTAAGCGGACGTTTTGACCGCTACGACCAATCGCAATTGCCAAGTTCTCTTCATCCACAACTACGTCCATGGCGTGACGCTCTTCATCAACTACGATCGAAGACACTTGCGCTGGCGCCAAAGCACCAATCACAAACTGCGCAGGATCCTCAGACCACAACACAATATCAACAGCCTCACCAGCAACTTCATTGCGAACTGCGGTGACACGCGTACCACGCACACCAACGCAAGTACCAATCGGATCAATGCGCTTGTCATAAGTAATGACAGCAATCTTGGCGCGCACGCCTGGATCACGAGCCGCACCTTTAATCTCTAATAAACCTTGTTCCATTTCGGGAACTTCATTCTCAAACAACTTAATTAAGAAATCAGGGCAAGTACGCGAGAGTTCAATTTGTGGTCCGCGGGCTTCACGATCCACTTTCAGAATATAGGCGCGTACGCGATCACCTGAACGTAAATTCTCTTTTGGAATCATTTGGTCACGACGCAGCAATGCTTCAATTCGGCCAGACTCAATAATCAAACCATTTTTGTCGGCACGCTTCACGGTACCTGTCATGACCTTTTCGCCACGCTCAAGGTAATCGTTCAGAATTTGCTCGCGCTCCGCATCACGAATACGCTGCAGAATTACTTGCTTAGCAGCCTGTGCACCGATGCGTCCAAAAGCTAAGGATTCAATTTGCTCTTCAATATGCTCGCCCACTTCCATGTCGGCGAATTGCTCTAAAGCCTCGAAATGCAAAATCTCTTTATCTGGCTCTTGCAGGCCTGCTTCATCGGGAACCACCAACCAACGACGGAAGGTTTCATATTCACCTGATTCACGATCGATCGATACACGAATATCCACATCTTCGGTTGGGTAGCGCTTCTTCGTTGCCGAAGCCAATGCCATTTCTAGCGCCTCGAATACAATTTCACGATCAACGTTCTTTTCACGCGCTAAAGCGTCTGCCAACATGAGAACTTCTCGGCTCATGACTTTCTTCCTTTGAAATCAATAACAGGGACCAACCGAGTCTTATCGACCTCGGCTAAAGAAAACTCCAATTGAGACTCGGCGCCATCGGCACCTTCAAACAACAAACCAAACTTGGCATCCGGTGAATCAAGTTCACCTGACAACAAGCCTTGCAAAACTCCACGAAACTTTTTGCGCTCACCCACGGCGACACGCAACTTGATTTCGACTTCCATGCCAGAAAAACGCTCATAGTCGGCTGCCGACTTCACAGGACGATCTAGCCCTGGAGAAGAAATCTCTAAGCGCTCAAATGGAATATTTTCCACTGGCAAGGTATAACTTAATTGGTGACTTACCTTCTCGCAATCCTGAACATTAATCAGGCGCTCGTAATCTGGGTTTTCTATGGTGACGCGCAGCAATCCTCCGGCTTCACGCTCGATATCGACTAGCGTGTAACCTAAGTTTTCCAACTCTGCAGAAATGACCTGCTGCTCTTTCACGACTTCCCTTCATACCAAAATGGCAAAAAAAAATGGGCTTTGAAGCCCATATTCTCGAAATTCAGAACAGGCCGACTTACGTTGATCGCAACATCAGTCGGTAACTACTAAAAACTGCAACATTTGGCTGCAAGACCAAAATTATAGCTGATCTAAGGGAAAACCAATACAAATCAGAAGGTTTCGCCCGGATCACGGGGCTTTCTAGGGCCCTTATTAAAGGGTTTGCGCCCTTTTGGTGCAGCCCGTTTAGGTCCGTTACCCGGGCTTTGGGGGCTTGCAGTCACAAAAGCAGACTGGCCATGGTGAACTTTTTTACCTTTTGTACGTCCTTGGCCATTTCCGCCCTGACCTCCTTGGCCGGCTGATCCAGGTCTACCAGCATTCGTGCGGCCCCGGAACGGTCCGCGCCCCTCACCCGCTCCACCACCTGTTGATCGCCCACCCTTGGCTTGATGCGTTAAGCCGTTGTGGCCGCTAGCCAAAGTTAAGGCATCGCGCGAACCCCAGTAAGAAACGGAAGTTTGCATAGGATCAGGCTGAAAATCTTCACCAGAGGAATTAGGGCGATCGCGGCCATGTGAGCCACCTTGTGGGCGGCCCTTATCTTGTGCTTGAGGTACTTTTAAACCAGCGGAGCGCATCAAGCTCCCTACACCCTCAGGAGAAACCTCTTCCCATTTGCCGCGTCTTAAGCGTGGGGGTAGTAAAAACATGCCGTAACGGGTGCGCAGCAAACGAGACACTGTATGGCCTACTGCCTCAAACATACGACGCACTTCTCGATTACGTCCTTCACTTAAAGCGACGTGATACCAACGGTTAGCGCCATCACCCCCACCCATCGCTAGGCGCAGAAACTTCGCTTCACCATCATCAAGCTGAATCCCTTTCTTTAATTGCGCCATGGAGTCCTGACCCAATTCACCAAGAATGCGCACTGCATACTCGCGCTCCACGCCGTAGCGGGGATGCATCAAGCGATTAGCTAACTCACCTGAGGTGGTAAACAGCAGCAAACCTTCCGTATTAAAATCCAAACGACCAACCGCAATCCAGCGACCCTGCCGAGCTTTAGGCAAACGATCAAAGACCGTTGGACGACCTTCTGGATCGGATTGACTCACGATTTCACCAGAGGGTTTGTGATACAGAATGACACGGGGTGGCTTCGAAGCGATCTTGCGATGCACCGGTTTGCCGTTAATGCGAACCTGATCAGTAGGCCCAATCCGTTGGCCAATGTGTGCAGGCAGGCCATTGACTGATACACGGCCCTGTACGATCAAGTCTTCCATATCGCGTCGTGAGCCCATGCCCACATCCGCTAAGACCTTGTGTAATTTAACGGTATCTTCATCATCCGCGTCATCATCGAGGCCATCTAAGTCAGACCAAACCTCGTCACGCAAGCTCATCGGCAATTCGTCAATGTTGGCGAACTGCAAACTACTCATTTCTTCTTCACTGGGTGCGTCTGCGTCTTCATCATGGCGCACGCGCTGAGCACGTTGCTCTGCACCGGTCTGATGAGAAATCTCATTCTCATTGACGCCATCGGGATTTTTAACTTCGACGACTTCAGGTGCATCTAAGGCAGCATCGAACTCCCCCGATACAACCGAGGCAAATAGCGCTTCACTCTCGGCTGGGTTAGGGGCTAATTTGGCCGATTGATTGCCGGCAGCATGCCCACCTTCGCGAGGCCCACGTGCAGATTCACCACCCTCTCGACGGGGGCGATCTTTTTGACCCGGACGCTTCTTATTAAAGGGGTGCTTACCAGTGCCAGACCGGCGTGGGTGGCGTTCATTGCCGTCGCGCCCCTCAGTTTTCACCGCATCAGCAGGAGCGGATGGCGACTCTGCATTAGCAGAGGGTGAAGTAGTTTTATTTTCTGGACCGGAGTCGTTTTCGTGAGAGCTTGTCATTAATTATTTTTAGGTTCATCTACTGCAGGGTCGGATTCAGAAGTTGATTCTTCTGCTTCTTCTGCTTCTTCTGCTTCTTCTACTGCAACTATTTCTTCTGTTTCTGCCGCCTCGTCTGTCACGATTTCTACTTCGACTGTCACCTCTTCAATCAAGTCGCCAGTGACTTCGTCTAGCGTGCTCTCTTCTGTCAAGGTAATCACTGTCTCTACTGTGGCAGTAGCGTCAAACTCCATGATGGCTTGGCCCAATTGCTCCACTGCTGCCATGGGTGCAGTGTCTTCCAGCATCGGCAAGCTTTGTAAATTCGTCAAACTTAAATCATCTAGAAATTGCTTTGTGGTCGCATATAAGCCAGGGCGACCAACCGTTTCTTTGTGTCCGATTACCTCAACCCAGTTACGGTCTTCGAGCTGTTTCATCACGTTAGTGCTGACGGTAACACCCCGAATCTCTTCAATTTCACCGCGGGTAACGGGTTGACGATAGGCAATGATGGCCAAGGTTTCCATCACCGCCCGTGAATACTTTGGTGGTTTTTCTGGTGTTAGGCGATCAAGATACTCGCGCATCGACAAACGGCTCTGAAAGCGCCAGCCCGTAGCAATACGTACCAGCTCCATACCTTTGTCAGCCCAAGCTTGCTGTATTTCTAATAAGGCGGCATCAATCTCGGTAGTCGCAACATCTTCGCTAAATAGGCGTGAGAGATCGGCCACAGTGAGAGGCTCCTGCGCGCACAGGAGGGCTGTTTCAATTACGCGTTGGTTGTGATCGTCCATAACATTCGGGTTATCAGGTCAGGCCTGATGAGGCTGTAAAAATGTATTTCAATAATGGGTTGGGGGTGATCTGTAGCATCTAAAGGCACTTCATCTCGTTCTATCGTTTTTTAGAGATTTGCCCTTAGCGCAGGGAAGTTCAAATATTCACCCTTTCGGCATTATAGGGTAGCCTCAATACAATAGCCATATGCCCGATATCTTCCCCCTCCTCTCACCTCAAGACCCTGAGCCCCTGCAATCGACTAAACGGCGGCAATTAATAGGCTTTGGCCTAAGCTGCGGTGTGCTCGCAAGTGGACTCAATTTAAGCGGATGTAGCACCGTAACCCCCAAAAAGCCCGTTATTGGCTTAGTTTTAGGGGCTGGAGCTGCTCGCGGCTTTGCTCATATCGGCGTTATTAAGGCTTTAGAAGCCCAAGGAATACAGCCCGATATCGTGGTGGGTAGCAGTGCGGGCAGTGTCATCGCCGCTTTATTTGCCTCTGGTGCCACCGGAAACGACCTCAATCGCCTAGCCTTGACGCTGGATGAAGCCACGATTGCAGACTGGGGCTTACCCTTTGCAGGGCGTTTTGGGGGACTCATTAAAGGAGAGGCCTTACAAGGCATGGTCAATCGCGAAGTGCGCAATAAATCTATTGAGCAGATGCGCATTCCTCTAGGCATTGTGGCAACCGAATTACAGTCAGGTAAGGGAGTGATGTTTCGGAGCGGCAATACTGGACTTGCAGTGCGGGCCTCTTGCAGTATTCCGGGCGTCTTTCAGCCTGCAGTGATTAGCGGTAAAGAATATATCGATGGTGGCTTGGTTGCACCCGTGCCCGTGAGCTATGCCCGACAGATGGGGGCAACACTCGTCATCGCCGTCAACATCTCATCAGAGCCACTCCACCAAGATGCCAGCGGCACCTTTGGTGTCTTGCAACAGACAATCTCGATCATGCAAAGAAGTATCAATCAGTACGAACTCAAGAGTGCGGATATTGTGATCACGCCCCACCTCATGCAAATGAGTAGTGGCGACTTTAAATCCAGAAATGCGGCGATTCTAGCTGGGGAAGTTGCGGCACAAGAGCAGATGTCGTTAATCAAAGAGAAATTAAAAACTTTCTCTTAATAGGTTGACGCTTTATGAATGCCGAGAATTAAAAGCTGGCTGAATTCCGCTTAAGCTTATTTACTTCATCTAATAGCTCTTGGCGATCTACGCCTCCAGCGCGTTCGCCACCATCGATGCGTCGCGCGCCATCAAAACGTTTATCCCAGTAAAGGCTGGTCAGATCGTCAACCCGCACACTGGTGCCTTTTGATGGTGAGTGAATGAATTTGTTATCGCCCACATATATACCAACGTGCGAAAACGTCAAGCGCATGGTGTTGAAGAACACCAAATCACCAGGTCGCAACTCATCGCGGGTAATTGGCTTACCAACGCGACTCAATTGAGTGGATTTGGGGGGCAGCAAAAAGCCTAACTTGTCTTTAAAAACATAGCCAACAAAGCTACTGCCATCCAAACCAGATTCCGGTAACTGCGCGTCCCAGCGATAACGCACTCCAATGACTTCCATGGCGCGATTGATTAGCTCATCTGACTTGATGCTGACTGAATCAGCCAAGCGATCAGAAACCCGCGCAAAGTAGGATTTTCCGGCCTGGAACATGGACTCTTTTACTTTTGGCGCCTCGGCACTGACTTCTTTTGAAGGCTCAGTTGCCAGATCCACTGCAAATACGGGATTCATTGCAAAGGTCGACGACAGAGCAACTGCTGCGGCAGCTTGCTTTACAAGGCGTGCAGTCGAGGACGATTGAGGGTCTTTTACAAATAACATCAGGCGAGTTTAACAAAGAAACATGAACGTATGGTGAAAAGGTCTAATATATAAGCACTTGATTTTATTGAACTTTTTTTAGAAGTTGCGCTCTGATGCACCAATATGAGCCCAGTCCATCGGACTATTTAAGTTAACTCCGCCGCTCTAAATAGCTCTTGAGTATAGGTTTGCTGAGGATGACGAATCAAGGTTTCAGTATCCCCAAACTCAACAACCCTCCCCTCCTTAAGCACCATCACCTCATGCGACATTGCCCGAATGACCGCTAAATCATGACTAATAATCAAGTAGGCTAAATTGAATTTTTTCTGCAATTCGGAGAGTAAAGCCAGCACTTGTTTTTGAATGGAGACATCCAAGGCCGAGGTAGGTTCATCCAACACCAAGATCTGCGGCTTCAAAATCAGAGCGCGTGCAATCGCGATCCGTTGCCGCTGCCCCCCAGAAAACTCATGAGGGTAGCGCAGCAAGGCTGAACGATCAATACCGACTTCGCGCAAAATATCCAGCACTCGCGCCTCTCGCTCTTTGGGGGTGAGATTCGGGAAATGCACATCCAAACCTTCAGAGACAATTTGCAACACCGACATACGTGGCGAGAGCGAGCCGAAGGGATCCTGAAAGATCACCTGCAAACTCGAGCGCATCGCACGTCGCTCTATCGGTTTAAGTGTTTGCCAATCTGTACCAAGCACATCTACTTGACCCGTCACTTGCGCAGCTGAGTCACCCAATAAGCCCAAGACTGCCATCCCTATAGTGGTTTTTCCAGAACCCGATTCACCAATAACGCCGATAGTCTGACCTTGCTTCAAAGCAAAGCTGACTTTACGCAGAACGGGATGGCGCGGTGGTTTTTTAAACCAGTGGGTCGACACGCCGCTCGGGTAAGACACAGAGAGGTTTTCAGTACTGAGCAATACTGGTGCCAAGGGAATCACTGGCGCAAGATTTCTGACGGGCTCGCTATTTACCAAGGCTTGGGTATAGGGATTTTCAGGATGCTGAAAAATTTGCTTTGTTGCACCAAACTCCATCAAGTTTCCTTGATTCAACACAGCAACACGTTGAGCAAAATGCTTTACTAAATTGAGGTCGTGGGTAATTAATAAGATACCCATTCCGCCGTCAGCCCTCGCCTCAGCTTGCAACTCTTGAAGTAAATCTAAAATCTGTAAACGCAAGCTCACATCTAAAGCGGTAGTGGGCTCATCCGCAATCAGCAAGCGCGGCTTACAAGCCAAGGCCATGGCAATCATGGCACGCTGACGTTGACCCCCTGAAAGTTGATGGGGATACGAATGAAAACGATCACCTGGCTGAGGAATACCGGTTTTCTTAAGCAACTCAATCGCAGCGGCAAAGCTGTCGGCCTTAGAGATTTCTGGTTGATAGATTTGCACTGCCTCAACGATTTGATTGCCTACCGAAAATAAGGGATTGAGCGCAGTCATCGGCTCCTGAAACACCATTGCAATCTCGCGCCCCCGAATCCGCCGTATTGCTTCAATTGGGAGCGTTAGCAAGTCAACAGGTTCTGATGACGGCGTAGCCCCCCGCCACAAAATGCGCCCGGATGTTTTAGCGCCCTCAGGCTCCAAGCGCAAGGGAGCGAGGGCGGTTAAGGTCTTACCCGAACCAGACTCACCCACCAAAGCGACACGCTCGCCAACCCCAATGTCTAAATCCAGGTGGTTGACAGCGAACTTTTCACGTCGACCAGAACCGAATGAAATGCAGAAATCTTCAAAACGGATTAGTGATGGTGGCGTTGATTCGCTCATGAGCGTCCACCCTTCGATAACCCTGCTTTTCTGGAATCAAAAGCGGCTCGCAATGACTCACCCATAAACGTGAGTAACAGTAAGGTGGCGACCAATACAACAAAAGTCGATAGTGAAATCCACCAGGCGTCTAAATTACTTTTGCCCTGTGAGAGGAGCTCTCCCAGACTAGGCGTTCCGGGCGGTACTCCTAGTCCTAAAAAATCAAGACTGGTTAAAGACAAAATTGCAGCGCTCATCCGAAAGGGTAAAAAGGTAATTACTGGTGTCAAGCTGTTCGGCAGAATATGACGTCGCATGATTTGAAGGTTAGTTAAGCCTAATGCCCTCGCAGCGCGGACGTATTCCAAAGCGCGGTTACGGAAAAATTCTGCTCGTACGTAGTCCGATAATCCCATCCAGCCAAACGCCGCCAATAAAATCACGAGCAACCAAATGCTGGGATTAAAAATAGAGGCGAAGATAATCAATAGATAGAGCTCAGGCATGGCCGACCAAATCTCAATAAGCCGTTGCGAGATCAAATCAAACTTCCCACCAAAGAAACCCATTAAGGAGCCAGTGATGATGCCAACACTGACACCCACGATGGTGAGCGCCAAACCAAACAAGATCGATAAACGGAAGCCATAAATCAGGCGCGCTAAAACATCCCGTCCACGATCATCGGTCCCGAGCCAATTTTCCGCGGAAGGTGGTGCAGGATTTGGCACTTGCGAAAAGTAATTCAGGGTCTCGTAACTATAAGTAATGAGGGGGTAAATAGCCCAATTGCCGTTACTAGTAATGTTGTCACGAATTTCGGGGTCTAAAAAATCTGTCGGGGTAGCAAAGTCCCCACCGAACACGCGCTCGGGTTGGTTTTGCGCAATGGGAAAATAAAAACGCCCTTCATAGCGCACGATTAAAGGCTTGTCGTTGGCAATGAGTTCTGCGCAAAGGCTTAAACCAAATAAGCCCATAAAGATCCACAGACTGACGTAGCCAACGCGACTGTTCTTAAAACGCGCCCATGAACTCATGAACCACCCCCTGCACCAAACTGAATACGGGGGTCAATATAGACATAGCAAAGATCAGAAATTAACTTCGTAAATAAGCCGATTAAAGTAAACAGGTACAAGGTACCAAAGACCACTGGGTAGTCGCGGCGCATGACAGACTCATAAGAGAGTAAGCCAAGTCCATCTAAAGAGAAAAGGGTTTCAATTAAGAGTGAACCCGTAAAGAAGGCACCAATAAACGCAGCCGGAAAGCCGGTTACCAAGGGCAATAAGGCATTACGAAATACATGCTTCCACAGCACTTGCCTTTCAGTTAAACCCTTAGCGCGTGCAGTGAGCACATATTGCTTACGAATTTCCTCAAGAAAAGAATTTTTAGTCAACATCGTAATCACCGCAAAGCTACCCAACACGGTGGCAGTAATCGGTAGAACCAAATGCCATAAATAATCCAACACCTTACCGATCAAACTTAAATCACTCCAATTATCAGATGTGAGCCCACGCAAAGGAAATAGTTGCAGAAAACTCCCGCCACCAAAGAGCACCAATAAGAGGACGCCTAAGACAAATCCAGGAATCGCATAACCCACCAAAATAATGCTGCTGGTAACAGCATCAAATTGCGAGCCATCACGTACCGCTTTAGCAATGCCCAAGGGAATCGAGACTAGGTAGGTGATAAAGAAAGTCCACAGGCCAATACTGATAGATACCGGAAATTTAGAGACGATCAGCTTCCAAACGCTTTCATGTTGATAGTAACTTTGCCCTAAATCAAATCTCGCAAAGCGCCCCAACATCATGACGTAACGCTCAAGCGGTGGCTTATCGAAGCCATAGAGCGCCTTGACTTCAGCCAAACGCTCCGCATCCACACCTTGGCGCCCGCGATAGGTCGCGCCCGCACCTGAAGATTCTGAGCCGCCAACCGCTGCATTACCCTTCCCCTTGAGCTCCAACACCATTTGCTCAACTGGGCCACCCGGTACGAATTGCACCACCGCAAAGGTTAAGGTTAAAACACCCAATAGAGTAGGAATCATCAAGAGCAAGCGCTTGAAAATATAAGTACGCATGTTCTCTTGCATTATTGCGCCTCGACTTTCCACCAGTTTTGCATAATCCAAGGCTCAGCGGAGTAATACAAGGGGGGATTGGGATAGTGCATTTCTTTACGATACGCTACTCGGTGCGTGGGGTTGTACCACTGCGGAATAACATAATAGCTATTCCAAAGCACGCGATCTAGCGCCCTGGTAGCGGCCTGCAATTCTTCACGGTTTTGCGCTTTAGTTACTTCGTTGACGAGGGCATCCACCACGGGTGATTGAATTCCAATCACGTTGTCTGAACCCTTCTCCTTGGCAGCTTGACTGCCAAAACGATCCCATAGTTCATTGCCGGGATTTTGTGAATCTGGAAAACGAATGGTTGTCATATCAAAATCGTATTCATTCATGCGCTTTTGATGCAAGGCAAAGTCACTGGTTCTGATATCGACTTCGATACCTAACTTTTCTAAATTACGCAGGTAAGCTGAAATCACCCTCAAGAAAAAAGGTCCGTCTTCAACGATCTCGAACCGAAAAGGCTCACCCTGCATATTGCGCAAGGCGCCGTCACGATATTGCCAGCCAGCCTGACCTAGGAGATCGCGCGCTTTCTTTAAATTATTACGCAAGCTATTTGGTGAGGCCGTGGAAGGCGCCGCTGGCATTGGACCAAAGACTGCATCTGGCACCCACTGCGGATATTTTTCTTTCAGGGGTTTGAGTAACTTCAGCTCAGCTTGTGAAGGATTTCGCGGTCCAGCAAAATTAGCGCTCAAATCGCTATTCGTAAAGTAACTATTAATTCGGCTGTACTGGTCAAAAAAGATTTGCCGATTGAGCCACTCAAAATCCAAGGCGTAGCCTAAGGCTTCGCGCACCCGCGGATCCTGAAATAAGGGGCGACGAACATTCACTGCAAAACCTTGCATGCCCGCACCGTTGTGATTTAAGAAAGCTGTCTTGCGGAGGGTGCCGTTATCAAATTTGCTACCTACATACCCTTTAGCCCATATCTTGGCACGGTATTCCACTAGCGCATCAAACTCCCCTGCTTTAAAAGCCTCGAGACGAACCGCGTCATCGCTATAGAGTTTGTATACCACCCGGTCAAAGTTATAAAAACCCACCCTGACATTTAATGGTTTTTTTAATTCATCCACCCAATAGTGGGGGTTTCTTTTAAAGATGATGGACTTGCCGGCTTTAAAAGATTCAATTAAATAAGGGCCGCTACCAACAGGGGCTTCAAAGGCAAGCTTCTCGAAAGGGGTGATCGTACCGTCAGCCGCTTTACCCCAATTGCGTGAAAAGATGGGTAAGGTCCCCACCATGATGGGCAGTTCGGTATTGCTATTCTTAAAGTCAAAGCGCACTTCTCGCGTTGATAACACGACTGCTTGTTTGACATCGGCAAAGGTGGTGGCATAGCGTGGATGCGCTTTACCGCTCATAAGTGTGTCAAAGCTGTATTTCACGTCGGCAGCCAATACGGGAGAACCGTCAGAGAAGCGCGCTTCGGGACGAATATGAAAAATGACCGATTTGTGATCGGCTGCAATCTGAATGTCGTCTGCCAACAATCCATAAATACTCGATACCTCGTCAGCACTCCCTTCGGCTAATGATTCAAACATCAATTCAATTCCGGGAGCGCTGACACCTCGTAAGGTGAAAGGATTGAACTTATCGAAGCTCGTTCTTTGGCCTGGGTTGGGTAAGGTCAGCGTGCCACCTCTTGGCGCGTTCGGATTGACGTAATCAAAGTGACTAAATCCATCCGGATATTTTGGTTTCCCGTATTGAGAAATCCCTTGAGCTGCTTGCGTAGAAACCGACCATACACTGGCAAGGAGGCCTAAAAGCAGGCAGAGGGAGATCTGGCGAAAAGATTTAGGCATAAACATATATGCAACAATTGTAGATAGCAAATCACATTTGAAGCAAAGGACACATTATGGGCTTTCTCGCTGGCAAAAAAATTCTCATCACCGGCTTACTTTCTAACCGCTCAATTGCCTATGGCATTGCTAAAGCATGCCATCGGGAAGGGGCTGAGTTGGCCTTTACTTATGTCGGCGAGCGCTTTAAAGACAGAATTGTCGACTTTGCTAAAGAATTCGGTACGGAACTGATATTTGACTGCGATGTGGGCAGTGATGAGCAAATTGAGGGTTTATTCGCTGATTTAGCCAAAACTTGGCCCCAATTTGACGGCTTTGTGCATTCTATTGGCTTTGCTCCGCGGGAAGCGATTGCGGGAGATTTTTTAGAAGGTCTGTCTCGTGAAGGCTTTCGAATTGCGCATGATATTTCAGCGTACAGCTTTCCCGCTATGGCTAAAGCTGCCCTGCCAATGCTGCGGGATAAATCCGCTCTGTTGACCCTAAGCTATTTAGGAGCCATGCGCAATGTACCCAACTACAACACCATGGGTTTAGCAAAGGCTTCACTCGAAGCATCCGTGCGCTATATCGCTGGTTCGGTAGGCCCTAAAGGCATTCGCGCCAACGGTATTTCAGCTGGCCCAATTAAAACGCTGGCTGCTGCCGGCATTAAGGGCTTTAGCAAAATATTAGATGCTGTTGAATCCTCGGCGCCAATGCGTCGTAACGTCTCCATTGACGATGTCGGCAATACTGCCGCTTTCCTCTTATCCGACTTAGCCAATGGCATCACCGCTGAAATCATTTATGTAGACAACGGCTATAGCCAAGTAGTTGGTGGCATGGAAGAAGTGTGAGCGTCCCGCTTGGTGAGGCCCTCAAATTTTGGGCTAAGCTCGGTTTCATCAGCTTTGGTGGGCCAGCGGGGCAAATTGCCGTCCTCCACCAAGAGTTAGTAGAAAAGCGACGTTGGATTTCTGAAAAACGCTTTCTGCATGCGCTGAACTATTGCATGCTGCTACCAGGGCCTGAAGCCCAGCAGCTGGTCACCTATATCGGGTGGCTCATGCACCGCAGCCTTGGGGGCATTTTGGCGGGCACTCTCTTTGTGCTGCCCTCTTTGTTTATTTTGATTGGTCTTTCTTGGGTCTACTTAACTTTTGGTCAAGTCCCTTGGATTGCCGCAATCTTTTTTGGCATTAAGCCTGCAGTTGCGGCGATAGTGCTGCATGCTGCGGTACGCATCGGCAAGCGGACTTTACATAGCCAGCCCTTACAGTGGATTGCGCTCGGCTCCTTTTTAGCTATCTATATTCTCAATCTTTCTTTCCCCATCATTGTGTTGATTGCAGGTGCGATCGGCATCTGGGGCGGTAAGCGCTATCCAGAATACTTTCAAGTGGGTAGCGGGTCACATCAGGCGCACAGCAATCACTTTGGGCCAGCACTCATTGACGATGACACCCCGACACCGGAGCACGCTCAGTTCAAGCTCCATAAAACAGCCTTGCACTCGGCACTCGCAGCCTTGCTTTGGGCAACCCCATTTATCCTTCTCGTGGTGATTTTTGGCTGGAACAGCTTGTATCCCCAGGTTGCTTGGTTCTTTACTAAAGCAGCTTTAGTGACCTTTGGTGGGGCTTATGCAGTACTACCGTACGTATATCAAGGAGCGGTTGATCACTTTCATTGGCTCAGCGCCGGTCAAATGATGGACGGCCTCGCCTTAGGTGAGACCACGCCAGGACCGCTAATTATGGTGGTGGCATTTGTTGGTTATCTTGCTGGACATATTCAGCATCTCATTGGCTCAAGTAATCCATTTTGGTTCGGGGCGCTGGGCGCAGTCGTAGCGACTTGGTTTACTTTCTTACCCTCCTTCTTTTTTATTTTGGTGGGCGGCCCCTTGATTGAGTCAACCCATGGCAAGCTCGGCTTTACCGCACCCTTGACCGCAATTAGCGCTGCTGTAGTAGGCGTCATCGTCAACTTGGGCTTATTTTTTGCATATCACGTCTTTTTTCCGCATGGCTTGAGTGGTTCTATTTCTTGGATCTCAATGGTCATCTGCCTGCTTGCGGGCATTGCCCTCTTCAAATTCCAAAAAGGCATCATGCCCGTGCTAGCGGGGTGTGCACTTGCAGGTCTTTTAACCTATTGTGTGGGCACTTTATTGTGAGATGGGCATAATGAAATGCACCCCCTCCAATTACTAACCCCTCTTCCATTGCCATGAATCCACTCGATACCCCCCTCGGTTTTGGGAGCACTTTTTTATTCGTGCCGGGATCCCGTCCCGACCGTTTTATGAAGGCTCTCGAGAGCGGCGCCGATGGCGTCATTTTGGATCTAGAGGACGCTGTTGGTGCGGAGGATAAAGTGCTAGCAAGAGAGGCGATTCGGTCTGCTTGGCCCAGCTTCACCCCAGAACAAAAGAAGCGCTTGGTGCTTCGTAGCAATGCACCTGGTAGTCAGTTTTACGGTGCCGATTTAATCTTGGCGCAAGAACTTCAGGTGGATTGCTTACTGATTCCCAAATGTGAATCTTTAGATCAGATCAATGGCTTGGCGCTGATTTTGCCTAAAACTGCCCTTATTCCTATGATTGAGACAGCCCTAGGTTTAGATCATCTGAAGGAGATCGCTAACTCAATGCAGGTCTTGCGTTTAGCCTTGGGCAATCTGGATCTTCAAGCAGACTTGGGTATGGTGTGTGATGCCCAAGAGTCCGAACTTGCTACGGCACGCTTTCAGCTGGTGGCCGCTTCTCGGGTGGCACAAATTGCGCCTCCGATCGATGGCGTTACGCCTTCCACGGAGGACCTTGAGCGCATTACGCAAGATGCTGAGCGGTCTAAAAGGATGGGCTTTGGCGGCAAGCTGTGCATTCATCCAAAACAGGTTCCCTTAGTAAAAACGGCCTTTATGCCCACCCCCCAAGAAATCCTATGGGCGACGCGCGTGATTGAAGCTAGTCAACTTGCACAAGGTGGAGCCGTCAAATTAGATGGGCGAATGATTGATCATCCAGTGGTTCTTTTGGCCAAAAGAACCCTTGCCACTAGTGGTAAACACTAGAGAGAATTTGCTTTAAGGGTGGCAGAATAGTTCCCATTGATATTAGGAGCTCTTCATGCACTTTAGAAAACGGTTACTCGCATCCATTACTTTATCGCTTGCTTTTGCTAGCGCACTCACCTGCTCCACGGCGCTTGCCCAAAAAGATTGGCCAACGCGCTCAATTCAGTTGGAGGTGCCATTTGCAGCGGGTGGGCCGACAGATTCTATTGCTCGCTTAATTGCGGTACCGATGGGCCAATATCTCGGCCAAACTGTTGTCGTAGAAAACGTTCCTGGTGCTGGTGGCACGATTGCCTCTACTAAAGTTGCTCGCGCCGCGCCCGATGGTTACACGATTTATATTCACCACATTGGCATGGCGACTGCCAGCGCCTTGTATGACAAACTTTCTTATGATCCTTTAACTAGCTTTGAATATATCGGCCAAGTTGCGGACGTACCGATGGTTTTGATGGGCAGAAAAGATTTGCCGCCAAACAACTTTAAAGAATTAGAAGCCTACATTAAAGCTAATGGTGCCAAAGTCACAATGGCCAACGCAGGTCCAGGAGCCGTGTCGCAACTCTGCGGTCTTTTGCTCCAAAGTCGTTTAGGCGTAAAACTAACCAATATTCCTTATAAGGGCACTGGCCCCGCTTTAACCGACTTATTGGGTGGTCAAGTCGATCTCTTGTGCGATCAAACAACGCAGATCATCCCTTACATTAAAGACAATCGCGTCAAGTCCTACGGCACCACAACACTGAAGCGTTTGCCTGCCATTCCGAATGTACCAACTCTAAGCGAGCAAGGTCTCAAAGGGTTTGAAGTAAAGGCCTGGCATGGCGTCTATGCTCCGAAGGGTACGCCTCAAGCGGTTCTTGATAAGCTAAACGCAGCCCTCAAATTTGCTTTAAATTCACCTGATGTCAAAAAACGTTTAGAGGATTCCAGCATTGATGTGGTGTCGATGGATAAAGTCACCCCTAAGAGCCTGAAAACTCAATTAGAAAATGAGATCAATGCTTGGGGTCCGATTATTCGCAAAGCCAATATCCCAGACTAAGTTAGTAAATTAGCCTGCTCTAAAAAGATATCCGGAGCGTGCCCGCTGATGGCGCCTCCGGAACACTGCGAAGATTAAACTGAAGCATGCCCAAATAGCTAAAAAGGGGTCCATTAGGTAATCCCACAGATTACGCGATTCATGCCAATGAGTGGACCATGCCAAGATGGCTAAAGCCAAAATCCACACTCCGCCGATCCAGCCAACTAAAGCCCAGATAAGAGCAAAGACGAGCACAGCTAGCAACAGGCTCATCGAACTGTAACCCAAGGCATACGGGTCGAACATGCCATAACCCAAGGCAAGCGGATAAAACACCAGCGCAATCAAAGTGATGCAGACCTTAAAGCCAGCGGGTATGGGTTGACCTGGAGTCTTTGTTAAGAATGCACTCCACAACAAGAGTGAGGTGACCACACTCAGATCTCCTGTAGCGCCGCGCACATACGCAGCGAGCGGCAACTCGAGTGACAAACCCAGTGGCCAAAAAAAGAGGTTGCCTACAATCAACGCCAAGGCTACCCTTAAGGCAAAAGGCATTTTCTCCTGCAAGCACTGTTGAATGAACCAGATTGCAATAACGGCGCAAGTGAGTGACATTTCCAGCATGGCGCTGGTTTGCATGATGGACTCTAATTGGATATTCATTTTTGCACCTCCTTCTGCGCTTCTTGCTGAGCCAGTTGCAATTGCAGCCATGCTTGCGCAAGCCAGGAAGCATCAAAATAACTATGGCGAATGCGTTTCCGATTCCAGGTGTACACCAAATGCACATTACTACCATCGGCCGTCATTAAAAAGGGATAAGAAAACTCCTTGCGCTCTTCGTTTGCTAAGGCCCCATCGTCCTCGAGCACTTGCACAACTTGCCAATCATTTGATTTACCCTCACTCATCATTAGCACTAAACGATGTCGACCTGCGTCTATATCGTTCAGCACTAATAAGCGCTTGCCATTACTCAACATCAAGCTCGCTACTGCAGAATTGGGATTAAGAATGCTGAGGTCTTGACCAGCTAGCCACGTTTGTCCGGCATTGCTCGTGCTACTTACGGGAATCTGCTTTACTTCAGAACTTGAGCGCGTCTGCCTAAAGAAAGCGCTGGCTTGTTGCGCGTCATCCACCAATACCGTTGGCTGAATTGCCCCCCTACCTGAACTCATGCGCCGCTTATCTATCACCTGCTCCGCATCGAGTCTTAAGAACTCACCGAAACGCCCAATCCATTCGTGATAGGCTGGTAGACCTAAGCGCCCGTCGGCAAAAGCCAGGGCCGGAGATTTAACTAAGGTACTCAAGTTAATGAATGGTGAAGTAATCAAGCGTTTAGGCTTGCCCCAAGTAAGTCCCTCATCCTCTGAAATCATGGTCGAGATGGAACTACCCGCCCAACCACCAATCGATACAGTGACAAAAAAGAGTTGCATGCGCCCATCAGCCATTCTGGCTGGTACTGGGTTGCCAAGTTTAGCGATATAGCGCGCCAGTCCGCGCTCAGCACTAATGCGATCCATCACCACGCTGGGAACACTCCACTTAGCCGCTACAGGGTCATACACTGCACTATTAATCACGACATCTGGCGCGCCCTCGCGACTGCCAGCAAACCAAAACGCCCTTACGCCACCATCCTTTAGGGCAATCAGAGAGGCAGCATGAACGGAGGCTGCCCCAGTATCTGGCAACCAATTCAATACCGGCTCAGCCACGTGTGCTTTTTGACTTGTCGCGCTCTCATGCAGTGGCTCAGTCTGAGTAAGCTGACCTTGTGCGAAGGGCGCCCATACAGGCTGACTGTCACTTTGGAGAAAACCCATCACTCCAGCTACCATCAGAAAGCATAGGGCTAAGATGCGATTCATCGACAAGCATCCTTCTCAGAGGCGCGCACTAAAGTAGCAGCGGGGTTGGCAATGATGTACTCATTCACAAATAAATATTTTCCGATCTCCCCAAGCAGAATGGCTTTGATCTCTGCGCTAGATTGGCGCGCGCGCATTTCCATACGCTGACCCAAAATCACACAAGATGCACACAATTCCGGCTGAGTACCCATAGGTGTTTGTATTGCGACGATGGAATAGGCTTGCGTGAGAGCGCTCACTTGGTCAGCCTCTTGCGCAGGATAACCATGCAAGCGCGCGCTAGGTAGAAGTAAGCGGTACTCTTCATCCTTGGCACGATAGTCACAAGGAATCCAAATGTCTTGACCAGAAACTTGCTGGATCGCTTCACTACTGTAACGCCCTAAGGCACCTTCCAAAGGCGAGAGGCTGCTGGTCAAAGCGCAATAGCAAAGAAAGCAAGCGGCTAAAGAGATTGACTTAGTGTATCGCCGCTGAAATAAACCGACCAATACCAAAGTCAGAGCGCCACTCAGCAATAACCAATGCCAGTTGGAATAAGCCCATACCCCAGCAGTTCCTAAAAAAGGAGAGAGCTGCAAGTTGGCGCTCGCCCAACTTAAGGCACCGAGCAAAATCAATTGCAGAGCAAGCGCAATCCGAAAACCCCACAGCGGTAACCGCTCCCAGTGAAGGGCGATCATTGCAGCAAAAGCAGGCATGACGGGCAGCAGGTAGCGTCCAGAACGTTGACTAGGCAAGCTAAAAATCAACAAGAAGGCCGCGACCCATAAGAACAACAATAGCTCCTCTACAGAGAGGAAGCGGCGCTCACGCCAGCATTGCATCAAGGTAGAAATCAGAACAAAAAAGAATAAGCCTGCATTTGCCAAACTCGTCAGTAACAACATCCAAATACTGTCACTACCGCTGATCAAATCGAGGAAGTAGTTGCTGTGCCGCGCTTCGAACTTGCCAGCGTTCTCGCCAAGGACGAACTCACGCCAAACTGCTTCTGGAAATGGATCTAAGAAAAACCATAATGAAAAAATACCTAAAGCTAGAACCCCAATCAAGATCAGCTTATAAAGATCTTTTACTAGGATGCTTGTCAGTCGCCACTCTCGCCAGCGCCAATAAAAAAGACCCAAAGCAAGTAACGCTGGCACGATATAGGCAAAAGATTTAGCCAGCAGCGCTAGCCCAAAACAGATTCCCGCCAAGATGGGAAAGAGCAATTTGGACTGAAATACGGCCCTACCCCAATACAGTAAAGCGAAAAAGGGCAGGCTCAACCAAAATACTTCCGGCGGGTCGGTTAAGAAGGGGCGACCATATCGATAGGTCGCAAAAAAGGAGAGCCAAATTAAACCCGCTAATAAACCGGTTTGTAGCCTGCCGCTAAATCGCCATAGTGCTAAAAATAAGAAAAAGGCAGTCAAGCCTGTGTAAAGCACGCTGGGCCAACGCAGTTGAGCGAGCGTCCAATCTGATCCCCAACTGCTTGAAGCAATACCTTGCCAAAAAATCAAGGGCGGCTTGGTATTTTTAAGACCCACCATCTCTGATTGCAGTGGCAGCCAGTGACCCGCATCCGCCGTCATGCGGACAATATGCATGTAGGGATACTCATCCCCGTTTTTTGGAGCAAAGCGGCTATCAAGTCCGTAGAGATAGGTGCATACACCCAGCAATAGAATCAGAATGGCACTACGAAGGCTAAAAGTACTTCTCATCGCCTTAGTTTAAAGGTCTTGACCTGACGATCAGCAATTTCCGTAAAGGAAATCCACCATCTTCCTACGCTCTGTCAAGGATGACGCTAAGATAAGCACTAGAAACCCTGTAATAGAGAGAGTATTAATGCCATATTTAAAGTCAGCAATCCTTGTCGTAGCCCTACTTGGCCTCAGTCAATGGAGCCAAGCTGGTGAGCAAACGGCAGAACAGCTTTATCAACGCAGTTTGGCCGCTACCTGCGCCAACTGCCATGGGACCGATGGCAAGGGATTGGTCAATGGAAGCATTCCGCAAATCAATCAACTCTCTAGCGGCGAGATACTGGCGCAATTACTTGCCTATAAATCTGGGGCGCGCGCAGGAACTATCATGCCGCAGTTAGCTAAAGGCTATACAGATGAACAGCTCACTACGATAGCCGAGCAGCTCGGTAAAAAACCTTAAGGAAGCCATGATGGATCGTAGACACTTTATCGGGCAAGGTGCCGCTGCACTGGGGGTGCTGGCGGGGATTTCAGGTCAAGCTTTTGCTAATTTGCCTAAAGCAGAGATTTTGGTAATAGGCGGAGGCTACGGTGGTGCAACAGCTGCTAAATATTTGCGTCTGCTGTCAAACAACACAGCGCGCGTGACCTTGATAGAACCAAAGGCGGAGTTTGTTTCTTGCCCCATGTCCAACCTCGTGGTTGGGGGCTCTAAGACGCTCGCAGAGATTACCTCTTCTTATCAGAACCTGAGTCAACGTCATGGCGTCAAGATCATTCCAGAGCGAGCGGTCAGCATGGATCCAGAGCGTAAAACCGTCATGCTTTCTTCGGGGAAAACTCTGCGCTATGACAAGGCGGTTGTCTCGCCTGGCGTCAAACTCATCATGAGCAGTATTACAGGTCTTGCACAGGCCAATCAAGCCGGAGTCACCTTACAAGCCTGGGATGCGGGCCCAGAGACCGTTGCCCTCAATCGACAATTAGAGAGCATGCGCCAAGGGGGCACTTTTGCGATCAGCATTCCTGAAGCGCCCTATCGTTGCCCGCCAGGCCCTTATGAAAGAGCCTGTCAGGTAGCTAATTACCTTAAGCACCACAACCCGACCGGCAAGGTGTTGATATTGGATGCCAATCAAGATGTCACCTCTAAAGGCGCCTTGTTCAAGAAAGCGTGGGCTGAGCAATATGCAGGCATGGTCGATTATTTACCGATGCATAACGTCATTGCGGTCAATGCCAAAACAAAAACCTTGAAGCTCGAAGTACAGGAAGACTTCAAGGTTGACGTACTCAATGTATTGCCTGCAATGAGCGCCGGAGAAATTGCGGTGAAAACAGGCTTGGCTAACTCAAATGGAAGATGGGTCAACGTGCATTTCCTGAACTTTGAATCGACAGCGCATAAGGACATTCATGTCTTGGGCGATTCAATCCAAGGTGCGTATGCTATGCCAAAGTCAGGGCACATGGCCAATCAACAGGCTAAAGTGGCAGCGGCTGCCATCATTGCTGAACTCAGCGACTGGGAGATTAATCCTGCACCCGTGCTCACCAACGTCTGCTACAGCTTTGTAAATGAGCGGCAGGTAGTTCATATTGCCAGCGTCCATCAATATATTGCAGCTGAAAAAACTTATAAACCAGTTCCAGGGGCCGGGGGCCTGTCTCCCGAGCCCTCTACATTGGAGGGTATTTATGCTTGGGGCTGGGCGCATAATATTTGGGCAGACACTCTAGCTTAAGCGGCACACTTTCTGATTGAGAAATATACTATCTCTCATTCATCAAGATTGGAGTCAATATGGATCTGCCCCCTAAATCACCGCATGACGCAACCAAGTTAGAGCGCATTATCGAGAGCTGGACAGTGCCTATCGGTAATTTATTTGTTTCGCTCTTTCATCGTATTGCCCTGTTTGGGATTGGCGCAGCGACCGTGTGGTCCGCAGCAGTAGCTTTTATTGGGATGTTTAATAAAGGCTCCGCATCAATCGAAGACTTACTCCTGCTTTTTATCTATTTAGAAATTGGTGCGATGGTGGGTATTTATTTCAAGACCAATCACATGCCAGTGCGCTTCTTAATTTATGTAGCTATCACTGCAGTAACCCGCTTGATCATCGACTTAGTGAATACCAAACATGAAGCAGATATGGCGATCCTTTCCATGGGCGTGACCATTCTGATTTTGGCCTTAGCCAATGCGATTGTGCGCTACGCCTCTTATAAATATCCCAGCAGAGCTGGCGATAAAGAATAAGATCAATATTTAAACTTACTGGGCTACCCCCTTACCCTCACCATGATTACTCTCAGAAAATCCCAAGACCGTGGCTACGCCGATCATGGCTGGCTTAATAGTTTTCACTCGTTTTCCTTTGCGGGCTATCACGACCCCCGTTTTATGGGATGGGGAAATCTCCGCGTCATTAATGAGGATCGCGTTGCCGCTGGTATGGGCTTCGGCAAACATAGTCATCGCAATATGGAAATTATTAGCTACGTCCTCTCTGGAGAACTGGCGCACGAAGACAGCATGGGTAATGTGGAAGGAATTCCACCGGGGGATGTACAGCGCATGAGTGCTGGTTCAGGCGTTACGCACAGCGAGTTCAATCACGCCAAAGATCAAACCACCCACTTCTTGCAAATCTGGATCGAACCAAACGTACAGGAAATTCCACCCGGCTATGAGCAAAAATCGATTCCTGCGCAAGACAAAGAAGGTCATTTACGTTTAGTAGCCTCTCCCAATGGCGAGCATGACTCTGTCACGATGCATGCAGATGCCAAAATGTATGCGGGTCTCTTTAGCGGTTTCCAAACGGCGGGGCTCGCACTTAATCCCGCGCGCAAAGCCTATGTTCATCTGATTAAAGGCTCGCTTGAAGTCAACGGTCATGCCCTGACTGCGGGTGATGCCCTCATGATGGAAAATGAATCTCACCTAGAAATTTCCCAAGGGAAAGATGCTGAGGTACTGGTTTTTGACTTAGCTCAATAAGGTAAGTACTGAGTTGGTTAAGAAGCTAGTCACTAAGGAAATGTAGAATCATTCTTATTCATTCAATGGGATTTAAATAGGACTGCGTTAGGCTTATGAAATTCAGGGATTACTACGAAACCTTAGGCGTAGCACGGAGCGCCACTGAGGCTGAAATTAAATCGGCCTACCGCAAGCTCGCGCGGAAATATCATCCAGACGTCAACAAAGAGGCTGGCGCAGAAGATCAGTTTAAAGAGCTGGGCGAGGCCTATGCCGTCCTCAAAGATACTGAAAAGCGGGCTGCCTACGATCGCATGGGTGCCAATTGGAAGAATGGTCAAGACTTCACGCCACCACCTAATTGGAACGAAGGCTTTGAATACAGTGACAATAGTTTTGGTGGTGGTCATGCTGGCTTTGGCGGTGGCTTTGAAGGCGACCAAAGTGAATTTTTTGAATCCCTTTTTGGAAGAGGTAGGCAGCGTCAAGGTGGACGCGCTGGCTCACATCAAGGGATGAACTTCAAGGGTCAAGATCATCACGCAAAAATTTTGATTGATTTGGCCGACGCCTATAACGGCGCTAAACGTACAATTTCCCTGCATATGCCTGCGCAAGATGAGAGTGGGCATGTTGTCACTCAAGAACGCAAATTGGATGTCAGCATTCCTAAAGGCATTAAAGCCGGACAAAGTCTGCGCCTCTCCGGTCAAGGTGCGCCAGGGATGGGCGCAGGCGGTCCCGGCGACCTGTATTTAGAAATCGATTTTCATCCCAACCCAATCTATCGCGTCGATGGTAAAGATGTGTACCTCGATCTCCCCTTGGCGCCTTGGGAAGTAGCGTTAGGAACCAGCGTGAATGTGCCCACACCAGCAGGGAGTACTTTGGAATTAACCATTCCCGCGGGCACCATGGCAGGTCGCAAGATGCGCCTCAAGGGCAAGGGCATTCCGAGCGCTGAACCGGGCGATTTGTACGTAGTGCCCACCATTGCCTTACCAGCGGCGGATAGTGAATCACAAAAAGAAGCGTATCAAGCATTTGAAAAAGCGTTTGATTTTCACCCCAGAACTCATCTTAAGGGTTAATTGATATGTCAAAAACTCAAATCACCTGGATCGAAGGCAGCGTCGTAGAACATGAAGTGCACATGACGATTCTGGAACTCTCACAAGCTTCGCGTACGCCGGAAGATCTGATTATGGCTTGGGTATCTGAGGGCGTGTTAAGTCCTGCAGGTAGCTCTCCGCAAGAATGGCGTTTTAGTGGCGACTCCCTGAAGCGGGCAAAAACGGCCGCCCATCTGACGCATGATTTAGAGCTGAATGTTTCTGGCGTTGCTCTTGCACTCGATCTCTTGGATCAAATTACCCTGCTCCGCAATCAACTGCAGCACACCAAGCTAGGTTAATTTTTTTGAAATCTACACTCCTTAAACAAGAGCACAAACTAGCGAGCGACATTAGCCTTTTCTCCGCTACCGCATTGGGAATTGGCGGCATGATGGGAGCCGGCTTGTTTTCATTATTGGGCTTAGCAAGTACTCACGCAGGCACCCATATTCCCTTGGCCTTTTTGATTGGTGCATTCGCGGCCTCATTTTCCGTTTACTCCTATGCCAAGCTAGGCGCGACTTTTCCTAGTAGTGGAGGTGCGGCGACCTTTACCGTCATGGGTTTCGGTCCCGGTCTGATTTCAGGTGGTCTCAACCTTTTTCAATATATTGCCTACCTGATTGCTGCCGCACTTTATGCAGCAGGCTTTGTTGAATATACCAACACCTTATTTGGCGGCAATCTCTCGCCGGTCTTACTCAAAATGATTACCGTTGCCGTGATTGTGATTTGCAGTTTGATTAATCTGCTGGGTACGAGCTTGGTTGGTAAGGCCGAAATGGTTTCCATTGGCATTGTGGTTCTTAGCCTCATGGTCTTTTCAGCGCTTGGAATTGAGCATGCAAGCATCATGAACTTCGCCATGCGCGGCGGTTCAGTGGAAGGCATTGCAGTGGCTGCAGGGATTTTATATATTAATTTTCAAGGCTTTGGAGTGGTTACCAATTCCTCTTCAGCCATGAAAAGCCCTTGCAAAGAGCTGCCGCTAGCCATGTTTTCCGCTCTTATTATCGTCACCATTGCTTACTTTGTTGTCAGCACGGCAGTGATACTCTTAATGCCCCTGATCTCGATCCAAGCGCATTCGGGTCATGTTCTTGCCGTCGCCGCTGAAATCGTTGCCGGGCAATTTGGGTTTTTTGTAATCAGTGTTTGCGCCCTGTTAGCTTGCGCAGCCGCTCTGAATGCCACTATTTTTGCGGCGTCCAATATTGCCGCTGACATGGCGGATAAACGCGATATTTCTAGCGCACTCGCGCACGATGTTCTTAAAAACAAATTACGCGCTTTAACTGTTTCGACTATAGGCGTCATTGTGCTGACCTTGATATTTCCACTCAATGACATCGGGCAAATGGCGAGCTTGGCTTTTTTACTGGTTTATGCGGTGATCTCTTATGGTCACATTCGCATTCATCAACAAACGGGGGCTAAGCCCATCATTTTGTGGTGCGCTATTGTGATTAACCTCACCTTATTTGCCACGCTCATGATCAGCACTATTCAAACTGCCCCTGCGAGTGCGATTGCTTTACTGGTAGCGCTCCTTGCCTCGTTTGGGATTGAAGCATTTTCCCGCTTCACCTCCCTTACGGGCAATAAACCTAAGCCTCAGAACGGCTAAGCAACTGCTCCCAACGCTGTAATTTTTTCTCCAAGTCGCTGGTCACTTCACTTAAGCGGGCCTGCATGCTGGCAGCCAACTCAGGTTCATTCTTGTAGAGCTCAGGTCTGCTCATCTCAAGACCAATGTCAGCCTGTTCAGTTTCTAAGACTTCAATTTGCAGCGGCAAAGCTTCTAATTCATGGCGCTCTTTGCCGTTGAGTTTTTGTACATTGCTTTTGACTGCAACGGATACTGCGGGGGCTACCTGAACTACTGGAGCAGCAGGTTTTTCTACTGACTTAGGAGTAGATGCCCCTTTACCGCCAGCATTGGCTGCACGAATTTTGTCTGAGCGCGCTTTCTGAATTTTCCAGTCTTCATAGCCGCCTTCATACTCACGCCAGAAGCCATCGCCTTCATTGGCAATGATGCTGGTTACTACGTTATCCAAGAAATAACGATCATGACTTACCAAGAAAACAGTCCCTTTGTATTCTTGTAAGAGCTGCTCTAGTAAATCAAGCGTATCAATATCAAGGTCATTGGTCGGCTCGTCCAATACCAAGACATTGGCAGGCCGCGCGAATAAACGAGCCAGCAATAAACGATTACGCTCACCACCCGATAAGGTGCTTACCGGTGAATTAGTTCTCTCTGGTGCAAATAAAAAGTCGCTCAAATAACTTTTCACGTGTTTCTTATTGCCGTTGATTTCAATCCACTCGCTACCTGGGCTGATGTAATCTTCCAAGGAAGCATTGAGATCAAGGCCTTCGCGCATTTGATCGAAGTACGCTACTTCAATACGAGTGCCCATAGTTGCAGTGCCTGAATCAGGTGCAATTGTGCCCAAGATCAGCTTGAGTAAAGTTGTTTTACCAGCACCATTGGGGCCAAGCAATCCAACCTTATCGCCACGCAAAATAGTAGCCGTGAAATCTTGCACAATGGGGCGGCCGTAAGACTTAGAGACATTTTGCAAGTCCGCAACAATCTTACCGCTGCGATCGCCAGCAGAGACCGCCAACTTCACTTGCCCTACCGCATCGCGTCGCTGTGAGCGAGTCGCACGCAGATTTTCTAAGCGGGCAATACGAGCAACGCTCCGTGTGCGGCGCGCCTCCACGCCCTTCCGAATCCAGACCTCTTCTTGCGCCAACAATTTATCAGCGCGGGCATTTGCCAAAGATTCAGAATTCATTTCCTGATCTTTAAGGACTTCATACGCTGAGAAGTTACCAGGGTAGGAACGCAAAATACCGCGGTCGAGTTCCACAATCTGGGTGCAGACGTTATCCAAGAAAGCACGGTCATGGGTAATCAGAATGACGGAGCCTTGATACTCTTTTAGCAAATCTTCCAGCCAGGAAATCGAATCTAAGTCCAGATGGTTGGTGGGCTCATCCAGTAGCAACACGTCCGGTATCTCCACCAAGGCTCGTGCTAGTGCCACGCGCTTTTTGGTTCCGCCCGACAAGGTATTGATTTTGAGATCCGCATTGAGATGCAAGCGATCGAGGGTTTCATGTACCCGCTGCTCCCAGTTCCAACCACTTAAAGCCTCTAATTGGGATTGCACTTCGTCTAGCCGATGGTGAGCGGCGTCATCCCACTCCCCGATGCTGAGGGCTTCGTATTCTTCACGGAGCGCTTTGGCTTGCGCTACCCCCTTAGAAACCGCATCAAAGATAGTTTCCTCTGCCTCAAAGATGGGCTCTTGAGGAACATAGGCAATGCGCAGGCCCTGCTGGTATTGCAGCAGCCCGTCATCCAATTTTTCTAGGCCCGCCAAGATCTTCAATAAAGAAGATTTGCCCGTGCCATTACGACCAATTAAGCCTACGCGTTCGCCCGCTTCCAAGGTGAAAGCGGTGTTTGCGAGGAGATCTACGTGGCCAAAGGCCAGTTTTGCTTCAGTAAGTACGATTAAGGCCATGGCGACATTATCAACGCTTCGTCACTCGAGCGCTGACTTTTATAAGAATTCCTCGTTTTACGATTGGGAAGTAGAATTTATCTCGGTAACCCGCTTTGGATCAATCGCTATGCATAGCACCCTAAACTCCTCTGCCCCACGCCTTATTCTCTTTGCGGGTCATGCCGGCACGGGCAAATCCACTTTGGCCAAAAAAGCCTTGCCTTTATTGGTCAAGACCACTGGGGCTAATTTTGCTCTCTTGGATAAAGATACGGCTTATGGCGACTTCAGCGCCCACGTCATGGATCTCAACACCGGCAACCCGAATGATCGCGATAGCCCCTACTATCTCCAAAACCTTCGGGATTGGGAGTACTCAGGCTTACTCGCGATTGCCAAAGAAAATTTAGAGCTGGGTGTCAATGTGATTTTGGTTGGGCCTTTTTCCAGAGAAATTCAGAGTGGGCGGATGTTTGCAGCTGAGTCTTTGGGCTTGCCCTTAGCCACCCCAATTCGGATTGCTTGGATTGATTTATCGATTGAAGAGGCTAAGCTCAGAATGCAAAAAAGGGCGAATCCTCGCGATACATGGAAACTCGATCATTGGGAGAGTTATGTTGAGCGCAGAGTCAATCCACCTGAACATCCTACCTTGCAGCGTTTTGATAACGGGGAGTTTGATGCCGCAAACTTTGAGAAGTTAGTAGCGCATCTCGCCGATTAACTGGCTAAATAATCTAGCGCTACTGCTTCAGCTACTTTAATCCCATCAACGCCTGCGGATAAGATGCCGCCAGCATAGCCTGCTCCTTCTCCTGCTGGATAGAGGCCTTTAATGTTCAGACTCTGAAGCTTGGGTCCTCGTGTAATTCTGAGTGGGGATGAAGTTCTCGTTTCTACTCCAGTCAGTACCGCATCCTTCATAGAAAATCCGGGAATTTGTTTCTCGAACGCGGGAATCGCTTCACGAATCGCCTCAATTGCATAGGCCGGTAAGCTTGCCGCCAAGTCTGTCAGGTGAACACCCGGCTGATAAGAGGGAATGACCGAACCAAACTCAATCGACGGCTTGCCTTCTAAGAAGTCCCCCACCAATTGGCCTGGAGCTTCATAAGTGCGACCACCGAGTTCAAAGGCCTTGGACTCAATCTCCCTCTGAAAATCAATGCCCGCAAGAGGGCCACCTGGATAGTCTTCGGGGGTGATGCCCACCACAATGCCGGCATTCGCATTACGTTCATTGCGAGAGTATTGGCTCATCCCATTGGTCACCACGCGATTGGGCTCCGAGGTCGCAGCCACCACTGTTCCGCCAGGACACATGCAAAAGCTATAGACGGTACGGCCATTTTTAGCGTGATGAACTAGCTTATAGTCAGCCGCCCCAATTAAAGTATTACCCGCATGCGGTCCTAAGCGCGCTTTATCAATCAGTGATTGGGGATGCTCAATCCGAAAGCCGACTGAGAACGGCTTAGCCTCCATAAATACGCCCGCCTCGTGTAAGGCGGCAAAGGTATCGCGCGCGCTGTGACCCAAAGCCAAAACAACATGATCTGCCTTTAAATCCTCATGCCCTTCGATTTTTACCCCTTGAATCTGCTCATTCTCAATATCAAAGCCAATGACCTTTTGTGAGAAACGAATCTCACCGCCCAATTCAATAATTTCTTGGCGCATTTTTTCCACCACGCCTACTAGACGAAAGGTCCCAATGTGGGGTTTGGCAACATAAGTGATTTCTGCAGGAGCCCCCGCTTTGACAAACTCATGAATGACTTTGCGCCCATAAAACTTGGGGTCTTTAATTTGACTGTAAAGCTTGCCGTCAGAAAAAGTACCTGCGCCGCCTTCACCAAACTGCACATTGGACTCTGGGTTTAAGACATGCTTGCGCCATAAACCCCAGGTATCTTGAGTGCGCTCACGCACTTTCTTGCCACGCTCCAAGACAATCGGCTTAAAGCCCATTTGCGCCAACAGCAGGGCTGCAAAAATGCCGCAAGGGCCAAACCCAATGACAACTGGGCGCAAGAAATCTGGCGCCTTAAGGGCAGATGCTTGCGCTAAAAAGTGATAGCTGGTATCAGGGGAAGGTCGAATATGAATGTCATTCGTAAATTTAGCCAAGACGGCTTCTTCATCCTTCACGGAAACGTCCACGGTGTAGATAAAGGCCAATGTAGCCGTCTTTCTGGCGTCGTAGCTGCGTTTAAATACTTCAGTTTGAATTAAATCTTGCGATCGGATCTTTAAACGCTGCAAAATTGCCGCCTCCACCGCCTCAGGCGGATGGTCGATGGGAAGGCGTAATTCAGTGATGCGGATCATGATGCTGAAGAATACTCGCTTATTTAAGGTAATTTAGACAGGGCAATTTTGAGAATAATACTGGTATAGGCGGCTACCGTGGGTTTAAGGGCGATAATGCGCCATGGCTCTACGCGCAACTATCCACAAAGTCGACCTTCACGTCGCAGACTCCGACCGCCATTACTACGGTAGTCATTCCTTAACGATTGCCAAGCACCCCTCTGAGACCGAAGAGCGCATGATGATCCGCATCATCGCTTTTGCCTTACAAGCCCAAGAGGATCTGGTGTTTACGAAAGGTCTGAGCGATGCCGACGAGCCGGATCTTTGGATTAAAGACCTCACCGATGCCATTCAGCTGTGGATTGAGGTGGGTCAACCGGATGAGCGCCGCATTCTGAAAGCCTGTGGTCGCTCAGAACAAGTGGCGGTGTATTGCTACGGCGGTCATACCAGCAAGATTTGGTGGGATGGCATCGCCAATAAGCTGACGCGCGCCCGCAATCTGCAAATTATCTCCATCCCTGCTGAACAAGCCGCAGCACTCAATCAATTGGTGGAACGCAGCATGGTCATCCATGTCAATATTCAAGATGGAGAGGCTTATGTCTCCTCCGAAAAAGGGCAGGTGACTATTACTCCAGAAGTTTGGCGTACCAATCTTTAAAGAACAGAGTAAGTAACCAGCTCGAGATGAAGACGCTTGTATTTGATACCAATGTCTTGCTTGATCTTTTTGTCTTTAATGATTTCAGAGCGCTAAAACTGAAGCAGGCCTTAGAAGAAAAACAGCTTGATGCCGTGGCGACCAATACAACCATTGCGGAATTCGAGGATGTCATCGCCCGCCCACTCTTTGCCTTAGCAAAAGATCAGCAAATTCAAATTGCCGATCATTGGCGCTCACTATGCAGGACATTTGATGACGAGACCCTCCTTGCGGCTCCTTGGCAGTGCGAAGATCCAGATGACCAGGTATTTATTAATTTGGCCTACACCACCAAACCCGCCATTCTCATGAGCAAAGACAACGCCCTCCTCAAATTAGCGCCTAAGGCGGCTGCAGACGGTATTGTAATTACTGCGAGCTACCTTGATTTTTCCCTTTAAGATACAGTGATGACAACGAATTTAACCCCAGCCAAAACCTCCGCCAATACCGTATCTGCAGACGAGGGCTTATTTAAACCTGGTAGTAAGCTGAAACATAAAAAGAGCGGCGGCTTTTATAGAGTCGTGATGTTGGCGAATATTGAAGCTAACTTAGCACCAGCGTATGTTTATGAGTCTTTACAGAATCAGAATTTTTGGATTCGTCCACAAGCGGAAATGGAAGACGGTCGTTTTGAATTGGTGTCAGAGTAAATCATGGACAACACAATGACCGAAGACCGCCTGACCAATTTAGAGATCAAACTGAGCTTTGCTGAGGACTTGATTGAGCAACATAATCAGACGATCTACAAGCAGCAACAGCAAATAGAGTTTCTTTATCGGGAGATGAAAATCATCAAGGAGCAAGCCGACAATGCTGGCGGAGGAAACAGCCTTAAGGATGAAATCCCGCCCCATTATTAAAGCCCTGCTAAGATCTTATTAACGTTCTCACTATCACTCTGAAAGGATGTACGCCATGGGAAATCTAACGCCATTTCTGGTTCAGTGGGGTCTTACCTCTTTATCGCTTTGGGTGGCTAGGTACCTCTTTAGTGGCTTGCGCTTCGCCGACGGCGGCTCCTTAATCATCGCCGCCCTGCTACTCGGTTTTGCGAATGCCATTGTTAAACCCTTGCTGATACTGTTTACGCTCCCACTTACTTTCTTAACCATGGGCTTGTTCTTGCTGGTGATTAACGCGCTGGTATTGATGTTAGTCGCATCCCTGGTGAGCGGCTTTACGATTTCGAGCTTCTGGACTGCGTTCTTTGCCAGTATCTTTATTTCTGTATTCAGCCTGTTTCTGATGGGGGTGGTGTTTTAAACCACGCCCAGTTTTACTAGCTTCCAGAGTAAATATCTGACCAAGAATGTAAGGCAGCCTTGCAAGGTTGCGACTTGGTGGCCAGCGATTTAGCATTTTCTGCCAAGATAGATACGCCCCCAGTCAAGAAACCCAAGCCAATTGAGACGGCGCTGTTAATCACGCCGGATTTATTAATTCCGGTTTTTGGGTTTTGCAAAGTACCTTGCAATTGCACGAGGTTAGCTAAATCTAAGCCCGTCGTCAGGCCTGATTTTTCTCTGGGGAAGATATCAATATGAATGGCCTCATCTTTTAGATTCAGCGTCCCCGCCAAAACGACATCCAAGCGATCAGTCTCTACCCCGATGGTATTGGCAATACTCACCAAACCCTGATTTACTGGTAAGTAAGCAACCACGCATTCCAAAACAGTTCTGTTGGAATTCTTCCTAAGCGGATTAATCGCATTAAATAAGGAAACAATAAAGTCACCGCCCTCATTAATGTAACTAGAGGGTAGAGATGCGTGGTCGATGGTGACCTGGGTCTTGCCGTTGAGGTTGGCCATCCAAGCGTGGAGACTAGTGCCAGCACTTTTGAGATCAAAAGCAAGATGCGCTTCACCGCCACTCACTTGGGAGCTGCCCTTAGCCGATTTGAGAGCCTGCTCTAAGGTAAAGCCCTTGGCCTCCCCCTGCAAGGAAACCAGTGGATTAGAGCCCTCAAAGTGTGCAATTGACCCTTGGGCTTGGGCTGAGCCCGTGCCTAACTGAAAGCGCAGATTTTGCAAGGTGATCTGCTCAGGCTGGAACTGCAGTGCGGCGGAAAAATTCTTTAAAGGAGCGTAAGGCGGTAAGCTCAATTGCTCTATTTGAATATGGATCAGGCCATCGGCCTGCGGCAATAAATTCAAGGGCAAAGGGGTATTACTAAAGTAATACGGTGAGGAAGTTTTGGGGCTTGGCTTAGGCAGCTTCCCACTAGAGGCAGCCACTGCGGAGGCCCCTGCCAGTACATCAAGATCAAAATCTTTAGAGCTCAGATCTAGATTAAAGCGCGGAATGGCCTGTGGGTCTTTATCAACGACGCCCTTGATGAGCAGCGTTTTGTCACCTAGCTCCAACTGGAGATCAGCACTCATGTTGAGAGGTCTTTGACCCCAATCATTCAGTATTTTCCGTACTTCGGTAACGACGCCCTGGATCACCAAGCGATGATCCCCACGCTTAGCTTCAAGATTGATCTGGGTATTTTGACCATTCCCTTTAAGCGAGAGATTACTTATAGGAAAAATGGTTTCCTGCCGCTGGGCATTGCGATAGGTAATCCGCGCATCCGATATTTGCACGCTATTAATGGATACAAAAGTATGGCTATTGGCTCCAGGCATATTGGAGGCCTCGCTTGAACTATCGCCACCTTGGGCCAAAGGCACTGCCAAGATCCAATTGCCAGTCGTGCTGGCTCCCGCTGAATTTGCCTGCAAGTGCACATCTAGACCGCTCATATTGATGCGGTTAATTTGGACACTACGCGAGAATAAAGGCCAAAGTTTAATGTCCAAGTCCAAGCGCTGGATATTGACCATCTCTGGATCGGTAGCCCAACTAGCGTTGCTTAAAGAGACATCTTGGGCTTTTAAGCCAATCGAGGGGAAAAAGCTCAGGCGAATGGGTCCTTTAATTATCAGATCCCGCCCGGTAGCCTCTTTCACGGTTGCACCAATCAATTTGGTTAATTTGGCTTGATCGATGGAGGCTAGTGCGTACCACACGCCAATTACCCCCAAGCCAGTGGCTGCCGCAATGACTAGCAATATTGTCTTGAGCCGCAGACTCACCTGGGGAAGTCCTTCGAGCAACTTCACAAAAGGATGCTCATGGACTGGCTTTTTTGAGGATAGCGTAGAGCTGGTCTTTTAAAAGGAGTTTCTCTTTTTTGAGAATTTCTATTTCCTCATGGGTACTCGGGATCGCGTGCGACTCCATTTTCTGAATCTCTTTGTCAAGCTGATTGTGCTTGTCAAACATGCTGGAAAAAATGACCGTTAGTAGACTGTAATTGAAGAATTAATTCACGGTACTCAGGGAACATAGAGGCTCCTTCAGACTAAGTGGTTAGCAATGCGTTGTTTCAGTGTAGCAAGAACAGGACGAATTTCAAGTAAGTGCGTGTATGAGTCGCCAGTTGAGGAAATTCAGGGAAAAATTGACCGTAAAATTTGCTAACTAGTCTAAAAATTACAGTAATATTCAAGAGTGCATCGTGCGCAATAAACACCAAACTGAAGGGTATAAAACCATGGCTACGAAGAAGTCTCCAGCGAAAAAGAAAGTAGCTATCAAGGTGGCAAAGAAAGCCCCTGCCAAGAAGGTTGTTAAGAAGGTAGTTAAGAAGGTGGTTGCCAAAAAAGCAACCCCTAAGAAAACCGTTAAAACAGCGGTAAAGAAACCAGCCGCTCAGAAAGCGGTAGCCAAGAAAGTTGTTGCTAAAAAGCCTGCCACTAAGGCGGTCAAAAAAGTAGCAGCGAAAAAACCGGTCGCAAAGAAGCCAGTTGCCAAAAAATCTGTGAAGAAGGCTAAAAAGCCCTCCACACCAAAAGCCCTTAAAGTCGATCAATACGGCTTAGAGGAAGATGACGAGTTTTACGGTCTGTATTTCGCGAAAGCGACTGACGAAGGCAAGATTGAAGTCAAGCCCTGCACCTTCTCATTAATGTATTGGTGGAAAGGCTTACTGGGCTACCCCGACATGATTGAGATTTCCCCAGACAGTAACGCTGCCATGTTGCAGTTTGAGTCCACATTCGGCGGCGGTGATTCTGGTGAAACTGTCCTGACTGAACAAGATATTTTTGATGTGGATCACATTATTGAAGTAGACGAAGAAGAAATGCTGGTCTCCCTCTATTCTTATATTCCAATCCCTGTTCCAGAGGACTTACTGGGCGCGCTGGGCTTGTCCATTCTGAATATCAATCCAGAAACCCGTTATGGCAACTTAGAAATCTGCTCGACCGATAATGAAGAAGGTCAAAATGAGCACTTTTTACGTTATCGCACAGCAACTTACTTGCGCGGCATTAAATCTGGAAAAGTCGAAGCCATTGAAAGCATGATCACTAACGGCTCCGAATTTTTTGGTCTAGCCCTAGATGCCTTGTGCGTAAACGTATCTATTAAGAAGTGGTTGTTAAGCTAAGCATTCATTGCTTGGCAGTGGCGCCTTATCTGCAGATGTACAGGTAAGTCATAGGAAAGCGGTCGTTGACGGTAGGACGGGTGTCTACAATCGTTGCGGTCAGCTTTCCTAGCTTTTTGCACTCCTTGACCGCCTCATCGTGCGCCTCATTCTCTTTGGCCGACTTAGGTGCATGCACCCCGACCAAGCCATCGGATTGGCGATAGACCCCAAATTCACTAGAGGGAGTTGAGCACGCAAACAGGGCTGCGCTAGCGCCTAGTAGCATCGCTTGTTGAATTCTGTTCATGAATGTTTCCCCATCTCTCTCATCAAAGTGAGCTTATTCTAGCGATGTTTGTCGGGTTTTCACCAGAAATTGCCATAATCACTTAAGCCCTTTTACAATCAAACTATGCTGACTCAAATCACCAACCTCCTCCTACAAGTCTTCGTAAGCATCGTAGCCGGTGCCTGCCTAGTGCGCTGCTACTTACAGTGGCTAGCCTTTAATCTCGGCTCAGGTCCAAGCCGCTCCATTGGCGCCTATATTCTGCCGCTGACAAATTGGATTGTGTTGCCCTTGCGTAAAGTGATTCCCAGTGTGGGGCGCTTTGATGTGGCCAGCTGTCTTGCGGCCTTTCTTGTGATTTTGGCAAAGTCATTTGTGCTGGCTTTTTTACTAGGCGATACGCTTGCCCTGCTGCCCCACGTACTCTTTGCTTTATTTGACTTATTAGACCTAGCAATCTCGGGCTTAATCGGTCTTGTCTTTGCAAGTGTGATCCTGTCATGGATTAGTCAAGGTTCGCAAATACAGTATCTTGTCGCACTCTTAATTGAACCTTTACTGAACCCCATCCGGCGCGTTATGCCCAATATGGGAGCACTCGACCTATCCCCTCTAGCGCTCTTGTTGGGGCTACAAGTTTTGCAGATTGTGATCAATCATCTGCGGTAGTCAGCTGCACTTGTTTAAAAATTAGTGGCAGTAATACTTAAGACTGCCGTAGGACCCCCTGCATTGATATTGGATCCAGTTCCAGTTCCATTGGCGTTCTGATATTTTGCATAGCAATAAGGCTGCGCACTAGTGGCGGCCACATTGCAATTGCCCCGCGCATTAGTCTGTATGTAAGACAAATTCACTGACCAAGTACGATCAATTTGCTTGGAAATTCCAAGCTGCCAATCAAAATAGCTGCCAGCGGAATAGTGATTGAAGAACTGGTAACCCGTATGCGCCATCAGACTCCAACCCCCGTTAGCCCACGTCCATGTGGACATGGGAAACGCGCCTGTAATGTTGGTGTAGCTCGAGCCCGCCGTCGTCGCACCTGTTGGGCTTTTATAACTACTGAAGTTGGTAAAGGTGAGATTTTCTTGGATCGTAATGGGGCCTTTTCTTACGGCAACAAAGACGTCGCCGTTGTGCACCATGCCGCTGGTAATGCTGGGATAAATGGGAGATGAAACGTAGTTCTGCACATTGCTGCCCGGGTAGATCGTGCCATAAACACCGGCATTAATATGGTAATCATTCACCTCATGGAACCAGCCCACAAAGAGATCGGTTTCAAGGCTTCCCCCTGGAAAACCCGCCCCGGATGTCACATTAGAATTAAACATACCCACATAAAAATGATTAGGCAGCACGGTGCCAAGCTCTATTTGTAGCGCAGGTAAGCCATGAGATTGGTCAATACCATAGCTCCGATAGTCCTGAACTGCTGTCAATTTAGGTCCACTACCAAAGAGAGTTTTTCTATAGTAAATCATTGCAGCAACATGGGTTGATTTTGTATTATTTGGGGTACTTGGGTTTGGGGTGCTGGTGGTCTGTAACCTAAAGCGCTATGCGGCCTGACATGGTTGTAATGCTTAACCCACTCCCCCACGATGATCTGGGCTTCTTTTAAGCTATAGAAGATCTCCCCATCCAAAAGATTGTCTCTAAAGGTGCCGTTAAAGCTTTCACAAAAGCCATTCTCCCAAGGGCTCCCTGGTTCAATGTAAGCGGTTTTCACTCCAATACCAGATAACCAACTCCGCAGCTCTTTAGCAATAAATTCTGGGCCATTGTCCGATCGAATATATTGCGGGATACCATGGATCATCATGGCGTTTGCCAGTTGTTCAATCACTTGGACCGATCCAATCCTTCTAGCGCAGTGGATCGTTAGGCACTTTCGGGTGTATTCATCAATCATCGTGAGCATGCGGATCTTGCCCCCATAGGCATCTCTAATAAAGACAAAATCGTAACTCCAAACATGATTGGGGGCAGTAGCTCTTAGCCTCATGCAACTGCCATCGTTAAACCAGAGTCTGCCTCTAGGAGCTTGCTTTTGTGGGATCTTTAGGCCTTCTTGCCGCCAGATGCGAGCGACCTTTGCAGTAGTCGCTTGTCCCCAGCCGCTATTACGCATCATCCCAGCAATAAATCGATAGCCATACCGGCCATAGGTGCTGGCCATGCGGATGACTTCGGCTCTAAGGGGCTCTTCGTCATCTTTAGGCAGTGGCATATAGCGATAAGCTGCTCTGGATAGCCCCACTAAACTGCAGGCAGTCCGCTCAGAGATAGAATGCTGGTCCATGAGCAGCTGCGCTGCATTTTTACGCCTAGTCCCTGAAGGGACTTCCGCTGGTCGTAAGCTTAGAAGTTTCCCTTAATGACTTCCTTGAGCATCACCTCTCGTAGTGATAAGTCCGCTACGAGCTTCTTAAGCCGGGTATTTTCCAGTTCCAGATCTTTGTACTTCTTTGCCTGATCGACCTTCATACCACCATAGATCTTGCGCCAGCGATAGTAGCTTTGCTCAACCGTTCCCACTTCTTTACAAGCTTGAGCTAAGGTTTTGCCATTGGTGGTTAAAACATCGATTTGACGCAATAAGGTGACGATTTGTTCGGGTTTAAGACGTTGGCCTTTTGCCATATTTAGCACTCCTTTAAGGTGAAGATTATCAAAAATCCTCTCTTCTGGAGTGGTACTAAAAATCAGGTCAGTTCAGTATTTGGCGGAGAGGGTGGGATTCGAACCCACGGTACCTTTGACAGTACGCCTGATTTCGAGTCAGGTACATTCGACCACTCTGCCACCTCTCCGAACCGAACGCTGATTATAGCTTTGAGGCCTTACGTGCGCTCTTTTGCTTTAGCCTCTTAAGACTATTGGCTTGCTTTTAGAACCTGTTGCCCACCCAAATAGGCTTGTAAGGCGCGCGGGATCGAGATGCTGCCGTCTGCCTGTTGGTGGTTCTCCAGCAAGGCAACCAATGCCCTACCTACGGCTAAGCCTGAACCATTGAGGGTATGAAGTAGCTCAGGTTTGCCTTGTCCTGCTTTAAATCGGGCCTGCATTCTTCTTGCCTGAAAGTCGCCCATACTGGAACAGGAGCTGATTTCACGATAGGTACTCTGAGATGGAATCCAAACCTCTAAGTCATACGTCTTAGCGCTACCAAAACCCATATCACCCGTGCAGAGCAACACTTTTCTGTATGGCAACTCAAGCAGTTCCAGAATTTTCTCCGCATGACTTGTTAATTCTTCAAGCGCTTGCATGGAATCTTCCGGCTTGACGATTTGTACCAACTCCACTTTGTCGAATTGGTGCTGACGTATCATGCCCCGCACATCGCGCCCATAACTACCGGCTTCAGAACGGAAACAAGGCGTGTGAGCCACCAACTTCATTGGCAACTGATCTGCATTGACAATTTCGTCTCTCACCAAATTGGTGACAGGGACTTCTGCCGTTGGTATGAGATAAAAGTTCTCTGTCTTTGCCTCACCGTCATCACCTTCGCCACCGATATGACGTGGCACCTTGAAGAGATCTTCCTCAAACTTGGGCAACTGACCAGTGCCACGCATAGAAGCAGCATTGACTAAATACGGCGTGTAGACCTCTTCATAGCCATGCTCAAGGGTATGCGTATCGAGCATGAACTGAGCCAATGCACGATGCAGGCGGGCGATTGGGCCTTTCAGTACCGCAAAGCGTGACCCGCTAATCTTAGTACCCATCTCAAAATTAAGGCCTAGAGGTTCACCTAAATCTACGTGGTCCTTAATGTCAAAATCAAACTGGGGTAAGTCACCCCAGCGCTTTACTTCTTGATTTTCTGCTTCGTCTTTGCCAACCGGAACCAGCTCGTCAGGCAGATTCGGGATTCCCATTAGAAAATCTGCAATCTCCATTTGCAGGTTGGCTAAACGTGCTGCGCCCGCTTCAAGGTCCAAATTAATTTGACTGGCTTCTGCCATTTCTGCGGAGGCGTCTTCACCCTTCCCTTTTTTCATACCAACGGCTTTGGCCAATTGATTACGTTTAGCCTGAAACTCTTCAGTACGGGTTTGCAATGTCTTGCGCTCGGACTCTAATGCGTTGAACTTATCTACGTCCAAGGCGAACTTGCGCGTCGCTAAGCGAGCCTCTACTGCGGCAATATCTTTACGGAGTAATTGGGGATCAATCATTGATGCTCTTTGCTCGTAGGTATGTAATGAGGTATGTAATAAAGCTTATTTAAGGCGTAACACTTCGGCCCCAGCAGGTGGGTCAAAGGTAAAGCGGTTAGCAGGCAAACTAATATTGAGTTGGATCTTATCGAGCGTTACCAAGACCACGCTGCCCAAGCCATCGGTGAGTTCAAGTGCGCGCGGCAGTCCGTTCAACATGCCAACAGAGATTTTAGTGTAAGGCAAGTTATTGCCATTCTTGGCATTGGGAACTTTCTTTGGCGCTAAGTTCACCCATTTCATATTGAGGCGCTCTTCACCTTCCACTAGATCAAAATGCTGCTCTAGTGAAGTCTCGCCAAATAAAATTGCCGCAGGAGTTGTGGCTAAGGCTTGGCCAGCAGGTCTAAAAGTCGCCTGATTGAGATCCTTGTCCCACAAAATGAGTTGCTTGCCATCCGCAATGAGTTTTTGCTCGTAAGGCTTTTGGGTGTCCCAAACAAAACGGCCCGGACGTTGGAAGATAAAAATACCCTGTGTTTGGCGAATGACTTTCAGACCTTTATCTTGCGGCTCATTCGCTTTGGGAGCGCGCAGTTGTTGTTGCACAAACTCTCCTTCAGCCGTCTTAGATGTCCGCACGAATTCCCGCAATTGCTCAACGCCACTGGGGGTGTCTGCTAGCACGCTATTTGCTGAGAATAAACAAGTCAGGCTGAACGCAAGAACGGATAAAAGTGTAGTCAAAATATAAGGTTTACTCTGAAGGACGATGCAAAATTTCACGATTACCGCCGTTACCCATTTTGGATACGAGTCCGGCTTTTTCCATATCTTCGAGTAAGCGGGCGGCGCGGTTATAACCAATGCGCAGATGGCGTTGGACCAGAGAGATAGAGGGTCGCTTGTTTTCCAGCACAATGGCGACTGCTTGATCGTATAGGGGGTCGGCTTCACCGCCGCCCTCACCGGTAAGTGCATCCATAGTGGACTCATCAGCACCTTCAAGGACGCCATCAATGTAATTGGCTTCGCCCTTTTCTTTTAACCACTCCACCACACGATGTACTTCATCGTCTGAAACAAAGGCCCCATGCACCCGCACTGGCAAACCTGTTCCAGGGGCCATATAGAGCATGTCACCCATTCCTAAGAGGGCTTCCGCGCCCTGTTGATCAAGGATGGTGCGACTATCAATTTTGCTACTGACCTGAAAAGAAATTCGGGTTGGTACGTTCGCCTTGATCAAGCCAGTAATCACATCAACACTAGGGCGTTGTGTTGCTAATACCAAATGGATACCTGCAGCGCGCGCCTTTTGCGCAATTCTCGCGATTAACTCTTCAATCTTCTTACCGGAGACCATCATGAGGTCTGCCAACTCATCAATCACAATGACAATCACGGGAGCCTTATAAATTGGCTCGGGATCATCTGGCGTTAAGCTAAATGGGTTGGTGAGTTTTTCACCCTTCTCTTCGGCTTCCAAAATCTTCTTATTAAAGCCTGCAAGATTGCGCACGCCAAACTTACTCATCAGTTTGTAGCGCCGCTCCATCTCATTAACCGCCCAATTAAGCGCGTTATAGGCCTGCTTCATGTCTGTCACAACAGGACACAACAAATGCGGAATCTTGTCGTACATTGCCATTTCCAGCATCTTGGGGTCGATCATGATGAGACGCACTTCATCCGCCTTCGCCTTAAACAAGATCGATAAAATCATGGCATTAATACCCACCGACTTACCTGCACCGGTAGTACCCGCCACAAGGCAATGTGGCATCTTGGCTAAATCGGCCACCATTGGGCTGCCGGAAATATCTTTACCTAAGGCCAGTGTCAATAAAGAATGGTTGTCGTTATAAACCTGCGAGGTCAAAATCTCTGAGAGATACACCGACTGACGCTTGGGATTGGGCAATTCCAAAGCCATGCAGGTTTTGCCAGGAATAGTCTCCACCACCCGCATACTCACCACCCCGAGGGAGCGCGCTAAATCACGGGAGAGATTGACAATCTGGCTACCCTTCACCCCAACCGCAGGCTCAATCTCATAGCGCGTCACTACCGGCCCTGGATACGCTGCGATGACCTTCACTTCCACGTTGAACTCAGCCAACTTGCGCTCAATCAAGCGTGAGGTGAATTCCAATACATCTGCGGAGATAGTTTCTTGAGCGGCAGGAACAGGATCGAGGAGCGCTAAAGGGGGTAATTCTGAATCAGGGATGTCGATAAACAGGGGTTGCTGTTTTTCTCGCTCTACCCGGGCACTCTTGGGTATTTCAACCGGTGCTCTCACAATCGGGACTGGCTTGGCGATCTCAACCCGACCCCGAAACTCCTCCACAAACTCTTCACGCTCTTCCGCGGCCACTTCACCCAACTTGCGATCAGCCTCACTATCACGGCGTTCACGCAAACGCTGAACGCTTGCCTCAAGAAAACGGCCCAGTTTTTCTGCAATATCGAGCCATGAAAAGTGTAAGAACAAAGACAAACCGGCGCAAAGGCCAAACAAAAGCACGATCGTAGAGCCCGTGAAGCCTAAGGACATTTGCAGGGGATCGCCAATGAGTTCGCCCAAAATGCCACCAGGGGGGCGTGGTAGTTCCCAAGTTAAAGAATGCAAACGAGTGGATTCAAGACCCATACTGCAAAATAAAGTCAGGCCAAAGCCCAGGCAACGCACTACTAAAGAGTCAGGCTTAGCCTCTGGGTCGGGGGGCAAAGGAATGCTCCAAAGCTCGCGCCAGCCGTGCAAGACTCTGCGACCGAATAACACGATCCACCAAAATGCGGAAATTCCAAATATATAGAGTAGTAAATCCGCTGCATAAGCCCCAAACCGGCCACCGAGGTTCTTGGGGGTCTCAAAACTGGCATGCGACCAAGCCGGATCAGCCTTGGAATAGCTGATTAAGATGGCCAATAGGCCCAGGCAAAGCCCGCAGGAGATAAACCAGCGTGCCTCTAGAAGAAGACGGGGCATTCGCCCTTGCCCGTGGTTCTCGGGTAATGGGCTGTTTTGGGTAGCTTTAGACTTCGGATATACAGTTCTAGGCATGTTCCCCCGATTGTAAACAAGCAAATCTATAATCAGGCAATGACTACAAATAACTTCAAACACAGCAAAGTTCTGATTCTCGGGTCTGGTCCCGCTGGCTATACTGCCGCCGTCTACGCGGCGCGGGCTAATTTGCAGCCCACTTTGGTCACTGGGATTGCCCAAGGCGGTCAATTAATGACCACCACCGATGTGGAAAACTGGCCGGCCGACCCCGATGGCGTTCAGGGTCCAGAGCTTATGGAGCGGTTTTTGAAGCACGCTCAACGCTTTAATACCGACATTATCTTTGACCATATTCACACTGCGGCTCTTACAGAGACGCCAATTCGTCTAGTCGGCGACTCAGGAACCTATACCTGTGATGCCTTAATCATCTCTACTGGAGCGTCTGCACAGTACCTAGGACTGCCCAGCGAAGAGGCATTCATGGGGCGCGGGGTTTCTGGTTGCGCTACTTGTGATGGCTTTTTTTACCGTAACCAAGATGTTTGCGTAGTGGGTGGCGGTAACACAGCTGTGGAAGAGGCGCTCTACCTTACAGGCATTGCCAAAAAGGTTACTGTCATTCACCGGCGCGATAAGTTCCGCGCTGAACCGATTTTGAACGATCGACTGATGGCAAAAGTGGCTGAAGGTAAAGTAGAGCTCAAAATGAATGCCACCCTCGATGAAGTCCTAGGGGATGACAAAGGCGTCACAGGAGTACGAATCCGGCATGCTGATGGCAAGACTGAAGACATCGCGGTTACGGGTGCATTTATTGCCATTGGCCATAAACCCAATACCGATTTATTTATTGGGCAACTGGATATGCAAAACGGCTATATCAAGACCCACTCTGGCTTAGAGGGTAATGCCACTGCTACCAACATTCCCGGCGTCTTTGCAGCAGGCGATGTGCAAGACCATATTTATCGCCAAGCCATCACGAGTGCCGGCACCGGTTGTATGGCTGCCCTCGATGCGCAGCGTTACTTGGAAACTTTGGAATAAAGTTTTGTTATTCCTTTAAATTATTTTTTATTATTCGTTTTTTAATTAGTCGCATCAATCACTATCCGGAGTAAGTATGAGTTTAGACAAAGTAAAACCAGGTAAAAAAATTCCTGAAATTTTTAACGTCATCATCGAAATCCCCATGAATGCGGATCCCATCAAATATGAAGTTGATAAAGAAAGCGGCGCCATTTTCGTCGATCGCTTTATGGGCACAGCAATGCACTATCCATGTAACTATGGCTACATTCCGCAAACGATTGCAGGTGATGGTGATCCAGTAGATGTTTTGGTCATGACTCCATTTCCACTGATTCCTGGTGTAGTAGTAAGCTGCCGCGCCATTGGCATTTTGCAAATGGAAGATGAAGGCGGACAAGATGCCAAATTATTGGCGGTGCCAGAAGACAAAATTTTGCCGCTGTACTCAAAGATCCAAACCTTAGAAGACTTGAGTGTCTTAACCCTCAATCAAATCCAACACTTTTTTGAGCACTATAAAGATCTCGAAAAGGGCAAATGGGTTAAGGTTACCGGTTGGGGCGATATTCCCGCTGCCCATCAAGAAATCCTCAATGGCATTGAGGGCTATGCCAAGTCAGCACAATAGTTCTTTGCATTTGGACGGGCGTGGGGCTTCTCATTGGAAGTGAACCCACAAACCATCGCCTTGGCGCAAATCAACCCACTTCTGGGTGATTTGCCCGGCAACGCTGAGCTAATTTTTCAAGCGGCTGTACAGGCGCATGCGCAAGGTGCAAAGCTTCTGCTTACTCCAGAGCTGTCCCTCACTGGCTACCCTCCAGAAGACTTGTTATTGCGCCCTGCTTTTATAGACGCTACTGAAACTCAGCTAAACGCATTAGTCACTCAACTCAAGCAATTCCCTAGCCTAACAGTGATTGTTGGCCATCCCAAGCGATCGGCACAGGGCTTACAAAATGCTGCGTCTGTGATTCAGAATGGCGCAATCATTGCCGCCTACGCCAAGCAAGAGCTACCTAATCACGAGGTTTTTGATGAGGTACGTTATTTCACGCCTGGTTCACAAGCTTGCGTGTTTGAGAGCGCAGGCACGCATTTTGGCTTAATCATTTGCGAAGATGCTTGGCATGCTGAGCCAGCCAAACAGGCGCACGCTGCCGGTGCACAAGTACTGTTGGTGATCAATGCATCCCCCTTTCATTTACAGAAAGATGTTCTGCGCATTGATGTGCTTCATCAACAGGTTGCCCAAACGTCAATGCCGTTGATTTATGTGAATGCGGTTGGCGGTCAAGATGAACTCGTATTTGATGGTGGTTCTTTTGCGTTAAATGCGCAAGGTAAGCTGGTGATGTCAATGCCCCAGTTTGAAATCGGGCTTGGCCTAGTAAGCCTGAATTCCTCTGGAGATTTAATCTCAGGAGTCACTACTCCTAGCCTGAGTGTAGAAGCGCAAGCCTACCAAGCCTTAGTGCTTGGTGTTCGGGACTACGTGCAGAAGAATCGTTTTCCCGGCGTCATCATTGGCTTGTCTGGTGGAGTAGATTCCGCGCTAGTGCTGGCAATTGCGGTAGATGCTTTAGGTGCGGAGCGCGTGCGCACTGTCATGATGGCTTCACGCTATACCGCCGATATCTCTTGGGTAGATGCCCGCGAAATGGCCAACCGTATGCAAGTTCAATACGATGAAATCCCTATTAGTGGTCCGGTAGATGCTCTGGAACTGGCTTTAGCAGAGCAATTTAAATGCTTAGAGCAAGACGCTACTGAAGAAAATATTCAAGCACGCGTGCGTGGCACTTTATTAATGGCGCTATCCAATAAAACGGGTCGCTTGGTACTCACTACAGGCAATAAGAGCGAAATGGCAGTTGGTTACTGCACACTCTACGGTGATATGGCAGGTGGTTTTGCCGTGATTAAGGACATTGCCAAGACGCTGGTTTACCGACTCTGTCACTACCGCAACACGATTTCACAAGTCATTCCTGAACGCATTCTCACCCGCGCCCCATCGGCGGAACTACGCCACGAGCAAACTGATCAAGATCACTTACCCTCCTATGACGTACTCGACAATATCGTGGAGCGTTACATGGAGCAAAACCAATCGATTGCGCAAATGATCGCTGCGGGATTAGACGCGGAGAGCGTCGAAAAAGTGACCCGCCTAATTAAGCTGAATGAATACAAGCGCCGCCAAGCACCTCCTGGCGTTAGGGTAACTACCCGTGCCTTCGGTCGCGACTGGCGCTACCCCATTACTTCTCAATTTAGGGCGTAAATCCCAGTTGCAATGCTATTGCTTGCATTCTTGATATAAGGCACTATCCTAGGCAATACAAATTGATTATTGAATTTAGGGAAACTTATGAAGCTCATCACCGCCATCATTAAACCGTTCAAGCTTGACGAAGTTCGCGAGGCTTTAGGAGAGCTTGGCGTAACCGGGCTCACGGTAACCGAGGTCAAAGGCTTTGGTCGCCAAAAAGGGCATACCGAACTCTATCGCGGTGCAGAATACGTCGTAGATTTTTTACCCAAGATCAAAGTCGAAGTGGTAGTGGCTTCAGATCGAGTTGAAGCGGTGATTGATGCGGTTACTAAAGCAGCCCGCACGGGCAAAATTGGCGATGGCAAGATTTTTGTCACCGCTGTCGAACAAGCTGTTCGCATTCGGACTGGTGAAACAAACGACTCCGCAGTGTAAGTCCGACTCATTACTCAAGATCTGATTACTTCGAATCAATCCTCAATTAGAAGCTTGAATTTCCGCAGGTTTTAATACTAAGGTTTTCGCTTCTAAGTCACTGAGTTTGACTTTGTAACCTTGGAAGTAGATATCCCCCTGAGCCAGTCCCTCTGTCAGAACTTTGAAGGGTGGCTGACCATAAAAAGAGATGCCAACGCCTGGCTCTAAAGTCTTAACTTGCCTTTTGCCAGTAGCATCAACCACACAAACCACTTGTTTTGCTTTAGCCTGGAAATACACCTTCTCTCCTGTCTTGCGTGGATTCTCTGGCGTATAGCTCACTGGGCTTTGACTCTCAGCAGGACAATTGCCAGTGGTCTCAGCACTTGCAGTACTGATAGGGGATAGGGCTGGGGCTGGGGCTGTCGCAGTTGCAGCAGCATTCACTCCCGAAACTAAGCTTGCTGGTGCTTCTGTGTTCGCCGCCGTAGTTGCTGTCTCCGCCACAGGTTCTGGAACGCTTGATGCAGGCGCGGTGATTTCTTCTTTTGCCACTTGAGTTTCTTCTGGCTTGTTACCAAAAAATAGTGGGCGTAGATTCATCAGGGCAAAAACGGTAGCGACTATGAGACCAAGCCAAATGAGCAATTGCTTTTGCGATGGTTGCTTAGGTTTACCCAAAGGGCCGGAGCTACCTAAGGATTCAAGCTCAAAAGATTCTTCAGCAATAATTTGCGTGACTGGTTTAGAAGTTGCGGTTGCTACTGGTACAGGTTTGTTAAGCGCCGCTTCAATAGAAACTTCTTTTGTCGGCGTATCGATGCCGAAATCAAAAGCGTCATTCTCTTTCATACCCAACAGGCTGGCCACTTTCCTAGCCGCAGTTAGTTTAATTTGAGGGTTGTAATAAGAAGCCTGGCCGCCATTTTCAATTTGCTCTATTTGGCGAACTGACAAGCACGCTTTAACTGCTAGTTCTTTAACATTCATACCAAGAGATTCGCGCGCGTTGCGGAACGCTTCTGGTTTGATTTCTGGCAGCGTGGTCATTTTTTTCATGAAAGTTAATTTAACTGGCTGATATGTACTAATTGTGACTGATATTAATTCCGGAAAAATAAAAGGGCAATAGTCGGGAAGTACTGATAGCCTTAGGGATAATTCATTATGAGGAAGTTAGATATTGCACCGCAATATCTAGTTTCTAGCCAGGCTCGCCCAAATCTCCGCACCGATAAGCCGTCTCACGGCACAATAGAGGTTTTAGAACTTTTTTTGGAGTCACTATCCGTATGAAACGACTTAATGAACGCTCGCGTAATGTTACTGAGGGAGTCGCACGTGCTCCAAATCGCTCGATGTATTACGCGATGGGATATGAAGAGAAGGACTTTGTAAAGCCTATGGTTGGGGTGGCTAATGGCCACTCTACGATTACGCCTTGCAATAGCGGTTTGCAAAAATTAGCTGATGCAGTGGTCACCGCCCTTGAAGGGGCTGGTGCTAAGGCGCAGACTTTCGGCACGCCAACGGTTTCCGACGGAATTGGCATGGGTACCGAAGGTATGAAATATTCCCTCGTCTCCCGTGAAGTTATTGCCGATAGTATCGAGACCTGCGTCAATGGCTTGTGGCAAGACGGCGTGGTAGTCATTGGTGGTTGCGATAAAAATATGCCCGGCGGCATGATGGCGATGGCTCGCACCAACGTCCCCAGTATCTATGTTTATGGCGGCACGATTAAGCCTGGTCATTTCAAAGGTAAAGAGCTGAATATTGTTTCCGCCTTCGAAGCCGTTGGTGAATTCACCTCCGGCAGAATGAACGCTCAAGACCTCAAGGGTGTGGAAGAAAATGCCTGCCCCGGAAGTGGTTCCTGCGGCGGAATGTATACCGCCAACACCATGAGCTCCTCTTTTGAGGCCTTAGGCATGAGCCTACCCTACTCATCCACGATGTCCAACGTAGATGAAGAAAAAGTAAGGAGTGCGCATGACTCCGCGATTGTTTTAGTCGAGGCGATTAAAAACAATCTGCGTCCACGCGATATCATCACCAAAAAATCCATTGAGAATGCGGTCAGCGTAATCATGGCAGTCGGCGGTTCTACTAACGCGGTCTTACACTTCCTCGCTATTACTAGCGCTGCTGAAATTGACTGGACCATTGATGATTTCGAACGCATTCGTAAACGCGTGCCAGTCATCGCGGATATGAAACCCTCAGGCGCATACTTAGCAACCGACTTGCACCTGGCTGGCGGCATTCCGCAAGTGATGAAGATTTTGCTCGACGGTGGACTATTGCACGGCGATTGCATGACCATTACTGGCAAGACTATTGCTGAAGTATTGAAAGATGTACCTTCAGTACCTCGCGCCGATCAAAAGGTCATTCGCACTTTGGATAACCCTATTTACAAGCAAGGTCACTTAGCGATTCTGAAGGGTAATATTTCTCCTGAAGGTTGCGTTGCCAAAATTACCGGATTAAAGAATCCTTCCATTACTGGACCAGCGCGTGTATTTAATTCAGAAGACGAAGCGATGGCCGCCATCATGGCGCAAAAGATTACAGACGGCGACGTCATGGTGATTCGTTATGAAGGCCCTAAGGGTGGCCCTGGAATGCGGGAGATGCTTGCTCCAACCTCTGCCTTGGTCGGTCAAGGTCTTGGCGAGACAGTAGGCTTGATCACCGACGGCCGCTTCTCTGGTGGTACGTGGGGCATGGTGGTGGGTCACGTAGCGCCCGAAGCTTATGTTGGTGGCGTGATTGCTTTGATTGAAGAAGGCGACTCAGTCACCATCGATGCGCACACGCTCTTAATTCAGCTCAATGTGAGCGATGAAGAAATTGCAAAACGTCGGGCTAACTGGAAGCAACCTAAGCCGCGCTATACCCGCGGTCTATTGGCTAAGTACGCTTACCTTGCAAGCAGTGCCAGCAAAGGCGCGGTGACGGATTTAAATTTGGAGTAAACCTTCCAAGCAGTTCGCATCAAAAAGCAAAGCCCCTTAGTCGCGAGATTGAGGGGCTTTTTTACGACTACTAATTAATAATTTTACTGCATAACACTCCTTAATGCCGCATGCCGTGACCGCCTTGGCCGCCCATTGCACTTACCGGGAGCTTAACCTCCACCTCACCAGCCTTAGCAAACTTGAGTTTGACTGCTACGGTCTCGCCGGTACCAAGAGGTGCCTTCAAATTCATGAGCATTAAATGAAAACCACCGGGCTTGAGTTCAACTACGGATCCAGCAGGCAAAGGGATGTCTTTGAGCTGACGCATCTTCATGACATTGCCTTCCATACTCATTTCGTGGAGTTGCACTTCACCGGCAGCAGGAGAGCTTGCAGAAATCAGTTGATCGGCAGCGCCGCGATTTTCAATCTTCATATACCCCGCCGCCACTTGCTGGCCAGGTACGGTTGCGCGCGTGTAAGCGTGCTCAATTTCGATGTAGCCCACTTTGGCATCATGGGCTTGGACTGCCAGCGCAAAACCCATTAAAAATAAACCGCATAATCCAAACTTATTTCGTCTTGTCATTACTGCCCCCGTAAATTGAATTTCATTCACTACCTTCGCGTTACATATCATTATCAATCAGTATTGACCTTACTTGCCTTAAGTTTATGCGAGCTAGTGGGGGCTGCTTAAACTTCACGAACATGAAAAAAAGGGCTCTTACGAGCCCTTTCCTTGTTGGCAATACTAACCAGGAATTACATCGATGCGGAGCGCTCAATCAGTTTGCGGCGCATTGGGCGCAATACAAACCACGCCAAAATAGCTGCAGTACCGTTAAGGAAGCTGGCTACCCAAAATACTGCCTCCCAACCACCAGTTGTGGCGACCAACACGCTAGAGAGCGGAACCAACAATGCGGCCGTACCTTTAGCGGTGTAGAGCAAGCCTGCATTACCAGCCGCAAACTTGGTACCAAATGTATCGGCACTAGTCGATGGAAACAAGCTATAGATTTCACCCCAAGCGAAGAATACCAAACCAGTCAACAACACGAACATGATTGGATCACGTCCAAGGTAGTAGAGACCGAGAATACCGAAACACTCGAAAGCAAAACATAAGGTCATGGTTTGTTCGCGGCCAATCTTATCGGATACCCAACCAAAGAAAGGACGGGTTAAACCGTTAAGAACGCGGTCGATTGTTAATGCAAAAGTCAAAGCAGGTAAAGCTAATCCCATGAGGCTTACTGTTACGCCTGCCACTTGAAAGTCTTTGGCAATTGGGCCTAACTGTGCAGTAGCCATCAAACCACCAGCTGCAACCATCACGAACATCAAATACATAATCCAAAACACGGGCTGCTTAACCATTTCCATTGGGCGGAAATCTTTACGGGTTTGAGCAACTTGAGCCTTGACTGTAGTGATGACACTTTGAATCGGCTTTACCAGCAACAAGCTCAAAATCACAACGATAGCGCCTTGACCAATACCAAAGAACCAGAAAGTCTCTTGATAGCCTTGGTTTGCAATCATGTTTGCAATTGGAATTACGGTTAAAGCGGAACCAGCGCCAAAGCCTGCAGCGGTTAAGCCAGCAGCCAAACCGCGACGGTCTGGGAACCACTTGAGCGCATTACCTACGCAAGTACCATAAACAGCACCAGCACCAACACCGCTTACTGCCGCAGCAAAATAGAGCATAGCTAATGTGTCAGCTTGGGAATTGAGCATCCAACCAATACCGCATAAGATACCGCCGCAAAATACTACTGGGCGAGGACCAAACTTATCAACTAGGTATCCCTCGATTGGCACCAACCAAGTCTCTGTCAATACGAAAATAGTGAAGGCAACTTGAATTGCAGCGCGGCCCCAACCAAATTTAGCATCGATTGGATTGACGAATAGAGTCCAACCGTATTGCAAATTTGCAATCATCGACATACAGATGATGCCGATTAGAAGTTGAAACCATCGACCTCCAAATGGCCCTGAATTTTGTTCGCTACCCATCTCTAATCTCCTAATATTTCAAATTAATTTGTTACCAAAATGCGCATCTACATTTGATGCATTATTTTTGAACAGATTTTCTTGCAAGCACTTGACACTAATCAATTATTTCCATTTGTATCACTAGTGATTACCCTCGTGCCTTTGGTCATAAAAAATCCTCTATTGTTTTAAAACATGCAATTGCTTATTGGCTTGCGGGCAAATTGAAGACGAAAAAAAACCACCCGAAGGTGGTTTTCAATTTGCCTGAGACAGAATTACATTCCGCGGTAAGCACCATCAAAATCATAGTGGCGTACACGTTGCTCGGAAGCTGTCTTAGTTGTAGTAAACAGTTGGTTGAATTTGTTAATTAATTGAGCCATTTGGATCTCCTTAAGGGTTAGTACCTAGAGTATAACCCTAATACGATTGCCTTGCAGAGTCTTGGACAGCTTGCTCTAGATGACTAGAAAAATGACTTCATTTTTTACTAACTACTTGTTTTAAATAATAATTATCTTAAAACTGTGGCAAGGGGATGGAAATAATAGCCATTAAGGTTAGGGAGTCGCTGCTGTTGGTAAAGCCTTTGCCAATGCCCGCTTGAAAAGGAATTGGCCCCGCGTCGCAGTAAACCTTCAAGAATCCCAGTTGCTGGGTATTTGGATAGGAGATGGGTCCAGAGCCAATTTGATTGTAATTTGAGTAAAACTCCGTGCCCACAGACCAATCTGGCGCCACTTCACGAGAAACCCGAATGGCGGTATTGAAATCAGGACCTTGATGGACATAGGGCTGCGAAAGTGGCTGGTCGAAGATAGGATTAACAACAAACAACCATTTACCTACGTGCTTACCAATAATAAAACGCGCCTCGGCATTGTATCGGGACTGCTCATACTGAGGCAGGGTATTAGAGAGCTCGACGTTCAAGCCGCCAAAGAAATAATCCCCCTCCTCTTCATTGAAAGGGAGATATTTGAGGCGTACTTTAGCGCCCGCATAGTTCCAATTGTTATTGCTGACCACGGAGTTGATATAAAAACCCGCTTCCAGCTTATCGCCAAGGCCGTACGCGTACTCTGGCGTGATACGCGTAGCATTGTTAGTCATCATCTCGCCTGGATAACTGGGGGTCTGCACGCCCCGCGGAGTGGTGTTTACGTGCAATTCCAGGCTCTGCTCACCCTTGGCATTGATTTCATCGTCATAGACCTGAATCTCATCCTGCAGGACAGCATGCGCAGTCATTGGGGCCAGCAATGCAATAAGCATGCCGCAAATAACTAGGCTTAATAAGTGTTTTTTCAAACAGGGCATATTCAAGAATTGACTGAGAGGGTAAACCAGTATATTACTAACTCTGGCTTACAGCTGCATGACTCAAGCCAGCTAAGGCTCGGGCCAATTGACTTTCAATAGCACAATCTACGACTTTTGCCAAGGCCAACGGCCTGTTGCCTCTAGCGTCAAAGACCAACTCAAGAAACACCTTAAGGTAATGATGGCACCTAAGATGGCCACACTCATCAAGGTCGGACTGATGGCAACGGTACGAATGATATCGCTTGCTACCAATATTTCCAGGCCAAGCAAGAGTGCTCGGATGATCTGATTACGGAACGTCTTGTAAAGCTCATCTATTGGCTTCTTTTGAGCCATATCCCTCAGAAACCCGAAGAGACCCCAGAACACACCCAAAGAAACAATTGCCACACCGAGGGCATCCAAAATATTACTAACGGTTTGTATGATTTCAATGAGGTTCATAGAAATAGTTTGCCATATTTTTTAAACCAAAATAAGTCAACCCACTTGACCCAATAAGAGAAAATTGGTCATTAAAGGCCAATATTTGCATGCTAAGATCTGAGCAACAACCAAATTGCCGCTTACTTTAAAACACTCATGTGCCGCTCTAGCTTGTAATTCTAGGGGATGGGCTTGCTCAAATGCAGTACCTTACAAGGAGTTTTTATGAACCGCCGTCACATCCTCATCCTTAGTCTATTTATTCCTGCAGCACTTCTGATTGCCGCTTGTAGCAACACCTCTAAATACTTAACTGAGCCGATGCCAGAGTCGGGTTTTTTACCAAACTACAAATTACTTCAACCAGTAGCAAACAGTTCCGCAGATACCAAGGTATGGCGCTATCGTGATGCCACGGTTAATCCTGATAAATACACTGGCGTCATCTTGGATCCAGTCTACTTAAATCAAACAGCTACTCAACGCGTGCCAGCTGAAACCTTGGCTCAAGTGAAACAAACTTTGCAGGCCTCCATGGTTCAGGCTGTGAATAGCAAAAGCAACATCACCATTGTTCAAAAGCCGGGTCCTGGTGTTGCCAAAGTATCCGTCGGTATTACTGGTGCAGAAATGTCTGCAAACAGTTTGCAGCCTTGGAATTTCACGCCAATTGGCTTAGCAGCGAATGCAGCTGCCTATGCTGCTGGAGTGAACGCCAAAACCCCTGCCCTGATTATTGAAAGCAAAATTACGGACAGTCAAACTGGACAAATTTTAGGGGAAGGCTTAATTACCATTCAGGGCGAATCTTTCAGAACCGGCTCTGGTTCGGTAGAGTCTTTTACTGATATGGCTAAAAAAGCAGTGCGCGAAGCGCTGGTACTTTCAGCCAGACATTAACACTGAGAATCATTTGGGATGAACAACATCATGACGAGTCAATTGATTAAGCGGGCAACAATGGTTGCCTTGCTACTCATCAGCTTAGGCGCGGTCAACGCTGTTCATGCCCAAGCCAACATGAGCGCAAAAGATCAGGAAATAGTTGCTAGATTTAAAGCTGCCGATAAAAATCATGATGGCAAGCTCACCTTAGTTGAAGCCAAGGCAGGCATGCCCAGAGTGGCGGAGCACTTTAGCTATATTGATAGCGAAGGTCGTGGCTATGTCACGCTGGACCAGATTTTGGCACTCGCAAATAGGTAAGTAAAAACTGTATGTAGTTGAGGTAGTGGCTATCTATAAATTGATAGCGTAATTAACTATCCTCATATTGCCGCGAGATCGCCAAAAAGCTATCCGCCTCGAGAACAAACGCATCCACCACTAAGGGGTCAAAGTGACTCCCTTTCTTGGAGACTATCTCGTTCATGGCATCCTCATGGCTCCATCCTGCTTTATAGATCCGCTCACTGACTAATGCGTCATATACATCTGCCAGTGCCATGATGCGTGCTGGTAAGGGAATGTCCGTACCTTTTAAGCCTCTAGGGTATCCAGTGCCATCCCACTTTTCATGGTGACCGCCTGCAATTTTGGAGGCTTTAATAATGACCCCCTCATTTCCATCAAGCTCATGCTCAACCGTTGTCAGAACGGTTTCGCCAATGCTGGCATGGGTTTTCATAATCTCCCACTCCTCGGCATTTAAGCGTCCTTGCTTGAGTAAGATGTTGTCAGGAATACCGACTTTTCCAATGTCGTGCAGGGGTGCGGCTTTGAACAAAAGCGCAATCGCTTCATCACTTAATTCATCTGTGTAATGCCCCAGCTTTCTTAATCCTAGGGCAAGATTTTTGACGTAATTTTGCGTGCGAATAATGTGATTGCCCGTTTCATTGTCTCTGGCCTTGGCAAGTGCATTGAGGGAAGCAAGTAGTTGTGATTCTATTTGATTAGCCCTTTGATGAGCCAACTCTACCTTCAAGCGATTATTCTCTAACTGAGTTTGCAGACGCTGAGCGCTAAGCCTGTTTATCCTATATCCAATCATGGCGACATAAGAAAGAATCATGAAGGCAAACCAAGCCCATCTCACGGCCACAGTGAATGGGGGCTCTTGATAAATATGGAAAGTAGATGGCGGATCAACATAGATCAACACGATTGATCTCGCTGTAGCTAATATAAATTGCGCAATGATGGTGATGATCAAAAATACGGGCAGCCCAATACCCGACTTATGCAAGCGCCTCAGTTCCCATAATTGCCAAGCAAGACATAAATCGGCAATTGCAATGACAAAGCCTACCCTTTGCATAAATGACCCAAACTGCAGCAAAGATTCGAAACTCAACCCAATAATCAATAAGGCGAGCAAGACTATCCACTGGAATTGTCGCGAAACGGGCTGACTGAGTGATCGTAGGTAGGTTGCTAAGTAGATATAACCAGCAAGAAGAGAAATGTTCGCTAATGTAAGCAGTTTTAAATGAATGATTGAGGCGCTAGCAAAGAAGGTGAAGCTAGCCGCCTCTAAAAGGAGCCCTGCATACCAAAAGCCCTCGGGCTTTGTAATGGTTCTTGCCTGAATTAAGGGATATGAACCAACGGCCAGACCCCACATCATAAGGGCGGCAATGGCAAAGAAAATCTCGTTGGAGTATTGCATTATTGAAGTACTTTTTAATCAAACCAAAAAATTGAGATGGCTTTAATGTATTTATAAAATGGCGTGATTCTAAATCAAAGATCACTTCTATTGATATATGACCGAGCTTGATGGCTTGCTCAATACCCATTCGCAACCGTTGCTTAGCCCCCTCACAGACCATCATGGTCGTGAATGGATATCCCCATCATTTATTTCTTAGCATTCGGAAAAAAGAGTTGCTTGCCATCAATCTTGTACAGGGCAATCACCTCTTGTCCGTCCCTGGAAATTAACCAGTCAATAAATGCCTGCCCTTCTTTGGCTTTTACTTGAGGAAATTTTTCAGGGTTTACTAGCATCACGCCATATTGATTGAATAACTTTGGATCGCCCTCAACCAAAATTTCTAGATCGCCTCGATTCTTAAAAGAAAGCCAGGTGCCACGGTCTGCCAAAATGTATGCGTTCATGGCTGAGGCGGTATTTAATGCCGGACCCATTCCGCTACCAGTGTCCTTATACCAACTCATGTCTTTATTAGGATCTATGCCAGCATCTTTCCAGTAACGCAACTCTGCTGCATGGGTACCACTTTTATCCCCCCTAGAAACAAAAGTAGTTTTTGCATTACCAATTTTTTGCAAGGCCACTTTGATGTCCTTACCACCCGCAATTTTTGCTGGGTCAGATTTTGGTCCAATCAATACAAAGTCGTTGTACATCACATCGTATCGCTTGGTTGAATAACCCTCTTCCAAGAATTTCATCTCACCAACCTTGTCATGAACAAACACTACATCTGCATCGCCACGTCGGCCAATATCCAAGGCCTGCCCTGTGCCCACTGCGACAACTTTGACCTCAACTCCAGACTTACTTTTATAGATTGGCAAGATAAAACCAAATAACCCAGATTGCTCAGTAGACGTAGTCGATGAGACAAGAATGGATTTCTGTGCAAATGATGGGGTAGCAAGGGCAATGCTCATTGCCAATAGCCCAGCTGAGAGAAGACGACGCATTAGATAATTCCCTTATTAAAAAATGAGCGCAAAGATATCTATACCCAATACGTCATTCAATTTATTTAATGACGCTGGTGGTGCCGCTTGCCGGAATCGAACTGGCGACCTTTTCATTACGAATGAACTGCTCTACCAACTGAGCTAAAGCGGCGATAAGAACTATTGGGTGAACTACTGAAACTAGATTCTTATTTTAACGGAAACGATCCAGCAGTTTCCGACTCAATTTATCCAGTTTAGTCGAGTCCTTGATTAAGAACTGCAAGCCATTAGAGTCAGCAATTAATAGCGTATTGCCCGCAATGCGCCGAATGTCGTCTTCTGCCTTGAGACGAATACGGGTGGGACCCCGATCGGTCTCTAGGTCCCAAACGCTGGGGGTAGCAAAAGTCGATACCTTGGTAATTTTCTCAATCACAGGCATAAATTCACGTGTAGCTAATTCCTCTTGAATGAGCTCAAGTTCATTTGTCGGAATCTGCGCTGGATCTTCAAAGAAGCACAGCTCCTTTCCAGAGGAATCCATTAATGAAATGCCCTCACCTGGCGCTGTAATCGGAAAGGCTTTGACTGGATACGCGCCAACATGCTTATGACCATACTCATCAATAAATACCAAACGACCTAAGGCGTCGCGCTCGAGTTGATGTGGCTTTTGATAAGAAGTTTCGATATCTCCGTGATGCAAGGTCATATTTCACCCCCAATAACTTTAGCGGCTACTTCTACACGCCCTTCACTTCGTTCTGCATCCTGCTCTTCTAAAGTCTCACCAATGGCGCCACCCTCCACCAATTCTGCGGCGTGACGGAGTTGCGCTTGGTAGAGCGTGTAATACGCGCCCTCTGCTGCCATTAAGGCATCGTGTGAGCCCATCTCGACAATCTCGCCCTTATCCAGCACCACTAAGCGGTCGGCTTTTCTTAAAGTGGAGAGGCGGTGGGCGATGGCAATCGTTGTCCTACCTTTGACTAGGTTATCTAAGGCGCGCTGGATTTCTTTTTCAGTGGTGGTGTCTACTGAGGAGGTTGCCTCATCTAAGATCAAAATACTGGGGTTAATCAACAAAGCACGTGCAATCGAAATCCGTTGACGTTCACCACCAGAAAGTGATTGACCGCGCTCACCTACTAAGGAGTCGTAACCCAGTGGCAGGCGAAGAATAAATTCATGAGCGTGGGCTGCGCGGGCTGCTTCAACGATTTCTGCGCGCGTCGCATCGGATTTGCCGTAAGCAATATTCTCGGCAATCGTGCCGAAGAACAAAAAGGGTTCTTGTAAAACTAAACCAATGCGTTTGCGATAGTCTGCAATGCCAATGCTCCGAATATCTCGACCATCGAGTGCAATCGAGCCTGAACTCACGTCATAGAAACGACAGATTAAGTTCACCAAGGTACTTTTGCCGGAACCGCTATGCCCTACTAAACCCACCATTTCACCGGGGGCGATATCCAAATCAATTCCCTTGGTAACCGCACGATTGCCATACCGGAAACCCACATCGCGCAAGGTAATGCGGCCTTTTACATCAACTAAGGGTGCTGGATTCATGGGCTCAGGCACGCTCGAGACGTGATCCAAAATATCAAAGATACGCTTTGCCCCAGCTGCAGCTTTTTGGGTATGCGACACAATCCGACTCATCGAATCTAAGCGAATATAGAAGCGGCCGATATAGGCAAGGAAAGCGATGAGCACGCCCACAGAAATATGGCGATGAGCGACTTGCCAGATACCAAAACCCCAAACCACTAAGAGACCCGTTTCGGTGAGCAAGGTCACTGTGGGTGAGAACAATCCCCAAACACGATTCACGCGATCATTGATTTGTAGATTGTGTTTATTTGAAGTCACAAAACGCTGTAACTCACGCTCTTCCTGCGCGAAGGCCTTCACCACCCGAATACCAGGAATCGTATCTGCCAAGATATTAGTCACTTCAGACCAAATGCGATCGATCTTCTCAAAGCCAAAGCGCAATTTGTCGCGCACCACATGAATCATCCAAGCAATAAAGGGCAACGGTGCCAATGTAACTAAGGCCAGTAACGGATCTATCGATGCCAAAATGATGGCTGTCATCGTAATCATCAAAACGTCAGTGGCAAAATCGAGTGCGTACAAGGAGAGGAACACGCAAATACGATCTGTCTCAGCCCCGATACGGGCAATCAAATCGCCTGTACGCTTACCACCAAAGTACTCCAATGAGAGTTTAAGTAAATGCTCAAAGGTAGTATTGCGTAAGTCAGCGCCAATACGCTCACTGACTAAAGCCAGTAGGTAGGTCTTCCACCAACCTAAACCCCAAGCAATCAAGGCTGCGCCAAATAGCGCAATTAAATATTGCGACGCTAAATTAAAATCAATGGGTTCGCCACGCTCAAAAGGAATTAAGACATGATCCATTAAAGGCATGGTGAGGTATGGTGGAATTAGCGTAGCGCCAGTCGATAACAGCGTCAACACAAAACCTAGCAGGAGCTCTTTTTTATATGGCTTCGCAAAGCGCCACAATTTGAACAAAGTCCAAGTAGAGGGTGGCCGATCATCTTCGGGATCGCAAGTTGGACATGCTTCTGAATTAGCGGGCTTGGGACTTAAGCATACTGGGCAAACTTGCTTGTCATATTCTGAGACTTCCTCAGCGGCGGCTCGATACTGATCGCCCCGCACGACTTGCTTAAAAGCACTTTGTAAGCGCAAAACTTGAGGATTCACTCCCAACGTGAAATACCATATTCGCAGCAGTTTTTCGGCAGTCTCCAGCTTAAGATGCCCAACGCCGGCATGATCACCATGACTTAAATGCGCTCCAGAATCAATTGGCCAGGTCTCGAAACGCTGACTATCGGTCCAAAATAAGCCTTGAGAGGTCAGCAAAAGTAGGCTTTTGGCGAAGTGCATTTGACCGTCTAAATCCAGCTCAACCCAAGCCAGAATGGACTCTGCCAGAATGATTGGTGAGGGTGCGGACTCTAAAACTTCCAACCAATCGCTTGGTAAGGGGCTGGAGGAAGGTAGTATGACGGGCTTCATGAATGCTAAAAGTATAGTGGAGCAAAATTTTTTAGATTTAGAAGTGATGTCAACTTTCGGGATGACAAAGCCGTTAATTTGGCTAAGTAGGGCTTTTTGTGTATTTTTGCTAAATTTGTGAGTTACCCATCATTACTAGAAATAGAGAGGCAGTCTAAGACCTACCCGCTTTAGCGGCTCAGATCATCGCATTTCCCACATGCCCCAATTACTAGATAAAACCATTGAGATCTTGAGTGTCAAGCATCTCCGGGGTCCCAATATGTGGACCTACCACCCTGTTATTGAGGTTTGGCTCGATATTGGCGACTTAGAGGACTATCCCTCCAACCTCATCCCCGGTTTTTATGACCGCCTCGTAACCGCGCTTCCTAGCTTGCAAGAGCACCGTTGCAGCTATGGTGAGGCGGGTGGATTTCTGAAACGGGTTGAAGAAGGCACCTGGCCTGCCCATATTCTGGAACATTTGACCTTAGAGCTCCAAAACTTAGCGGGTATTCCCGGTGGTTTTGGTAAAGCACGTGATGGCGATCGCCGCAGTGTTTACAAAGTCATGGTCAGCGCCATTAATGAAGAGCTCACCCTAACCGCCCTGAAATATGCCAAAGACCTTTACTTGGCACTGGCGCAAGACACCAAAGATCCGCGAACTGAGGTAGAGAACATCCTTGAGCAGTTGCGTGAACTTGGAGAAGACCTTTTACTGGGTCCGAGCACGGCCTGCATTGTCCACGCAGCCGAAGAACGTGGTATTCCCTCTATTCGTTTATCTGAAGGTAATTTAGTACAACTCGGTTATGGAGCAAGGCAACGGCGTATCTGGACTGCTGAAACAGATCAGACCAGCGCCATCGCAGAAACCATCTCGCGTGACAAGGATCTGACCAAGAGCCTGTTGGCCAGCGCGGGGGTACCCGTTCCCAAAGGCAGAATTGTGACCAGCCCAAATGATGCATGGGAAGCAGCGCAAGACATCGGCCTGCCAGTGGTGGTTAAGCCCATTGATGGCAATCATGGACGTGGCGTTTTTATTAATCTCTATACCCAAGCGGAGATTGAAGCGGCGTATGCGGTTGCAGATGGTGAAGGTAGTGAAGTTTTAGTGGAGCGTCACATTATTGGTGACGAACATCGCCTCTTAGTCGTCGGTAATAAAGTAGTGGCTGCCGCTAAAGGAGAAACCGTTTGGGTTTCTGGAGATGGTCAACATACTGTCCTTGAGTTAATTCAGATTCAGATCAATTCAGATCCGCGCCGTGGCTCTTCAGAAGAGCACCCTCTAAATCCCGTGCGCATTGATTCCGCTGTGGAATTGGAATTAGCCCGCCAGAAACTCACTGGTTCGAGTGTTCCTGCTTTGGATCAAAAAGTGCTGATTCAAAGTAATGGCAATGTGGCATTTGATGTTACAGATCAGGTTCACCCTGACGTAGCTAGCCAAGTTACCTTGGCAGCCCGTATCGTTGGTTTAGAAATCGCTGGAGTTGATTTGGTTGTACAGGACATTAGCCAACCCCTTGAATCACAAAATGGCGCTATTGTGGAAGTCAATGCTGGTCCAGGATTATTGATGCATTTAAAACCTGCCAGCGGTACCCCCCAACCCGTAGGTCAAGAAATTGCCCACCACCTTTTCCCCCACGGTGTGGAGTTTCGTATTCCGGTAGTAGGGGTCACGGGCTCGCGTGGCAAAACTCCCGTAGCAGAAATGATTGCCCACTTTTTACGTTTAACCAACGTCTATGTCGGCCTATCTTGTAGTAAAGGTTTATTTTTCGGTGATCGTGCCGTTCAGAAAACCGATGCCGCCAATTGGGAAAATGCTCGGCGCACGCTTCTCAACCGTGCGGTCGAGGCTGCCGTGATTGAGAACAATCATCTGTCGATGTTGATTGAAGGTCTGGCTTACGACCGCTGCCAAGTCGGCGTCGTACTGAATCTCATTCCAACAGAAAATTTTCCGCAGTATGCGATCAACGATGAAGATCAAGTCTTCAGCGTGGTCAGGACGCAAGTGGATGTCGTGTTGCCCACCGGAGTGGCAGTCTTAAATGCAGATGATGCGTTAGTCGTAGCAATGGCAGAGCTTTGTGATGGTGAAGTTATTTACTTCACGCAAGATCTCGCCTCACCAGTGGTCGCTGCCCACCTCAAACAAGGCGGTCGTGCAGTTGTAGTGGATGAAAAACACATCCAACTCAAGCTTGGCGATCAAACCAAAAAAGAGATCCCTGAACCCCATACTGATGCTCAAGAAAATGTAGCCTGGGACTCACTCAATTTAGGTGCTGCAATTGCTGCCGCATGGGCTTTGGATATTTCATTCAACGTAATCGAAGCAGGTGCAGAAACATTTATCCCTGCACCCAGTCATCTAGCAGGGGTTTAATTGGAAATCACCCGTATTCGTATGTTGCGCGGCCCCAATTTATGGAGTCGCCACACCGCTTTAGAGGCCATCGTTTCATGTGAAGAACATGAACGTGCGATGGATGCCATTCCCCAATTTGAGACCAAGATTCGGGAACGCTTTCCACAACTCGGTAGCATGCATCGTGGTGGCCATGCTGAATCACTTTCCTTAGCGCATGCGTTGGAACATGCAGCTTTGGGCCTGCAATCGCAAGCCGGCTGCCCTGTTACTTTTAGCCGCACTGTGCCCGCAATAGACGCAGGTATTTTTCAAGTCATCGTCGAGTACTCGGAAGAAGTTGTCGGACGCATGGCATTTGACTTTGCCTTTGCACTGATTCAGTCCACCTTAAATGATGCGCCATTTGATCTCGCCGCAGCCCTCTCTGAGCTAGAAGCTTTGTATGAAGACGTGCGTTTGGGACCAAGCACAGGCTCCATCGTCGATGCTGCCGTGCAACGCAATATCCCCTACCGTCGTATGACGGAAGGCAGCATGGTGCAATTTGGTTGGGGTAGCAAGCAAAAACGCATTCAGGCTGCTGAAACTAGCGATACCAGTGCCATTGCGGAAGCGATTGCACAAGACAAAGAACTCACTAAAAATTTATTAGCTGCTGCGGGTGTCTCCGTTCCGATTGGTGACGTTGTCACCACTGCTGATGAAGCTTGGCTCGCCGCTCAAAGAATTGGTGGCGCGATTGTGCTTAAACCAAAAGATGGCAATCAAGGTAAAGGGGTTGTTGCCAATATTCAGACCGAAGCGGAAGTGCGGGCAGGCTTCGTAGTCACCCAAGCTTTTGGTCGCGAAACGATTGTGGAGCGCTTTTTACCAGGAGCAGACTATCGCTTACTCGTAGTGGGTAATCGTCTTGCAGCAGCTGCACGCCGTGAGCCTGCGCAGGTAGTGGGTGATGGTACCCATTCCATCGCTGAACTGGTTGAGCTCGAAAACAAAAATCCTTTGCGGGGCGATGGTCACGCTACTGCGTTAACTAAGATTCGATTTGATGAGATTGCCTTAGCGCATTTAGCCAGCCTCAATTTCACACCTCAATACATGCCCAAAATCGGGGAACGCATTCTATTGCGCAACAACGCGAACTTGAGTACGGGCGGTACCGCCACCGATGTTACTGATGACGTGCATCCTGATGTCGCCGCCAGCGCCGTAGCCGCAGCCAAGATGATTGGTTTAGATGTTGCTGGCGTAGATATTCTGTGTGAGTCTATTTATCAACCTCTTGAAGCGCAAGGTGGCGGCATTGTTGAAGTAAACGCGGCACCTGGCTTACGCATGCACCTGAAACCCTCTTACGGCAAGAGCCGCCCAGTCGGGGAAGACATTATTAATATGATGTACCCCCTTGGTGAGGACGGCCGCATACCAGTGGTTGCTGTTACCGGAACCAATGGTAAGACAACGACGGTGAGATTGATTGCTCATTTACTGAGTGAGACTGGTTTACGCGTTGGTATGACGACCACTGATGGCGTATACATCAATCAGCGTTTAATTGACTCAGGTGATTGCAGCGGCCCAAAGAGTGCGCGCAACGTCTTAATGCACCCCGATACCGATGCAGCTGTTTTAGAAACTGCCCGCGGTGGTTTGTTGCGCGAAGGCTTGGGTTTTGATCGCTGTGAAGTAGCAGTAGTTACGAATATTGGCGTCGGCGATCATCTTGGTCTGAACTTCATTTCCAGTGTGGAAGATTTGGCCATTCTCAAAAGAGTGATTGTGCAGAACGTCGCGCCTTCTGGTGCGGCGGTTCTGAATGCAGCTGACCCCATCGTTGCCAAAATGGCTGACGTATGTACTGGTCGTGTAATCTTTTTTGCGCAGAATCAACACCACCCCGTAGTTGCTGCGCATCGGGCGAAGAATAAAAAAGTGATTTACTGCGATGGTACTCACATCATTGCCTCCAAGGGTGCGCGAGTCCTCTATCGCTTTCCAGTAAGTGAAATTCCATTCACACAAAATGGCGTTCTAGGCTTCCAAGTTGAGAATGCAATGGCGGCTATTGGCGCAGCCTGGGCTTTAGGCTTGGATGCTGAAAAAATCGCCCGCGGCTTACATTCTTTTGAAAGCTCTGCCACTGCTGTGCCAGGACGTTTTAATCAATTTCAGCACAAGGGTGCCACCGTGATTGCGGACTATGGCCACAACCCAGATGCCATGCGTGCTTTAGCTAGCGCTATCGAAGCGATGAAGCCTAAACAGAGTCACGTGGTCATTAGCGGTGCTGGTGATCGGCGTGATGAAGATATTCGGGATCTCACGCGTATTTTAGGTAATGCCTTCGATCACGTGATCTTGTATGAAGATCAATGTCAGCGTGGGCGCGAGACGGGTGAGGTATTAAAACTATTGCGCGAAGGTTTAGTCGGCACCACCAAGACTAAGCAAGTAAAAGAAATCTATGGCGAATTTCTGGCGATTGATACTGCCTTAGATTCGCTCTCAGAAGGCGATATTTGCTTGATCCTCATTGATCAAGTGGAAGAATCCCTCGCCTACCTCAAAGAAAAGGTACAGCCCTAAGCCTGCGAATGGTAATGCTGTAAGCGCTCTACCTCTTCTTTGGATCCCAGCATGACGGAGACACGCTCATGCAAGTCAGTCGGAATCAGATCCATAATGAGTTGATCGCCATTTGTAGCGGCACCACCTGCCTGCTCGACCAAGAAACTCATCGGATTAGCCTCATACATCAAGCGCAACTTGCCAGGTTTATGGGGCTCACGTTGATCCCAAGGATACATAAACACGCCGCCACGAGAAAGTACACGATGAACATCGGCCACCATCGAAGCAATCCAGCGCATATTGAAATCCTTCTCACGGGCGCCGCTTACCCCTGCTAAACACTCCTCTACATAGCGTCGCACTGGGCTGGACCAATGGCGCATGTTGGACATGTTGATAGCAAATTCCTTGGTTGCAGATGCAATTTCTACTGCGTGTCTGGTTAAGACAAACTCGCCGATGGTGCGGTCTAAGGTAAACATCACCACTCCATCGCCCAAGGTTAAAGCTAGGCTAGTTTGAGGGCCATACACCACGTATCCGGCAGCAACTTGATGACGTCCAGACAATAAAAAGTCCGAGGTTTGCATTGGCTTGGTGGGATCTTGCTTTTTCAAAATAGAAAAAATAGTGCCGATGGAGACATTCACATCGATATTGGAAGAGCCATCAAGTGGATCAAATAAAAGTAGGTAATCGCCAGTGCCTTGCACGGCCATTGGCAATTCCATTTCTTCGGAGGCTAAGCCGGCAAGCGACTGGCACCCCTGAACCCCTTCAATCAATAAATCATTGGCAATCACATCAAGCTTTTGCTGAACCTCACCCTGCACATTGCCAGTACCAGCTGAACCGAGCAAACCAATTAAGGCGCCTTGAGCCACTTCATGACTTAGGCCGGCGCACGTATGAGCTACCGCGAGCAACAGCTCTTGAAGGCCATCCGGAATGGATGCGCCCTTAATTGAAGCGGTCTTTAAGTAGTGCTTAAAGTGAGAGTTCAAGTTCGTAGTGTTAGTCAAAAAAGATTCTCCAAATGGAATTTATTACTTAATGGGCTCTATTTTGCCTTGTTCTGGGGTGGCTCCAGCTCCGATTGCCTTATTAATGACCTCTCGCACATCCGCTGAGAGGCCTGGGGAGGTAGCTACGCGTTGCAAGGCCGCCAGCATTTGAGATTGGAAGGGTTGCGCAAAATTACGCCAGCGATCCAATCCTCTAGCCAGGCGTGCAGCAATTTGCGGGTTGACAGCATTCAGAGCCAAGACCGCCTCAGCCCAAAATACGTATCCACTGCCATCCGCAAGATGAAAGCTCGCCGGATTATTGAGGCAATACGCATGGATGACGCTACGCACACGATTCGGATTATTCATCTTAAAAGCGGCATGCTGACGCAACTGCTGAACAGCTTCTAAAGTAGATTGAGCCCCCTTCACTGGTGGGCGACTCGCTTGCAAGGCAAACCATTTATCAATTACAAGGGTATCACCCTCAAAGCGAGTGTAAAAATCTTTTAAGCAAGCTTGCGCCTCTTTGGATCCGCAAATGACTAGGGCAGCTAAAGCCCCATAACGATCAGTCATATTGTCGGCGGTCTGATATTGATTTACTGCCATCGGCGCCCAAATGAGGGGATCGGCTTCAAGCAACATATTTAATGCGCAGTTTTTCAGGGCGCGCTTAGCAGCGCTTACAGCATCAGGACTAAATGGTCCTGGAGTCTGCATCTGTTGGTACAAAGCCGCCCATTCCAGGCGCAGCTCGCTTGCTACCGCGTGACGAAACGCACGTCGCGCATTATGAATATGCTGAGGATCTACCTCGACACACTGCTCGTACAAGTAAGACTCCGCGGGGAGCGATAAGGCTAGCTCTTTGAAGGCGGGATCTAAATCAGGATCTGTAAGAATATGGCGATACGCATCGATCAGCGCGCTATCAGGCAAATGATTGTCCAAGATCAATTGCATGGCCAATGTTTGACCAGACTCCCACCGATTAAATGCATCGTCATCGGCAAAAAATAAATGCATTAAGTCATCTTGGCTTTGGGCAAATTTCAGCTGAATTGGTGCAGAAAATCCACGATTGAGCGATAACGCTGGGCGCTCCGCCAGCCCCTCAAACACCCACGTTTGATTCTCCTGAGTCAGCTCTAAGAGTTGTTCAGCCTGATCATTGCTCGCAGTTAATAGGCGCATTTTCAGAGGAATATGAAAAGCATTTTTCAGAGTCTGCCCATCACCTGGAGTACAGCTCTGACTCAAGGTTAAGTGGTACTGCTGCAGGCTTGCATCATAGCGCTCTGCGACATGTACCTTGGGGGTTCCCGACTGGCTGTACCAATACTTGAACCGGGAGAGATCACGCCCGTTCGCGTCCGCCATGGCAGCTAAAAAATCATCGCAGGTAACCGCGTGGCCATCGTGCCGCTGGAAATACAAATCCATACCTTTGCGAAAGCCCTCTACACCGAGCAAAGTCTGATACATCCGCACGACTTCAGCACCTTTCTCATAGACGGTCACGGTATAGAAGTTATTAATTTCCTCGTATTCATCTGGCCGAATCGGATGCGCCATGGGACCCGCATCTTCAGGAAACTGTAATTGCCGCAACACACGGACATCATCAATGCGGCGCACAGCGCGACCAGACTCACTACCCATTTGATCTGCGGAAAACTCCTGATCACGAAAGACCGTTAAACCTTCCTTAAGTGAAAGCTGGAACCAGTCACGGCAAGTGACTCGATTACCAGTCCAGTTATGAAAGTACTCGTGGGCAACTACGCTCTCAATATTGGCAAAGTCAGCATCGGTAGCAGTTTCCGGCTGAGCTAGGATGAACTTGGTATTGAAAATATTCAAGCCCTTGTTTTCCATTGCACCCATATTGAAATCACTCACCGCCACAATCATGAAGCGCTCTAGATCAAGTTCTAATCCAAAGCGTTTTTCATCCCAATGAATGGCGGCAATTAAAGAATCCATCGCATGCCGAGTTTTCTTTAAGTCTGCAGGCTCAACCCAAATTTGCAGCAGCTTTGTTGCGCCGCTACTAGTGGTAATGGTTTCCTCAAGGCACTCCAACTTACCAGCCACTAAAGCAAACAAATAGGACGGCTTTGGAAAGGGGTCTTCCCAAGTCGCCAAATGCCAACCATTGGGTAGTTTTTCAGTATCGATTAAATTACCATTGGACAACAAGACCGGGTAATCCGCTTCTATCGCCCGTAGGGTAACGCGATAGCGCGCCATCACATCGGGTCGATCTAGAAAGTAGGTAATTTTTCTAAAGCCCTCTGCTTCACACTGAGTGAAGAAGTTGCCATTCGACACATATAAGCCCATCAGGGAAGTATTCGTCGCAGGAGCACAGGCGCAAATTATTTCTACGATAAAAGCCTTCTGACCTCCATCAGGTAATGCCAAAATCTTTAGGAAACCTGGACTTAGCTCAAACTGGCGATGTACCTCACCATTAACACGCAAGCTAACAAACTCTAATTCTTCTCCCTGCAAAATCAGCGGGGCATCTGCCGCATGATGCGGTCCGGGCAACACTTCTAAGCGACTCTTCACAATAGTGTGCGCAGGATCCAACGCGATATCAAGCGCCACTTGCCCCAAGGTATACGTTGGGGGGCTGTATTCAAGTCTACGAAAGCTGTGAGGAAGGTCTGTTTTCATGCCCTCAGTTTAAATCTTGCAAGCGTATTTCACCCAAGAAGAGAAAAGGGCCGCCTCGCAAAGCAGCCCTTTGACTATAAAAGTCCATCTATTCAGGGGGTTACCAACTTCTGAGCACCCCCTTAGCTTTATGCGGCAAGCAATTCTTCAGCAGCCACAAAATCCAAGCGTTGGGCTTGTGCGACAGGTGCCGAAGTCAAGACGCCACGATGCACACTTAATCCATTACGCAAATGATGATCATGGATCAATGCCATCACGCCCCCACGATTTGCTAGAGCCTCGACATAAGGAAAAGTCGCATTGGTTAAGGCGAAGGTTGAAGTGCGCGCTACTGCACCTGGCATATTGGCTACGCAGTAGTGCAGTACGCCGTCTACTAAATAGGTGGGCTCCGCATGCGTAGTGGGTTTAGAAGTTTCAAAGCAACCTCCTTGATCAATCGCTACATCGACCACTACAGCACCGGATTTCATCTTGCGCACCATCTCCCGAGTGACGAGTTTTGGCGCCGCTGCACCGGGCAATAAAACCGCACCAATCACGACATCTGCTTCGAACACATGTGCCTCAACTAATAATGGGTCAGCGTATAAGGTTCGCACTCGATTGCCGTAGTGCAGATCAATCTGTCTAAGGCGCTCAATATCCCGATCAAAAATGCAGACATCCGCACCCATGCCTACGGACATCTGTAGGGCATTACGACCCACTACCCCCGCCCCCAAAATCACCACTTTGGCAGGCGCAACCCCTGGCACACCCGCCATCAAGATACCTTGGCCACCTTGCGTTTTTTCTAAATGTGTAGCTGCCGCTTGAATCGACATACGCCCGGCAACCTCACTCATTGGCGCCAGGAGTGGGAGTGCGCCATTCAGAGAGGTCACGGTTTCATAGGCGATGCAGGTGGCACCGGAGGCCAGCAAGGCTTGAGTCTGCTTTGGATCGGGCGCAAGATGCAGGTAAGTAAAGAGAATTTGGTCCTCCCGCAACATCGCACATTCTTGCGGCTGCGGCTCTTTCACTTTCACAATCATCTGCGCTTTAGAAAATACTTCGGTAGCACTGTTCACCAAGGAAGCGCCAGCTAGGCGATAAGACTCATCCGTCAAACCAATTTGCTCACCCGACCCGCGTTGCACTAAGACAGCGTGCCCCTGCTGACATAAGCCTCTGACGTTGCCCGGAGTTAAGCCGACTCGGTATTCATTATTTTTTACTTCTTGAGGTAAGCCAATAATCATTGCGATCTCCTTATTTAAATTCACGATTAATTGTTGTTTTACGATGCAAGCCCACGAGATAGAACATGGCTAGATACACACCTAAAAGACATGGCCCTAATACCAGCGCAATTCGTGCATCCTCATGAAAGCCCATCAAGACCACCACTAGGGCAATGAAAGCCAAAGCAAACCACGAGGAATAGGGCCACCACGGTGCTCGATAAGCTAATTGAGCAACTTGTGCAGGAGACAGAGAACGGCGGAACTGGATTTGCGTAATCAGAATGGCAATCCATACCATCAGACCTACAAACGTCACCGCTGCCATGATGTATTGAAAGGCTTTGTCGGGTACAAAATAATTCAGCACCACGCCCGTCATACAAACCGCTACCGTCGTCATGACCGCGCGATGAGGCACACCATACTTTGACAGTTGGGCGAACGGCGCTGGTGCGTAACCATTTACCGATAGGGCATACAGCAACCTACCGCCACTAAAGATGCCCGCATTACATGACGACAACGCTGCAGTGATCACGACAAAATTAATCAAGCCTGCCGCTTCACGCAAACCAATTCGCTCAAACATCACTACAAATGGGCTGCCCTGTTGTCCGACTTCGTTCCAAGGGAAGATGGCCAAAATAACAAAGATCGCGCCCATGTAAAAAATTAAGATGCGCCACGCCAACGAATCGATCGCCATCGGAATGGTTTTACGGGGATTCTCAGCCTCACCAGCAGAAAGGCCGATCATTTCAATACCTACATAGGCAAACAACACCATTTGTAGCGAGAGCAGCATGCCGCTAATGCCATTTGGGAAGAAGCCACCATGCGCCCATAAATTATCCAGACCAATCGGAGTCCAATCATTTGTAAAGCCAAAGAAAATGACGGAGACACCCAATGCAATCATGGCGACGATAGCAACCACTTTAATTAAGGCAAACCAAAACTCAAACTCACCAAAGACTTTGACGGCAATCAAATTGATGGCGCCCATCATCAGAATGGATGAGAGTGCCCAGACCCATTGCGGAGTTTCCGGAAACCAAATCCCCATATAGATGCCTACGGCAGTCACTTCAGCAATGCCAACAACAATCCAATAAGTCCAATACCCCCATCCCACCATATACCCTGCTAGCGGCCCCACATAGGAGTTGGCGTATGCGGCAAACGAGCCGGCTACTGGCTCATGCACCGCCATTTCTCCCAAAGTCCGCAGCACAATAAAGGCGACGATCCCCGCAACTAGGTAGCCCAACAGAATAGAAGGTCCCGCTAATTGAATGGCGCTTGCTGACCCGAGAAATAAACCCACACCAATCGTTGAGCCTAAAGCCATCAAGCGAATGTGTCGTACTTTGAGGTGGCGTTTCAAGCCGGTTTGTTCAGTCTGCAAAAGAGACCTCCTTTCGATTTGTCGTTGGCAAGGCACCAACGGAGCAAAGTCTAGGGAGGAGTTTGAAGATGTACTAGAGGATGAAAATGCGAAAAGTAATTAAGCTAACAGAGATGCAAGTCTTAAACTCTTCGGAGTCTGATAGCCTCTAGCTTGAGAGGATTAGTCTGTCTCAGAGATGACAACAGAATCAGTAAATTCCTACAGGGAATCCCCTTAAGGATTTCCACTGATTTCGAACTTGTTTTGAATAAAGGGGTGTCGTACTATGATTTTTGCGCGGCAATCAGATTCAGAATTTCCGCTGCAGCTGCGAGACCACACGCAGCAGTCACCATGACGGTCGAGCCATATCCCGAACAAGCCAATCCGCCATTTGCACTGCCACTGCGTGGCTCATGAGAATAAATAGCGCGTATGCCCATAGGCTTTTTGAGATCCCTCGAAAATCCGTGATCGGTACGCAAGCCCACTCGCACTTTGGCAAGCAAGGCATCTTGTTCTGTTTTAGAAAGATCGGTGCAACGTACCGAAGTGGGGTCGGCCTTGCCTCCCGCCGCACCAGACATCACTAAAGCACGTTGATTTTTACTAGCCCATGCTGCTAAGGCGATCTTGGTCAGCACTGAATCAGTAGCATCCAATACAAATGCGGTTGGTGGAATCAATTCATCTAAATTATCTGGCTCTAAAAAGGTATCGCATGAAGTGATTTGCATTTCAGGATTAATTAAACGCATGCGTTCTGTCATCGCCTGAACTTTTGCTTTACCGTATTCACCCTCAAGGGCATGAAGTTGTCGATTGGTATTACTCTCAGCAATGTGATCAAAATCAACCAGTACAAGATGACCGATACCAGTACGTGCCAATGCCTCTGCTGCCCAGGAACCTACGCCGCCTAAACCTGCCACAACCACAATGCTGTGTTTGAAGCGCTCATGCAACTCAGTTCCGTAGAGCCGAGCTACACCGCCGAAACGACGATCGCCTAATGTCTCTTTTATATTGTCTTCCACCATAGCTTCTCTTTATACTGAAAAAATGGACCCTATTGCACAATTGCGAAAAAATTACACTTTCGGCCAACTTGACGAGACCGACATTGCCACTGACCCACTCGCTTTATTTCAGGTTTGGTTCGAACAGGCTATTAAAGCAGAATGTCCTGAGCCTAACTCGATGGCCTTGGCGACTGCAGATGCAGCAGGCAATCCCTCAGTCCGCGTTGTCTTACTCAAAGGCGCTGATGCAAATGGTTTTAGCTTTTTTACCAATTACGAGAGCCAAAAGGGTCGGGAGCTCGCTATTCGTCCACAAGCTGCCCTACTCTTTCATTGGCATGAATTAGAGCGTCAGGTTCGCATCAAAGGCGTTGTCGAGCGCTTGTCTGCCACCCAAAGCGATGAGTACTATCACTCACGTCCTGCCGCTTCTCGCATCGGCGCCTGGTCATCACCTCAAAGCACCGTGATTCCCAACCGCGAATTCCTAGAAGACTCTGAGAAAGCGTTTAAGGAAAAGTTTGGTGACAACCCCCCACGCCCAGAAAATTGGGGTGGCTATCGTTTACAACCCACCGAGATTGAATTCTGGCAAGGGCGCCCATCGCGCCTGCATGACCGCATTCACTACCAGTTAGCCGGGAACCACTGGGATATTACGCGCCTCGCGCCCTAAGGTTTATTTAAACTCAGGAGCAATCCGAGCTGTAAATTTAGCCCTGAATTTGGCCAGCTTCGGTGCTACCACCATCCGGCAATAGCCCTGCCCTGGATTCTGACGGAAATAATCTTGGTGGTATGCCTCAGCCGGATAAATTGCGGGAGCTGCCTCAATCTGCGTCACCACTGGCGAGGTATAAATTCCAGAAACCTCGAGTTCTTTAACCACTTCCTGAGCAGTGCGAAGCTGAGCTTCGCTATGCGTGAATATGACCGAGCGATATTGCGTGCCCTCATCATTCCCTTGGTAATTGAGTGTGGTTGGATCATGAATCACAAAAAAGATTTCCAATAAATCTCGATAGGAAATCACTGCTGGATCAAAATACACGTCCACGATTTCGGCATGCCCTGACACACCAGTGCAAACAGCTTCATAAGTAGGATTGGGTCTTGCGCCACCGGCGTAACCCGAGACGACGGCTTTTACACCCTGAATTTGCTGGTATACCGCTTCTAGGCACCAAAAACAGCCGCCGCCGAGAGTAGCTCGCTCAAAGGAAGAAAGATTTTTATCGATGATGTCGTTCATGGCTTTATCCTAATGCTTTATTTCATTGCTTGCCCAGCTTGGTCCCCATTATGAATCGTTTTACCCTCCAATTCGAAGAACTCAAGGCAGCATTCGCGGCCGAACCCAATCCCACTCTTGAGGTGAGGCTGGAGCGCATCGGGCGAATTGAAAAAATGATCGCTAATAATGAAGAAAAAATTTGCAAGGCGATTTCTGCGGATTTTGGGGTTCGTAACCCAATTGAAACTCGGCTAGCTGAGTTTCAGATGATTTATCAAGCATGCAAATACACGCGTAAGCACCTCAAAGAATGGCTCAAGCCTGTACAAATGGAAGTTCCGTTTTACATGGGCTCCTCCCAGGCTTGGGTACAAAACCAAGCACTTGGAGTGGTGGGTATTTTGAGCCCATGGAACTATCCAGTGCAATTGGCTCTTATTCCCGCCATTGCAGCGCTTGCTGCGGGCAATCGCGTGTGGTTAAAACCTTCCGAACGCTGCTCTCGTACCTCTGGGTTTTTAGCGCAGTTGATTGCAGAATATTTTCACCCTAGCGAATTTAGCGTCAGCACTGGGGGTGCAGATGTCGCGGAGAGTATTGCCGCGCTGCCCTTCGACCATCTTTTCTTTACTGGCTCAGAGCACGTTGGCATCAAGGTAATGCATGCTGCAGCGAATAACTTAACCCCCGTCACTTTGGAGTTAGGCGGTAAATCGCCAGCAATCGTTGATTCTTCAGCCGATCTTAAGGAAGCTGCCAGTAGCATTGTGTATGGCAAGTTACTGAATAGCGGTCAAACTTGCATCGCCCCCGATTACGTCTTGATTCAGGACGGTGATGCCACACGCTTTATTGACGAATTACAAATTGCAGCGCAAGCGCAATTTTCCAATCCAGCTGAATTAACTGGTCCGATTGACGATAAGCAATTGGCTCGCTGGGAACGCTTACTAAAAGATGCGCTTGATAAAGGCGCGCAGGCAATTCCGCTTCTCAAAGCGAATGCCCAAGATAGTCAGCATCCGCCCCGCTTTACCCCGGTGGCTTTAATCAAGGTGCCGCAAGATGCTCTAGTAATGCAAGAAGAGCTTTTTGGCCCCATCTTGCCTATCGTTGTAGCAGCAGATATTTCCGCGGCAATTGCGTTCGTTAATCAAAAACCAAAGCCCCTTGCGCTGTATTTTTTTGGTAAAGATAAAACTGCACTACAGCGCGTTTTGGCAGAGACCAGCTCTGGTGGCGTTACTGTCAATGACACCCTCTTGCATATCGGTGTTGAAGAGCTTCCTTTTGGCGGAGTAGGGGCAAGCGGCATGGGGGCGTACCATGGTAAAGCTGGGTTTGATACCTTTACTCACCAAAAATCGATTTTGGATGTGAGGGGATTTTTTGGCATGCGATTCTTACGTGGCACGAAAGTGGTCCGACCACCTTACGGACCCAAAGTTGAACGCTTGATACGTTGGTTAAGATAAGCCTGAGTTTTATTTAGGGATAACCCTTGTAATCCGTTTGCGTAAATGCCATAATAAGTGGCTTTTTTAAAGCAATTTGATTCATCGCCCCCCAGCTATATTTCAGCGATTAGTTTAGAAGTCATAAACACAACAACGCTGCCGCCTGTCTGATGGTCGATGCCTTTGACCATCACACTCATCAAAAAACACGAGTGTATACACGGAGACATCCCTTAAAAGGGGATGAGTAATAGCATGACTTTTTCTAAAGAAACTAATCACGAGTCCACGGACGCAAAATCCACTGAAAATTCTTTTCAGTCTTTTGGCTTAGCGGCCTCACTACTTAAAAATATCGCTGAATTGGGTTACACCCAAGCCACTGAAGTTCAAGCTCAGGTTGTCCCTGCCGCTTTAGCTGGTGGAGACCTATTGGTCAGCAGCCAAACCGGAAGCGGTAAAACCGCAGCCTTTTTATTACCCTTAATTCATCAACTGATTGAAGCTAATCCAAATAGCTCACCTGTACCCGGTCGCGCACAACCTTCAGTGTTAGTGCTCTGCCCTACTCGTGAACTAGCCCAACAGGTTACGGCTGATGCTGTGAACTTAGTGCGCGGCCTGAAAGGCGTCCGCATCGCTACTGTGATGGGTGGCATGCCTTACGGCAAGCAGATCCAAGCCATTAAAGGCGCTTCATTGGTAGTTGCCACACCAGGTCGTTTGCTCGACTTATGTGACAGCAAAGCCATTCGCCTTGACGATGTAAAACAATTAGTAATCGACGAAGCCGATCGCATGCTCGACATGGGATTTGCTGATGACCTCGAAGCAATTGATAAGCGTTGTTCTGGACGCAATCAAACTTTGATGTTCTCGGCTACTTTTGCACCAAAGATCATGTCCTTGGCTAATGAATTGACTACGAATGCAAAGCGGATTGAACTTGCTCACGCAGGTGAGAAGCACGCTAACATTCAGCAGAAATTGCATTGGGCTGATAGCACCTCACACAAGCACAAGTTGCTTGAGCACATTTTGGCTGATGCCACTTTGGATCAAGCGGTTGTGTTTGCTAGCACTCAAGTTGAAAGCGAAAAAATTGCTGACACACTGCGTGCAAACGGTTATGAAGCGAGTGCCTTGCATGGCGCGATGCCTCAAGCTGTACGGATGCGTCGCCTAGAATCACTACGTAAAGGTCACACCAAGATTTTGGTAGCCACTGACGTAGCGGCTCGTGGTATTGACGTACCCCGTATTACTCACGTAATTAACTTTGGTTTACCAATGAAGCCAGAGGACTATACGCACCGTATCGGTAGAACGGGACGTGCTGGTCGTAACGGCGTTGCGATTACTTTGGTTGAACACCGTGATCGCGCGAAGATCCGAAATATTGAGCGCTTTACGCAGCAAGATATCGTTGCTTCAGTGATTGCCGGTCTTGAGCCACAAGCAAAACCAAGTTTTGGTGGTGGCGGTGGTGGTGGTCGCCCAGGCGGCGGTCGCTCTGGTGGTGGTGGCGGTGGCAATCGCTCTGGTGGTGGCGGCGGTCGTTATGGCTCCGGCGCTCGCTCTGAGTCTCGCTCTGGTGGTGGCGGTGGTAACGCCAGCGGCCGTCCTAGCGGTAATCACTTCGAGTCACGCTCTTCTGAGCCACGCTCACCTTCAAGCGACTCACGTCCTAGCCGCTCCGCGGATTCGCATCCAGCGCGTACTGGTGACTCACGTCCTTCCGCTGGTCCCCGTTTTGCTAAACCTAAAGCGGGTGGTCAACGCAGGAACTTTAGCGGTAGTTAATGATGTCTCGCCGAAGTCGTCTCTGTTCCCTTTGGAGTCGAGTCGATTCCGGTGAACTCCATCAAGCCCCACGAGAGTGGCAAGCTTGGTTGAGTGACAGCGGTTCTTTAACTCAAAAAATTGAGCGCACTATCGGTCAGACACTCTCAGTGATTGTTCTAAGTGATGGTCGCCAAAACTTAAATAGCGACGAAAGTCGCTATTTTCATTTCCGGCTCAGACGATGCCGAGTTCGTGAAGTGCTACTGTGCGCAAACGGTCAGCCTCTAGTAATGGCGCGCAGTATTATTCCCAAGACTAGTGCTGGCGGCATCAATCATGCACCTCTATCATTAGGTCAGCGCCCCTTAGGCGCGCTCTTATTTGCCAATACTCAGCAGCAAAGCAAACAAATGCATTCCCGAGAAATTACCTTCTTAACTAAAGGCGATCCTCTTTGGCTAAGCTTCTCAAAACGCTTTAAGACTCTGCCGCGCTCGCTGTGGGGTAGGCGCACCCTCTATCGCCTCAAAGGCCATCCAATCCTAGTGACTGAACTCTTTTTGCCTAGCTTGCTGAGCTATCCAACCACACTCTAGTAGCCTCCACCAAGGCAGCATCCCCTGGCTCGCAGGAGAAGACTTCTCCAAAGCCAATCTGCTCTGCCGCAGAAGTAATCGCTGGATGAGAACAAACCGCGCTAGCCTTTTGTAGGGCACCTTGAAAAGGTTGCTGCATCACTTGGCCTAAATAGCGCACTGCTTCAGAAGAAGTTAGTAACCAAAGCGATTGAGAAAAATCGATTTCCTTAAGGTCGCCCCAGGCAGGATGACTCAATTCTAGAGGCGCCCTGGAATACACCGCAATAGCTTCTACCAAGGCACCAGCAGCACTTAAAGTATCAGCCAGCCAGTCGCGCCCACCCTCCCCTTTAAAAATGAGCACTTTACGACCAGACCAATCGCTTTTTGATGATTGCAGTACCTCCCATAAACCCTCTGAGTCCCATTGATCATTTTGCTGAGGCATCAAAATAGTTGTTGGAGAAAGCTCCTGGCCAATGCCATGATTGTGTAAAGCCTGCAGACTGCCGCCGCCCATAACGGCTACTGGCATGGATGTTCCTGCGGCCTCTTGCCAAGGCCTTTTAATGAGCTGTAGTGTGCTCTCAATCGCATTTGGGCTAACGAAGATAGCTAGATCAGCGCTTTCAAGGGCGCTAAGCACCTGCTGCGCTAAAGCGGGTTCTATACGCGGAACGATCGTCAATAAAGGCAGATTCAGCAATCTCGGTACAGCTTGATCAAGCAATGGATGATGCAATAAGTCGGCACTAAGCAAGTCTGCCAAATGTTTGGCTTGACTGCTGGGTCGCGTAATCACAATAGTCTTCTTACTCATACTATTTGAGCTTGGGTAAAAGGCTAGCAGCACCCTGAGTAAGCAGGTCTTGTGCGACTGACAAACCTAGGGCTTCGGCTTCTGTTGGGGTTGATACTGCAGCAGTGGCTTTTGCCATACAGATAGTCTTACCGTCAACGCTTGCAACATAGGCCCGCATCTTTAAAAGTCCAGCATCCCAAAAGGCATAGGCGGCCAAAGGCACTTCACACGATCCTCCAAGCTGACGTGACACCATCCGCTCTGCTGTAACGGCTAGCAGGGTGGGCATATCGTTCAATGGCGCTAACCAGCCCTGTATGCCACTCGCACTCAGGGTCTCGATTCCTAAGGCGCCTTGACCGGCTGCAGGCGTAAACGGGTCAATCGGCAAAAGCGCTTTAATGCGGCCCTCTAAGCCTAGACGTTTTAAGCCAGCGGCGGCCAAAATAATTGCTTGATAGTCACCGTGATCCAGCTTGCCTAAGCGCGTATCTAGATTGCCGCGCAGTGGCTGAATCTCTAAATGCGGATACTGCGCCCTGAGCATAGACTCTCGGCGCAGACTAGAAGTGCCAACGACAGCCCCCTGCGGTAACTCTGCGAGGTTTGCATAGTTTGGAGAGACGAAGGCGTCGCGCGCATCTTCCCGCGCCATGACACAGGCCAAATCAAACCCCGGAGGCATGACCATCGGTACATCTTTTAGGGAATGCACCGCCAAATCAGCGCGACCCTCCTCTAAAGCGGTTTCCAGTTCTTTAACAAACAGGCCCTTACCGCCCACTTTAGATAAGGTTTTGTCTAAGATTTGATCGCCACGCGTAGTCATCCCCAAAATCTGCACATCGCAGTCTGGATAACAGCTTTTGAGGCTTGCTTGGACGAATTCAGCCTGCCACATGGCTAGACGACTCTCGCGCGAGGCAATGATCAAGCGGGTGGGATAAGAAGAAGCGGGGCTAGGAGCCATAACATTTAAAATAATAGGAAACCTTCACCAATATACTGTGTTTATGAGCTCAACTAATAACTCCCTATCCAACAAAGCCCAAGCCTGGTCGGCCCGTTTCAACGAACCCGTTGATGAACTAGTGCAGCGCTATACCGCCTCTATTGGGTTTGATCAGCGTTTTGCCCTAGTGGACATCGCCGGATCCTTAGCCCACGCGCGCATGTTGGCTGACAAGCAGATTATTCATACGCAAGATTTGGCGGATATCGAGCGCGGTATGGCGCAGATTCAAGCTGAGATTGAGTCTGGCCAATTTGAATGGCAACTTGCCTTAGAAGATGTACATCTCAACATTGAAGCTCGCCTTACTGAATTGGTTGGCGATGCGGGCAAGCGCTTGCACACAGGTCGCTCACGCAATGACCAAGTGGCTACGGATTTAAGACTGTGGTTGCGCGGCAGTGTGGATGACATTGCCGGCACATTGAAGACCTTGCGCATTGCTCTGCTGAATCTTGCAGAAAAACATGCTGGCACGATCATGCCTGGACATACGCATTTGCAAGTCGCTCAGCCGATCACCTTCGGCCACCATCTGATGGCCTATTACGAAATGTTCAGCCGCGACAATAGCCGCTTAAGCGATCTGCGTGCCCGTTTTAATTACCTTCCGCTGGGAGCTGCTGCCCTGGCTGGAACCACCTATCCGATTGATCGTGAGCAAGTAGCTCGTGCTCTCGGCTTCGATGGTCTTTGCCATAACTCTTTAGATGCTGTATCCGATCGTGACTTTGCTATTGAGTTCTGCGCTTTTTCTGCCATCTTGATGATGCACGTTTCTCGTTTATCCGAAGAGCTTGTACTCTGGCTAAGTCCCCGCTTTGGCTTTATTGATCTACCCGATCGCTTTTGTACTGGTAGCTCCATCATGCCGCAAAAGAAAAATCCCGACGTTCCAGAACTAGCCCGCGGCAAAACGGGTCGAGTCTATGGGGACCTCATGTCTTTATTAACCTTGATGAAGAGCCAGCCCTTGGCTTACAACAAAGATAATCAAGAAGACAAAGAGCCTTTATTTGATGCAGTCGATACAGTGCAAGATACCTTACGCATTTTTGCAGACATGATCCCCCATATTGATGTCAAGGCGGATGTTATGAAAGCGGCTGCTGAGGAAGGTTTTGCTACAGCAACGGATTTAGCAGACTACCTCGTTAAAAAAGGTCTCGCCTTTAGAGATGCGCATGAAGCGGTGGCCCATGCAGTCAAAGCCTGTGTTGGCAGAAACTGCATGTTGACTGATTTAAGCCTTGCTGAATTGCGCTTTGCCTGCGGCTTAGATAGTCGCCCTGAAATGATGGGTGATGATGTATTTGCGCTATTGACTGTCGAGGGCTCAGTAGAGTCACGTCAGCATGTAGGCGGCACCGCTCCAGCACAAGTGCTTGCCGCAATCACTCGCGCTCGTTCAGCACTCTAAGTAAGTCAACGCCCTAGGGCGTTGACCAGCATCACAAAGTAATATCTCTCTCGGCTTTGACGCAGTCTACAAATGACTCACTACGCCCATCCACCTCACCCTTAACTAAGCCGTGAATATCGGTCTCAAAGCCAGGAAACTTCTCGTTGAAGTCCCGCGCGAAGTAGAGATAATCCACAATACGTTTGTTAAAACGCTCACCAGGAATCAAGAGCGGAATGCCTGGGGGATAAGGGGTAACTAGCATGGCTGTAATACGGCCCTCTAGTTGATCAAGCGGGACGCGATCGACTTCCTTGTGGGCCATCTTGGCCCAAGCCTCTGAAGGCAGCATGGCAGGAACCATATCGGAGAGATACATTTCCGTAGTCATACGCGCAACGTCACGGCTCTTATAAAACTCATGAATCTCTTGGCAAATATCTTTTAAGCCAACACGTTCATATCTTGGGTGCTTCGATACGAATTCTGGCAAGACCTTCCATAAGGGGGCATTTTTATCGAAGTGATCTTTAAACTGTTGTAGCTCGGTAACCAAGGTATTCCAGCGCCCTTTGGTGATACCGATGGTGAACATAATGAAGAAAGAATACAAACCACACTTCTCCACGATCACACCGTGCTCAGCCAAGTATTTGGTCACAATGCTGGCAGGAATTCCCATTGCGCCGAAGTTGCCTTCAATGTCTAAGCCGGGTGTAACCACCGTTGCCTTAATGGGATCGAGCATATTGAAGTCTTTAGCCAGATTACCAAAATCGTGCCAATTATCTGAGGCTTCCAAAATCCAGTCTGAGCGCTCACCAATGCCTTCTTCAGCCAAATGATCTGGACCCCAAACCTTAAACCACCAGTCAGCGCCAAACTTCTCATCCACCTCACGCATAGCGCGACGGAAATCCATCGCCTCGGCAATCGACTCTTCCACTAACGTAGTGCCGCCAGGCGACTCCATCATGGCGGCGGAGACATCGCATGAGGCAATGATGGCGTACTGTGGGCTCGTCGACGTATGCATTAAGTACGCCTCGTTGAAACGATCACGATCTAACTTATTATCTTCGGCATCTTGCACCAGCACTTGCGAGGCTTGTGAAAGTCCGGCTAGCAACTTATGGGTAGACTGAGTAGCAAACATCAAACTCTTTTTAGTACGCTTGCCGTCACCAATAGCATGCATATCTTTATAGAACGGATGGAAAGCGGCGTGCGGTAACCAAGCTTCGTCAAAGTGTAGGGAATCGACTTTACCGTCAAGCATTTCTTTAATCATCTCGACGTTGTACACAATCCCATCGTAGGTACTTTGGGTAAGCGTCATTACGCGGGGCACGACATTCTTATTCTTAATAAACGGATTGGCATCAATTTTTTTCTGGATGTTCTTCCACTCAAACTCTTCTTTCGGAATCGGTCCAATAATGCCTAAGTGATTACGAGTTGGCATGAGGAAAATCGGAATCGCACCCATCATGGTGATGGAGTGAATTACTGACTTATGGCAGTTACGATCGACAATCACCACATCGCCAGGAGCTACAGTGGAATGCCAAACAATTTTGTTTGAAGTTGAAGTGCCATTGGTCACGAAGAATAAGTGATCGGCATTGAAGATGCGGGCAGCGTTACGTTCACTTTGCAATACCGGCCCCGTGTGATCCAGCAACTGACCCAATTCTTCAACTGCATTGCACACGTCCGCACGCAGCATGTTTTCACCGAAAAATTGATGAAACATTCGGCCTACAGGGCTCTTTAAGAACGCCACACCACCCGAGTGACCTGGGCAATGCCATGAGTAAGAACCTTCGGAAGCGTAATTGGTTAAGGCACGGAAAAATGGGGGTGCCAGGGAATCAAGATAGACCTTGGCTTCACGAATAATATGGCGTGCCACAAACTCAGGGGTATCTTCATTCATATGAATGAAGCCATGCAGTTCGCGCAAGATATCGTTAGGCATATGGCGCGACGTGCGTGTCTCACCATACAAAAAGATAGGGATATAGTCGTTACGCTTACGCACTTCAACCAAGAAAGCGCGCAGATTATTAAGCGCCGGTAAGTCTTGGTCTTCTGAGTCAGTGATGAGCTCTTCATCATCAATGGAAACAATAAAAGCGGAGGCACGCGAGGCTTGCTGGGCAAATGAGGTCAGGTCGCCGTAACTGGTTAGACCAATCACTTCCATCCCTTCCGTTTCAATCGCTTCTGCTAGGTCACGAATACCTGAGCCAGAAATATTTTCCGAACGAAAATCCTCATCAATAATGATGATAGGGAAACGAAATTTCATAACAACTCTCCTGCTGACTAGTCCGAAGACATGAGGGCCCACTTATCAAAATTGGCTAGATCAATCATCCGACCGCCATCTGGCAAAACTGAGACTATATCCATAAAAGTCGTATTTTGATGTACGTTTTTAGGAAAATAAACATGCCGGACACACACTTGGCTAACTAGGCTCTCGTGGTACCCCGTAATCAACCCATTGTCACAAGAAACTTAGGTCTTAGGCAGAGTCACACCCGTCTGACCCTGATACTTGCCACCGCGGTCTTTATAAGACGTACCGCAAATTTCGTCGCTCTCAAAAAATAGTACTTGAGCGCAACCTTCGCCGGCGTAAATTTTGGCTGGTAACGGAGTGGTGTTGGAAAACTCGAGGGTGACGTACCCTTCCCACTCTGGCTCAAACGGAGTCACGTTGACGATGATTCCGCAACGCGCATAAGTACTCTTACCAACGCAGACTGTTAATACACTGCGAGGAATCTTAAAATATTCCACCGTTCTTGCTAAGGCGAATGAGTTGGGCGGAATGATGCAGACGGGTCCCTTGAAATCCACAAACGATTGTTCGTCGAAATTTTTAGGGTCCACGATCGTACTGTTGATGTTGGTAAAAATCTTGAACTCATCGGCACAACGGATGTCGTAACCGTAGCTTGAGGTGCCATAGCTCACAATTTTGTTGCCGTCGGCATCTTGGCGAACTTGACCAGGCTCAAATGGGCTGATCATGCCTTGCTCGCCCATGCGGCGAATCCAGTGGTCTGATTTAATAGTCATGCCGTGATTGTAAAACCAACCCTCACCGCATACCAAAAAACTAGCTCACTGAGCTGAGCTGAACTCTCTCGGGGGCGTTATAAATCTCGAAATGCTTGCCAGAGCAGCGGGATAAGAGGGTGAGATTAGTGGTGCGAGCCAGTTCTAGGCCCATCAGGGTGACGCCGGAGCGGGTCAGCAAAAAAGGAATGCCCATCTGCGCGCCTTTGATCACCATCTCCGAGGTAAGACGCCCAGTAGTAAAGAAAATTAAATCCCTACCTACTTTGTTATCCAGCCATAAGAGGCCTGAAATGGAGTCGACTGCGTTATGGCGCCCAACATCCTCAATAAAATGAAGCAGTCGTACGCCATGGTTTCCGTCCCGCTCAAATACGGCGCAAGCGTGAACCGAGCCTGATTTTTTATAAATGGAGTCATGTTTGCGGATTTCATCGACCAGCGCGACAACGGCCTCTTGGGTCAGCATAGGTCCTTCAGATAGACGAATTTGCGCCATTTCCTCAATTAAGCCCCCAAACATCGTGCCTTGGCCGCAACCGGTGGTAACCACCCGCTTACTCGTTAACTCATCAATGTTGACTGTACTGCGAAGCGTTTTGACTGCTGCTGAATCCGTCTCCCAATCAACCTGGATACTTTCGATATCGTACGCTGACTCAACTAAACGCTGATTACGCAAATAGCCCAACACCAAAGCCTCTGGCGCACTTCCCAAGGTCATCAGCGTGACGACCTCACGCTTATCCAAATAAATCGTTAAAGGACGCTCCCCGGGGATAAAGGTGGTTTTTTTTCGACCTGCTTCGTCCAATATCTCCACCTCGTGCACCAAAGGTACCGAAGCGTTGGACATCTGAATTGTGGGGGGAACAGCCATATTGCAGTCTCTTAATAGGTTCACAGCGAAGTTTCAAGGCATTTTACAAACGGGGATTACTTTAACCGCAGTTTAAAATGGCTGCTGGATCATGCCCTAAGCCCCATAATCTCATATTCGCCCTTTTTTTAATTTGATTCTTATTTAAGTTCGTTTTCATGAGCAGCCAACCCCGTCGCCTTTTAGTGACCTCCGCCTTACCTTATGCCAATGGCCAAATTCATATTGGGCATTTAGTGGAGTATGTCCAAACCGATATTTGGGTACGCTTTCAGAGAATGCGGGGACATGAAGTGCATTACGTTGGGGCTGACGATACCCATGGCACGCCCATTATGTTGCGCGCGGAAAAAGAAGGCCTCACACCAAAAGAACTGATTGCCAAGGTTTGGCAAGAGCATAAACGTGACTTCGATGATTTTCTGATCTCGTTTGATCATTACTACACCACCGATAGCCCTGAGAATGAAACGCTTTCTCAAAGTATTTATCTGAAGTTGCGCGATGCTGGCCTGATTGAAATGCGCACCATTGAGCAAGCCTACGATCCCGTCAAAGAAATGTTTTTGCCCGATCGGTTTATCAAGGGTGAATGTCCAAAATGCGGCGCTAAAGATCAATATGGTGACTCTTGTGAAAAGTGCGGCGCAACTTACTCGCCAACCGATTTAAAGAATCCCTTCTCCGTTGTGAGTGGCGCCACTCCGATCAAAAAATTATCAGACCATTATTTTTTCAAGCTGTCGGACCCTCGATGTGAGAACTTCCTGCGCGACTGGACACAAGTAAAAACACCGCTTCAGCCTGAGGCGCGCAATAAGATGAAAGAATGGGTCGGTCAACCTGGTGAAAGTAAGTTGGGTGACTGGGATATCTCACGTGACGCGCCCTACTTTGGCTTTGAGATTCCGGACGCTCCTGGTAAATACTTTTACGTCTGGCTTGATGCCCCTATTGGGTATTACGCGAGTTTTCTCAAATATTGCGAGCAAACTGGTCTGAACTTCGATGAGTGGGTCAGCCCTGACACTACTACCGAGCAATATCACTTTATTGGCAAAGACATTCTGTATTTCCATACCTTGTTTTGGCCAGCAACCTTACATTTCGCTGGCTACCGCACGCCTACCAATGTTTTTGCCCACGGTTTCCTGACAGTCGATGGCGAAAAGATGAGCAAGTCCCGTGGCACGCTCATCTCAGCACATAGCGTGATGGAGTGCGGCTTTAATCCCGAATGGTTCCGCTATTACTTTGCCACCAAACTTAATGACAGCTTAGAAGATTTGGATCTGAATCTTCAAGACTTTGTCGCACGCGTGAACAGCGACCTTTTAGGCAAGTACATCAATATCGCCAGCCGTAGCGCTGGATTCTTAGTGAAGCGTTTTGCTGGGGTGGTAAATGATCAAGCAATGGATCACACCTTGATAACTCATATCACCGGAGCTAGTGAAACTATTGCGGCTCTCTATGAGGCTCGTGAGTACGCAAAAGCATTGCGTACCGTTATGGAATTAGCTGATCAAGTGAACGCCTTTGTTGATGACAATAAACCTTGGGATATTGCCAAAGATCCAGAGCGAGAGGCAGATTTACAGCGAGTGTGCAGCGTGACCTTAGAAGCGTTTCGCTTACTCACCCTCTATCTCAAGCCGGTGTTGCCTAATATCGCTGTCGGAGTAGAGGAGTTTTTATCCATACCGCCCCTGAACTGGGGGCATGTCCACACGCCTTTAAACAGTCAGAGCCCTATCAAGCCATACAAACATCTCATGACCCGTGTAGAGGCGCCTCAAATCGAAGCTTTGTTGGCCGCGAATTTGTAAAGAAATAGGCCTATATAATATGGGTATTAGCAGTATGTAAATACCTATATTATTGTAAGTAATTGAATTTATTAAGAATTTTAGGAAATACCATGGCAAGATATCAATCCGAGTTCACCCAGTTTTTAGAAGAACTGAAATCCCAGAAGCCTGATTTAGAGGCCGGTCAGCAGGCGGGTCGTGCGCTTTTATGGGATAAAGAACCGCTGACAGTAGAAGAACAGCGTCGTGCCAAGGCCGCTAAGGTGAAACAGCGCGGCTACGTGTATTCGAATGACTGAACTAAACCCGCAGCCGATCCTACCGGATTTGCTCGACAGCACTCCGTCCGTTACGGACGGGATGTCCTCTGCTTTTGCCAAGCTGTACGGTGAGCCTTTATTTAAGCTACCTACTGATTTATACATTCCACCAGATGCTCTAGAGGTTTTTTTAGAGGCATTTGAAGGCCCATTAGACCTGTTGCTTTATCTGATTCGTAAGCAGAATTTCAATGTACTAGATATTCCGATGGCTCAAGTCACATTGCAGTACTTGAGCTATATCGATCAAATTCGTCATCATAATCTCGAGCTTGCTGCTGAGTATTTGCTGATGGCCGCCATGCTCATCGAAATTAAATCGCGCATGCTCTTGCCGATGAAAAAAGCCGATAGTGATGAAGAGGTTGAAGATCCCCGCGCTGAGTTAGTACGTCGCCTGCTGGAATACGAGCGTATGAAGCTTGCTGCTCAAGAGTTAGATCAAATGCCACAACAAGGGCGAGATTTTCAGATTGCTCATGGATACGTTGACACCACTGTTGCCGTCACTTGGCCAGATGTTGATGTAGAAGATTTACAAGCGGCTTGGCGTGACGTGCTGCACCGTGCCAAACTCAATCAACACCACACCATTACCCGTGAAACCCTGTCTGTGCGGGATTTTATGACCCGTATCTTAAGACGCCTACAAAGCACTCGTTTTGTCGAGTTTGGCGAATTATTTGAGGATGCAATTCAGTCTGGTGGTGGCGTTCCCGTTGTCATTGTGAACTTCATTGCCATGCTTGAGCTGTCGCGGGAAGCCTTAGTAGAAATTACCCAAGCTGAGCCCTACGCGCCAATTTACGTGCGGCTTGCCTATACACCTAGCGCATGAAGATCATTAGCGATATTCAGGAGTTACGGGATCACTTGCGCGGTCAAAATCGCGCCTCCTTTGTTCCCACAATGGGCAACTTGCACGAGGGTCATTTATCCCTGATGCGTTTAGCACGCCAACATGGTGATCCCGTGGTTGCCAGTATTTTTGTAAATCGCTTGCAGTTTGGCCCCAATGAAGACTTCGACAGTTATCCGCGCACCATGCAAGCGGATATCGATAAACTGGAGAAGGAAGGTGTTTACATCCTATTTGCGCCAACCGAACGAGAGCTCTACCCTCAGCCTCAAGAATATCGCGTAGATCCACCTCAGCAGTTGGGGGATATTTTGGAGGGGGAGTTTCGTCCTGGTTTCTTTAAAGGGGTTTGCACTGTCGTGCTTAAACTCCTCTCTTGCGTTCAACCCAAAGTCGCTGTCTTCGGTAAAAAAGATTACCAACAGCTGATGATTATTCGGCAGATGGCAAAGCAGTTTGCATTACCTGTAGAAATTGTTGCAGGGGAAACTATTCGTGCCGATGATGGTTTAGCCCTATCTTCGCGCAATGGCTACCTCTCTGCTGCAGAGCGTGCGATTGCACCGCAATTGCAGGATGTATTGCGTCATGTGCGCCACGAAGTCCTGGAATTAAGCAACCGCAATAAAGCAGCTATCGACGCGATTGAGAAAAAAGCCGTGGCTCAATTAGTCCACCAAGGCTGGCAACCAGATTACGTGGCAATTCGTCAGCAGTCTGATCTAGCGCCCTCCACCAATGAAGCCCTCTTGGCTGGCGAGCAGCTGGTCATCTTGACTGCTGCAAAGCTAGGGAACACTCGCTTAATCGACAACCTCGAAATCTAATCCGCCTTGCGGCTCACAGAGTAAAGAACTGCCCCACTTCGAGCTTTAACTCATTGGCTAATTCGGCGCCACTGACTTTTCCTGCTGCCCCTTTTGCCTTAAGCACTTCAATCTGACCACCTTGGCAGGCAACAAAGAAAGAATGCAAGGTAATCTGCGTCACTTCACCGACCTTACCCTTAACCGCAGAAAACGTTTGAGCGATGTGCTTATGGCAATCGTAGATCTGTACTTTTTGTTCGCCAAATTGAGTCCACGCACCCGGCGCTGGATTGCACGCCCGAATGAGGTTATAAATCTGATTAATGTGTGTCGTCCAATGAATTTGTGCAGCCCTACTATCAAACCAACCTTCGTAATTAGCGAGTGACTCATCCTGAATGTGCTCTTGATGCTGTTCCGCAACCACTAGATCTGCAGCCTCAAGCAATGCCAGCACTCCCAAGGGAAACAAATGCTCGAAGTAGATCTTGCCTAAACTATCGTTAGGCCCAATCGGCACTTCTTTTTGCAAGATGATGGCACCTTCGTCAAGACCATCGGAGGGGCGGAAGATCGTTAAACCGGTTTTTTCTTCCCCTAAGGCAATTGCCCAGTTAATTGCGCTGGGACCTCGATATTTTGGCAGCAAAGAGGGGTGATATTGAATCGTGCCATGCCTTGGCAATTTGACCAACTCTTGCGGCACAAACTGCGTGACATAGGCCATGACGCAAATGTCGGCTTTACTATCAATCATCGCCTGAGAGGCGTCAGATCCCTTTAAGGAAGCAAACTGTAGAGGCGTGAGCCCCCGTGCTATCGCAGCCTCCTTAAGGACTTCTGGCTTAGTGGACTTTGGATTATCGGGTGGGCAGAAGACAGCAACAATCTCGTCACCCCGATCCATAAAGGCTTCTAACGCAGCCTTACCAAAATCAGCACTTCCAATCAAAGCGATCCGCATATTAAATCACCTTCTCGTGGCGCAAAGAGATTAATTCATCTGTACTAAATCCTAAGTCAGATAGAATTTCATCGGTATGTTCACCGAGCAGGGGTGAGCGCGTGACTTCAGTTTCGCTATCAGACAACTTGATAGGATTACCCACGGTGAGATACTTGCCGCGAATCGGATGGTCAACTTCAACCACAGTCCCTGTGGCGCGCAGGGACTCATCATCTGCAAGCTCCTTCATGGACAAAATCGGTCCACAGGGAATGTCATATTGATTTAGGGTTTGCATTACTTCAAACTTAGTATGAGTCATCGTCCATTTTTCGATCTCAGCAAAAATCGACATCAACCGGGGTAAGCGTGCCGTAGGGGTTGCATAGCCGGGATCGGTAATCCAATCCTCTTTACCAATCACCTTACAAATTGCCTCCCAGACAGGAGCCTGAACAACGACATAGATATAGGAATTAGGATCGGTTTCCCAATCTTGGCATTTCAGAATCCAGCCCGGCTGACCACCGCCAGAGGCGTTGCCTGCGCGCGGTACGCTCTCGCCAAAAGTCCCGTTAGGGTATTGTGGATATTCTTTCATCACACCGTTCCGCTCTAAACGTTGCTGATCGCGCAGTTTGACACGACACAAATTCAGTACGGCATCCTGCATTGCTACCAATACTTTTTGACCGCGACCACTATGAGTGCGTTGGAAGAGTGCCGTCACAATACCTAGTGCCAAATGTAGACCTGTACCGCTATCGCCAATTTGAGCCCCTGTTACCATCGGTGGCCCATCATCAAATCCCGTTGTGGATGCCGAGCCGCCAGCGCATTGCGCCACGTTCTCGTACACCTTGCAATCCTCGTAAGGCCCTGGACCGAAACCTTTGACAGATGCCAAGATCATCATAGGATTGAGCTCCTGAATCCGCTCCCAAGTAAAACCCATGCGATCCAATGCGCCTGGTGCAAAGTTTTCTACCAGCACATCACACTCTTTAATGAGTCGCTCAAGAATCTCTTTACCGCTTTTTGTCTTAGTGTTGACAGTAATAGAGCGTTTATTGTGATTAAGCATTGTGAAATACAGGCTATCCGCATCGGTAATATCGCGTAATTGACCGCGGGTAGCATCACCCTCACCGGATTTTTCTACCTTGATAACATCTGCGCCAAACCAAGCTAGTAATTGCGTGCAAGTAGGCCCAGACTGAACGTGTGTGAAATCGAGGATTTTGACCCCCTCTAATGCTTTTGCCATGATTTAAGTCCTAATAAAGATTGAAATTTTGAATTAGTTCAATTTTACCAGCCAAAAATACTAACAAATGGGGCGGGGCTTGATCTTCAGCCCGCCAAGGGTGCATACCAATCAACCCAGTCTAGTTATGAACTGGGCGTTTCCAAATCTGCAAGACGCTTTTTTAAAGCCCGCTCCTCGGCAAAACGCTCAGTTTCGTCCCGAATCACAGCCGCCACCCCCGTGGCTCGATGCCGCTCATCGAACAGCATCCCCACAGTAAATGCGATCGATAGCGGGTGACCGTCTTTATGCTTAGCAGGAACCTTTAATAGTGAACTTCCATAGCGAGTAGTGCCGGTGCTCATGGATTTAGCGTAGCCTTCATTGTGTCGATGCAGTTGGCGTTCGGGAACAATCATGTCAAGATGCTGCCCCAAAGCCTCCACTTCGGAATAACCAAAAATGCGCGTGGCTGCCGCATTCCAAAGAACTATTTTTTGCTGGGCATCAGCCACAATAATGGCATCGCACACGCCCTCTATGAGTTGATTCAGATCAATGTGAGTTTTCATATTCTTAGTCTACTGAGTTTCTCAAGCAATGGTGAAATAAAAAAGCGCCCCGTTAGGAGCGCTTTTCTTTACCAACTTTAAGGCTAATTAAACGGCTTTAGCTTCATGCAACTTGCTAATCGCTGCTGCATCGTAACCAAGGTCTGCCAACACTTCGTTAGTATGCTCACCCAACACTGGTGATGGACCAACTTCTACTGTCAAGTCAGAGAACTTGATTGGGCTACCGATAGTCAAATATTTACCACGTACTTTGTGGTCAACTTCAACAATCGAACCGCTCTTACGCAGGTCTGGTGAATTCGCCAATTCCTTCATCGAAAGAACTGGTGCGCAAGGAATATCGAACTTACGGAGAATATCTACTGCTTCGTATTTCGTCTTATCTTTGAGCCACTCTTCAATCGTAGCGAAGATATCAAAAATCTTATCTTGACGTGCTTCTGCAGTCATGTACGCTGGATCGGTTGCCCACTCTGGCTTGCCGATTGCTTTAGTGATTGGCTCCCAAGCATGGCCTTGAATGGTGAAGTAGATATAGGCGTTAGGATCAGTTTCCCAGCCCTTACACTTCAAAACCCAACCTGGCTGACCGCCACCACCAGCGTTACCGCCGCGAGGTACGACATCAGTAAATGAACCGTGTGGATACTGTGGATACTCTTCGAGGTATCCAATTTTGTCCAAACGCTGTTGATCACGTAATTTAACGCGGCATAAATTCAAAACGGCATCTTGCATTGAGCAGGAAACTTTTTGACCTTTGCCGGTTTTTTGACGATGCATTAATGCAGTCAAAATACCAATTGCCAAATGCATACCCGTGTTGGAATCACCTAAGGCAGCAGCAGAAACAGTAGGAGGACCATCCCAGAAACCAGTAGTAGAAGCGGCGCCACCAGCACACTGTGCAACGTTTTCGTAGACTTTTAAGTCTTCGTATGAGTGGCCATCGCTAAAACCTTTAACCGAAGCCATGATCATTTTTGGGTTCAGTTCTTGAATGCGCGCCCAGCTAAAACCCATACGGTCTAATGCGCCAGGACCGAAGTTCTCAACCATCACGTCAGAAACTTTGATCAACTTCTCGAGCACTTCTTTACCTTCTTGCGTCTTGGTATCCAAAGTTAAAGAACGCTTGTTGCCGTTCAACATCGTGAAATACAAAGCATCTGCATCTGGTACGTCACGTAATTGGCTACGAGTTACGTCGCCAGAACCTGGACGCTCAACTTTAATAACATCAGCGCCGTACCAAGCCAACAATTGAGTACATGCAGGGCCAGCCTGAACGTGTGTGAAATCAATAATACGAATGCCGTCTAGTGGTTTAGTCATATTGCTTCTCCTTAAAATTACTGTCGTGTTACTTAAATTATTTATGGGCTGCTGAAGTGGGGTTTAAGTTCGTCAAACGACCACTCTCTGTTCCCGCTGTCTCATCAATCACTGCATTAATGAGGGCAGGCTTACCAGCCGCTAATGATTCCGTTAAAGCAGCTTCTAACTCTGCAGGGGTGGTGACATAGTAGCCAACACCGCCAAATGCTTCAATCATCTTATCGTAACGCGCATCTTTGATAAATACGGTTGGCGCGAGATCATCGCTACCGCTAGTATTGATATCCGTGCCACGGTAAACACCATTGTTGTTGAATACAACGGTAGTGATAGGTAACTTGTAGCGGCAAATGGTTTCCAGCTCCATGCCGCTGAAACCAAAGGCACTATCACCCTCGACAGCGATGGTAGGTAAACCGCTGATAACTGAAGCACCAATTGCGTAGCCCATACCGATACCCATAATTCCCCAAGTACCAGAATCAAAGCGTTTACGCGGTTTGTACATATCAACGATGGCACGGCAATAGTCGAGCGTGTTAGCGCCTTCGTTCACCAAGTTCACATCTGGGTTCTTTTTAATCACATCCCTAATCACGCGCAAGGCACCATGGAAGTTCATTGGCGCCGCTTCTTTAGCCAAGGTTTCAGCCATCTTGGCTAAATTCTTGTCTTTCTTTTCAGTGATTGCAGCAATCCACTCAGCACTTGGCTTAGGAACCGCAGCGATTCCCTTGAGGAGTTCGCCAACGCAAGAGCCAATATCGCCGATCAATGGTGCATCGATTTGGACGTTACTATCCACTTCGTTCGCTTGGATATCAATCTGAATAAATTTCTTAGGCTCTTTACCCCAAGTTTTACCTTTACCGTGAGCCAACAACCAGTTCAAACGCGCACCAACTAACAACACCGCATCAGCTTCAGCTAAAACATAAGAGCGAGCAGCAGAGGCAGATTGAGGATGCGTATCTGGCAAGAGACCTTTTGCCATCGACATAGGTAAATAAGGAATGCCTGATTTTTCAATCAAGGCACGAATGTCGTCATCTGCTTGGGCATAAGCTGCGCCCTTGCCCAACAAAATTAATGGGCGCTTCGCATTCTTCAAAACATTAAGAGCGCGCTCAACCGCATCTGGTGCAGGAATTTGACGGGGCACTGGATCGATCACTTTGAAAATCGTCTTCTTCGCCTCTTCCGCTGGCATAGTTTGCGCTAGCAACTGTGCAGGCAAGTCGAGGTATACGCCACCAGGTCTACCTGAAACGGCTGCACGAATCGCACGGGCAAAGCCAATGCCGATATCTTCAATGTGATTAATACGATAAGCAGCTTTAGCGTATGGCTTGGCAGCATTGAGCTGATCCATCTCTTCGTAGTCGCCTTGCTGCAAGTCCACGATTTCACGTTCGCTTGAGCCACTAATCAAAATCATCGGGAAGCAGTTCACCGTCGCATTGGCGAGTGCAGTCAAACCGTTCAAAAAACCAGGTGCAGAAACAGTCATGCAAATGCCCGGTTTTTGTGTCATGTAACCAGCAATCGCGGCAGCGTTACCTGCATGCTGCTCATGACGGAAACCAATAAATCGCAAGCCCTCAGCTTGTGCAAGGCGGCATAGATCGGTAATCGGAATACCAACCAAGCCAAAAATGGTGTCGAGGTCATTCGCCTTGAGCGCATCGATTACAAGGTGAAAGCCATCGGTGAGAGCTACGTTTTGCTGATTATCTGTTGTCATAGAATTTCTTTAAGTTAATTACCGTGCAGTCTTATCAAAAAAATTTGCTGCAAGCGCACTAGTAATAACGGTCTCCAATAAATTGATGAAATTGCCACTAGTTTTTAGGATAAAAAATAACCCTCTAGGGCAGATCTGAATATTAGGCTTATGCAAGAAGGATCATCATTGACTTTGGTCAATTTCCCTCGAAATCACCCCTAGGAAGGGGATTTCTTTATACGAACAGCTCTTTGTGCTTCGTTTTAAGACGACTCAGAGTTTCGGGAGATAAATTGAGGTAGGCAGCCAACTCTTTTTTAGGGAGTAGCTCAAATAAATCCTCATATTTGCGCAAAAATCGCTCTACTCGGCCAGGCGCGTCGAGCATATGCAGGGTAATGGTATGAGCCATGATTTCACTCATCAAGCGCATGACCTCAAACTCAAAGCTTTCCTTCAAAGGCGGATGCTCTTCCAGAAATTCAGCCCATTTTTTCATGGGCATACGGGCTACTCGCGCCTTGGTTACCGAAGCAATACTATATGGGGCGGCGGTCTTGAGTCGCCATGCCGCGTAGCTGGTTTCAATCTCTTTTTCGATGGCAAACCGTAAAATCATTTCTTTGGCATCCGGACTGGAAACAATCCTTTTCAGAATGCCATCCAAAACAAAGTACTGCTCCATCTGATGATCACCTTGATTGAGCAGGATTTCTGATTTCTTAAGATCGGAAATAACTAAATCCCGCTCTAAGTCGGCCAGCGCCATGGAGTCTAAGTTCTTTAAGACCGAGTTTTGGCTCAACTGCAAGCGAATCAGGTTTTTTTCGGGGTGCTTATTTAATGCAAACATAATTCCTTTGTTCCAAGACCCATATTGTAGGCGGTTTAACCCTGCTTAAGCGCTTAAACAGTAGGAATAAGATAGAATTCATCTGTCGTGGTGCTTTATTGCAATGCAATAAAGTTAAACGGGAAACACTCAAAGTGTGCTGCCCCCGCAACGGTAAGTGAATACATCCTCAATGCGAATTGAAGATCAAAGGAATCTAATGAAGCCACTGTGCAAGTCAATTGCATGGGAAGGCAAGATTCTGATGTTTACAGCCCGGATACCGGCCAAGACAGGTGGAATTTTGCGGACGGGGACCTTCGCGCGCCGATGAAGTTACCCGTGCCAGCTTGGCAAGGGTCAACCATTGACGCCAGAAATCTCAGATTGTGAAATTCCGTTCAACCCAGCTTACGGGGATGTGAGCTATTGGGGGCGTCAACGGGAAGTTCATCATGCAGCAGCAGTTCAGCATTACATCGGCAAGAGCATTGCGCTCTGTGCTTTGCGGAGCCATTCTTGCGATTCACTCCTTCGCAGTCATTGCCCAAGCAAACCAATCCACGGTCATCGTTACCGGCTCACGATTTGAGGAGAACCTCAATGAGGTACCGGCAAACGTCAAAGTTATCACGCGGGATGAGATTGATGCCTCAACGTCTAACAACATTCCAGATGTCTTGTCGCAAATTGGCGGCCTCAATGTGCGCAATATTAATGGTGGTGGTCAATTAAATCTGGATGCCACCGTGGATATGGGTGGTTACGGCATGACGGCCAATAGCACTACCTTGATCCTTGTCGATGGCCAAAGAATTAACCCCATCGACATGTCCTCCGTCTTTTGGGAGTCTATTCCCATCGACTCTATCGAGCGCATTGAAATTCTGCAAGGTGGCGCATCCGTGCAATACGGCAATGGCGCGGTTGGGGGTGTGATTAATATCATTACCAACGGCAATACCTCGCCCCTCAATCAAGCAAGCGTGAGCTATGGCAGTTTTGGAACGCTGATTAACAATGCCATTCTGCGCGATACCTATGAAAGCACCACGTATCAATTAACTGCTAACACATCGAACACCAATGGCTGGCGCCAAAATTCAGCGGCCAATGCGTACGCTTTTGACGCCAAAGTGACGCAAAAATTTAGTGCTAGCGATAAAGCGTATGTCGACCTGTTTTACGGTTATACAAATGAGCAATTACCAGGCGCTGTTTTAGGCCAAGTGGGCGGTGGCAATCCACAAGCAGCCTTCTTTAAAAATATTGGCTCAAGCTCCACTGCCAATAATTCAGGAGTCCGGTTTGGGGGCACTAAGGAGTTGGCAGAAGGCTATTTAAGCGAAGTCGATGCCTCTTACACCAATAGAACCGTATTCTTTAACTATCCCTTTTTTGATACTGATGCAGCAGTTAATACATCAACAGGGACACCAATTTGGTCTAACACCAGCAACACGCTTTCAGGTTGGCAACTCAATCTTTCCCCACGCATCAAGGCTGACTTTGGCACCCTGGGAAGCGCTATTTTTGGTTACGAGTTTAATAAAGCCTCGCAAGGCTCTATTGGGTCATACGGTCCGAATCAACTTAGCAGTTACATGATTCCCTTTGGCTATGTCAATAACCCCACTAACCAAACCAACAATGTTCAAAGTGCCTCATTATTAAATCAATCCGTGTATGGGCTACTTAAATTACCAATCACTTACGGCATCACCTTTACTGGGGGAGCGAGACATCAGACGCAGCAAGCGAGTACTTATTTTTCTGGGGTAGGCTCGATAGATGGGGCATCAAGCGCAAATCAAACTTTTTCAGCAAACGCTGGCGATGCCGCCTTCAATTTTAATTACGCCAAAAACCAAAGCATCTACTTGAAATGGAATCAATCCTATCGATTCCCAAATATTGATGAATTTTGGGGCTCTGATCCAACGACAGGAAGCCAAGTTTTCAATGGCATCCTCAAACCGCAAACAGCCCAAACCTATGAAGTTGGAGGGAATTGGATGCTAGATACCGTCAGGTTAAACGGCTCGCTCTTTTCATCGGTTTCTCAAAATGAAATCACCTTCAATCCATCTACAGGCGCCAACTACAACTCGCCATTTAATATCAACCGCCGAGGAGTGGCATTCAATTCATCTGCAAATATTACAAGTCGCCTAAGCATTGCTGGTGGGGGCAAGTTTCAACGGTCTTACTATGCTGATGGCCCTTATATCGGCCAAGCAATTCCAGTCGTTCCTAATTTAATGTTAAACGCTAGAGCAAACTATTCCATAGACCAGAACTGGTCTGTTGGGGGTGTAGTTAATTATGTCGGAACTCAACACTATGACGCTACTCCTGGCTTTTATAGCTCTTTAACTCCCATGCCTTCCTACACCGTTGGGGACGTATTTCTAAACTACAAAACGGGTGGGTGGGATAGCAAATTCACCATTAAGAACGTCGGCAATGCTCTTTACTCAACTTATGGAGGCTTTACGAGCGTCCAAATGGCAGATGGTTCTTTTGCCAATAGTTATTTTTACTATCCAAGCGATAAAAGATCGTACTTCTTCACGACCAAATATGCTTTTTGACAGCTGCAGGGGATTTCGAGTCGGAGCTACAATGGCTATATGAGTGATCCCACCTCAACTTTCACGGACCCGTCCTCTCCGACTCGGGAGGATATTTCTGCCGCCATCAAAAGAGTGGCCGCTAAGATCCTTTTGATCACAGAAGCGGTGAAGGGCTTGCATCATGACCGCAACCAACTTGAAATCAAAATCGAAGATGCCCAAAAGCGCATTCAGCATATTCTGAGTCGCTTGCCAGAACAAAGCGACAGCCGCCAACTCAATTTACTTGGCGCAGCCGCAGCAACACCTACCCCAGAGGATGACAATGAGCCAACAACGCATTGAAGTAACCCTCGCCGGACAAAAAATTACCCTTGCCACGAGTACGGAGCATGAGCCTTTACTGCGCTCTGCTTGCGCTTTAGTCGATGAACAAATTCAGTTAGCAATCACTGGTGGTAATCGCAGTATCGAACGGGCAAGTATGATGGCCGCCATCAAAATTGCCGGCGATCTCATTACCCTCAAATCTTCAGCACCAAGCCCTTCCCCATCAAGCCCATCATCCATCGATGACGCTGATGCCCTTTCTGAGTTGCATGCAGAAGTTCGCTCCTTAGAAGATCATGTAGATAGCTTGATGCAAACCTTTTCCCTGCCTGGTTCGCCAAGGCCAATAGTTCCTTGAACCGATGCGCAAGCATCAGGAACGATCTTTACATTGTGGGCGTGAGCGTTTTGAACCTACACAGTGGCAGCCTCGAGCTGTTCACTCCCTGAGAGTCTTAATGCACCCGAAACAAAGTAGCCGTTCCACCTTGAACCTTAGGGTTCAGGATGACGGCCTAGCGGCTAAGGCGGGGAATTCATGTCAATAAATGATATTTTGATGCTCATGTTGTGCGGGAGTATTTCCGGATTTATGGCGGGCTTGCTCGGCATTGGTGGCGGAATGATTTTGGTGCCCTTCATGATTTTGGTCTTTAATCATTTAGGTTTTAACCAGCATGTCATAGTGCATATGGCTATTGCGACGGGTATGGCCACCATCTTATTTACAACTACCTCGGCTATTTTGGCGCACCACAAACACGGCTCCATTGACTGGAAGCTGGTAGCGTCTTTAAGTCCTGGTATGGTTTTAGGCGGCTTATTCGGCGGTAGTGAAATATTTGAAGCAATTAACACCTCTTGGCTCTCGCTAGGCTTCGCCATCTTTATCGTGTACACCTCCATTCAGATGATCATTAATAAGAAGCCTACGGCTGGCAGGGATCTTCCGGGTCCAGTAGGGCTTTTCTCATTTGGCGCTTTTGCCGGTGTGCTTGCGAGCTTAGTGGGCGCAGGAGGTGCCTTCATTACTGTTCCCTTTATGCTTTGGTGCAACGTCAAGCCCCACACCGCTATGGCGAGCTCATCAGGCTTGGGATTTCCGATAGCGGCCGCAGCCACAGTGGGTTATATGTACGGCAGTTGGGGCAACCCCAATCTGCCTGAAGGTTCCTTGGGCTTTATCTACATCCCAGCAGTACTGTGCATTGTGGTGGTGAGTGTATTTACAGCGCCATTCGGCGCTCGAATGGCGCGCAAGCTAAACGTAGGTCAACTCAAGCGCATCTTCGGCATCATGCTGTTTTTACTTGCGGCCTTCATGTTCAATGAAAGCCGCAAAGCGTTTGGATACTGATTTAGCTAGAGAACTGTTGACGCAGAATATTTTTCTGCACCTTACCCATCGCATTACGTGGCAGGTCAGCTACAACTTCTAAGCGCTTAGGAATTTTGAAATTCGCTATTTGGGTTTTCAGGGTGGCAATCATAGCCTGTGAGTCTAATTTAGCGCCTTCTTTAGGAACTACTACCGCCATCACAGCCTCACCAAAGTCAGGATGAGGAATGCCAATCACAGCGCTCTCAAACACGCCTTCCATGTCATCGATGAAACTCTCGATCTCTTTGGGGTAGACGTTGTAACCACCTGAAATAATCAAGTCTTTGCTACGACCAACGATGCATAAATAGTTTTTGGGAGCTTCACCGCCGTTGGCAGCTCCGCCCCAACGCCCAACGTCACCAGTCTTGAACCAGCCGTCTTTAGTAAATTCTTCAGCGGTCTTTTCAGGCATCTGCCAATAACCCTGAAACACATTTGGGCCTTTTACTTGCACATTACCGATTTCATTCACATCGCAAGGTCGATTGTTATCGTCGACAACACGGACTTTAACCCCCGGTAATGGCAAGCCAACAGAGCCGCCAACGCGTTCGCCTTGGTAGGGATTTGATACCAGCATGACCGTTTCGCTCATGCCATAGCGCTCTAGAATAGGCTGGCCGATACGCTCTTTGAAGCTGTTAAAAGTTTCAGTCAACAACGGTGCCGAACCAGAAACAAATAAACGCATATTGCGGGTCACTGATTTATTGAAACCATTATCAGCTAACAAACGCACATAAAAAGTAGGCACACCCATCAACACCGTGGACTGTGGCATGTAATGAATTAACTGCGCCGTATCTAAACGTGGCAACCAGATCATCTTGCTGCCGTTAATTAAGGCGCCATGAGCCGCAACAAATAATCCATGCACGTGAAAAATAGGCAAAGCATGCAACAACACATCGCCTTTTTTCCAACCCCAAAACTTTTGCAGTACCTTGGCATTGCTCGCTAAATTATTGTGGCTCAGCATCGCACCCTTACTACGGCCAGTTGTGCCGGAGGTATAGAGAATGGCTGCTAAATCATTGTCTTTCATGTCGACTGTTTTGAACTTGTCACTCTGAACGCTAGCGCGATCTAATAGACTGCCCTTGCGATCTTCATCTAAAGTAAAGACATGCTTAGTGCCTGACTTGAAGGCAACCTTCGAAACCCAAGAGAAATTCTTGCTAGTACAAACAACCAGGGCTGGCTGAGCGTTTTCTAAAAAATACTGAATCTCTGCCGCTTGATAGGCCGTGTTCAATGGCAAATAAATATAGCCAGCACGAATCGTAGCGAGGTACAAAAAAAGTGCTTCTGGAGATTTTTCAACCTGTACAGCAACCCGAGAACCCTTAGGTAACTTCAGGTTCTTTAGCAGATTTGCCATCATGGCGGTACCGCGCTCGATATCTTTCCATGAATAATACAAACCGTCCTGTGTCTCAATGGCACAGGCTGATTTGTCCTTCGGGAAACCTTTTTCTAGTACTGAATACAAATTCATAACAACATTCCTTGAGTTCTGAGATTCTTAAACAAGCGGCGTGCCCATTACCCAATCTGATAAACCAGTAGCGATTTCTGGGAAAAAACACAGCAATACTACTGAAAGCAACATGATGACAACAAACGGCATCACACCATAAATAATTTCACGCAAAGTGATATCAGGCGCAATATTCTTGATGACAAAAATATTGAGTCCAACGGGAGGATGTATCAAGCCCGTCTCCATGACGATAGTCATCACCACACCAAACCAAACGAGATCAAATCCCGCAGCGCGTAGTGGAGGTAAAAAGATTGGCGAAGTCATCAAGATGATCGATACAGGGGGTAAAAAGAATCCCAAGATGATCACCATAAATAAAATGGCGGCCAACAAAATCCAACGTGAGGCATTTAAATCAACGATCGCTTGGGCTGCGGTTTGACTTAAATGCAAATAGCTCATGACGTTGGCAAAAAGCAAGGACATGCCAATAATGAACATCAACATCGCTGACTCGCGAATAGTCACATCCAACAGTGGATAAAGATCCTTAAAACGCCACATACCGTAAATCACTGCAATCAGCACGAAGGCAAAGACAGCGCCTAAACCGGCCGTTTCCGCTGGAGTGGCATAGCCACCATACAAAGCCATCATCACACCAATTAACAGCAATAGGAAAGGTAGCACTCTTGGTAGAGCACTAATCTTTTGCTGCATGGTGTAAGTCTGGCGATCCAGAATTGGTGCAGAAGTTGCGTTCACCTGGTAAGCCTTGTAAGCAGTGGAATACTCTTTACGAAAGCGATACACCGTGTAAGCAGAGAAGAATAAAACGAGCATCACGCCAGGACCGATCGCCGCTAGAAATAAACGGCCCAAGGATTGCTCTGCAGCAACAGAATACAAAATCATCGTGATAGAGGGTGGCAACAGAATTCCCAAGGTGCCGCCGGCCGCAATAATGCCTGCAGCAAAGCCTGGGGAGTAGCCCCGCTTACGCATTTCAGGAATACCCGCGCTACCAATCGCAGAGCAGGTTGCTGGACTTGAGCCCGCCATCGCGGCAAACAAAGCACAAGCAAATACGTTGGCTACTCCCAAACCGCCAGGAATTTTTCCCATCCAAACATGCAATGCATCGTATAAATCTTTACCGGCACGGGATCGCCCGATGGCAGCACCCTTCAAGATAAAGAGCGGAATCGACATCAGGGTAATGCTCGACATCTCCTCGTAGACATTCTGCGCGATAGTATCCAGCGAAGAAGCAGGCATGAAAATGGCCATAAAGATGACAGCCACAATGCCCAAGGCGAAAGCAATCGAGATTCCCGAAAACATAATGACCAAGGTCACTATGGCAAATAAAATACCAATGCTAAGTACAGACATGATTAATGACCTCCGCTTAATGGATCAGAGACCACTTGTTTTCTGATGAATATTTGTAAAAAAATCTGGAAGGTCAACAAACACATACCCGCAAACATCATCGCGTACGGTATCCATAAGGCTGGCGCCCAAGTGGAGTTTGTCACCTGCCCATCGACCCAAGCTTCATGCAGTAAGTCCCAAGTCTTTACCGAGAAGAAGGCGAAAAACAGGCAGGAGATGATATCAATGGCAACCCTACGAACTTGATTAACTGGATGGGGTAAGAGCCCTTCAATTGCCGAAATACCAATATGGCCGCGCTTTTCTTGAACGTAAGCAGCGCAGAGAAAGGTTACTCCTACCAAACAGAATAGCGCCGCTTCATCCTGCCAGTCATTCGCCTCATGGAAAATAGCACGCGACAAGACGCTGTAACTCAAAATCAGAGCGGCAGCCATCAGTGCAATGGCGCCTAGTAGGACAATAAATTTGTTGAGCGCTGACATCCATTTGTCAAGCGCTTGAAGAAGGCGCATCATATTAAGAGATCTTTTCCGCTGAACGCATCATGGCTGCGCAAGTTTCATTCCGGTCGGAAAAGTCTTTCCATGCGGAGCCCTTAGCAACTGCCTTCCATTTATCAACTGCAGCCATATCCAACTCAAACACCTTATTGCCGCCCTTAGCGAACGCAATCGCGGCATCAATATCGTCTAGCTTTGCTTGCTCTGTACCGTATTTCTCCATTTCCAAACCCACCGCCATGATGATGTCGCGCTGATTTGCTGGCAAGGCATCAAAAATGGCCTTGGACATCATGAGAGGCTCCAGCATAAACCAGTAAGACTTGTTTTTAGCGGAGGTGAAATTCTTAGTTAGCTCGGCCAACTTGAAAGACATCAAGCTAGCAGAAGAGGTATAGGCAGCATCTAAAGAGCCCGTTTGCACTGCTTGATAAATTTCATTGGAGGGAATTGATGTCATTACTGACCCACCTGCTGCCTTGAGCATAATGTCAAATTCACGACTACCGCCACGGCACTTCACGCCCTTAATATCATCAGGAACAATAATAGGACCTGAGCGAGTAGCAACACCGCCGGCTTGCCATACCCAGCTCACAATCACAATGCCTTTGGACTCGAGTACTTTATTCAGAATCTTGCCAACCTCAGCATTTTTCCAACGCGCGCCCTGTTCATAGCTAGTTACCAAACCAGGCATCAAACCAATATTGGCCTCGACAACTTCACCACCTGCATACGGCAATGGGTAAAAGCTGAGGTCAAGCGCGCCCTTACGGAGTGCGCTAAATTGGGCGTTGGTCTTCATCAAGGAAGACTGTGGGTAGACATCGAACTTCAATGCACCTTTGGTTCTTTTGCTGACCTCTTCTGCAAACTTTTTGCACAGACGGTCGCGGAAATCCGTACCACTAGGAAATTGATGTGAAATTTTTAAATTCTTGGAAGCGTCCTGCGCCCAAGTGGGTAAGTTATAGCCTGCCAATGAGGCGCCAGCTGCGCCCAATAATAATTGGCGACGTAATGAACTAATCTGATTTGAGTCTGACATGGTTATCTCCTAATAATTCGTGATTATTTTTTTATTATCAACTTTGAACCAACCTCTAAGCTACCTATTTAAGCAAAAACGATTTTAAACCCTATTTAAAATTGCCCTAATTTAAGGCACTGATTTACTACTAATGTTGCGCCAGCAGTCTCAACCTGCCATTAACTTGGCGACTGGCCGTGAATAGATGACCTCACCATTAGCAAAGCGCTCATGATTCTCCTCAACCGCGGAAAGATCGTATAAGTAATTGACCATCAAGGATGCTGATTGGCGTAAACCCTTACGCGATAAGTCAGCAGACCAATTAATTTGATGCAGTTTGGCGCCATTACCCAAGTGAAACTTGGCAACTGGATTGCCTTGACGTGCTGGCGAACAAACACCTAAATAAATACTCGCTAAACACATCAAAGCCGCTTTTTCTTTTTCGCTCGCTGAATCAGGATGCCAACCGGCACTAATGCGCTCAGGCCATGATTTACTCTCTAAATGGAGGCTGGCTAAAGCGTTTTCACGCGCCAATTTGACGGCCGGTTTCACTTGCTCTGCAGCTGGTGAATTGCCAAGCTCAGCGCCTGCAGCGATCCAGTCAATAAAGCCGGGAATGGGTGAAAGTGTGACGAAGGTCTTTAGCCCCGGAAATTCTGCATGCAGTTGTTCGGCAACCCGCTTAATCAGGAAGTTGCCCATGGAGACACCGCGCAGCCCAGGTTCGCAGTTGCTGATTGAATAAAACGCAGCGACCTTATATTGCGAAACCTGTTCAACCGTTTCCGCTTTCTTATCCACCAGAGGTGCAATGAGAGAAGGAATCTCCGGCAGTAAGGCAACCTCGACAAAGATTAAAGGTTCATTTGGTAACTGTGGATGAAAGAAAGCAAAACAACGGCGATCGGGTTGCAAGCGCCGACGCAAGTCATCCCAACCGTCAATAGCATGCACCGCTTCATGTTGAATCAACTTCTCTAGAACCTCAGCGGGCGATTTCCAATCCACCCGATGCATCTTCAAGAACCCAGGATTGAACCAAGATGACAAAAGATGGCGTAGATCGAAATCCACAGCAGTTAACTCAGGCTTTTTGTCTAATACCTGCAACAAGTCTCGGCGCATGGCTACTAAAGCAGCGGTACCATTTTTGGCGCGATTCAGGCGGCGAAACAATTCTTGACGTGCAGGCTCACTGGCCCGTTGTAAGCGAATGTAATTGCGTGCATTTGCTTCAGCGGCAAATTCTTGTGCAGCACTCACTACTGCTGCAGCATCTGGATTCAACTTTTCAAATAAGAAAGTAAAGAAACGAACATGCTGATCTTTTGAGAGCTTGCGATAGTTGTTGATGACCTCGTCCGCCATACTCACCGCATTGGATTCGCCACGCTCAGAAACAAGCCGATTGACGGCACCGACAACGCGTGAAAAATATCGTGCTTTTGCTAGCTTTTCAAGCATGCTTCATTCTCAAATAAGGATTTATTAAGGAGTTAACTTAGGTGTTGGGGGATGCTAAAAGTGCTGATTACCGTTCAAAGTGCCTCTAATATACTAGAAATTGACACTAAATCGAGCAATTTGACCAAGGGAATACCTGTAGTTTCTTACGCAGCCATATTCCTATTTTGGCTAGCTTTTTCTTTGGGGACGAGCAACAAATACCCACCCAAGAAAATCATCGGCACGCAAAGCCATTGACCCATCGACAAGCCCAATCCTAGTAAACCCAAAAACGCATCTGGCTCACGGGCGTACTCTGCCAAAAAGCGACAGAGGCCATAACCTAATAAGAACAGCCCTGAAACCTGACCTAAGCGTCTTGGTTTGCTAGAGTAAATCCATAAAACGGTGCCGAGCAGGAGCCCTTCACCAAAGAGTTGATAGATTTGCGAAGGGTGACGCGGCAAGGAGTCCACCAAAGGAAAGACCATGCCCCAAGGAAGATCGGTGGGCCTGCCCCACAACTCACCATTAATAAAGTTACCTAAGCGGCCAAATGCCAAACCAAAAGGAACCAAGGGGGCGACCAAATCACCAATAAAAAGAAAGCTTGTTTTGCGTTGATGCGCAAACCAAGCCAATGCTACGAGCACCCCCAATAAACCACCATGAAAGGACATGCCCCCTTCCCAAATTTTGAGAATACTGAGCGGGTTTGCCAAGTAATAACCCGGCATGTAAAACAAGGTATAGCCTAAGCGACCGCCCAATACGACACCCAAGACTCCTGCAAACAAGAGATCCTCTAAGTCTTTATACGTCCATCCTAAAGCCTGATACCGAGGCTCGCGAATACGCATGCGACCCAATAGTAAAAATTGTACAAAGGCCATGAGATACATCAAACCATACCAATGGATCGCAAAAGATCCAATGTGAATGACAGCCGGATCAAATTGAGGATGAATGAGCATGAAGTATGGGGGCCTAAATCAACAGCAATTAACTTTTGGATTGATCAAAGTTATGCAACTCATGACCTAGATCGCGATAGGCTTTAAAGCGTTCACGACCAGCTAAACGCTCTGCCTCATTTACGGTAACTACTTCCACGATACGGGGAAAGCGCGCCACTAAAGCCGCGACATCCTTGGGCATACGCATTCCTAAATGGATCATGACATCTGCATGAGGTAGCCCTGTCAAAGCGGGTGAGGCAGGATCATCCGTCAAGACGATAGGCGTTTCTAGCGCCGCTTCCTCATCAATATAGCAATGCGGTAAAAAGTCGACCTTACTAAAGGTCCACAACAAGTTATCCAAAGTTTTTAAATCTGACTTCTCGCCAACCATCACAATATTTCGGACAGGCTCACCTGCGGCTGTAGCGCTCCAAATCTTGCGCGTGAGACGGCAAGCATATTCCAACTTATCTTTGACGTTACTGTGAAAATCAATCCTTGCCATTACTAAAGCGCTTACTTTTGCTCAAGCAAGAAATTAAATAGCAGTGGTACCGGACGACCAGTAGCTCCCTTAGCAGCGCCGCTCTTCCAAGCTGTACCAGCGATATCCAAGTGGGCCCACTTGTATTTCTCAGTAAAGCGCGCGAGGAAACAGGCTGCTGTCACGCTTCCTGCTGGGCGGCCACCTATATTGGCGATATCCGCAAAATTGGATTTGAGTTGCTCTTGATATGCAGCATCCAAAGGCAAACGCCAAACCGTATCCAAGGACGCGTGTCCCGCTTTGCTTAAGGCATCCACCAGCCCCTCATCATCGGAGAAGACGCCACTGTGGACATGGCCAAGGGCAATGATGCAGGCGCCAGTCAGGGTGGCAACATCAATTACCGCCTTAGGTTTAAAACGCTCGACGTAAGTTAAGGCGTCGCACAGAATTAAGCGACCTTCCGCATCTGTATTCAGAATTTCAATAGTCTGGCCAGACATGCTGGTCACAATATCTCCTGGACGAGTAGCTTGACCTGAAGGCATGTTTTCGCAAGTGGGAATTACGCCGATAACATTCTTCTTCAAGTGCATTTGCGCAATCGCGTACATAGTGCCCATAACTGAGGCGGCACCACACATGTCGTACTTCATTTCATCCATGGCCTCACCCGGCTTGAGTGAAATGCCACCGGTATCAAAGGTAATTCCCTTACCCACCAAGACAATTGGTGCGTCCCCTGCTTTACCGCCCTGGTGACGCATCACAATAAATTGCGGCGGCATATCGGAGCCTTGAGCTACCGACAGAAACGACCCCATCTTTAATGCTTCAATTTGCTTACGACCTAATACCTCTACTTTGAGGCCTACTTTTTTAGCAAGTCCTTGTGCTGTCTTGCCAAGATAGGGCGGCGTACAAATATTGGCAGGCAGATTACCCAAATCCTTGGCAAGATTCATGCCCTCGACCATCGCACTACCTTCAGCCACTGCAGCCTTAAGCTCTTTAGCGCAAGTGTTATTGCCAGCAAATACCAATTTTGCAAACGTATCTGCTTTATCTTTCGCTTTAAATTTCAGCGCTGGATGGCGCACACCAAAACGGTATGCCTGATCCCCTGCGTATTGCATGGTTAAGCGCACTTCTTCGCCGATTAAATCTGAGCGGTGTCCCAGTGCAAAGCTAGGCACAAACCACAGCGCGCTCACAATCGAATTACCGCCGAGTTGCTTAACGGCAGCCCGCACTACTTTTGAATAAGCAGGCAAGCCGCGAGCGCCAGGCGCTTTCATATCACCCAAACTCACCAGTAAAACCCGCTTCGCTTTAATGCTGGCCGTCGGCCAAGAGGCCTCTGCACGCAAAATGCAGAGCGAAGCTGCTATCTCATCTAAATCACCTAAAGCCTGCGCTCGGAATACGCTTCCAGCCAATAATTGATTGAGCTCACCCAAAAAGCCAGCTTTCCCTTTAGAGCTCACTAAAACATCTAGATCCGCTTTGGTGTAGGCTAAAACCAAGCAATCTGTCGCTTGGGCGAGCAAGGCAGCAAAACAAGACTGTAATTGCTTAGGGTGAGCCATTTCAGCTTGCGGGAAAATCTTAGTACTAAATTGGATTGTCATAATGTATTACAGCATCTTTAAGTGAGTTCGGAAGGGTAATTCAGTATTTATCCATTATCCTCCATGAAGATTCTTTACTTTAGCAAATTCACATTAAGACTTTCTTACACATAACCTCGCATTCATGATCTTTCAGCAAGCCCTTCGCCGCGAACTCAGTTTTACGACTGGGGGTGTCTTTTTGGTCTTAGTCACCATCATGATTACGACCTTAGTGATCCGCGTTTTGGGATTTGCCGCTAACGGCGCTGTTAGTCCAGAAGATACCCTCGTGTTAATTGCTTTAGCCACTCTGGGTTACATGGCAGTTTTGCTCACCGTTTCTTTATTTGTTGCTGTGCTGATCGTTTTGGTACGTTGGTACAAAGATTCCGAAATGATCGTTTGGTTTGCAAGTGGTCTTAGCATTACTAGTCTGATTGGCCCAATCTTACGGTTTGCCGCCCCCCTTATTGTCATCATTGCCTTGTTGGCTCTTTTTGTATGGCCTTGGGCTAATCGCGAGTCCACCCTCATCAGCCAACGTTTTCAACAGCGTAGTGATGTTGCGATGGTCGTTGCAGGGCAATTCAAAGAGTCAGCCAAAGCCGAGCGCGTCTTTTTTATTGAGGACTTAGACGTCCAAAAAAATGAAGTAAAGAATATTTTTGCCACTGAGATGAAAAATGGACGCGTCAGTGTTGCAGTTGCTTCTACTGGCTATATGCAAAATAATGCCGACGGGGGTAAGTCTATTGTTCTGCATCAGGGACGTCGCTATGAAGGCTTACCAGCCGAGCCCAATTTCCGCATCTTAGAATTTGATGACTACACCACGGATATTCGCAGCAAAGAAACCTTGCAGCCGCCACCGCGTGACCGAGAAAAGACGGTGATGGAATTGCTCGATGACCCCAATCCTGCCACCCTCAACCCCAATCGTGCTGAGCTGTTGTGGCGCGTTGGCTTACCTTTGATGGCGCTCGGCTTAGTACTAATTGCGATCCCACTAGCGTATGTCAACCCGCGCCTGGGTAACTACACTGCTCTATTTTATGCCGTGCTGGTTTATTTGATTTATAGCAACCTCTTAAATCTGACACAAAATTTTGTCTCTCAAGGCAAAGTGAGTGTCTTTGTGGGCGTCTGGCTGATTCACTTACTTGCCATTCTCATGGCGATCGTGCTCATTCGCAATCGCATCAACCCCTCCTTAAATTGGTGGCGCCGTCAATTACCCGCATGGATAAGTAAATGAGATTGCTCTTTCCTTTTATTTATGAGCGCTACTTAGCACGGCAAATTTACGCTGCGTTTGGTTTCATCTTATTTGCTTTGGTAGCTCTCTTTTTGTTCTTTGATATTTTGAGTGAGCTAGGCTCCATCAAGGGTGCCTACACCTTGCCTTTAGCTTTGTTGCATGTACTCCTAAAGGCGCCCAGCCGCATCTCTGAAATCATTCCGATCGCTGGTTTGATTGGGGGAATCTATGTCTTTGCCATGCTTGCGAGTCAATCTGAGTTCACCATTTTGCGAATTGCGGGTTTAGACGCAAAACGAGGATTGCTGACCTTAGCGAAAATTGCCTTACCCCTCATCGTGCTGACCTTAATTATTAGCGAGGGTGTGGGCCCATACACAGAGAATCTCTCCGAGAAGATACGGATGAAAGCCCTAGGCTCTGCCTATACCTCTCAATTTAAAACAGGTGTTTGGGTCAAAGACCGATTGCGTGATGAAGATGGGAACGGTCCTATTAGACCTGGAGTACGTTATGTCAACGTGGGCAAGATCGAGAAAGATAATGAGATTGCTAATATCCGTATGTATGAATTCGATGATATGTATCGCTTGCTCTCGATTCGTAGCGCTGTCAGCGGGCAATTTGACCAGATGGGTACCTGGGTATTGAATGAGGTAACAGAAACCCGCTTTACAGAAACTAAACAAACCGATTCGCTTGAGCCCGTGTACACCGCTCACACTTATAAACACCCCACCATCAGCCTGGTCTCCGAAGTCACCCCGCAAATCTTGGGTGTCCTGCTGATTAGCCCAGAGAAAATGTCGATCCTGAGTCTAGGCCGCTTTATTTCTCACTTACAAGATAACAAGCAAGATATTCAACGTCATGCGATCGCATTTTGGAAGAAGGTGATTTATCCGCTGACCATTTTTGTGATGCTCGCTTTAGCGCTACCCTTTGCTTATCTCAAAGTCCGCGCTGGAAGTGTGGGCTTCAAAGTCTTTGGCGGCATTATGCTGGGCATGAGTTTTCAGTTGTTTAACTCTTTGTTCTCCAACGTAGGGCTACTTGGTTCATGGCCACCTTTACTGACAGCTTTGACACCCCCCTTGTTTTACTTCCTCTTAGCCATTTTGGGATTGCGCTGGGTATCAAAATCATAATTATTGGATATTCATATAGAATTTAATCTATATATCGCTAAAGATATATAGAATGGAATCCTCATGAATTTGCACCAATTTCGCTTTGTCCGGGAAGCCGTCAGGCAAAACTTTAATCTCACTACTGCTGCTAAGGCGCTTTTTACCTCGCAGCCAGGGGTCTCGAAGGCGATTATTGAACTCGAAGACGAGTTGGGTGTTGAAATTTTCCGGCGTCACGGCAAACGCATTCGCTCGCTCACTGAGCCAGGCAAACGCATTTTGGTCTCGATTGAACGCATCTTAGATGAAGTAGAAACTCTGCGACGTGTGGGCAAAGATTTTGCTAGTCAAGATCAGGGAAACTTCGTGATTGCCACCACGCATACACAAGCGCGCTATGCCTTACCTAAAGTATTAAGTGAATTTACTAAGCGCTTTCCCAAAGTGCGCGTCAGCATTCAGCAAGGCAACCCAGGTCAAATTGCTGATCTACTTACCCAAGACCGTGCCGATATAGCCATTGCCACTGAAGGTATCGCCAATACCCCTGGCGTGCTGGCTTTACCTGGCTATCAATGGCAACATGTTCTCATGGTGCCATTGAGCCACCCCCTACTAAATCAAGCTGCTATCACCCTAGAAGAAGTTGCCAAGTACCCGCTGATTACCTATGACAAAGCCTTCGCAGGTCGCAGCAAAATTGATGCTGCGTTTCTGCAACGCAACTTGCAGCCTGACATTATTTTGGAGGCCATTGATGCGGACGTCATTAAGACTTATGTTGAAATCGGCATGGGCGTCGGTATCGTTGCTGGTTTGGCATACGATGCGGATAGGGACCGTAATTTGAAAGTGATTCCGGTTGGGCACTTATTTGGCAGTAACGTCACACATCTAGGCGTTAAGCAAGGTGCTTACCTCAGATCATTTGTCTATACCTTCATTGAGTTATTTTCACCAACCCTGACGCGCAAAATTGTTGAGCAGGCAATGAATAATGAGGGTGATGTCTATGAGATCTAAGTTCGATTAATTGAGTAGACCGTAAGGAATCAGTTCATGACCAATCTAAATCAACTTCCTACCGATCTTCCCGTTCCAAAAGATGACGGCGCTACCGATCATCTAATCGGGATGAGGCTACCTCGCATTGCTTTACAAGCCACTACTGGCAAATTCATTGACTTGGGCAGCCTGATTGGAAAGCTAGTGATCTATTGCTATCCAATGACTGGTCAACCCAATGTTGCCCTGCCTGAGGGCTGGGATCAAATACCTGGTGCTCGAGGATGTACACCGCAGAGCTGCTCCTTTAGGGATCACTATCAAGAGCTGCAAGCACTCGGCGCTGAAGTGGTGGGCTTAAGCACACAAGCGACCGATTACCAACAAGAGATGGCCGACCGTTTGCACTTGCCTTTTCCGGTAGTGAGTGATGACAAGCTACTATTTCAGAAGGCTTTACAGCTTCCAACCTTTGTTGCTGCAGACATGACTTTGCTTAAGCGCGTCACGCTCATCGCTAATAACGGTGTGATTGAAGCGGTGCATTACCCCATATTCCCAAGTGACAGCGATCCAGCTTGGGTGATGAACTATTTACAGCATCACTAAAATCTACCTCTACGCATCTGCCATTAGCTTGGTATAGTCTGCTGAAGTGTTCGGCTTTGCCGCACTAATCAGGAGAGTAAGCCCATGAAATCAAGAGCCGCTGTTGCATTCAAGGCAGGGGAACCCTTGCAAGTAGCAGAAATTGATGTTGCTCCTCCTCAAAAACACGAAGTACTCGTCAAGATTACGCATACAGGCATTTGCCATACCGATGCATTCACACTCTCAGGTGAAGATCCAGAGGGTCTCTTTCCGGTGGTACTGGGGCATGAAGGTGCTGGCATCGTAGTTGAAGTAGGCGAAGGTGTTACTAGTGTTAAGCCGGGCGATCACGTCATTCCGCTTTACACCGCCGAATGTGGTCAATGTCTTTTCTGTAAGAGTGGTAAGACCAACTTGTGTACCGCAGTACGCACCACTCAAGGCAAGGGCTTGATGCCTGATGGCACATCGCGCTTCTCCTATCAAGGTAAGCCTATTTTTCATTACATGGGGTGCTCTACCTTCAGCGAATACACCGTAGTTGCGGAAGTCTCTTTAGCAAAAATCAATCCATTGGCCAACCCTGAGCAAGTATGCTTATTAGGCTGCGGCGTGACCACTGGGCTGGGCGCTGTCAAAAATACTGCCAAGGTACAAGAGGGTGATAGTGTGGCGGTGTTTGGTTTGGGTGGTATTGGCTTAGCCGTAATTCATGGTGCCAAATTGGCTAAGGCTGGTAGGATCATTGCAATCGATATAAATCCCGCTAAATTTGAATTAGCTAAGTACTTTGGTGCAACTGACTTTGTCAATCCAGCAGATTTTGATAAGCCCATTCAGCAAGTCATCATCGAGATGACGCAATGGGGTGTAGATCATAGCTTTGAGTGCATTGGCAATGTCAATGTCATGCGTGCAGCTTTAGAATGCGCTCACCGTGGCTGGGGGCAGTCCGTAGTGATTGGCGTTGCTGGTGCCGGTCAAGAAATTTCTACGCGGCCATTTCAGTTGGTGACAGGACGTCGTTGGCTTGGCTCTGCCTTTGGTGGCGTAAAGGGGCGCAGTCAATTACCAGCAATGGTGGAGGATGCGATGGCAGGACGTATCGAACTCGAGCCCTTTGTCACGCACACGATGCCCCTGACCGATATCAATGAGGCTTTTGAACTGATGCACGCAGGTAAATCAATTCGCTCAGTAGTCCACTTTTAGAAACTAGGCTACTGAGCCACTTCCATCTGCTTTAGACGGAGTATTTTTTCTCGAGTGCATCCAAAAATGGTTTGTTTACCAGGCGCTGACGCTCAGCAAATGGGACGACCAAATTAGGATCTTCATCAATGCGCTGCGCATCCCGCAAAACAGTCAAGGCCTTTTGCATGCCGGCTACTGCACCCTGCAAAGCTGCATTGGCGTAGAGCACAATCCCATAACCAAGGCCAGCTAATTCTTCGCTACCAATGATGGGGGTTTTGCCACCAATCACCATGTTCATGAGTTGAGGCTTGCTTAAGCGGTGCGGTAAAGAGCGAATCTCTTCTGCAGTGGTAACCGCCTCAACAAACAAAATATCCGCGCCCGCTTCGCTAAACTTTTCAGCGCGCTCAATTGCTGCTTCGAAACCATACACTGCACAAGCATCTGTCCGTGCCATGATAAGAAGATTGCTATCTTGACGCGCATCGACTGCGGCCTTAATTTTAGAAACCGCCTCCTCAGTAGAAATCACTTCTTTTCCTGAAAAGTGGCCGCAGCGCTTCGGTGCAACTTGATCCTCAAACTGAATGCAATCTGCGCCAGCACGCTCAAGTACACGCACCGTGTGACGGACGTTGAGGGCGTTACCAAAGCCTGTATCGGCATCCACAATCAAGGGCACTTGCACTGCATCCCGAATGCGGGCGGTATGATCAGCTATCTCATGCAAACCCATAAAACCTTGATCTGGTAAGCCAAACCACATATTGGTTACCCCAGCACCCGTGACATAGATAGCCTCGAAGCCAAGGTCTTCGATGACCCGTGCAGACATTGCATTAAAAGCCCCAGGAACGAGCAGGCCACGACGGGCTTCAACCAGTGCTTTGAGAGTTTCACGGCTAGTCATATACATTCCTTTATTGATTCTTATTTAATGATTCTTATTTTTTGATTTAGAAAGAGTCGCCCGGTACAAAGACCGAACCTTCCATGAGTAGACGAGCACTACGGCTCATGATGGCTTTAACTACCTGCCATTCCCCATCCACCAATGAAGCTTGAGCACCAACTCGCAAAGTACCCGACGGGTGGCCAAAACGTACACTACTTAAATCACCGCCACCCGCGGCGGTATTTACTAGGGTACCTTCGATAGCGGCTGCAGTTCCAATTGCCACTGCCGCAGTACCCATCATGGCGTGATGCAATTTGCCCATGGACATCGCTCTCACCAACAAATCTATTTCAACGGCTTTGACTACTTTGCCGCTGGAGGATTTATATTCAGCGGGTGATGCTACCCAGGCTAGCTTGGGCGTGTGCTGGCGGGTAGCGGCTTGGGCAATGTCTGTAATTAAACCCATGCGCAGCGCGCCGTAGGCCCGAATTGTTTCCAGTAATTGCAATGCCTGAGGATCGGAATTAATATCGCCCTGCAATTCTGTACCGTTGTACTGGATGTCCGCCGCATTAATAAAGATTGTCGGAATACCTGCATTAATCATGGTTGCCTTAAGCACGCCTACGCCCGGTACGTCGAGATCATCTACCAAATTTCCTGTCGGGAACATCGCTCCAGATGCCCCCTCTTCTTCAGCCGCAGGGTTGATAAATTCCAGTTGCACTTCTGCCGCGGGAAACGTGACCCCATCGAGCTCGAAGTCACCCGTCTCCTGTACCTGGCCATCCGTGATCGCAACATGGGAAATAATCGTTTTACCAATATTGGCCTGCCAAATACGGACAGTAGCAATACCGTTTTGCGGAATCCTAGCCGCATCGACGAGCCCCTTACGAATCGCTAATGGACCTACTGCCGCAGATAAATTACCGCAGTTACCACTCCAATCTACAAAGGCCTTATCAATCGACACTTGGCCAAATAAATAATCTACATCATGGTCGGGCTGGGAACTTTTAGACAGAATGACGGTTTTACTAGTGCTCGAAGTAGCACCGCCCATGCCATCAATTTGCTTTTCATAAGGATCAGGACTGCCAATGACACGCATCAATAAGGCATCCCGTGCCGCTCCAGGCGCTTGCGCAACCTTAGGCATATCACTCAACAGAAAGAACACGCCCTTGCTGGTACCCCCACGCATGTACGTGGCAGGAATAGCGATTTGCGGAACGGCTTTGGCTGACATGTTCAGTGCTCCTGTTTGCTAGCTAAGAAGTCTTGAGCAAAGCGTTGCAACACTCCGCCAGCTTCATAAACTGAAACCTCTTCATCCGAATCCAAGCGACAAGTGATAGGGACTTTAATAGCTTCACCCGCCTTGCGATGAATCACGAGATTGAGTTCTGCGCGTGGACTGAGTGCTCCTTCTACATCATACGTTTCAGTACCATCCAAGCCGAGAGTTTTGCGATTAACGCCGGATTTAAATTCCAAGGGGAGGACGCCCATACCAATAAGGTTCGTACGGTGTATGCGTTCAAATCCCTCAGCCACAATAACTTCAACGCCAGCTAAGCGAACCCCCTTGGCTGCCCAATCACGCGAAGACCCTTGACCATAATCGGCACCCGCAATAATGATGAGCGGCTGTTTACGCTGCATATAGATTTCAATTGCTTCCCACATACGCATTACTTGAGCTTCTGGCTCGACCCGCGCCAAGGATCCTTTTTGCACTACCCCATCAATCACAGCCATTTCATTGACGAGTTGGGGATTGGCGAAGGTTGCGCGTTGCGCAGTCAGGTGATCACCTCGATGGGTCGCGTAAGAATTGAAGTCTTCTTCAGGAAGGCCCATCTTTGCCAGATACTCTCCTGCGGCAGAGTCCAGCAAGATCGCATTAGATGGCGATAGATGATCCGTCGTAATGTTATCGGGCAAAAGGGCTAAAGGACGCATGCCTTTGAGAGTACGCTCACCAGCCAGTGCGCCTTCCCAATAGGGTGGGCGACGAATATAAGTGGATTGTGGACGCCAATCATAGAGGGGGCTTACAGCGGCGGTATTTTCAACCCGATGCTCGAACATCGGCACATATACTTTGCGGAACTGTTCCGGTTTGACTGCTTTGGCAACGATCGCATCTATCTCTGCGTCATCTGGCCAAATATCCATTAGGCGAATTTCTTTGCCATCAACCACCGCAAGAACATCACGCTCGATATCAAAACGGATTGTGCCTGCAATGGCATAAGCCACCACTAGAGGTGGCGAAGCTAAGAAGGCTTGCTTGGCATACGGATGAATACGGCCATCGAAGTTGCGGTTCCCCGACAAGACGGCAGTGGTGTACAAATCCCGCTCAATAATTTCTTCCTGAATGTGGGGATCGAGTGCGCCCGACATACCATTGCAGGTTGTGCAGGCAAATGCGACGATCCCAAAACCCAAGGCCTCAAGCTCTTCAAGTAAGCCGGCCTCTTGCAGATATAACTCAACAGTTTTAGATCCTGGCGCTAAAGATGATTTAACCCAGGGCTTGCGAACCAAACCGAGGCGTCGCGCGTTACGCGCCATCAAGCCGGCAGCTATCACATTGCGTGGATTAGAAGTATTGGTACAGCTCGTGATCGCCGCAATAATCACAGCACCATCGGGCATCAAGCCTGCCGCCTCTTCCTTGCGAGCGGACTCCAAATTACCAGAAATACCCCGCTCAGCCAAAGCAGAAGTCGGTAGCAATTTATGGGGATTAGATGGGCCTGCCATATTACGCACTACAGAAGACAAGTCGAAGCTCAACACCCGCTCATACTCAGCCGTCTTTAAACTATCCGACCAAAGCCCTGCTTCTTTGGCGTAGATCTCTACCAATTTGATTTGCTCTTCAGTGCGCCCGGTTAAGCGTAGATAAGTCAATGTCTGATCATCGATCGAGAACAAGGCTGCGGTTGCCCCATACTCTGGAGCCATATTAGAAATCGTGGCACGATCGCCAATACTCAGACTTGCTGCGCCCTCACCATAAAACTCAAGATAAGCACCAACGACTTTTTCTTGACGCAAAAACTGAGTTAATGCGAGCACAAGGTCAGTAGCGGTAATGCCCGCTTGGCGCTTGCCTGTTAAGTGCACTCCAATAATTTCTGGCAAACGCATCCAAGATGCGCGACCTAACATGACGTTCTCAGCTTCGAGGCCACCAACGCCAACAGCAATCACGCCTAAGGCATCAATATGGGGCGTATGGGAATCTGTGCCAATACAAGTATCTGGATAAGCCAAGCCATGATCGTTATGAATCACAGGAGACATGCGCTCTAAATTAATCTGATGCATGATGCCGTTGCCAGCAGGAATCACATCCACATTATCAAAGGCAGTTTTGGTCCAGTTGATAAAGTGAAAGCGATCCTCATTACGACGGTCTTCAATATCTCGATTCTTTTGAAAAGCGTCAGGTTCAAAGCCGCCATATTCAACTGCGAGGGAATGGTCCACAATCAGCTGTACTGGCACCACCGGATTTACCTTAGCAGGATCACCACCTTGATCCGCAATCGCATCCCGAAGTCCCGCTAAGTCCACCAAAGCGGTTTGACCCAAAATGTCATGGCACACTACGCGCGCCGGAAACCAAGGAAAATCCCGCTCCCGCTTGCGCTCAATTAACTGCATTAAATAATCATTGATCGCACTAGGCTCGGCTTTGCGCACAATATTTTCTGCATGCACCCTTGCCGTATAAGACAACTTCGCCCAAGCCCCTGGTTTGAGGGTCTCGACAGCTTCACGAGCATCAAAATAGGCAAGTGCAGTGCCGGGCAGGGATTTTTTAAACAAGGTGTTCATGTGCATTTGATTGATGCCTGCTGGTGATTATTTGCGCTTAGATAAAATTATTTACGACTGTTCATGGGAACAAAGCTTAAATCCTCGGGCCCAATATAGTTTGCGCTGGGACGAATAATCTTGTTATCAATCCGCTGTTCAATAATGTGCGCGCCCCAACCGCTGGTTCGAGCAATCACAAACAAAGGGGTAAACATTGCTGTAGGGATACCCATCATGTGGTAACTCACCGCGCTGAACCAATCTAAATTAGGAAACATTTTTTTCACATCCCACATCACGGTTTCCAGGCGCTCCGCAATGTCATACATCTTGGTTGACCCTGCCTCTTTAGAAAGTGATTGCGCAACACCTTTAATGACCACGTTACGAGGATCGCTCACAGTGTAGACAGGATGACCAAAGCCAATCACCACTTCTTTATTCTCTACACGTTGACGAATATCCGCCTCCGCTTCATCTGGGCTGTCATAGCGCTTTTGAATCTCAAACGCCACTTCATTCGCGCCGCCATGCTTTGGTCCCCGTAAGGCACCAATAGCGCCAGTAATTGCAGAATACATATCACTACCTGTTCCGGCAATGACACGCGCGGTGAAAGTCGAAGCATTGAACTCATGTTCAGCATATAAATTAAGAGAGGTATGCATGGCACGCTCCCAACTTGCGGAAGGCTTTTTACCATGCAATAAATGCAAGAAGTGGGCGCCGATTGAATCATCATCGGTTTCCACTTCAATGCGTTTCCCTTGATTGGTCCAGCAATACCAATAGAGCAACATCGAGCCTAATGAAGCCATTAAACGATCTGCAATATCACGTGCGCCCGGCACGTTATGGCCCTCTTTCTCAGGCAGTACGCAACCTAAAGCGGATACGCCCGTGCGCATGACGTCCATGGGATGAGTGTTGGCTGGAAGTTGTTCAAGCGCCACCTTGACGCTAGCGGGGATGCCGCGCATGGACTTTAACTTTGCCTTATAAGCACGCAGTTCTGGCGCGGTAGGTAATTTGCCATGAATCAATAAATGCGCGATTTCTTCAAACTCACAAATGGCAGCGATATCTAAAATATCGTAGCCGCGGTAATGCAAATCATTGCCCGTTTTACCCACAGAGCACAGCGCAGTGTTACCGGCAGTCACGCCAGAAAGTGCAACCGATTTTTTAGGCTTAAATGTTTTTTCTTCAACTGGCGTATTCATCTGCTTCTTTCACTAAGTCAAAATTAATCGATGTTTTATGAGGTAATGGATTTGGTAATTTCCTGCGGCTTACCTTGTGCGTCCACCGCTACCATTTCAAATTGGGCTTTAAGAACCGGCTCGGCAAGACCGCCTAAGTCTTTTGAATGGCCACTGACAGTCACCGTCAGAGAGGTGCGCCCCACTCTGGTCACTTCGGCATGCAGGGTGAGTACTCGACCTTGTGGAACGGGAGCCAAAAACTCTGCGTCCGAGCATTTCACAATCACCATATTGGAATCAGCGAAGTTGCGTGCTGCCAGAAAGGCGGCTTTTGACATTAACAACAGTCCGTTGCCGGCGAATAAGGTGCCGTAATGATTGCAATGCTCTGGAAAAATGATTTCTGTTAATTCAACAGAGGTCTGCGAAGGGGTCATGGTGCGCACTTAAGAATAGAAGTTAGGGTTTTGAACCCACTGAATTAACAATTCTATCAATATAGCGCAGGCTCGGAAGATACCGAGCGGTGATTGGCTGAAATGAGATATAAAGCGCTGGTGCCCCGGGGCGGACTCGAACCGCCACGCCTTGCGGCACCGGATTTTGAATCCGGCACGTCTACCAATTCCATCACCGGGGCAGGTGTTTGCAGAGGAAAAACTGCATTTCTTATTGCTAAGAGGTGAGAGTGTAACAAAAAAAGAGTAAGGACTGACATCCTTTGGGGTAGAAGCCCTTAAAATAGATGCCTTAGCTTAATTCAGTAGAAGGATTTCACCAGTATGGCTGGCCATTCAAAATGGGCCAATATTCAGCACCGCAAGGGTCGACAAGACGAAAAGCGCGGCAAGATATGGACCAAACTCATTAAAGAAATTACCGTAGCCGCCAAATTAGGCGGCGGTGATCTTGCCACCAATCCCCGTTTGCGACTAGCAATTGATAAAGCCAAAGACGCCAATATGCCCAATGACAACGTGCAAAGAGCGGTTGCGCGTGGTACTGGCTCCCTCGAAGGTGTGAATTATGAAGAGATTCGCTATGAGGGTTACGGCATCAACGGCGCAGCGGTCATTGTGGATTGCCTGACTGATAATCGCACCCGCACAGTTGCTGAGGTACGCCATGCCTTTGCAAAAAACGGTGGCAACATGGGTGCCGAAGGATCCGTTGCGTTTCTGTTTAAACATTGTGGTCAGATGCTGTTTGCTCCCGGCACTAACGAAGATCAATTAATGGAAGCGGCCTTAGATGCTGGTGCAGATGATGTCATGACCCACGAGGATGGCTCTCTTGAGGTATTAACTCCAGTTCATGATTTTTCAACGATACAAGATGCTTTAATTCATGCAGGCCTAAAAGCTGAACTGGCAACGGTCACCATGCGCCCCGAAAATGAAATCGCCCTTGAGGGTGATCAAGCCGAAAGCATGCAGAAATTACTCGATGCCCTCGAAAATCTAGATGATGTGCAAGATGTATTTAGTAATGCTGCTTTGTAATGTCAATACGATTAAATCTCTTTCATGATCTCCTTATTGATCTCATTCAACCCATTCCTTTATTGATATGAAAATTCTTCTAGTTGGCTCCGGTGGTCGCGAACATGCATTAGCGTGGAAACTGGCACAGTCTCCCCAAGTGCAAACTGTCTATGTTGCCCCCGGTAACGGTGGAACTGCTACTGCCAAACAAACGGCTGCTGGCATTACTAACCTTCCTATCTCAGGTCTCCAAGAGTTGGTTGATTTTGCCAAACGTGAAAAGATTCATCTGACCGTTGTTGGGCCAGAGGCTCCGTTAGCTGCTGGCATCGTGGATCTCTTTCGGGCCAATGGTTTGCGTATTTTTGGACCAACGCAATTAGCTGCTCAACTTGAATCCTCGAAAGATTTTTCCAAAGCATTCATGAAGCGGCATGGCATTCCGACGGCGGACTATCAAACCTTTTCTAGTACGCTCGAGGCTCACGCCTACATAGATGCCAAGGGCGCACCTATCGTGATTAAAGCAGATGGTTTGGCTGCCGGTAAAGGCGTCGTCGTCGCCATGAACTTGGCCGAGGCTCATGCTGCAGTAGATATGATGCTGGCCGATAACAAATTAGGTAATGCAGGTGCCCGCGTGGTCATCGAAGAATTTCTTACTGGAGAAGAAGCTAGCTTTATTGTCTTGGTAGACGGTAAAAATGCTTTAGCGCTAGCGACCAGTCAAGATCACAAACGCTTACTGGATGGCGACCAAGGCCCCAACACTGGTGGTATGGGTGCTTACTCCCCCGCCCCCGTAGTCACTCCTGAAATTCATGCGCGTGCTCTGCGTGAAGTCATCATGCCCACCGTGAGAGGCATGGAAGCCGACGGCTTGCCATACACCGGTTTCTTATACGCCGGTTTAATGATTACTCCTGATGGAAAAATCAAGTGCTTAGAATTTAATTGTCGTATGGGTGACCCAGAAACGCAACCGATCATGGCACGCTTACGCAGTGACTTGCTTAACGTGCTGGATCACGCTGTGGACGGCACACTCAATACTGTTGATTTAGATTGGGATCGACGCACTGCCTTAGGCGTCGTGGTTGCCGCAAAAAATTATCCCGAGACGCCGCGCACAGAGGATGCAATCACTGGCATCGCACCAGACACAGAAGACCAGCTTACCTTTCATGCGGGTACCAAGTTAGAGGGCGGTAAATTAGTGAGCTCTGGGGGGCGCGTGCTGTGCGTGGTTGGGCTTTCAGACACGGTACGGGGGGCTCAGCAAAAAGCCTATGAAGCTATCGCCAAAATCCATTTCGATGGTATGCAGTATCGGCAAGATATTGGCTATCGTGCTGTTAAGTAACGCAGTCAAATAGAGATCCCGTGTCCGCCAATCAAAGCCCTGAGCAAGCCACGCAGATTGATATCATTGCCTTAAAAGACTACTTTTTGGGCTTGCAAGAGCGCATTACTTTGGCAATGAGCGCCATCGACGGCAAGGTATTTATTGCGGATGACTGGACTAAACCAGAGGACAGCAAGCTGCAAGGTTATGGTCGTACTTGCATCTTAGAAAATGGTGCCATTTTAGAAAAAGCGGGAGTGGGGTTTTCTCATGTTCGTGGTCAGCAAATGCCGCCTTCCGCCACTCATCATCGACCTGAACTTGCGGGTCGTAGTTTTGAGGCATTAGGCCTATCACTAGTATTTCATCCGCGTAATCCACACATCCCTACGACGCACATGAACGTACGCTGCTTTATCGCACAGGCCCCCGATAAAGAACCCGTTTGGTGGTTTGGTGGTGGCTTTGATATGACCCCTTACTACGGAGTTGATGAGGACTGCAAACACTTTCATCAGTCCGCAAAAGACGCCTTAGATCCCTTTGGTGAAGCGCTGTATCCCCAGTTTAAAAATTGGTGTGATGAGTATTTTTATTTAAAGCATCGTGAAGAGCCACGCGGTATCGGCGGCATTTTTTTTGATGACTTTAATACCTTAGGTTTTGATCAGAGTTTTGCTTTGACAAGGGCGGTGGGTGATGCTTTTATCAAGGCTTACTTGCCGATAGTCGAGCGCCGATATCAAACGCCTTTTACTGCGGAACAAAAATCTTTTCAGGAATATCGTCGCGGTCGCTACGTAGAATACAACCTGATCTTTGATCGCGGCACCATTTTCGGCCTGCATTCAGGGGGTCGTACTGAATCCATCCTAATGTCCATGCCGCCTGTAGTGCAGTGGTGGTACAACTGGGAGCCCAAGCCAGGCAGTCCCGAGGCCAAGCTCTATGAATATTATCTCAAACCACGCAACTGGTTAGCAGTATGAAAACCATCGGCATCTTAGGCGGCACTTTCGATCCGCCCCATCTAGGACATCTAAAACTTGCTACCCATTTTGCCAAACTCTTTGAACTTGATGAGTTGCTTTTGGTGCCGAGTGGTGAGCCATGGCAAAAAGGGATCGACATCACGCCGGCTGAAATTCGTTATCAACTCACTGAGGCGGCGGCAGCGGATTTGGCGAGAGCTTTTCTCTACGCTCAGATTCCGACACAGATTGGGATAGATCGACTGGAAATCGACCGCATAGGGCCCAGTTATACCCTCGATACTGTTAAAACATTAAGGACCCGTTATAGCTCAGAAACCAGTCTCATTTGGTTAATGGGCGCGGACTCTTTGCTGAATTTAGCTACTTGGCATTCTTGGCAAGAATTGCTCGATTATGTGCATTTATCAGTGGCAAGCAGACCACATCACTCCCTAGGAAGCGAGTTAAGCCCTGAAATCAAGTCTTTTTTAGATGCGCATCGCAGTCAAAGCGCCGCAGACCTTGAAAATACCCCCTTTGGCCGCATCTACCTAGATGAGAGCCTTTCAGTAGACCTTTCCTCGACCGACATTCGCCAATCTCTCAAAACTAGCGCAGCCGATACCCTAGCAACAGCGCAAATTCCGAGCCATGCATTAGAAATCATCACAAATCTAGGTTTATACAAGTAATCAAGCTAAGATCAACCCATATACCAACTCAGTTACAAGCAATTCAACAGCAACCTAAAAATAGAAGAAGTTATTAATACATTATGGATTTAAAAAAATTACAACGCATCATCATTGATTCCTTGGAAGACGTCAAAGCCCAAGACATTCGGGTATACGACACTACCAAACTTACCGACTTGTTTGATCGTGTGATCATCGCTACGGGTACGAGCAATCGGCAGACCCGCTCCTTGGCGATGTGCGTAAAAGAAGATGTCAATGCTAAGGGTGGAGAAGTGATTTCTGTCGAAGGCTTAGAGACTGGCGAGTGGGTCTTGGTCGACTGCGGAGATATTGTGGTGCATATTTTGCAGCCGCTATTGCGTCAGTACTACCAGCTGGAAGGTATGTGGGGCGCTAAGCCCGTACGCGTTAAATTAGCTAGCGACAAAGGACTGGCTAAAGCCAGCGAACCTGACGACGACGCAGACTAAGTAGTCCCTAAGCATGCGTTTAACGATCATTGCGGTTGGCCACAAAATGCCTGACTGGGTTGCGTCAGTGACACAGGACTACCTCAAACGCATGCCTGCAGATTGCAGCATTGAGATTAAAGAACTCAAACCAGATCTTACGCCTGCCAAAGAAGCCGTGAAGATTGCCGCTGCTATTCCCAAGGGTGCGCACGTAATTGCTTTGGACGAGCGAGGCAAAGATCTCACCACCCAAAATATCGCGACCCAACTTGCTCATTGGCGCCAAACGGGTCTAGATGTTGCTTTCTTAATTGGCGGCGCGGATGGCCTTGATGCCAACCTTAAAGACAGTGCACAAGCGCTCTGGCGCCTCTCGAGCCTGACGCTGCCACACGCAATGGCAAGGTTATTGCTCGTTGAGCAACTGTATCGCGCCTGGACTATTTTGCAAGGCCACCCCTATCACCGTGAATAAGTCTTTTTAACGGAAGTTAAAATCGCATCATGTTCACGTTCATTTACCTCGCCTCACAAAGTCCCCGCCGGCAAGAACTCCTCACGCAAATGGGGGTTCGTTATGAGATGCTCATAGCCAAAGCAGGTGAAGATACTGAGAGTTTAGAAACCCCCCTGCCCTATGAAAAAGCACATGACTATGTGCAACGCGTTACGCTAGCCAAGAGTGAACTGGCGTGTTTACGCTGGCAGCAGCGCTTGTTACCCTGGGCTCCAATCTTGAGTGCTGACACTACCGTTAGCTTGCCCGAAAGCATCGTAGGAGAAATTTTAGGCAAGCCTGCTGATGCCATGGATGCGGCGCGCATTCTGAGGATGCTGAGCGGCAAAACACATCAGATTCTCACCGCAGTTGCCTTACAAATTGAGCCTGACAGTGCGCCCCTTGTATCAGTACAGGTTTCTGAGGTGACTTTTGCATCTTTATCAGATTCAGAGATAACACGCTATATCGCTAGTGGTGAGCCGCTAGGCAAAGCTGGCGCTTATGGAATTCAGGGTCTAGGCGCTACTTTTATTCCCTCAATTAACGGAAGCTATAGCGGTATCATGGGACTTCCTATATTTGAAGTGAACCGGCTATTGGATCACGCTAAAGTGATCCGTAAGTGACCCCCTATATGACCGAAGAGATCCTGATCAACATCACACCGCAAGAGACTCGGGTTGCTTTGATTCAGCAAGGAGCGGTGCAGGAATTGCAAATTGAGCGCACTCGCCAACGCGGTATCGTCGGCAATATCTATCTAGCTAAAGTCGTACGCGTGCTGCCAGGTATGCAATCTGCTTTTATTGAAGTCGGTTTGGAACGCACAGCTTTCATCCACGTAGCCGATATTATTCAGAATAATCCTCAGGCACAAATTGAGAAGCTGCTCTTCGAGGGGCAAAACGTCTTGGTGCAGGTTCTCAAAGATCCCTTAGGAACTAAGGGTGCGCGCCTCACCACCCAGCTCAGCATTGCCGGTCGCAACCTTGTCTATTTGCCTCCAGCGGGTAGTGATGCTGCCTCTGAAAAATATATTGGCGTATCTCAACGTATTGATAAACCCGAAGAACGCGAAGCAATCAAGTCGCGTTTAGCCAGCCTAATGCCTGCTGACGAAAAAGGCGGAATTATCGTGCGCACCAGCGCCCAAGATGCAACAGATACAGAGTTGGTGCACGATATGCTCTATCTTCGGACAACCTGGGAAAAGATCCGTGAGGCAGTCAATCATCAGTCAGCCCCTAGTCTGCTGTATCAGGACCTCAGTTTGGCTGAGCGAGTTCTCAGGGATGTCGCAGGTGAAGAGACCGCACAAATTCGGATTGACTCTGCGGAAAATTTTGAGAAGCTCACTGCCTTTGCTAAAGATTACATGCCCAATCTGCTGGGCAAATTGAGCCTGCACCGTGGCGAGCGCGCGCTCTTCGATTTTTTTGATGTTGATACGGAGATTAATAAGGCCTTAGGTCGCCGCGTTGATCTCAAGTCTGGTGGTTATTTGATGATTGATCAGACTGAATCCATGACCACCATTGATGTGAACACCGGAAGTTATGTGGGTGCACGCAATCTAGATGCCACAGTATTTAAAACCAATCTCGAAGCTGCTCAGGCTATCGCTCGGCAGCTGCGCCTGCGAAACCTCGGTGGCATCATCATTATTGATTTCATCGACATGCTGAGCAAAGATCATCAAGACTCGGTTCTACAGGAGCTCAAGCGCAATTTAGAGCGCGATCACGCCCGCTCCTCCATCAGCGAATTCTCCACCCTAGGATTAGTGGAGATGACCCGCAAACGTACCCGCGAATCTTTGGCTCACATTACTTGTGAGCCCTGCGCCACTTGTGCTGGTAAAGGTGAAGTAAAAACCGCGCAAACCATTTGCTATGAAATCTTAAGAGAAATCGTACGTGAACATCGCCAATTTAATCCACGGGAGTTCCGTATCGTGGCTTCTCCCGACGTAATTGATTTATTTCTGGAAGAAGAAAATCGCTTTTTGGCGCAGTTGGGTGACTTTATTAACAAACCCATCACACTACAAGCCGAAGGTAGCTTTCGCCAAGAACAATACGATATTGTTCTTAGTTAAATCGCTCGACAGAATTTCCGCAAAAGTTCCATCTGTAGAGTTTTAGGAGCGACTGGATTCCAGATAATTTCTTTTTGATTGACTACCGTTTTTGAGCCAGTAGCATTTTTGTTTTGGTAAAGCTCATAGTCACCCAAAGCAAAATCCTGAGTCTCGCAACCAAACAGCTGGGTCTCTGACTTGGATTCATATTGAATCTTGCGCTTATTAAGCTCAATCGTCTGCACGGCGTTGTAATTGGTGAATACGGTTACCGCGTAATGAACATCATCAAATTGCTTAAGACTTGAGGTTGAAAAAGTCACAGCACTGCCCTTAGTAGAAGCATCAGCGTAGTCAATCCACTCGGCAAAGGCTGACGATGCATAGCTTAGGACCAGCAATAGCGGCACTAGGACGATTCTGCTTTTACGCATTGGCAAATTGAATGCGATGTAAATTGGCATACAACCCATCTTGAGCGATCAATTCATCATGTGAGCCATTCTCGACAACATGCCCATGATCTAAGACCACAATACGATCTGCATTCTCGATGGTAGATAAACGGTGCGCGATTACCAAGGTAGTTCTGCCTGCCATTAAATGCTCTAAAGCATCTTGTACTTGGCGCTCAGACTCTGAATCAAGTGCGGACGTGGCTTCGTCCAAAATCAAGATCGGTGCATTTTTATAAATGGCTCGTGCAATGGCCATGCGTTGACGTTGACCGCCGGAAAGTCGATTGCCGTTATCCCCCACTAAGGTATCTATTCCTTCTGGTAATTCGGCCATCAATACGGCAAGATTGGCAGCCTCTAGCGCTGCCTTGACACGCGCCCGATCAATCTTTTCATCATTACCTAAACCATAAGCTACGTTGGCCGCGATCGTGTCATTAAATAGCACCACGTCCTGACTTACGAAGGCTATTTGGCGACGCACATCAGCCAGCACAATATTTTCAAGAGGAATGTCATCCAAATAAATATGGCCACTGGTTGGCTTAAAGAAGCGTGGCAACAAATTCACTAAGGTGGACTTACCGCCACCAGAGGGGCCAACAAAAGCAACGATCTCGCCAGGCTTGATATTTAAATTAACACCTGAAAGCGCATCTTTGCGCCCCACTTCCTGCTGGTAGGAAAAGCCCACATCTTCAAAACGAATCGCACCCTGCGCCTTGTCTAAAGCCTGCATATTGGTCTTGCGGGATTCCGCCTCTTCCACTGGCTGATCCATTAAAGCGAAGATCATTTCCGCGGCAGTTAAACCACGCTGCAAGGGTTGATTGACATCCGCCAAGTGTTTAATCGGAGATATCACCAGCATCATGGCTGTGACAAACGCAGCAAAGCCACCTACCGTCGTTCCCTGAGAGGCCGATTGCATCAAGGCAATCACCAGCACGATCGATAAAGCCATTGAGGCAATCAACTGGGTGATGGGTTGATTTAACCCACCTGCCACCGCCGATTTCAAGGCAAACTGGCGCAGGCGTTCGGCTTTTTCCATAAATCGCCCCATCTCATAATCTTCAGCGCCATGCACTTTGACGATCTTGTAGCCCGCAGCGGTCTCTTCTACGATATAGGCCAACTCACTAGTGAGGCTTTGCTGCTCACGGTTGAGTGAACGCAGACGCTTATTGATCTTACCCATCACAAAAGCGATGATCGGAAAGATCCCTAACACTACCAATGTGAGCTGCCAATTTAAATAGATCAGATAGCCAATTAAGCCTACGACCGTTAATGAATCTCTCACGAGGCTGATGAGCATGCCACCCATAATGGTGAGGACGTTATTGACCTCAAACACCACCGCATTTATTAAGTTCGATGCGGAGTTCTTTTGAAAGAACTCCGTGCTAGCCTGTAACAATGTTTGAAACATCTCCTGACGCAATTTCAGGAGCACGGAGTTGATAGCGCGCGTGAGTAAATAATTGGATAAAAATTGGGCTAAGCTGCGAACTACCGCCAAACCCACCAGAAAAACAGGCACTTGCCATAACTTGCTATTTAGCTCTCCGGTGAAGCCTTTATCCAGTAATGGCTTCATTAAGGCCGGGATCGAAGTCTCGGCTCCCGCCACAAAAGCCATGGCAATAAGAGATCCAATAATTAGCCCAATATGGGGCTTAAGATAGGCGGTTAAGCGATTTAGGGCAGTACGGTCTAGAGCATTCATATAATGAATTATGCCCACCTTATCAGTCATACTCATCACTCGCAATGAACAGGCCAATTTAGGCGACTGTCTAGCGTCTTTAGAGGGGATTGCCCAGCAGATTGTGGTGGTTGATACAGCCAGCAACGATGGCACCCTAGAAATTGCCAAAAACTATGGTGCGCTGATCTCCCAACCAGCAGATTGGCCGGGTTTTGGGCCCCAAAAGAACCGGGCTTTAGACCTTGCCACCGGCGACTGGATACTTTCTTTGGATGCTGATGAAAGGCTGACTCCAGCACTACGCTCCGAGATTTTGACAGCGATGCACCATTCCGCTGGAGTGGACTGCTTTGCCATTCCGCGCCTATCTTGGTTTTGTGGGCGCTTTATGCGCCATTCTGGTTGGACGCCAGACTATGTTGAGCGCCTATTTCGCCGTGGCACCGCCCGTTTTTCGGATGATTTAGTGCATGAGCGCCTGATTCCCAATGGCCAAGTGGCCAAATTAACTAACTCCCTGCTGCATTACAGCTTCATGAATGCGGCTCAAGTAACAGCAAAAATGGAGCGCTATTCCACAGACTCCGCCAAGCAGGCTTTCCTGAAAGGCAAAAAAGCGTCGATCTTAGCGCCGATAACGCATGGGACTTGGGCATTTATCAGGACCTATATTCTGAGAGCCGGTTTCTTAGATGGCCCTCAAGGGCTGTCACTGGCTTTTGCGAATGCGCAGGGATCGTATTATCGCTACACAAAACTCCGAAAACTCAATCAAACTGCTGAACTTGAAAGCGCTCAAACTTGATGCCACCTTTTAAAATTTCCGTCATTGTGGCTACATATAACTGGCCTGAGGCATTGCGTCTCTGCCTTCTTTCCTTGTGCACTCAAACAGATCCCGATTACGAAATCATCGTTGCTGATGATGGCTCTAAGGAGGCTACCAAATTCGTAATTGATGAGCTAGCAGCAAAAACATGCGTCCCACTAACTCAGGTATGGCAGGAGGATGACGGCTGTCGCAAAACCCGCATTGCAAATCATGCTATTGCAGCTTCGACGGGGAGTTACCTCATCTTTATCGACGGGGACTGTATTGCGCAACCTGATTTTGTGGCTCAACATCGCAAACTCGCACAAAAAAAGTTTCTTATCACTGGTAGCCGAATTCTCTTGAGTGACAAACTGAGTAAAGCGTTATTAACCAAACAGTCTTGGGATTTCTCAGAATTCAAGCGTCAGATTTTGACTTACCGCTTACAGGGTGATCTTAATAAATTCTTGCAACTGATCTTCAAGCGTGGTGATGGCAATTGGCGGCACTTTAAGCGCTTTTTCTGGCGCCGCATTAAGGGTTGCAATATGTCCTGTTGGAAAACAGATGCGTTAGCGATTGGTGGCTTTGATGAAAATTTAGTTGGCTGGGCACATGAAGATGCAGACTTTGTCTTTCGCTTAGAGCATTCTGGCGTCACTAGAAAAAGTGGCTCATGGGCGACTGAGGTGATCCACCTCTATCACCGAGTGAGAGACCAATCTCTCGGTGATGCTAGCGTGGCTCGACTCAAGAAAAAGATTCAGGAAATGTCTCAATCCCTGAATTAATTCACTATTCATGCCTACCCCCACCAAACCTAAAAAAGTCTTATTTATCGCTACTCGCCAAATTGGCGACGTGCTCGTCACCACCCCCTTAATTGCCAAAGCGCGGGAGCTTTGGCCTGATGCGCAGTTGGATTTCTTGGGCTATCAAGGCAAACTGGAGATGCTCAAAGGCAACCCAGATATTGATCAACTGATTGAAACCTCCAATCGCCCAAAGTTCGGTGAATATCTCCGCCTATTTTTAAGACTCTTTCAACGTTATGATTTGGCAGTAGTCACACAACCAAGCGATCGGGCTTATTTTTACGGCTTGGTTGCCGCGCGAAATAGGGTTGGAGTTATCAGCGGACATCCACAAGGTGAACAAGGCTCACCAGCACAACAGAAGAAACATGCGCGGCAAAACGCTTGGAAGAAAGCGCTTTGCAGTCATACCGTCGACATTGATTATTTTTCACAACATGTCATTGCGGAAAAATTACGTCTCTTAGAGAGTTTTTATCCTCAGGCCGCGGACGTCTTTAGCGGACCTATCGTTGTGATCCCTCCTGCCGGAGAACCTTTGCCGCCAGCAATTAGTAGACAGTTAAATTCTCATTATGTTGTTGTGCATGCAGGTCCGCTAACTGCCTACAAGCGCTGGCCTCTTGCGTACTGGCAACAGCTGGTGACCTGGTTAGTCAATCAAGGCTGGCAGGTTATCTTAAGCGCTTCTCCAGCTAAGCAAGATTTGCAACTGAATCGGGATATTGTTTCTTTGTTGGATGACACAACGCGTGAGCAGGTCATCGATGCGGCAGGTCAATTATCGATTCCCCAAGCGAGCACCTTACTGCGTGGTGCTTTAGTCTACATAGGGGTGGATACGTCCATTACTCATTTAGCTGCCGCGTGCAATATTCCAACAATTGCACTGTTTGGCCCCACACCACCTACCAATTTTGGCCCGTGGCCTAATGGCTTTGCTGATAAGCAGCCCTACGTATTATGCGCCCGCTCGCAAACCGTGGGGAATGTGACGATCTTGCAAGGCCCCGGTGAGTGTGTGCCCTGCCGCAAAGCGGGCTGTGAAGATCGTTCCGACAGCCCGAGCGCCTGTTTGGATTTGATGGAACCGAATCAAGTGATCACCGCTGTGCAAGAGGCAGTACAGCGGGCTACCTAGTGCTTGCTCATATTTACTGATATTGAACTTGCACAGGTTGATAGTGCTTCACTGTCAATAATTGATTTAAGCTATTGAGGCAAGCATCATCGGGATAGATGCGCAATTCTTCAGGAAACTGCATAAGGCAGGCTCCGCCACTCGTTGTCACCGCAGCAGTGAGCATTAAGCCTTTCATACCCTCGTGGCTACTTGCTAACACCGGCGCTCCAGGTCCAGCTTTAGGATCGCGCACGCGGTTACTCATCAGATAGGGGCCGAGCTGATTACGCAAAGTACGCAAATCCATACCGGTGTCCATTTGCAAATGGACGTTGCGTGCAAAACGCATGCGTGCCCCTGTGATATCCATCACTCCTTCAGAAACGATCCGTACACCCCCTGAGAACTTATCGGGTGACACGTTCACTTTAGCAATCAGGAGCTCGTCTTCCTTTAACCACGAGCGATTAGATTCGTAGACCTCGCTATAGAGGGTCACTTCCAGCTGGGCGCTACCATCATCAATTGTCGCAATCATCATCCGGCCACGTTGGCCTGTGAGCATGCGAGCAGAGGTAATAATGCCAGCGATGAGTTGATCTTTGCCCTCGGTGACCTTGGCTAAGGATTGCCGAATGAAATGGGCTGTTTCAGCGCGATAGGCGTCGAACATATGGCCTGTTAAACATAATCCTAGCGAAGTCTTTTCTTCTTGGAGGCGTTTTTTCTCGGACCAAACGGGCTCACGGACTAATTCCGGTTGATGGCTGTCGGCCTCACCCGCTACCTCAAATAAACTCACTTGATGAATGGAGGCTTCCGCTTGTTCAGCAGCTTCAATCGCGCGCGCCAAGGAAGCTAACAAGGTCGAACGAATTTCATAAGGTTTCGTGCCAGCCGGCATCGCGTCACGATACAAACTATCAAAAGCGCCCGCGCGTATTAAAGCTTCAATCGCACGGCGATTGACTTGCCGACGATCCACGCGTGCACAAAAATCAAAGATGTCCTTAAAGGGTCCGCCAGCCTCACGGACTCTCACAATGACCTCAATTGCAGCCTCGCCGGTCCCCCGCACCGCGCCTAAACCATAACGGATATGGCTTAAGGGGGTTTCGGGCAACTCATCAGTCAGTCTTAGTGGCGTGAACTCGTAGACGCCCGTATTGATATCGGGTGAGAACACCCGAATACGATTGACCAAGCAATCGTCGTACAAGATCTTCACCTTGTCGGTGTCATCCATGGCTAAGGATAAGTTGGCTGCCATAAATTCAGCGGGGTAATAGGCTTTTAACCAAGCTGTTTGATAGGCTAATAGGGCATAAGCAGCTGCGTGGGATTTATTAAAGCCATAGCCCGCAAAACGCTCCATTAAGTCATAAATTTCGTTGGCTTTGCCCTCGGTAATACCGCCGACTTTGGCACCGTCACTAAAGATTTTGCGATGCTGCGCCATCTCTTCGGGCTTCTTCTTACCCATCGCCCGGCGCAACATATCAGCGCCGCCCAATGAGTAGCCACCAATCATCTGCGCCATCTGCATGACCTGCTCTTGATAAACCATGATGCCGTAGGTTTCGCGCAAAACTGGTTCAATGCGGGGATCGGGATACTCTACTTTTTGACGTCCGTGTTTACGCTCGATAAAGTCGGGGATGAGATCCATCGGACCTGGTCGATACAAAGCAACCAATGCAATGATGTCTTCAAAGCGGTCTGGCTTGGCTTCTCGGAGCATGCCTTGCATGCCGCGACTTTCTAGCTGGAACACGGCAACGGTATTGGCTTTTTTCAAGACCTCAAAAGCACCCGCATCATCGAGTGGAATCTCGCCAATATTCCAATCTTTGCGCTCTGGGTGTAAGGCTTTAATCCAGCGCTCGGCAGCGGCCAAAATCGTTAAGGTTGTCAGACCCAAGAAGTCAAACTTCACCAAGCCAATGGCCTCTACGTCATCTTTATCGAATTGGCTGATGACCGAGCTGCTATCTTGGTCTTTGGTTTCTTGAGTGTAGAGCGGGCAAAAATCGGTGAGGCGTCCCGGGGCGATTAAGACACCACCCGCGTGCATACCCACGTTGCGGGTCATGCCCTCTAGTTGTTGCGCAAGAGAAAGTAACTGACGTACCTCATCTTCATTCTTCTCACGCTCAGCTAATTGCTTTTCTTCCTTCTTCGCCATCTCAATGGTCATGTACTGACCGGGCTTATTGGGAATGAGTTTAGCAATGCCGTCAACAAAGTTGTAGCCTTGCTCTAAGACGCGACCCACATCCCGAATCGCCGCTCTGGCGGCCATCGTACCGAAGGTGGCAATTTGACTGACCGCCTCTTTGCCATATTTATCCTTGACGTATTGAATGACGCGATCGCGCCCGTGCTGGCAAAAGTCGATATCAAAGTCGGGCATCGATACCCGCTCTGGATTTAAGAAGCGTTCAAAGAGTAAGTTGTAACGTAAGGGATCAAGATCGGTAATGCCTAAGGAGTAAGCCACCAAAGAGCCCGCACCTGATCCACGCCCAGGCCCAACGGGTACACCATTGTTTTTTGCCCAGTTAATAAAATCCGCCACGATCAGGAAGTAACCTGGAAAGCCCATTTGTGAAATCGTTTTCACTTCGAAGACTAGGCGTTCCTGATAGCGGGCAGCTTCTTTCTCACGCTCAGCAACGTCCGGAAAATTGCGCTCCATATGGCGCTTTAAACCGATCTCCGATTGTGCCAACAAGTACTCATCAAGAGTGATGCCAGGTGGCGTCGGAAAATCCGGTAAACGCGGTTTACCTAAAACTAACGATAAGTTACAGCGCTTAGCGATTTCGACTGAGTTGGCTAAGGCCACTGGCAAATCAGCAAAGCGGGCGGCCATTTCCGCCTGCGATAAGAAATACTGCTCATCATTGAATTTCTTTTGACGACGGGGATTGCCCAGTAGCTCACCTTCGGCAATGCAGACCCGCGCCTCATGCGCAATAAAATCGCTCTTTTGCATGAACTGCACGGGGTGCGTAGCTACCACCGGCAAATCGAGATCGCTAGCCAAATGACAGGCAAGTTGTAAATGCTTTTCATCTTGAGGATGACCGCCCCGCTGCACTTCAATAAAGTACGCATTCGGAAACAAAGCTTCCCAACGTTTAGCGGCGGCTTTGGCTTGCGCCTCTTGTCCAGATAAGAGAGCAACGCCGACATCACTCCAGCGTGCTCCTGAGAGGGCAATGAGGCCATAAGCCAAGGTTCTATTAGCAGCGCGATCTTCGACCGTTGAAGCGGGTTCAGTAAACCAAGCGGGGTTTATTTCTGCGCGACCCCGTGACTGATTTTCTAGGGAGGCTTTGCTGAGCAACTGGCAGAGATTGAGATAACCAGAGGGGTTTTGCACCAAGAGCAATAAACGGGTGGGCTGATCAGGGTCTTGGGCATTACTAATCCAGACATCAGCACCAGCAATGGGCTTAACGCCGCTAGAGCGAGCCGCAGTGTAAAACCGCACCAAACCAAATAAATTACTTAAGTCGGTCAGTGCTAAGGCACCCATGCCATCAGCAGCCGCCTTAGCAACCGCGTCGTCCAGCCGCACAATTCCATCTGTAATGGAAAACTCGGAATGAACGCGGAGATGAACAAAATCTGGTGAAGCCATGAGATGATTTTAGCTGTGTCTAATCTCAAAACACCTTCATCCCCATCTGACGGCTATTGCGGGCGATTTGCCCCTTCGCCGACCGGGCCATTACATGCTGGATCTTTGGCAACTGCCTTAGGCAGCTGGTTGGATGCCCGTGCTCACGGCGGCCAATGGCTCGTCAGAATGGAGGATATCGACACCCCGAGGTGCATTCCACAAGCTGGAGAAACCATCCTAGAGCAACTGCAAGCCTGTGGTCTTTATTGGGATGGGGAAGTGAGTTGGCAATCACATATTGGGCAGCAGAAACGCTATCAAGCGGCTTTGGAGCACTTAAACACACTCCAAGCGCTCTACCCCTGCACTTGCTCACGCCAAACGATTACAAATACCTTAGCAGCGCAAGGGATTGTCACCCCACGCAATCAAGAGCAGGTGTATCCAGGTAGCTGTCGACCACGGCAAATGCTGGCCTATTCATCGGCAGAATTCACCAATCCCTCAACAGCCTGGCGATTGGCACTCAGTTCAAATACGGAAGATCTGCAGGTGCGCTTTACTGATCAGCGCTTAGGGCCTCAACTACAGAATCTAACTGGCGAAGTCGGAGACTTTGTTGTGAAGCGGAGTGACGGTCTCTTTACTTACCAGCTGGCCGTAGTTGTGGACGATGCGTCACAAGGAATTACGCATATCGTGCGGGGCGAGGATTTACTGAGTAATACCGCTAGGCAGATTTACTTACAAACGATTTTGGGATATCCAACACCTCAGTATTTACATCTTCCCTTAGTACTCGATGCCCACGGAGAAAAGTTGAGTAAGCAAACCCTAGCAACAGGTATTCAGACGGATACTCCGCAGCAAGCCCTCAATGAACTGCGCAAAGCAGCTACCCACTTAGGCCTCCATCATTTGCCGAGTGGGGATGACGTCACTACTGCCGAATGGTTGCTGGCGGCAACACATGCTTGGACTGAAATGGCCTAGTTTTAGGCTACAAAAAAGGGTATTTTTCAAGTAAAATCATAAGGTTAACTCCATAAACAAGCCCATATGCTCAGCAGAAAATTCGATGAGATTCAACATCTTGCCACCCGGTACATTTGGTGGCAAAGCGCGGAACAAACCATGTCTTGGCCAGAAAGATTGATTGCTCAAATTATGGATATTGGTGACTACGCGGATGTTCAAGTTTTAGTTCATGCTGTCGGCGATCAGGTGTTACGTGATGTACTTACTAATGCGCAAGCAGGGAATTTCAGTCCACGCTCTTGGCACTATTGGCACTACAGACTGGGGGTCGTTAAGGCAGGTGAAGAAATGCCTGCGCTGCCGAAACGCAAATGTCTCCCCAGCGATTACGATCCTTATTTTTAATCTTCAGTCCGCATTATCAGCGGAACTATTTCTTCTTAAAGCCACCCAATAAAGCACCGACAGCAGACTTAGCAGACACAATGCCAACTTTTTTCTCCGCAGGTTGCTGAGAGACTTCACTACCAGCACTGGCTGATTGAGCTCTTGGGCTAGGCTCATACGGTTTATCAAAGAAAGGATCCACGGGGGCTTTTGCAGGCGCTGGTCTGCTATAGCTTGATCTGCTCTGCGAACTACTAGAAGAATTTGAGGAGTAAGGGCTGCCAGAAGAATGCGCTCTAGCATGACTCGTAGGAACATCAATATCCGGCAAGGGCTGAACATCTAACTTGCGCTTCATTAACTTTTCGATATCGTCCAGCAGGCGCTTCTCTTTTGCATCTACTAAAGCAATCGCATCACCCTTACTACCGGCACGCCCAGTACGGCCAATACGGTGAATAAAATCCTCTGCATTAAAGGGGAGCTCATGATTAATCACTAATGGCATATCCGGAATATCTAAGCCGCGAGCGGCTACATCCGTTGCCACTAAGGCTTCAATCGCACCAGATTTAAAGGCATCCAAAGTCAGAGTACGCTCACCCTGACTCTTGTCTCCATGAATCGCGCCCGCTTTAATACCATCACGTTCCAAGGCGCGTGACAACTTGGCGCAACCCAAACGGCTATTAGTAAAAATGATGCATTGGCGCGATAAACCTTGACGAGTGCGCTCTGCTAACAACTTCACAATTGCATGCTCTTTATCTGCTGAAGCCACCATATGAATGACTTGTTTCACTGTATCCGCAGCGGCATTTTGACGCGCAACCTCTACTGTTACTGGTGTGCGTAGATAACTTTGTGCCAGCTTCTTAATCTCAGGAGAAAACGTAGCCGAGAACAATAAAGTTTGGCGTTGTGGGGGGATCAAGCTAATAATGCGCTGTAAATCAGGTAAGAAACCCATATCCAGCATGCGATCCGCCTCATCTAGAACCAGAATTTCTACTTGAGAGAGGTTAGCGACTTTGGAGCCAATATGATCGAGTAAGCGACCTGGCGTAGCGATCAAAATCTCGACACCATTGCGTAAAGTAGCGACTTGCTCTTTCATATCCACGCCGCCGTACACTACCGCTGCACGCAAATCGGTGTGACGTGAATAGTTAGCAGCGTTCTCAGCCACTTGCACTGCCAGCTCACGGGTTGGCGTTAATACCAAAGCCCGAATAGGATGGCGCGCTGGCGAAGCACTACTGCTAGCGTGACGCAAAATCTGCTGAATGATGGGCAGAACAAAGGCAGCGGTCTTACCCGTCCCTGTTTGCGCTGCACCCATCAAGTCACTGCCCGCCAATACGTGGGGAATGGCTTGCGCTTGAATCGGTGTAGGGGTGCTGTAACCCTGCTCAGAAACCGCTTTTTGAATAAGTGGGTCTAAGCCGAAGTCAGCAAAGGTAATGCTAGGTGGGGAGGCCGGTGTTGCTGGAGCTCCCTCAGGAGTAATTATTTCAGGGTCGATATTTATCAAGATAACTTACAGAATGGCCGCAATGCCGGCTTTAGCAGTTTCGGCATCCTCGGACGATTTCACGCCGGAAACGCCGACTGCGCCGATGGTAAATCCATCTACTTCAATGTTGACTCCGCCTTCCAACATGCCGCCAATATGGGGCACAGATAAGAATGAAGTACGGCCGTTGTTAATGATGTCTTCGTAAACCTTACTCTCGCGTTTACCCATAGCAGCAGCACGGGCCTTTTCTTGAGCAATGTAAGTAGACACTGGCGCACAGCCATCACGCCGAATTAAACCCATTACATGTCCGCCATCATCACAAACAGCAATGGTCACAGCCAAGTTATTTTTGGCAGCATAAGCATCCGCAGCGGCCAAGATCTTCTGTACATCATTCTGTGTCAAATAAGGTTTAGTAGCGAACATGCGGGGTCTTTCTCACTGAAATTTGGGGAAACAAGGTCAATAAATTAACAAATTCATTATAAGTGGGTATCAGTTGACTGACTGTATTGAGTGCAGCAGAGTGATATTCAGGCTTAATTTCCTGAATAAGCGGCTAAAAAGAAGCAATTAGTAGCGTCCTAGCGCATTACCCCGTAGGAAACCAGTAATAAAGTCCCGGTACATAAGGCTGGGACGAGGCGGCGTTGCGGGCTTGAGATCATCACGGCCACACTCAAAAGCGATACCCCAATCCGAATCCATACTGGCACCGTATCAAGCAGACCAATGGGTAGCAGAATCATCCGTACCGTTAGCGCAGCCACCATTGCGTAGGTAACGGCAGCTAGCCAACGAAAGATTTCGCTGTTTTGATCAATCCGCTTGGAAAAGAACACGCCAATAGCGCGACAAAAATACGTGCCGACACAAGCCCCGATAAGGGCAAGCCATAAGCTCCAACCTTGTAGCATGTCGTGCATTAGCTAATCAACCCTGGGCGGTGTCGCAATAATTTGCGGTCAACGAGATAAGCAATCGTGCCAGCTACCAATCCCGTAGTGAGCAAACTGGAATCCCGATGGATTAAGAAAAACACTGGGCCCAGTAAGCAACCGAGCACAATCGCAATACGATTAACCCAAGGCTTTACCTCGGTAAAGTTCAACAAAAAATATAAGGGATTAATGAAGACCAGGCCCAAGGTGATGTAGGTTGGTACCGCGCCCGCTAAAAAGAATCCGATGACCGTCCCCGGAATAGAAATCAACCAGCACACCAAGCCCAGCCCACAGAAGTAACTAAAGCGATGCTTCACCTCAAGAGTGTGAAACTCTTTCATAGAAACCGCCCATGCAGTCATGGCCACTAAGTGCACGCTAGCGTACAACTTGCGATCTCGATCTTTGCGATCAAATTGCGGAAAGAGAGTCACTGTCATGGTGACAAAACGGGTGGCAGTCAATGTCACCGCAAGAATGATGGCCAACATGGATGAGCCAGTAATCACCATCTCAAACAAGACAACCTGTCCTGGTAGCGCAAACATAAAGATGCTCGTAAAGCTGGTAAACCAGATATCGAGGCCATTGGTTTTACCCATTGCCCCAAAGCCCACCATACCCGCAAACAGCACAATGGCAGGCGGCCCCATAGCATGACGCACGCCAGCCCAAAAGGCGTCTTCACGACTTTTATAGCGCTCAGTGACGGCGCTTGCAACAGTATTGCTAGGATCTAAAGCGAATGGCTTGGTTACAGACATGCTTTATTGTAGGACTTTGGAGCGGGGACATTGCTTAAGACATGGAAGGTAATGAACGTATGTATCTTTTTTGATACAGTAGCTAAATGAGTCAAATAAAACTTTCAGTCAAATTTTTTAAAACTGAACTGGGCCTGGAGCCTGTGCGTGACTGGCTAAAAGACTTAGAGCAAGCGGATAAAAAGACGATCGGGAAAGCAAATGAAGACAAAATATATCGGAACAAGTTTTGATGACTTTCTTCAAGAGGAAGCCTTACTAGAGGAGGCAACTGCTGTTGCAGTTAAGCGCGTGATTGCATGGCAAATCGGCAAAGCCATGAACGACAAAAAAATTACAAAAACAGTAATGGCAAAGCTCATGAACACCAGTCGCGCTTCATTAAATCGCCTGCTAGATGAAGATGACACCAGCCTGACATTAGCGACATTGGCTAGCGCAGCAACAGTACTAGGTAAAAAAATTAAATTAGAACTCTTGCCTGCCTAGCGCTCAGTATTTAACGCCCACTCAATATGCTCAGCTACCAAAGCATCTGCTTGCGGTAGCGCCGTTTGTAATGCAATTCGAATAGGCTCCTTCTCCGTCTCTGGTAAATCGGCGGCAGTAAGCGCGTTACCCATTGCAACGGCAAGATTACGTCTCCAGCGCGAATACCCAATGCGCCGAATAGCACTTCCTTCATGGCGCTTCTCAAACTCACCCTCAGTCCAAGACCAAAGGTGCAAGAGGCTTGCTTTACCAAGGCCGTGACGCTCTGCAAAGTCGGGTAATGCCGTGCGTTTAGCAAACTTATTCCAAGGGCAGATCAGTTGACAGTCATCACAGCCGTATACCCGATTACCCATCGCCTTACGAAACTCCACTGGAATGGCGGCGTGATTTTCAATGGTTAAGTAAGAGATGCATCTTCTTGCATCCATTTGATAGGGTGCGGTAATGGCTTGGGTTGGGCAAACATCAATGCATGCTGTGCAGCTACCGCAGTGCGGCTCTTGAGCCTGATCCATCGGTAGTGGTACATCTACCAAGATCTCACCCAGAAAGAAGGTGGAACCAGACTCTCGATTAAGCAATAAGGTATGTTTACCACGCCAGCCTAAGCCCGCCTTTCGGGCTAACTCCACTTCCATCAAAGGTGCTGAATCCGTAAAGACCCGATAGCCAAAGCTACCGAGATGTGCTTCAACCGCTTTGGCAAAGTCTTGCAGGCGCTGGCGTAAAACCTTGTGATAATCCCGCCCACGGGCATACATGGACACTACTGCTGCACTAGGATCTGCGATACGTTGCCACTCTCCCTCCAGACTGAAGGTGGGCGGGAGGTAGTTCATCGTTACGCAAATCACCCTGACGGTGCCCGGCACGAGCAGTCCTGGATCCGAGCGTAAGGCGGCATGGCGCTCCATGTAGTCCATTTGGCCGTGGCGCCCTTCAGCCAACCACTGCTGCAGATGCTCGGTTGCCTCACCTAAGTGGGTGTCCGTAATGCGTAAATCGTCAAAACCAAAGCCATGCGCTTGGTCCTGCAGCCAGTTGCGTAGCTTATCGAGCTGCACTTCAGAACTCTTAGGAAAGGGATCAGTGGTCATCAGGAATACCAAATAGGCTTAATTAGCGCAAGAGGCTCACATAATTGAATAAACTAGGGCATGGCGATGGATTCATTCTCTCAGTATTGTAGGCAGGAAGCAGAAACTGCTGCCCTAGCTCAGCACCTTGCGCGCTGCCTGAGTCAATTATTGCTAGAACCAACCGCACATATTAATATCGCTTTAGAAGGCGATCTCGGGGCTGGCAAGACGACTTTTGCACGCTATCTCATTCAAGGAATGGGGTATGCGGGCAAAGTGAAGAGTCCTACTTACACCCTGTGTGAACCTTACACTCTTGAGACCAACAACGGCAGCAGCCTCACAGCGCATCACTTTGATCTCTATCGCATGCGTAGCCCTTTGGAGTGGCAAGAGGCTGGCTTTACAGAATACTTTGACATGCCTGGCTTTTGTTTAATCGAATGGCCTGAAAAAGCCGAAGCCACTCTCCCCCCGTTTGATTTGCGTATTCGCTTGGAGCCTGGGGTGACTGACGGACAGCCTGAGGAGCAAGCCCGCCAGATTGAGATTAATGCAGATACTGCCCAAGGTAGAGCGCTGTTGTCCTTGTTGACTTTTGCTTAAACATGCAGTCTGCCCCGAACCCCCTCAGAAGAAGACATTTACAGACTTTAGCCAAGACACTAGGCTTTGCCTTAGTACTGACTGAATTTGAGATTGCTTGGGGTGCGCAGATTTTAGGGGTGCGTATTTGGCCCTCAGAAGACTACACCCGCGTGACCTTAGAGTCTGATACGCCCTTACCAATTAGTCAGCAAGTGCTCACCAATCCTGACAGGCTCGTGGTGGATGTCAAGGGCATGGAACTCAATTCCACCCTCAAAGAACTGGTTGCCAAAGTAAAGCCTAACGATCCTTATGTTTCGCAGATTCGGGTGGGGCAGTTTCAGCCGGGGACAGTGCGCTTAGTCTTTGACTTAAAAGAACCTATTAAGCCGCAGCTCTTTACGCTCGATCCCATTGCAGGTTATCAATATCGCATGGTCTTAGATTTATACCCCGCAACACCACCGGATCCCTTAATGGAGTTGGTCAAGAGCAGTGCCCGTAAAGAAAAGGCCCTCGCTAAATCCAATGAAGAAATCGATCTCATTGCCCAATTTGCGACTAAGAAAGATATCCCCACTGCCCCAGTGGCACAAGCTATTCCAGAAAGCAAACCAGCGCCTGTTGCATCCAAGTACAAACGCTTAATCACCATTGCGATTGATGCAGGGCATGGTGGTGAAGATCCTGGAGCGATTGGCGCGATGGGCTCTAAAGAAAAAAATGTTGTGCTCTCGATTGCTAAGCGCCTCGGAGATAAGATTGAGAATGAGGCCTATATGCGCCCTTTCCTTACTAGGGATGGCGACTACTTTGTGCCACTCGGCATGCGGGTACAAAAGGCACGTGCTGTGCAGGCTGATTTATTTGTATCTATCCATGCGGATGCCTTTATTGAAAGCAATGCCAAAGGGGCTTCCGTGTTTGCTCTCTCGCAATTGGGTGCCACCAGTACCACCGCCCGCTGGATGGCGAATAAAGAGAATGCCTCCGACCTGATTGGTGGGATCAATATTAAGACTCAAGATAAGCAAGTGGCGAATTTATTACTTGATATGTCGACCACGGCGCAAATTAATGACTCCTTGCAAGTAGGCAGCTCGATTCTGAAGCAGATTGGTGGTTTTGCGCCGCTTCATAAAAGCAAAGTAGAGCAAGCGAGCTTTGCCGTACTTAAAGCGCCCGATATTCCGTCGATCTTGGTAGAGACTGCCTTTATTAGCAATCCCCAAGAAGAAGCGCGCCTCAATGACGAGAAATATCAAGACCGGATCGCTGACGCTATCCTACGAGGAATTAAGGATTATTTCTCGAAAAATCCACCAGTAGCACGGCGGATAAACTCCTAAGAAGCCAATCAGGCTAAGGCTCATCAGGCGGTCTCAATGAAACCCTCAGGTAAGTAAGCAACTTATTGCTATAATCTTCGTTTTACTGGGTCGGTAGCTCAGTCGGTAGAGCAGCGGACTTTTAATCCGTTGGTCGCGAGTTCGAATCTCGCCCGACCCACCAGCATCAAGAAACCCTCACTAGCAATAGTGGGGGTTTTGTCTTTCTGGGTTAGTTAAACGCTGGAACTGTTCGACACAATTCGGATCTTTGCGGACGTTTCGAGTGGGGATGGCCGACGCTGGGTGACCGCCGCGGACCGTGAGCAACTTGAAAGTGTCGTGTTTCCGGACGATCGCCTTTCGCAGGCTATCCTGAACAAGCCATGACAAATTGACGTCCCATCGATGTAATCTTCAGCCCGTTTTTTGTAATCTTTGATTTCAATTCAAGATTTTCATCAATTTCATAGACTATTTGCTTTACCTTGGAATCATTTTCAAGTGCATCGTATACACCCAACCCTGTGTATTGATAAAATGTAGGAATTTCTGCCAACCCAAGTCGACATAAATTATCCAAATAAGTAGGTGTGAGGTCGGGAAACTCGCAGCCAGCCTGAACTCCAATGTGCGAATAATTCACCAATACATCCTGTCCACCCGTTTTACCCTCAGTTGGATTTTTATACTCCCAGGCCACTGTAATTACTGGAAATACAGTTGGACTTAAGAATAATTTGGTAATTTTTGCCTCATCAGAAGTCAGCTGTTTAATAATTTCAACGAATGCCGGGTGAGCTCCGGAAGCAGTATCCCGATTCATTGCCGTCGCCAATAAGTTTGCATAAAGATCGGCTAATTGCTCATCACTACCGGCGTACCTGAGAGCCTCAATAGCTGGGCCAGCAATAGTTAACTTGGGAGGAATGATATTCTCTGGAGGAATGTTTTCTAGCTTTTTAGCCACTCTTGTATTAACAAAATCCTTAAGTTGATCCGCACTCCATATAAGCGCAGTGACAGGCAATAATGCGGCATTTACTGCCTTGCCAACCGTCTCCAAAGCTAGGCCTACTTGCTTTGCCGCAGGCTGCAAAGCATCTTCATATACAGGAACATTCTTTGTAATTTCAGCTGCGGCCTTAGCTATTTCACTCACATCTTTTAACGGATCCGTTGGCATATTCACCCCAGGTTGAATTTGATTACATGCTTTAATCTTCTCAGATTTAAAGGCTCTAATCAATCAAAAGATGGTTTAACTAATATATAGTTGCATAGCTAATTAATATCATTTACACTACACCTATGTTTGAACAATGCCTCTATTTCAATACCACCAGCCTAGCTCGCCAGCTAGAGCGGGAATGGACTAGTGCATTTAAGCCTTTTGGGCTCACCCCTTCTCAAGCCTTCATGCTCAGGGTCGTTCTGGATAAAGCTCCGCTATTACAAAGTGAGTTGGCTTTAGAGATGAATATAAGCCGCCCCACTGCCACCAGAGGTTTGGATGGATTGGAGAGATTGGGGCTGATTAAGCGGCTTGCCTCTGAAAAGGATGGCCGCGAACAAGAGATTCATCCGACCAAAAAGGCTGTGGAGTTGAAAGATGCCATTAATGCAGCTAGTGGTGCAGTTACCAAGCGTCTTAAGAAAGTATTAGGCAATAACAATTTTGAGGATGTTGTTGGACAACTTCGGTGTATTAGCTCTGCCCTGAAGTAACGGGACTTTTTTATTTCCCTAATAGTTGCATAGCTAATTAGTTTTATTGAATTGATTTATTTACAAAGGAGAATTACATGCCAATCTTGAATGTTAAAGTCAGCGGACAAAAGAATGCCGCTACGACTAAAGCCATTAACGAGCTACTGCTAGACCTTACTCATCGCATTCTGGGTAAGAAAAAGGAAGTTACTGCCATTGCCATCGAATACGTAGATCTAGATTGTTGGTTTGTGGGCGGTGAGCTATTAAGCGAGCAAGGCAAGAATAGTTTTTACTTTGATATCAAGATTACTGATGAGACCAATACCAAAGATGAGAAGGCTCAGTTCATAAAAGAGGCTTTTCAGGGCTTTGAGCGCATCCTAGGTAATCTTCATGAAGAGAGCTATATCTATGTGCAAGATGTCAGGGCTGCTAGCTATGGATACGGCGGGAAGACTCAGGAATACCGCTACCACCAATAACCCCTCAAATACCGCCCTAACCCCATGAAATATAGGGGGTTACGGCTAAATTATTAGGCATAAATTCCTAGGAAATCAGGTCTAAATCTATTAAAATGGATGCATGCCGATTAAGCTTTCCACCCAATCCCAAGCCCGCCAATACAACGTGTCTAACGCTGTGGCATCTGCTCGGATTGAAGGTATTGTCCCAACCAAGCAGTTAGAGCAAAACCTCACTGATTACGTTGCCGGCAAAAAAAGTATTGCGCAAATATTAGAAGAAACTAAACAACGCTATGTCACGCTACGACGCGGATGACACTTACTGCTACCCAGGTACAGACGTACTTCGAAACAAAGCAGAAATAACTAACGCAGAAGATTTAGACGCCTATGAAGGTGAGCTATCTACTTTGCGATCAATTGAAATTCTAGAAAATCCCATAGCAGGTCAGTTTGACCTTGCCCATCTTCAACGCATTCATCTTGCCCTCTTTCAGGACGTATATGACTGGGCTGGAAAGATTCGTACCGTTGATATCAGTCGTGGCAATAGTCGCTTTGCTAATGTGCGCTTTATTGAATCTGCGGCAAACGACATCTTCAACAAACTAGCTCGTGAAAACTGGCTCAGAGGTTTGGATGTAAATGCCTTATCCAAAAGATTGGCGCATTACCTTTCAGAGATCAATGCCCTTCACCCATTTCGAGAGGGGAATGGTCGCGTACAACGCATATTCATCTCCCAACTTAGTCAATCAGCTGGCTATCAACTCGACTACTCCGACCTGGAGCAGGAACAAATTTATCAAGCAATGGAGCTAGCTTTTAATGGCGATGAATCCATTCTTGCCGATCTCATTTTGGAGCGCCTGGAGAAAAGCCAATAGGCTTGAGCAATTTGTAACCCTGTTTGAGCCAATTAAACCCCTTTAAGCCCGTTGGTCGCGAGTTCGAATCTCGCCCGACCCACCAAAAATAAAGCCCTTGAATGCATGTTCAAGGGCTTTTTCAATATACAAACAGAAGAATTTAGAGCAACGGACTTCAGCACTGCTGCTCTAAAAACCAGTCTAAAGGTATATAAAACCACTTCCTCAAGTAGGTACTTTGAGATGATGACTTTAAAACATCAAAATGCTAATATCTGAATATGATTAATTGGTCAAACTGCCCAGACGTAGAAAGCGCTCCAGAGCGCGTAAGCGGAGCTTTAGTATTTTGCGGATCTCGTGTGCCTATCGCTGCCCTCTTTGAAAATCTAGAGGATGGCATTACGATCAAAGAATTTGTTGAAATCTTTCCAGGAATCACACTTGAGCAAGCTCGTGCTGTTTTAGATTTTGCAGCCAAGAATTCACTTACTGCTGCGTGAAGATATTATTTGATCAGGGAACACCTGCGCCCTTAAAAGAATTTTTACCTGCTCATGATGTCTCGACCGCTTATGAACTGGGGTGGTCAACCCTAAAAAATGGTGAACTCTTAAGTGCAGCGGAATCACATGGTTTTGAGGTTTTTATTACAACTGATACCAATCTTCGCTATCAACAAAATCTTATTCAAAGAAAAGTTTCCCTAGTGGTACTTAGCACCACTAGTTGGCCGAGAATTAAACCTAATGTATCTGAAATCATTGACGCAGTTAATAAGTCAGCAAGCAATAGCTTCATAGAAGTAAATATTCCATTTAACGATTAAATAGCCATATATTCAAATGGAGCACTGGATCAACGATTCGTTGGAATTTAAGGCCAAAGGATTTGTTACCCGTTGGTCTTAAATCTGACTGCAACGGATACACAATCCGTTGTCTAAGTACCGTTGATCGCGAGTTCGAAAACGAAGTTTCAACGAAGTCAATCTCGCCCGACCCACCAGTATTACTAAGCCTCGCTTCTCGCAGGGGTTTTGTATTGGGCTTTAGTGCTTTGTATAAAGCTTCTGAAGTGATACCCCTTGCTTTAAAAATTTCAGCCATACCAATCATTAGCAAAATCTCTAGTTTTTCTAGTGCCTGTATGATTTCGGATAGGATACTAATAATTAAAACAAGCAAAGTCTAGCGGGCACGCAAGCACATAAATGCAGCAATTTACAATCCAAACCCTCTTCATTCTTTATAGCGCTATTAGCCTTTCAGCGGGAGTTTTAATTGCCGCTCTCTTTTGGAAGAAGAATGATGCCTCCGCAAAGCTATGGATTTATGGTTGTGCTGCAACCGCAATAGCGACTTTAGTTACCGTCTTTAGAGGTGAGATTCCTGTATTTTTCAGCTATAGCATGATGGTTTCTCTTGAAACACTGTCTATCCTACTGTTAGCAGAATCACTAAAAAGACTGTCTACACAAAAATTTTACTATCGGTTGAGCTGGTTCACCCCTATTCTTCCAGCGCTACTTTTTGCCATCGTTGAATTTGAAAGAAATGCCAATGATGGGCAAATTGCACCCCTCATGACAGCCACTTCAACCATTTTTTTCGGGATTGCCAACTTGATCTGTTTTTATCAAGCGAATCTCACCTCCAGGGAATTTGAAAATAAAGTGTTTTTTAAATTCCTGATGGGAGTATTTATTCTTGTAAGCGGCTTATATTTTATGAGGTCCGTTAATGTCTTTAGTGGTTACAGTGGTTTTGCATTTGATCTTAAAACCTATAACCTCATTATTTGGTGCTGCATTATTTTGCTCGGGTCTATTAGGAACCTCACATACATCATTTTAAGACTGCATCTTGGTTTTACAGAGCATAGTCGCATCAATAATATGAACCTCAAGCTCGGGCATGCTCTAGAAGGTCGAAATGAGATGATCCTGTCGCTTCAAAAACTGAATAGATCTGCCTCTATCAATGCTTTGGCCTCAACTATTTCTCATGAGATTAATCAACCCCTTGGGGCGACTAAGTTAAATGCCCAATTTTTAGAGATGAAGTTGGAATCTGATCCAACGAATGTTGCACTTTTAAAAGAGTTAAATAAAAGCATGCTGGGGGATATTAATCGTGCTGCAGAAATAGTCAAAAATTTGTCGAGAATGACGAAGAATGAAAATGATGCGGTTACCGTAGTGAATGTATCTGAGTCTATTGCCGAGGTAATGGAAATTTCTAAGAGTAAATTACAGACCAAAAGAATCACTTTTGAATTTAATTGCAACCCCGATCATCAAATCAATATTAATTTAGCTGAGTGGCAACAGGTGCTTATCAACCTTTTTAATAATGCAATTGAAGCATTTGATGAGCTAGAACAAGATCATAAAAAAATCATTTTTTCTAGTATTGCTACGAGTGATTTAATCACAATTTCCATTCAAGATAACGGACATGGCATTAAAGCGGGTCAAGAAGCTAAAATTTTTGAGCTGATGGTGACCAATAAAGCCACTGGGACTGGCATTGGTCTATGGCTTTCAAAAAATATTATCAATCGGCATGGTGGTGAAATCAGCGCGCGCAATAACCAAGATAGTGGCGCCTGCTTCATGATTGAACTGCCTAGAGCGTGACTTTAGAGAATCAAAAGACCCGGGATGCCCTTGCGCCATTAAGTTGATTTTACTATTTAGCTTGCTACTATCCTTCTATGAAAAAGTTTGATATCTCCCAAATTACTCTTGGCATAACGCTCACCCTCATCGCAACGAGTTTGCTGCTTGGAGCGACCGCCAGTCAAAGTGTCCCGAATTCGTCTATCCCAACTGTGCAAATAGGCAATTTGGTATGGGACCAAACGGAGATGAACATTGCCGATGTGAAAACCTACACATCATCCACAGGCTTTGTCAGTGCCTCTGAAAAAAAAGGTGGCGGCCTTTCTTATGAGGGCGGATTCGTGCAAAAACCAGGTTGGACCTGGAGAACCCCTTATGGCTTGCCTGCAAACGATATGGAGCCAGCAGTCCATTTGAATCAGAAGGAAGCTGAGGACATCTGTCGTTACTATGGCAAACGTTTACCAACAGATCCTGAATGGACAAACGCCGCTTTTCTAGAGCAAAGATCAAATCCTCCAGCAGGCTTTACAAAGGGTCAACGCTATCCCTATCCAGGTGGAAGCAACCCCTCTTCTTCACACTGCCTTAGAGGCTGTGGCGATTACAAGGGCTTGGCTCCTGAGGGCGCTCTAAATCGCGGCACAGGGCATGTGATTACAGGAAGCACGCAACCGGGTGTGAACGGCATGTACGACATGGGAGGTAACGTCTGGGAGTGGACTGCTACTGAGCGCAATAGCGGATATATGACGCGTGGTGCTTCTTGGTGGTATGGACCAGATAGACAGCAAGAATCTGATATTGAGTCAAAGCCCGCTGATATTGCAGTGGTGTATATCGGCTTTAGGTGTGTAGCTGATATCGTGAAGCCCTAGAGGCTATCCACTAAAAGCACTTTAGATGATCTTTAGATAACCCAGTATTCCCCAAATTAACCAAATACAAATCAGCACCAGGACCGTACGCGAGTCCATCTGAAGCTTAAATAATTGCAACTGTCTGTGGGAACACTCAATAGATACGCGCAAGACGATTCCTCCTATGGTGAAGTCATCAGAGTAGTGCCGACGAGGCTTAATTCAAAGGGACTGGGGATGATTTAAGGGTAGGAAAAGTCAGATGGGTGAAAGAGAAAATGAGATTAAAAAGGCCAAACAGATAAAAATGGAAACAAGGCAAGCAACAAGATTTTCAGCTTAGTAAAAAAACCCGCAAACCACAACAAAATCGTCAAGATCAAAATATTTCTCCTCTAAATGGAAGAGATCAGGGTAGATCTTTGAGGGGGGAGAAAAAAGAGGATGCGCTTTATTTAACTGCAGGAAGCGATAGCTTGGCAAAGTAGGCAAAGATCTGAAGATGAGCCTCACAATGACTTTATATACTATTGCTACGCAAACAATCTTGATAGTAGATTTCGCAAGATAAAATAAATTTGAGACATTAATTAGAAAGAACCAGATGAGTCAAACCAATAAAGTAGCTCTTGTCACCGGGGCTGGCGTAGGTATTGGCAGAGCGGCAGCAAAAGCGCTGCTTCAAGGTGGATTTAAGGTAGTACTTGCTGGACGTGATCTTGAAAAATTACAAAAGGCGATTGTCACCATTCATGGCACAACTGACAACTGCTTGGCAGTGGCGTGTGACGTAGGTAAACCCGATCAAGTGAAGAAGCTATTCGCCGCAATTAAAGACAAGTTTGGTCGGATTGATGTGCTCTTTAATAATGCCGGTATTGGTGCCCCCGCCATTCCAATGGAAGATCTCACTTATGAACAGTGGATGAATGTCGTCAACGCCAATCTCAGTGGTGCATTTCTGTGTTCGCAAGAAGCGATTCGGATGATGAAAGCGCAATCACCACAAGGCGGCAGAATTATCAACAATGGCTCAATCTCGGCACACACACCAAGACCTATGTCAGCACCTTACACGGCTACTAAGCATGCCATCAGCGGCCTTACCAAAACCATTGCACTCGATGGACGGGCATTCAATATTGCCTGCGGTCAAATTGATATTGGTAATGCCGCTACAGAAATGACTGAGGCGATGGCAGCTGGCATTATGCAGGCAGATCAATCCATCAAAGTTGAACCCCGCATGGATGTAGACCAAGTTGGACAAGCGGTATTACAGATGGCACAACTGCCATTAGAGACCAACATTTTATCCATGACCATTATGGCCACCAAGATGCCTTTTGTTGGTCGGGGTTAAGTCTATTGCTCAGGTTTAAAAGAGGTGTCTAAAAATTCCTGGACACCCCTAAACATCAGCATGCGATTTTTTTCCATAATGATCGTATGCGTCCCTTCGCTAATTTGCAGCATAATTTTGTAGGGCGCGTTCTCTAGCTTAGTAAAGTACTCATACAGCATGTAGCTTGGAAGGTCTGCATCCCACTCGGCATGCACCAACATGACTGGTACCCGAATATCCTGAGGTGCATAGACAGGCTTCCCAGCAGTCCAAAATTCACGGGCGTCTTGCACCGTTCCATTGGGAGCTCTGAGCTTTTTAGGGTTTTGAGTTTTACCCCAAGGATCAGTTTCAAAGGTCGCTTCGGACCACTTTTCGAACCATCCCGCAGGAATTAAACTGGCTTTGGCGCTTTCAGGCACGCCATTGAGCCAGCGTGACTTTGTATCCGCAATGGATACCACGCGATAAGCAGGCAAATCTCCGCCCTTATCGGTTAATGGAGCACCCCCTTGACGCAGCCATTGTGGCGCGTACAAAACCAGCTTATTCACCTTTGCATTATTTTCAGCTGTGAACTTCCCCATCATGGTGGTACCCCAAGACCAACCAAGTAAATTCATTTTATTGATATTACGTTTTTTGAGGATGTAATCCACGGCTGATGAAACATCTCTCACCGCGACATTGGTTCTAACAATTGGGGCATTTTGCTCAGCGGGCTGATCCATCTCAGCAGGACGCGTGGATTTGCCATAGCCACGGATATCCACTAGCCACACATCGTAACCCTTTGAGGCGATGTATTCCATCCATGAGGTTCCGCCCAGAGATAAATCAAAGGCAGTTTCAGCTGGATAAGTAGAGCCATGAACATACAACACGGTTTTTTCGTTCGAGAACTTTTTCATTCCCACGGGGTGCTTATTGCGCACATAAAGAGAAATGCCTGGAGTATCACTCGGGATCATGTACTCGGTCATTTCAAGCTTGTCATTCGCCAAAACTGGACTGAGTAAGAAAAAGCTGGCTATGATTAAAAATACTCTTTTTTTGACTTGCATATGGCTCCCGATCAATTTCTCACTTCTTTTTAATTTAATTCAATCTTACACTCTCCCTACTATCGGATCTTCAATGAAAAGGTAAAAGGGATATGCACCATATTTGATTAAATTTAATCGCACTCAATAAGCAGCGCCGCAGACTTGCAATTGACGATATTGTTGGGCTGCTTGAGATGCCGCCTAATTAAATATACTTTCTGATAGCATGTTCTTTATATCTAAGCCCTCACCCAATAAAGTATGAACTTCAAAACTGCACTAGACACTCTTTTTTACTCCTCTGACTCAACCATATTCTTGAGCGTGCTTGTGACCTATGTTGCCTTCGCAATATTCATCGTATGGATTGTTTATACGCCGCGATTAAGAGACTTTTTCTACAGCTTTAGAGGTATTCACGGCACTTTTTATAGCCCAGCCGCGACCATGTTTGCTCTTGCGGCAGCATTCATGGGCTCGACACTGGTTGGCAGCTTTAATGCGCATACAGACGCGATTCGCGCAGAGCGAACTGCCTTATTGCAGTATGTGGATTTCGTAAATAACACCCCTTTATTAGCCAATAAAAACTTGCAATATCAGGTGAAGGACTATTTACAGTCTGCTATGGAGGAAGAATGGCCACTGCTAGGGAAAGAAACGCTTTCGGTCCACACGGGTGAGATATTTCAATCGATTTTTAAACAAACGGTTGCGGTTGCACCCCTTCTTGAAGGCACCCAAGCAGGACGAGAACTCGCAACGATCTTAGACTCTTGATATCAGGCTCGATCGAAAAGAATGTCTTTTCGGTGGCACCAAGTAGAGCATTTGCGCTGGGTAGTGTTGTTTGTAGTGGCTTTTTTGCTCCAACTTGCAGTAGCTGCACCCCACCTCGCTGGCTCAAAAAGAACCATGAGTTTGGCTATTGGCATCACCACAGCTCTCATCATTGCCGTCATTACACCGCTAGCCTTGTCGGTTGACCAATACAGTGGTTCGATAGAGGTATCCATGTTGCCGCTGAATGCGGTTTACGACGTCCTTAGCCTGCAATTTACGGATGATAGATAAGGAACTAAATGTTCAGGCACCAGTCATTAGCCGGGTAGCCTGATCTTGCATGCCCCGTTTCAGAGACCTTTTTTGGATCGTTATTTATTGCAATAAGGCAATTTGCTTTTCAAAGCGCGCAAACTTGTCATCCAGTAATTGAATTTGTGTAGCCTTTTCTTGCTCACTCAGGAAGGAATAGGAAATGCTGTTGTAAATGGTTTTCTTCAATGTTGAATAAGACGGTTTATAGCGACTTAAGTACAGCAGGTATTCCTGACTGATGCTTCCCCTGGAAACGCCCTCATCATCACTAGAAATAACAATCGGAACACCATTTTTAGCGTAAAGAATAATCGGGTGACTTTGGCCAGCTATTTTTGCAATAAATTCATTACTGGTTAAATTGATTTCTACAGCAATCTTCTTTTGCTTCATTTCTTGCATGAGTTCATTGAAATTACGCTCATACACAATATCTAAACCATGGCCAATGCGCTCAACGCCGGCAATGCGAACGGCCTGAGTGATATGGTTTCTCAGGTCCTCAGGTGGCACCATCCCCAATGCCAACTCCCCTGCATGAAAAGAGAGTCTTGCTTTAGGAAATTTCTGCTTTAAAAAACGGGCCATTTTCATTTGCAAGGCGTAGTCCCGCATTGAAACAAACTCATTCTCTGGCCCAACAATATTTACACCAACAATATTGCTGGATTTTTGACTGGCTACAAAAGCGGCGTAGAGCCGTTCAAAAAAGGCATTGGGCTCTTCATTTCTTAAGGCGTAGGCTTGCGCCTTGATGGTAAATGCGGAATCGTTGATTTGCGAAAAAAGAATATCAATCGACTCAACATAATCACGAATCGCCTGTTGAAAATCTTGATCTTGCTGTAATTCCTGAAAAGAGGATTCCAAGGCCTCATTGATCCTGAGATCTTCTTGGGAGCCCAGTAAATGGTTTTTGTAATTACTGGCTTTACTGCCTCTAGAAGGGGCTATCTGAAAAGTAGTCTCTATGTATTGCAAATTTTCATCTTGTGCACGACTTTTTAAGATCTGCAAACCCTCTTGATTAAAGGCATATGCAATTGGAAAAAAATAAGCAAAGGTGCTAAAAAACTGCAGATCCGCCGGTTGTGCATTGTCAAAATCTTTATCAGACCAATGCTGCAATAGACGTGTATAGAATAAAGTATCTGCACGCACTAAAGAGGCGCTGATACATTCTTGAGTAGCATCCTCGCTACCCTTCACTACTTGGGTCTCAATCTGAAAATTCGTGCGATGAATGCAATAGCCTTTTTTCTCAACCCAATCTAAATAGGTTTCAGCATAAAGTGCGCCAACATAATGATGATGAATGTCGCCCCCTTTTGGTAAATAGTGAATGAACTGTTGCAGTTGCGCAATTGGCAGGGATGATGGACTCATCATGCTCTGGTAATACTTTTCAGTAGCCCGATAATTTGTTTTTATCTCGCTCTGCTCAGCCCCATGAGTCAGCGGCACTATCAATGCCATCAATACCATCAGGCAGATGAGACGCTTGAATAATCCCATATTAAAAGTCATAGTTTGCAGTCAAGTAATCTGGGAGCAATGGTCTAGGCACTTGGAATAATCATGCGTTTTTCAATGCTGCGGGCTAGCATCACAATGACTGAAACCAAGAGCAAATACACCAAGGCAGTAAGTAAGTAGGCTTTAAAGAATTGGAAATTGGTAGAGGCTAACTCCTGCATCCGCGCGAAAAACTCGGTGTATTGAATTAAAAACGTGATGGAGGTATCTTTAAGATTACCGATGACTTGGTTTGTGAGTGCCGGCACAGAAGTACGCAAGACTTGTGGCAGCGTAATGAAACGAAATATTTGTGATGGCTTGAAGCCTTGTGCTGTAGCAGCCTCAATCTGACTGCTATCAAGTCCGTTAAAGGCTGTTTTTAAGTAAGCTGCATTGTAAGCAGCCACATTCAAGGTAAAGCCAATTACAGCAACCGTAAATGGATTCAAGCGAATGCCACTTTGGGGAAGCCCGTAATACATCAAAAACAAGAGCACGATCAGGGGCATACCAATAAAGAAAGAAATGTAGCCATTGGTGACATTACGTACTAACCCACTCTTGCTAAGTGTGAGGTAGAAAACAAAGATGCCCAATACAAATCCGGTGATACTGATAATGACTGCCAATTGCAGAGTGTTTACAAGACCCGCCAAAATGAGAGGCATCTGCTCCAATAGGTCACGCTCGAAGGCACCCCAAGAAGTCATGCTATCTACTCCCTCTTGCCGAAGAATGCTTGCAACTCTGGATCAGAGTGATTGCTCGCTAAAACGTCAAGCCGCTCATCCGCTCGGATAATGCCCTTATCCAAAAACAGCACTCTGTCAGAAATGGTGCTGGCAAGACCAAGATCATGCGTTACACAAATCATCGTAATTCCATTGTGGTGCAGGCGATTAATCAACTCGCCGACATCTCGGGACATCACTGGATCTAAGGCTGAGGTTGGCTCATCGAGCAGGAGCACTGCTGGATCCATTGCTAAAGCCCGTGCAATTGCAACGCGCTGCTTTTGACCACCTGACAATTGAGATGGGTATTTACTTTGATGGGGCACCATGTCAAATTGAGCTAGCTCATGCAAGGCCTTTTCATTGGCCTGTTTTAGACCAATGCCCTCTAGTTTACGTAAAGCTAAGGTGACATTTTCCAAAACGGTCAGGTGGCTATATAAGGCAAATTGCTGAAATACAAAACCAATCTGTTTCCGCAACTGTCGCACATCGACGTTGGGGCCCAAAATTTCTTTCGATTGAAATTGAATCGACCCAGAGGTAGGCTCAACCAGCCGATTTAAACATCTCAACAAGGTTGATTTACCGCTACCAGAAGAACCCATCAAGACCTTCACGTCGCCTTGCGCTAAGTCTAAATTAATCCCTGAGAGCACAACTTGATCGCCAAATTGTTTGGCAAGCTCTCGGATAGCGATGACTGTCATATCGCAGCTTCTTTCATACTTGGAATTTCATAATATTTTTGGATCAGTTGAACGCCAAGCAATAGAATTCGGTAAATTAAAAAATAGAGAATTCCCACTGCAAGGTAAATCTCAATGCCCTGCAGGGTATTGGCGGTTAAGGTCATCGCCTCTTTGGTAATCTCCGGAATGCCAACAGTGTAAGCAAAGGGTGAATACTTCAGGACGGAAGTAAATTCATTGACCATGCCGGGTGTGGCAAAACGCAGCATCTGAGGAATTTCAATATATCTGAGGACCTGAATGCGGCTCATCCCCATCGCTTGCGCTGCAAGAATTTCTGCTGGGTCAACTGAATTAAATGCCCCACGAAATACTTCTGTTAAATACGCGCCGGCAACTAAACCCAGGCTGAGAGCCATGGCCATTAATGGGGGTGGCTTGAGACCAATACCAGGAAGGCCAAAATACACCATAAAGAGTAAAACCAATACAGGCACGCCACGAAAAACATAGGTATAAAGATCGATGAGGCGTGAAACGCTGCTGATCGATAGTCGATGTAAGCTAGAAAGCAGCAGGCCAACCGTCAGGCCAGTCATGCTGCAAACTAAGGTTACAACGACGGTATAGAAAACACCATTTCCCAGCGCCAACAGGATATTTACTAGACTCATATCCGTATTTTCTGGAAAACTACTTCATCCATTTATCTAAGATAGCCTGAATCTTTTCTGGAGCAAGTTCTGCGAGATATTTATCAAAATCATCGCGTAGCTTTGAGCCTTTAGCAAAGGCAAAGCCTAATTTATCGTAGCCCTTAAATACATAAGCACTTTGTAATGGCAGCTTGAGTTTGTTTTCGTAATTCAAGAGCACGGGCTCTTCGATAAATGCCAAATCAATATTGCCATTCTGCAGATCCGTTACTACTTCGGCATATGAAGGATACAGCTTGACCTTGCTCAAAGAGTAGTAGCCTTTTGGCTCCAAGTCATTTTTAATTAAATCGTCGTAAGCCATGCCACGAGGATAACCAATTGAATACTTTTTGAGTTCACTTAAATCGGTAATCTGAATATTTTTGTTCTTCATGCTCACCAAATGCCAAGAATTATCGTAATAAGGCTGAGAAAAATCCATCGCCTCCTTACGCTTGTCGGTAATCGAGATACCCGAAAAAGCGACATCAGCTTGACCACTGGAGACCGCACCAAGCATTCCCTGCCAATCGTAAGGAGTCACCTTCAAGGTGCACCCACGGGATTGGCAATAGCCTTGAAAAATATCCATATCCACTCCCGCAATCTGACCATTTTGCTCAAATAACATGGGGGGCGATGATGGCGATACGGCCACCTTTATTTGCTTTGAATTCGTACCTTCAGAACAGGCAACCATCCCAAGACCAAAGACACTTACCAGCACTAGCAATAAGAGGCGCTTCATTAACAAACTCCTAACATTTAGAATGAGACATCACAATAAGTAAGTACTTTAAAACAATTGGGCAGGGCACAAGTAGTTTTATTCCTGCTTAACGACTAAAGGTACGCCCACCTCACCAACATAAAACATGATGAGTTTGACTGGCTCAGATCCCTTGTTTTCGCCATAGTGCCACTGGTTTACTAGCTCTACGATCGAATCGCCTTGCTTAAGCACTAGTTCTTTACCACTTTCAGAAATCACCGTAAGGTTGCCTTGCATGACAACCCCGGCATTAATCACAGGATGCCGGTGTACCGGCAATCTCACCCCTGCGGGTATTTCATAGCTCAGAATCGTGATTTCAGGATTTTGACTCGGGTAAGGCGGTAAGGGACTTCCATCCCATTCCTTGGTTGTTTTTAATATTTGCGTTACTTTGACTTGGGCTTGAGCAGGATCCGCTTGAGCTTGAACTTGAAGACTAAGAAAAGAGGCTATTAACGCGACAGAGATAACAGAAAAATAATGCATCGACTTTTGCTTTCTAATAACACATGGTGGAAGAATGAGCGCTAGCACGCCTGTCTAAAGCGCTTTTTAATCAGTACTCTTGTCACAAAAGTGACATCCTTAATTTACTAAACTGCGCATAGGGTATTGAGCCTAGTAATCCTGTACTACTTAAGCTCATTTTTCAACTTTGCAGATTAATATATCTTGGCAAAAATATTTTCTTTTATTAACTTGCGTCAGAGTAAACAAGAATAAGGCATTACATGACTGAAGCAATTGAAGTCAGAAATATCATTCCACCACAGCTTGCACAGGCCAATTTGGGTGAAAAGATTCTGGGTTATCGCCCCATGAAACACGGCATGCCCAATTTAAGTATTGAGAAAACAAATAGCAAGGTTATCGCACATAACTATGGTCATGGCGGAAGTGGCTGGACTCTCGGTCCTGGATCTGCAAGATACGTTAATTCTTTATTAATAGATTCACCAGATACCAATAACTTACTAAATCAATCTAGTCCCATCGCCATTATTGGCGCTGGCTTGGTCGGCTTATTTACTGCCTACGATTTAATCAAGCGCGGCTACTCAAATATCACCATTTATGCCGAAAAAATAGATTCATTGACATCTCATATTGCCGGCGGTCTTTTAGCTCCAGTCTCCATGGATAACGATCATGAAATGCAATCCATCATTGACCAAATTGGCATTGAAGCCTATCGTTTTTATGATGATGTAGCCAGAAATAAAAATAAGGATTTTAAAAAAGGAGCTCGCTTAGTTCCTAGCTACTTTAATAGTAGAGAAGATTCTGGACTTGAATCCTATGTTGGTAAAGTCATCAATCCGGCTAAAGATGTACTGCTGAACTTTGGCAATGGTACAACTCGCCAAATGGTTGTCTATGATGACGGCATTTTTATGAATACCGCACTTCTCATGGATGAGTTACATGATTTTATCAATGCGCACCGCATCCCCATCGTTCCTGGGAAAATTCATGCGTTTGATGAACTGGGCCAACAGTTTATTTTTAACTGTAGTGGACTCGGCGCAATTGAGTTAACGGGAGATGCGACTCTAGTGCCGGTTCAGGGGCATTTGATTATGCTCAAGGATCAAGTTCCTGAAAATATGGACTATATGATTTTGGTTTATTTTGGTGAAGGCGAAACTGAAGCGAATCAAAAGGTAAAACGGTCTTTTTATCTTTTCCCCAAGCATTTGCCTCACTCTGCTCCCCGAGATATTGGAGTGCTAGGCGGCACGTTTATTGAGGGCGGTAGCCCCGATAAACCCAATCTAAAAGAATACGACGCCATCATCGATGAAGCGAACCGATTCTTTGGGCTTCAATAAACTGTAGTCGAGCTCATCTCGTTTTTCTGGGGCGTACTCAGGAATTCAGTAGTTGCCGTATTCGCTCAATAGTCTCTGGCATAGGCGCTGATATTGAAACTTCAAGCCCCAAATCTCGCGCTATCCGATTTACCTTCATGGGGTTAAGGGGGATCCCTCCCCGATCGATTGCCTTAATAAGTTGCCTTGCCGCTACCACAGGAGCAGATGGTGGCAAGGCGGCAGGCCTAAACCAGTTTAAGATGTGCGAGAAAATGGGGTTCATAGCCTTAAACAGGAGACGATTCAATGAGAAACTGGAATTCTATGCGCATACAAAATTACAATAACAAGTAATTATGAAAACAGAATTGCAAAAGGACTCCTTGGGCATAGTCCAATCTATCCTGATTGGCGTTGCTGGTTCAGCCCCCTCTTACAGCATCTCCGCCACTTTGGTTGCCCTTATTGCCGCCGTGGGCGTACTTGCCCCAGCTAGCTTACTGTACTGCGGATTTTTAATGATTGGCATCGTGCTGGCTTACATGCACCTCAATCAGCACCGCCCAAACTCGGGGGCATCGTATTCCTGGGTAAGTGAAATTTTTAATGCCAAGCTCGGGTTTTTTGCGGGCTGGACGATATTAGTCGCATCCGCCTTATTTATGGCATCCGCTAGCATTCCAGCAGGCTCAGCCACTTTGATGCTTCTTCACTCTCCGTATGCAGAGTCTCAATTTGCGGTGACATTGTGCGCGCTCGGCTGGCTGGTTGCAATCACACTGATGGTAGTACGAGGCATTGGCCTGACCTCTAAAGTGCAAATTGTGATGACCTTGATTGAGCTCACTATCATTTTTATTTGCTGCGTCGGCATTGTTCTGAAATTTGGTGCAAACGCGATTCATCAACTTACTTGGGCAGAGTTTTCTCCTTGGGCGTTTACACCGAGCAGCTTTTCTAATGGTGCCGTCATTGCCCTGTTCTTTTTTTGGGGCTGGGACGTCGCTATCAATCTCACCGAAGAAACTAAAAACCCTGAGAAGGGCCCAGGGTTCGGTATCGTTGGGGCAATGATCATCATATTGGCAGCCTTCGTGGCATTTGCCAGTGTGTCCTTAATGGCCCTCAACGATGAAGAGCTAACCCAATCGGGTACCAATATTATTTTTGTCGTGGCTGAGAAAATGATTCCCCGCCCTTGGAGTTACCTTGCAGTTCTCGCTTTAATTCTGTCTACTATCGGCACTATTGAAACCTCTATGCTGCAGTTCTCGCGCACCATGTTCTCTAAATCACGCGATGGCGTATTTCATAGTCGCTGGGCGAAGGTGCATGCTAGCTGGCGGACCCCCTATTTAGCGACATTCTTAATTGCGGCATTTGGCATCATCACCCTCCTACTTTCTTTGGGCTCTAGCAGCATTGCGGAAGTAATGACAGCCTCAATCAATATTATTGGAGTTCAGGCGGCTTACTATTACGGTTTAGCGGGTTTTGCCTGTGCTTGGAACTTTCGCAAGCAAGCCATTACGTCACCAAAACTCTTTATCACTATGCTGTTATGGCCGGCCATCTCCGCTATTGCACTATGGATCGTAGGGGTCTTAGCCATGCTTGGCTTTAATGAATTGACTTTAGCTATTGCGGTGGGCACCTTACTCATGGGCTTTATCCCAATGTCAAGAATGCGACGCCATAAACAAACCACTGGTGCAGACTAATCCGACTTAGTAGATTTTTCTTACTTCCAGGGAGTCACGGGTGGAACTTGCGCGGGACCTACGGCAACAGGTACGCTCCCAAAATCAGCAGGTCCGACGATTTCGATATATTCCATGTCCGGTGAATAATCAAAGAGGTAATGGACAATTCCGGGCGCCTGATGAACGACATCACCAGCCTCTACTAAAGTGGGCTTATCTTCATACATGAATCGTGCCCAACCCTTGGTCATGATCACAATCTGAAACTCAGCCACATGGTAGTGCCAACCAGTGCCTTCCACTGGGGGCTTATTTGCTTTTACTATGTGTGCAATCACCTTGCCATTCGTTGCCTTGGCAACGCCTAGGTCGCGATACAAAAAGAAGTCCCGTAAGCCACCTGGTAAAAATTGTGTGTCCTGAGCTTTTACATGTGAAAACTCGGTGTCCCGAGCAGTTGGAGTGCTTGCGTTCATGGCGTATCTCTCTGTCAATCATGACAATGGTGTTGCGGATTCTCAAACGCATACGAAATCAGTGGCTGTATTGAGAATGTGCAACTGGTAAATTCACTATACGCTTGTTATGAAAATAAAACTGGGGTCAATCCAAGAAAAAGGTGTACCGAAGCGCACCTTTCTTTGTTACATCACATCTTTTTTTACTAATCCTAACTAAAATGACATCGGCATCAACGCAGGTCAATCCTTGTTTTCACCTGTTACTGCTTTACCTGAATTTTCCCAAGAAAAGGTAGAAACTAACGCAGTTATTTCCTTAAGGCTGCGCCTTTTCTAAAACACGGGCGATTGGCGCATTTGTCATTAACAAATAGATGCCGATACAGAGCAGCAATACTGCCAAAGAAGCCACATAGTAAGCCGGCGCCATTGAACTCAAAGGTATAAGAAGACTTACGAAAATTGGTGTGAGTCCACCAAATACGGCGTAGGATATGTTGTAGGAAAATGAAAGGCCTGAGTAGCGCACTTCGGGTGGAAAAGATAAAACGCCTATCGTAGGAACAAGGGCAATCACTCCCACAAAAAAGCCGTTTAGTCCGTAAAGCGGCAGCAGGTAAGTGGCTGATATAGCCAGCTGATAGTAAAGCAACAATGAGCTAGCTGCCAAACCAAGAGCTCCAAACAACATGACGCGCCCTACTCCCCATTTTCCGGCTAAAGCGCCAAAAGTAAGACAACCAACTGAAAGGCAGAGGGTCGCAAACATATTGGCTTCTAAGGTCAACTTAGGAGGAATATGAAACTTCGTTTGCAACAAGGTTGGTGTCATCAGAATCATGGTGATGATGGAGGCGGCTAAGACCCAACTCAATAAGGCGGTCAAGATGATCGCAGGTCGATGTTCGCGCAAGACTTTACGCAAAGGAATTTCTGAACGTTGCAATTGGGCCTGCATTGCTTGGAAGACGGGAGTTTCATGCAACCACTGGCGCAGCAACACGGCAACGATACCAAATACACCTCCCAGAATAAAAGGCCAACGCCACGCTCCAGATAAGATTTCTGTATGGCTATAGAAAGAATTCACGAGCGAGGCCACAATCGCGCCCAAAAAGATTCCACCGGTTAAGCCCGCTGTTAAGACGGCGCAGGCAAAACTGACATGTCTGCGCTCGACGTGCTCAGAGACAAACACCCAAGCACCTGGCACTTCACCTCCGATCGCAGCACCCTGCATCAGTCTAAAGGTGAGTAACAGAATAGGTGCCCAAATACCAATATCAGCGTATGTTGGCATCAAGCCAATAGCCAAGGTAGGTAGCGCCATTAAAAAGATACTGAAAGTGAATATTCTTTTACGGCCTCGCGTATCACCAAAGTGCGCCATGATGATGCCGCCAACGGGACGGGCTAAATAGCCTGCTGCAAAAATGCCAAAGGTTTGTAGCTGTCGCAACCAGTCCGGAATATGGGCAGGGAAGAATAAAGCGCCAATTGAGGTAGCGAAGTAAATAAAGATGATGAAATCATAAAACTCAAGAATGCCACCTAGGGCAGATAGGCTCAGTACTTTAATTTGAGGGCGACTTAGAGCGGTCATTCTGCATTCCTATAATATTTATGCAGATTCTATAGTAAATTCCGGCAGTTACCGACGCTAAAGGGGAGGGTTTTTCTTGAAATCGAACGCTTCTAAATGGGTAAGTTAGGGTATTGTTTACAGTGTAATTACCTCACTCTTCGCCCTTCTTACCCCATGGATCAACTCACGCCGAATCCCGAACCCCATCCCGCCCTACGTTCTGAATATATTAGAGCCTGGCCTGTGATGATTGGTGGCATAGCGGTCGGCGAATATCGCATCAGGCCTATTACCCCCGCAGACCGAGCGGGCGTACTCGACTTGTTTGTTCATCTTTCCGCCAAAAGCCGATATTTTCGCTATGCGCATGCCATGTCCACCTTACCAGAGGCTTTATTGAATGCCATTATTCATGCCACCAAAAAGGATGACTTGGCCCTAGTGGCCATGATCCAGAACGAAGATGGCTCAGAAACACTTGCAGGAATCGCCCGCTTTATCAAAGATGTTCACGGCACAGAAGGTGAATTCTCATTATCAGTAAGCGATGAACATCATCGCGAAGGAATTGGTTCACATTTAATGCAGGGCATTGTAGATTGCTCTAAGCTGAATGGCTTATGCACCATTTATGGGCAGGTTGATAAAAAGAATGCGGACATGATCTCGCTCATGCGCCACCTCAAGTTCGACCTCAAAACTTCAGAGGAAGATCCCCATTCTTTTATTGCCTGCCATCGCAATGCATCCAATAAACAGGCTTAGTGGAGCTTCACAACAGAATCAGTACGACGATGGATGGCACGGCTAATCGTATCGAGTATGACTTTTATCCAACCATGTAAGGCCAACTGATGGAGCTTATACAGACTGAGATACATCAGCTTGGCAAAAATACCTTGCACCATTAAGCTGCCGCCAATCAAGCCACCCATCATGCTACCCACGGTACTGTACTCACCCAAGGAGACCAGTGAACCGAAATCGCGGTAACGATACTCCTCAAGAGGTTTGCCCTTAAGAATCTGATTAATCTGATTGTATAAATGGGATGCCTGTTGATGCGCTGCTTGAGCTCGCGGAGGAACAATGCCACCCTTACCGCCATTGGCCTCTGGCCAAGGGCAGGCAGCACAATCACCCATTGCAAAAATATGCGGATCACGCGTGGTTTGCAAGGTAGGCAAGACGACTAACTGGTTAGCATGATTACTTTCGAGACCGCTAATCTCTTTTAAGAAATTAGGCGCCTTCACACCAGCAGCCCACACAATAAGTTCAGCGGGAATTTCTACACCGCCAGCGAGATACACCTTGTCTGCAGAAACTTTTTCCACCTTGGAGTTCACAAGCACTTCTACGCCTAAATCCGCCAATAATTTTTCAGCTGCCCCAGAAATTCTAGGGGGAAGCGCTGGCAAGATTCTGGGAGCCGCCTCAATTACGATAACTTTTAAGTCTTTATCGGGATCGACTCGATCCATACCGAAAGCAATCATTTCACGGGTGGTGCGGTGTAGCTCGGCCGCAAGCTCAACTCCTGTTGCTCCTGCACCAATAATCGCGACATGCAATTGGTGTGGGGCCAATGGTGAAACCTGAGTTTGCGCTCGCAGACAGGCATTGAGCATGCGCATATGAAAGCGTTTCGCGTCTGCCAAGGACTCGAGGCGTTGGGCATATTGCTCAACACCAGGTGTTCCAAAATCATTGGTCAAGCTGCCGATAGCAATCACCAAGGTGTCATAGGGAATAGTGCGTTCGGGAGTAACGATTTCCCCAGCATCATCCAAAAAAGGAGCAATCGTGATTTCTTGCTTTTCACGTTCAATGTTCATCAATTCGCCCAGACGAAAGGAAAAATGGTGCCAGTGCGCTTGGGCTATGTAGTCAAGCTCTTGATCTGCGAGATCCAGATTGCCTGCGGCAACTTCATGCAACTTTGGTTTCCAAATGTGGGTACGGTTTTTATCCACCAGAATGACGCTGACTTTCTTTGCACCCTTGTTTGAAGAGCGATAGCGGTCGCCCAGCTTGGTGGCCAGCTCTAAGCCGCCAGCCCCTCCGCCCACGATCACAATTCGATGCATTTCATTCATCACTTATCTCCACTTCCTTGCGCCACTATGAATACTTAATAAATCATTCTATCAACTGAATCGAGTTAATAAGCTAAATTCAGGCAGTCGCAGGTAGGCAGCCTCTCTGATGGTGCGGCGAGGTCTTTTTGGAGGGCTTAGCCCGCTTGCGCTTTACCTGCGCTTAGCTTATCCGCACTTCTTTGTTGAAAATCAACCATGGCATCCCCGCCCATTTGATGACACGGGCAGTGGTGCCCAAGAATCCAACGGGCCAGCTTAATGCGTAATTGTTTAATCATGTCGTATCCCAAGAGAATCAATCAGTCGATAGGCACTATCGAGCGTTACGCTTTTATAACACCTTAGAAATAATAAGATCAAGCTCATCTGGGGTTTTGTACCCTATCACTGGTGTAAAGCTTCTTGGTGAAAAGTCTTTTTCACCAATGAGCATGGCTGGCACACCCTGAAAGCCGTAAGTTCTAAATTCTTGCTCATCCAAAATCACTTTAGAAGTCAACTTACCATCACGCCACGCAACATTCAGCGCATCTGAATTAAGCCCAAGTCTATCTGCAATCTTCAGAATCTCTTCCTCTTTGCTAATGTCAATCTCACGATTAAAAAATGCATCGAACAAGGCAATAGCCATCTTTAGGGAAAGACCTTGCACATCAGCAAAGTAAACACTCTCTTGTGCCAAACGAATGTTCGTTAAGTACTTGGGGGATATCAACTTGAGGTGGGCCTGCGCAGCAATTAGTTCTTGGGAGGCAGCCTGTAAATTCTCTAAGTACTCTGGTGTCGGGGTCATGACTTGCTTGTCAGGATTTAACTCAAATGCCCGCCAAATAATTTCAATAGCATCACCGTACTTATCTTTTAACTTCAGGAGCACTAAGGTTTGTAGGTAAGAAAATGGGCACTCAAAGTCGCCCCAAATTTGAATTTGAATCATGTGTCTTTATGCTTTTTAGCGAACAGCCTTATTGAATATTCTTAAACGAGTAATAGAAAGGCAACTGCATGATTCCACTCTTTTATAAGAGTGCCCCATGTTATACCTATTAGAATAATCACGCAGAAAGCGACAAACTTCGTGAAATGCTAGGGGTTTTTAGAGCCCCGTGCTTGGAGCATCTTAGGTATAGGCTTGAACCGCTTCCACACTGTACTCCCACAATTCTTTTTGTAAGTTGGCATTTCGAGCCAAGGGAGAAGTCTTTGCCGGCTTGGAGTCTGAGAAGTACTGCCCGTTTGAAAAAGGCTCTTGTGTCTGCGCGCAAAATAGAGTCGTTCGTGCACCCGCTTTTGGTGTTTTGAGAATAGGTAACCACGTCAATGCCTTCAAGGGGCCGGGAACATGTCGCCAAAGTGATGACCGAATTACGCCAGGATGCAAGCTATATGCCGTAATGCCTTGATATTCAGGGCGCTTGGCAATTTCATTGATATGCCAAATATTTGCCAACTTAGAGAATCCGTACTCGGTAAATGCTGAGACAGAAGTAGCTTTAGTCCGCAACTGATCCCATCCAGGGAATTGACACTTCCAATGGGCATTGCTTGCGACATTGATAATTCTTGCTCCCGGCGTCTTCGCTAAGACAGGTTGAAGTAGTTGAGTCAGCAAAAAGTGGCCTAGGTGATTCGTACCAAAAGCAGATTCGAAACCTTCCTGCGTGAGACTCTTCTCCCCTAAGACTCCAGCATTATTAATAAGCAGATCCAAGGGTTCACCCAAGCTTAAAAAATGGCTGGCTACGCTCTTCACGGATGACAAGCGATCAAGTTCCAAGGGAATGAAGTGCGCTTGCCTATGAGCTGCAATCTGCGCTAGATGCGCAATCAATTCAGCTGTTTTCTCTTGCGAACGGTTCGCCAGAAACAGATTGCAGTTTTGCAAAGCCAAACCAATTGCTGTCTCCCGGCCAATTCCGGAGGTGCTACCAGTAATGAGGACGTTCATCTTTAATTAAGGTCCGAAGCGTTTCTACTGAACACTAACAGCGCTAATGAATAATCAAACTATTAATGTCCTGATCACCAATAATTTCAGAAACCAAATCCAAACGAATGCGCGGATTCGTTTGAGAAAGCAAGTGATTTTTCTGAATTAGTGGAATGGGCAAGAGTTCCGCAAGTCGATTGGATACCCAAGCACAATCATCTAATTTATAGGGTTGTTTAAAAAGACTGTCCCCCAGTAATTCATTACTGCTAATTACCTGAATCAGCTCATTTAACAAGGCTGAGATACTGCGATGTTCTTCCGGCACAGGTATAGATGAATCATTGTCGAGCAGCGCGATTTGACCCAGCCACAGACCGTCTGGCTCTTGTTTGGTATCCAGCAGCGTAAAGCGTTGCGTACCGAACGATTTCGTCATATATAAGGCTGGCTGTATGGGATCGAAATCCTCAAGCATCGCCAGCGTACCGATCTTGGCAAAACGCATCTGCGGTGCTTCGCCAGAACTTGGCTCATTTTCTTCAAAGATACTGATAACGCCAAATGGAGTTTGGTCTTTTAAGCAACGCTTGAATAAATCCAGGTAACGGGCCTCAAAAATCTTTAGGGAAATCACGCCACCAGGAAACAGTACAGTACCAAGCGGAAATAAAGGAAGCCACTGGGTAGGGGTATTTGATTCATTCATGGGTCTAATGTAATGGATTTGCATCAATTTTGCTGAACGACGATCTGCAAATGTGACAGCTTTCATAAAAATAAAAATAATGAGGTCAACTCCCATTCTGAAGAGGGCGTTATAGAAGAAATGCTGCACTTCTCTATCAGGGGGTTACATGAAATCTATTCAAAAAACACTTATCACCACTGCCTTAGGCTTATCCATCTTCGCTTTTTCAGGCATCAGTCATGCGGGTGGGTGGCACGGTGGCTGGCACCGCGGCTGGGGAGGACCTGCTTTTGTCGGTGTAGCAGTCGCCACTCCATTTATTGCTGCTGGCTACTATCAAGCTCCCATTTACGCCCAACCCACCTACGCTCAGCCTGTTTATATTCAGCAACCCGCTTATGCGCAGCAAGTCATCGTGCAATCGGCTCCGGTTTACTACAATAGGCCTTATTACGGCAGACCCTATGAGTACGCCAGACCATATTAAAGTATGCCCACCAGCCCCTTATTGAAATTTAGCCTTTGCCTTATTAGTCTGATTGCGTACTGTCAGCTCAATACGGCTTTGGCATGGGGAATCGAAGGCCACCAAGTCATCGCCGCCATCGCGCAGGAGAATCTCACCCCAAGGGCCGCGTTAGAAGTAAAACGTTTGCTAGCTACCGAGTCGAATGCCACCTTAATCAGTATCTCGACTTGGGCTGATGAAAATAAAACGCGCGCTAACGCCCCATGGCATTACGTGAATTACCCAAGCAATAGCTGCGAATATATTACTACTCGAGATTGTCCTGACCAAGCTTGCGTGATAGGAGCGCTTGAAGTCCAAACCCGCGTATTAGCGTCAAACGTTTCTGATGAAAAAAGGCTGCTTGCGCTAAAGTGGGTCACGCATCTCATGGGAGACATACATCAACCCCTCCATGCAAGTCACAAAGAAGATCGGGGCGGCGGCACTTATCAGGTTCAGGCATTTGGCAAGGAGACCAATCTTCATGCAGTATGGGATATTGATTTAATTAACAATTTACAAGAAACCACACCAGCCCTCAGTGCGCGCTTGTTGGCCAATCAGCAAGATGTTCAGCCAATCACTACGAGCATTCCCATCAACATTGCGCTTGAATCTTGCAAGATCGTTCACAAAGCGGATTTCTATCCCGCACGCACCTTGGATCAGCAATACCTTTCAAAATACACCTCAATACTGGAAGCAAGACTGTGGTTAGCTGGCCAGCGGCTTGCGCAACTCCTAAATAACGCCCTTCAGTAACATATGTAGTAAGTAACTTTGCTCGTTTGGGCGGAGCAATCCATCAAAGCTAAACCCTGATGACAGAAATGGTAATGGCATGTTGAATGGCGCTTGGCATATTGTGAAAATGTAATTTCTTTTTTCACTCAGAAAGTAAGCGCCTTAGGGTGCTTATTTTTTGTCTACCGCTAATGAAAGAAATACCCATAAATTGAGAGCAGCAGCTCTATAAAAATGAGAACCAGGATATAAATCTCCACTTTGTGCGAGCTAGAGTAGCGTATGGCCTCTAGCAAGGTCGTTGCTGTACGACCAATGGTGGACAGCTGGTGCTCAATCAATAAAGACCGCTCGGTTAATTCATATTCATCTTCTAAACGTGCGTGGAGCAAGACCAGATCAGCATTCGTCAATAATGAATTGAAGCGATCCGTGACGTCACCACGGTTAGCCATGCGCTGTTCAGCAAGGAGCATCGTGCCCACGGTTTTCATTAAGGTGCGGGTGTTGATGGAGAATGCGCCGTCATCAGCGAGATCTAAAGCGAGTGGTTCAATCTTGTCAAACTCACTACTCAAACGACTTTCTAAAAAATCAATTTGATTCGACTTGGCCAAGATTTCACCCACAATCCGAATCCGGTCCAAATCTGGGGTGTGCAAGTAAATATCGTCGCCTTCAGGCCCCTCCTCATGATCGGGGTCAATTAAGATCTTGACGGTTTCCTCAGAAAAGGTTTCTTGGATACCAGTACAGGCAGGTTCTAATAAATGAATTAACCACTCTCGGTCATTGTCATTCGCTGCAAAGAGCACCACGCAACCGAAGCGAAAGATCACTGCCACCCCACCAGAGGGTAAGCGCACCGTCAACGGCGCTAAAGAAATGACAGGCAAGGTCTTGAGCTGCTTGGTTTCGATATGGTTTGCCACATTCAAAACCAGCGCTGTTAAGCGGTCAGCTAGGTCTAATTTCTTGCTAGAGCGTCCAGCTAATCGACCATCCGCATAGATTGGTAAATTCAGATTAGGGGTCGTTGGCATGGTATTTCAATTCTAGTCCAGCAAAATAGACTTTTCTGTGCTTTCCGCTGCATAGGCATCAATTAGCTTAGCAGGCAGTTTTATCAAGGGTCTCACCTCTTTCACTATTTTGTCGCAGAATAGCTATTGAGCGGCAATTTTTATAATCTATTTATTTGATAGCTATTATCAAATCAATTCATTAGACAAATATCTAGCTAGCACTCAGAATTCACCTGTAGTCAATTTTTTCCAACCCTGAAAGGAACACCATGTCACTTATTAACACAGCAGTTCAGCCATTCAAGGCCCAGGCTTTCCATAATGGTAAGTTTGTTACCATTACTGATGAGAGCATCAAAGGTAAATGGTCTGTTTTCATTTTCATGCCAGCTGCTTTTACTTTCAATTGCCCAACAGAAATTGAAGATGCGGCTGAGAACTATGCTGCATTCCAAAAAATGGGTGCAGAGGTTTACATTATCACTACCGATACCCATTTCTCACACAAAGTATGGCATGAGACTTCTCCTGCTGTAGGTAAAGCACAGTTCCCATTGGTTGGCGATCCAACCCATGCCTTGACTAATGCGTTTGATGTACATATTGATGAAGAAGGTTTGGCACTGCGTGGCACATTCATCATCAATCCAGAGGGAATCATCAAGACGGTTGAAATTCATTCCAATGAAATCGCCCGTGACGTTGCTGAAACTCTGCGTAAGTTGAAAGCAGCTCAGTACACAGCAGCACATCCAGGTGAAGTATGTCCTGCTAAATGGAAAGAAGGCGAAGCAACATTGACACCTTCTTTGGATCTCGTAGGCAAGATCTAATTTAGCAAAGCACCGCGAAGCAATCAGACTCTCTTCGGAGAGTCTATTGGAGAGGGTTTACTCCTCTCCAATAGACTCACTAATACACAAAACAACAGACTTAATAAGCACATACACTAAGGAATCAATCATGTTAGATAACAATATTAAAGCCCAATTAAAGGGATATTTTGAGAGGATAGTTGCCCCTATTACCCTCATTGCGAGCTTGGACGACAGCCCCAAAGCAGCTGAAATGCTCGAACTCTTAAATGAAGTAGCAGAGCAATCCGACAAAATCACTGTGCAGACTGATGGCCAATCTAGCCACGTTCCCAGCTTTACTGTTGGCAAAACTGGTGAGGCCGCACGTATTACCTTCTCAGGTATTCCAATGGGCCATGAGATGACCTCTTTTATCTTGGCCATCTTGCAAGCCAGCGGCTACCCGCCGAAGGTAGAAGAGGAAGTCATTAAGCAGATTCAGGGTTTGCAAGGGAAATTGCATTTTCAAACCTTCATCTCTTTGTCTTGCCATAACTGCCCCGATGTTGTCCAAGCCCTTAACTTGATGGCAGCATTAAATCCCAACGTTGAACACGAAATGATTGACGGCGCGCTGTATCAAGGCTTGGTTGATCAGTATGAAATTATGGCGGTGCCTACCGTGATCATGAATGGCGAAGTATTTGGTCAGGGCCGCATGAGCACCGAAGAGATCGTTGCCAAGCTCGATACAAGTAGCCCTGTAGAAGCCATTAAAAAACTCAACGCCAAAGAAGAGTTCGACGTACTCGTAATCGGTGGTGGCCCTGCTGGTTCTGCTGCCGCGATTTACGCAGCGCGCAAGGGCATCCATACTGGCGTTGTTGCCGAACGTTTTGGCGGACAGCTCATGGATACCTTGGGCATTGAGAATTTCATCTCAGTAAAAGAAACTGAAGGGCCGAAGTTAACGCAGGCGCTTGAGCAGCATGTGAAGACCTATGACGTGGACATTATGAATCTTCAGCGGGCAAAAGCAATTCATAAGACCGATCATGGTGTTGAAGTCGAGTTAGCGAATGGCGCCATCCTCAAAAGCAAATCCGTCATTATCAGTACAGGCGCACGCTGGAGAGAAATGAATGTGCCAGGCGAAAAAGAATACCGCAACAAGGGCGTAGCTTACTGCCCGCATTGTGATGGTCCTTTGTATAAAGGCAAACGCGTGGCTGTCATTGGTGGTGGTAATTCTGGTGTAGAGGCTGCGATTGATTTAGCGGGCATTGTTAGTCACGTCACCTTAATTGAATTCGATACTAAATTGCGCGCCGATGCGGTATTGCAGAATAAGTTATATAGCTTGCCTAATGTGACTGTCATTAAAAATGCCTTGACTAAAGAGGCCTTGGGTAACGGCAGCAAAGTGACCGGTTTGCAGTATGAAGATCGCGCCACTAAGACAGAGCACGTGGTTGAGCTCGAAGGGATTTTTGTGCAGATCGGCTTGTTGCCAAATACTGAATGGCTTAAGGACAGCATTGACTTATCGCCCAGAGGTGAAATTAAGGTGAGCGATAAAGGCGAAACTTCCATGCCGGGTGTCTTTGCGGCCGGAGACTGCACTACAGTGCCCTTTAAGCAAATCATTATTGCGATGGGCGAAGGCGCGAAGGCCTCATTGGGTGCATTTGATTACCTCATTCGCTTAGAAGTGCCTGAAGCTGCTATGGCCTAAGCGTTCAATATCAAAGAAGTATCAACAGCCCCCGAGTGAAAACTCAGGGGCTTTTTTAATACACTTCTTACTCAGCAAACTTTTCCAAGGCATGCCAGCCAAAACTGAGTAAAGGCAGTAGGTCTTTAGCAAAACTAGTCACTTCACTAACTAAGTCTTTCGAGCAAATGACCTGACGTGGTATTTGCTTACGAATAATCCATCCCTTGAGTTTGATTGCCTTTTCTATCTCTGGCGGGACGTTGTCAAAGCCTCTCGGAATGCGCGCCAAAGAATAGGAGTAATCCAATTCATAGCCTTTGCGTTTTAAGGACTTCTCTAATGCGACCCAAGCCTTAGGATTGTCTAACATGCCCATGCGCAGCTTCTTCAGAATATGGCTCTCGGGTTGCATATAACCCGCCGCCATTCGGCTACCCAAGGGATCCAAGCGAAAATACAGCACTCCAGGCGACTCTTTATCCCCTGTTCTGGTGAATAAGCCGCTCGCGTGCATGTTGTACGGATGCTTGGCTTTTGAAAACCGGGCATCGCGATTAATTCTGAAAAGAGACCTCTTAGTATCCCCCCACAAAGGAATCTCTTTCTTTGCCAGACTTTCGGACAGCGCTTCTGTAAAGCGTTTCATGGGCTCTCGAACAAATTCTTCGTATTCACCACGATGATCGGCAAACCAAGCTCTGTTTTGGTTATTGGTCAAATCCTCCAGAAAGAGGAAGGCTTTGGGGCTAAAACCGAGAAATTCGCTCATTATTAATTAGTTGTTTGCTGATGAATCAAAACTGTAGTCTAACTGCCGTGGATTCACAACTGAGCCATTGAGGGTGGGCTTGTCCCAATCCAGAATTGTCTTAGTGACTCACAGAGGATGTATGCTTGTGAAAAAACATTAAGGGCAAAAATGCTTTATTTGATATTTTTACAGATTCTTTTTTCCGCGGCGTATTACATCACCAGCCCGTTTGAAATGAATTGGAGCCTTTGGGCAGCTCTGGCTTTGAATTTTATTGCCTTGGGTTACCTGTTTAAACATCATCAAATTGCCCACGAGCTCCTTCATAGAAGAATTCGAATTGCGCGCATCGTTTTTACCCTGACTATTTTTTTGTTGGAACTTTTAATCCTGTTTACGCCCAACCCTGTCAGCCCAGATGAAGGCATATTTGGCCTCATTAATGATGGTGAGGTGTTAATTACTGGAATCCTGCTCGGAGTATTGTGGAGAAAAGAACTCCTAGGTAATGGTAGCGATTAAGAAATCACAGACTGTTCAATTGCTTTAATAAAATCGGATTGAGTAATCATTCCCACTAGTTGAGCATCTGCGTTGACTACCGGAATGTGGTGGTGCCCAGCTCCACAAAAAATTCCCATCAGATCGAGCATAGTGCTTTCTTGGCTAATGACTTTGACTGGCGCACTCATGATTTGTCCTGCCGTCTGAGGCGCTTTATTTAAGCCGGAAATAGAGGTACGCAGCAAAGCCTTCAGGCCTTTGCCGAAATTACTCTGAAAGTCGCCTGCTGCTTTCTCAATAAAGCCCTCAAGCGTAATGATGCCGAGCACTCTTCTATCTGCATCTATCACTGGCAAAGCCTTCACATGGTCACTGCGCAGTATTTTCCAAGCCTCATCCAATGAAGTATGAACACTGACATGCTTTACTGTGGTGGTCATCATCTGTTTGCACAGCATGCTTTTTAATTTCTTATGATTAGCGCGCTGTTCCACTTGAGTAATCAGGTTTGCTAAATCCTCTTTATTCACATCGATCACTTGGTTATAACGCGCCAAGACGGCATCGATTTCTTCATCTTCAATTTTGCGATCCTGCTTTTGAGCTGGTGTTGAATTAGCAATTACTTTAGGGCGATAGGGATAGGGTTTCCCTGAAAGCGAGTTATAAATCGCTCCAACCAAGACTAATAAGACAACATTGGCAAGCACAGGAAATAATAAGAAATGAAAATCTGTGAAGCCATTGAGGGGAATTAATAATGCCAAGGCGGCTGCCGGCGGATGTAAGCAACGCATTACAAACATCACTAAAATGGCCAAGCCTACTGACAGTGGAATGAGAAACACCTTGTCCTGAAAAAAATAAGTCGCTGTGAGAGCCACCAAGGCTGAAAAGAAGCTACCTGCAATCACCGCCCAAGGTTGCGCTAAGGGACTAGAGGGTAGAACAAAGACAATGTAGGCGCTTGCCCCAATAGACGCAATAATCCACGGGGAAGTATCCCCATTGCTGGTGGTGAAGAGTCCAAGACAAACAATGCCAGCTAAACCTATCACCACGCCAATTGTTGACCTCGCACGCTCAGACCAAGAAACGGTGTTTGTCTCTGGTAAACCGCAATACTGCAGAAATTGATGCAGGGCTCGCAAAATAGGGCTCCAATAATGGGTTAAGGGGCGCATACCTCAAAAGTTTAAACGCCCTGTTGTAGATAATTCTTTGTATATTATGAGGTCAAAGGACTGGCTCTAATATATGAAATCCCATCACCTCCGTCTAATCATGAATATATGGCCACCTTTCTTGGGCGCAGGAATTCATGTGGAGCACATCTCCAAAGACTATCGGAGTGCCCGAGTATCCCTAAAGCACGGTCTCTCAAACCGAAATATTGTGGGGGTGCATTTTGGTGGTAGTCTATTTGCGATGACAGACCCCTTTTTTATGCTGTGTTTTTCCAAAAACTTAGGGGATGACTATATTGTCTGGGATCAAGCGGCCAAGATTGAATTCTTAAAACCCGGTAAGGGCAAGGTAGTTGCAGAATTTTCAATCAACCAAGCCCAAATCGATGACCTCGTCTCTTTGGCGAGCTCAGGTGAAAAAGTACTTCAGGACTTTATAGTGGAAGTAAAGGATGGGGTTGGTGATGTTGTTGCCCGCATTACCAAAACGCTCTACGTACGCAAGAAACCGAATCTAAGCTAATACTCTTTGTTTAGCGGCATTGAACTCTTGCTCAATGCGATCCACAATTTGAGCAACACTGGGCGCATCTTCAATCAAGCCTACCCCTTGACCAGCACCCCAAATGTCTTTCCAGGCTTTGGCGCCTGAACTGTCTTTACCTGCTTGGGAGAGCTTAGCAAAAGCTTGCACGTCGCCTGGGGCGAGATGATCGGGGTCTAAGCCCGCATTAACAATACTTTGCTTAATGTAGTTACCATGAATACCCGTGAAATGATCGGTATACACAATGTCAGCAGCATGAGCCTGCACAATTGCCTCTTTATATTGCTCGCTTGCATGTGCCTCTTGACTGGCAATAAAGCGGGTGCCCATGTAAGCAAAGTCAGCCCCCATGGCTAAGGAGGCTAAGACCGCATCTCCAGAGGAGATGGCACCCGATAAGATAATTGGCCCTTGAAACATAGCGCGGACTTCTCCTACTAGAGCGAAGGGCGATAAATTACCGGCATGCCCTCCAGCCCCAGCTGCCACCAAAATTAGGCCATCCACACCCGCCTCTAAGGCCTTTTCTGCATGGCGAATACTAATCACATCATGCAAAACAATACCGCCATAACTATGCACTGCATCAATGATTTCTTTAATAGGAGCACGCAAGCTAGTGATATAGATAGGTACGCGATGCTTTACACAGGTGCGCATATCTTGTTCTAACCGTGTATTGGAAATGTGTACGATTTGATTGACCGCTAATGGGCCAACTTGATGGGTTGGATGTCTCGATTGAAAGGCCACACGCTCTTCATTGATCTGCGTAATCCAGTCGTCTAGTAGTTCTGGTGGCCTGGCATTCAAGGCAGGGAAGGAGCCTACAATGCCTGCTAGGCACTGTGCTAAGACCAGCTCGGGGTAGCTAACAGTAAACATCGGCGCTGCAATAATTGGCAGCCTGAGGTCTTGTAGTGCTGGTGGGATATGTGGATTCATGATGCCCTTAACTCGCGGCGCAGAATTTTGCCGACATTGGTCTTTGGAAGCTCATCTCTAAACTCAATGAACTTAGGACGCTTGTAGTTGGTGAACTCTTTTTTACAGTAAGCGGCAACATCCCCCTCGGTTAACAGGGGATTTTTCTTCACAATAAAGATCTTGACAGCCTCCCCTGTTTCTTCATTGGGAACTCCAATTGCGGCACACTCCAATACCCCAGGTAACAACGCAATCACTTCCTCTAGCTCATTTGGAAATACCTTAAAGCCTGACACAATAATCATGTCTTTCTTGCGGTCTACGATTTTGGTATAACCCTCGGCATTCATGATGCCGATATCGCCTGACTTGAAGAAGCCATCAGCCGTCAGCACATGCGCCGTTTCTTCAGGCTTATTCCAATAGCCTGCCATCACCTGCGGCCCCCGTATGCATATTTCCCCTGGCGTACCAAAGGGGACTTCGATACCGTCATCATCCAAGATCAGCACTTCCGTACTTGGCACGGGCAAACCAATCGTGCCCGTAAATTCTTTAATTAACGGTGTATTGACACAAGCGACTGGGGAGGTTTCTGAAAGACCGTACCCTTCAGCAATAGGTATGCCTGTCATTTTTTGCCATTGATCTGCCACCCCTTTTTGTACCGCCATACCACCACCAATAGTCACCAGCAAGTTAGGCAACTTTACTTTTGCAAATTCAGGGCGATGGATTAGGGCGTTGAATAAAGTATTGACGCCTGGAAAAATATTAATTTCGGGGTGGGTCTCCAGTAATTTGATAAAGCCAGGAATATCACGAGGGTTGGGTACAAAAATCAATAGACCGCCTTTGCGCATTCCGAATAGAGCACAGGCTGTCAGGGCGAAGATGTGGTACATCGGTAGTGCGCATAAGAACACGAGTTGATCGATAGGTCGATTGCGCAAACCCGGCTCTAACCATAATTCAGTTTGAATGACATTGGATAAGATATTTCGGTGTAAGAGTATTGCACCCTTGGCAGGCCCAGTAGTACCACCGGTATATTGCAGAAAGGCGATGTCATCTAGAGTTAGATTGGGTTTAAGTAAGTGATTACGCGCCCCTTTACTTAAGGCCTCTTTAAAAGTCTGGTGGGGAAAATTCCAAACGGGCACCAACTTCTTGACTTTGCGCACGACAAAGTCAACTATGCGCCCCTTGATTCCAATGAGTTCACCCAGGCTTGTGACAATTACCTTCTTAAGAGGAACATGTGGAGCGATATCTTGATAGACATGGGCAAAATTCTCGAGGATGATTAAAGTGGATGCGCCACTATCCTTTAATTGATGCTCCAACTCCCTTGCGGTATACAGGGGATTGATATTCACAACCACATAACCCGCTCTCAAGATTCCCAGCATCGTAATTTGAAACTGCACAATATTGGGTAGCATCACAGCGATACGAGCACCTGGCTCTAAACCTAAGGTTTGTATATAGGCGGCAAAGTTTTTAGATAGCCGATCTAATTCACGATAGGTAAGAAACTTACCCATGTATTCACAAGCTTTTCGATTCGGAAAGCGTAAAAAAGATTCTTCAAACATTGCCACTAAAGAAGAATAAGAAGAAATATCGATTTCATGAGGAACACCCTCAGGATAATTCTTTAACCAGGGCTTACTAGGATTCGTCATAAATATAAGGGTAAAAGGAGATACCGATTGATACAACTAAAACAGAAAACTAAGAAAGAAAAAGCCCTCCAGAAGAGGGCCTTTCATTAAACCAAAACTCTCTTAGAAACGGTATCCAATACCGACCAAGAGATCGGTGCCAGTCCCTTTAATGGGGGCAGAGATGGCAGTTCCAGTTACATTTGTAGCACTGGCAGTGGAATTGCCATAACTGGCATAGTTGACTTCGCCAAAAGCGTAAATAGATCCAGTCAAAATTTGCTTGTAACCAAGGCCTACCGTAAATCCATGTAAATTGGTAGTGTTGTAGGCTACAGTAGATGTCGACAAACCGATTGTTGCACCTGTATAACCAACCTTAGCATAAACCAGTCGATCTTTATCAAGCGCATAACCTGGTGTGGCAACAATACTGTAAAGATTCTTTACCTGATAGGTAGCTACAGAGGATTGACCTGATATTGGGTAGTTTGGTAATAATGGGTTCGAGTTGGTCAAGCTTGTAGAGGCAATATTAAGAGTTCCCGTGGCCCCTGCACTGGCACCGGGGTAATAAGAAGCCGCTAAACCTAGAATCCATTCGCTATTGATACCAAAGTTATAACCAGCCGCTAAAGCAGCTATGCCAGTGCTGACATTATTCACATCACTGGCCGAAATATTTTGGTTGATGGTGGATTGATAACCGGCGTTTTTCAGCGCCGTTGGCGTGGCCGTCGTTGCAGTGCCACTACCGATTGATGGCACGAACATACCATAGCCAACGCCTGCTTGTGCATAAGCACCTTCCCAGGCATTAGTCTTTGTTGATTGCGCCATTACTGATGTTGTTGCGATGCTGGTCAATGCAATTGCCAGTGCGCTTATTGTTAGTTTTTTCATGTCTCTTCCTCTTTTTTATTACCGCTTTACTTAAACAAATTTTTAATCATCCTAGCGTTTTTACTGTTGATTTATAGCTGGGGTTTTCCCGCAATATATTTATTGTGTTGCACCAATTTTTTCTTCAAATTTCTGTTGCTACCTCCTCGGGCCTTAAATTGAGGTTTTTTCTGTTTATTTTTTAGAGGGGGTCACAAAAGTGCAAAATATTTGATGTAACATAAACGAACGATCGTATTATTTTTACAACAAAACCCTTGATTTAGAGAACCCATGCTTGAGCAAAGGATTAGTCAAAAAGGTTTCGCCACCAAATCCATCATTCTCCAGTCTGCTTTGGAAATCGCCAGTAAGGCGGGGTTGGAGGGCTTGACGATAGGCACTATTGCCGAAACGGTGCAGATGAGCAAAAGTGGTGTGTTTGCCCATTTTGGATCACGCGAAGAATTGCAGGTAGAGGTGGTACGCGAATACTACCAACGCTTCGAAGATCTAGTTTTTTTACCCGCCCTGACTAAGCCCAAGGGTTTGCCCAGACTGCGCCACATGATTCAAGCTTGGCTCAAGATGAGCGTCGGCGACGACTCCACTAGCTGTTTCTTTATTTCTGGGGCAGCGGAATTTGATGATCGCCCAGGTATTGTGCGTGATGAACTGGTGCGCAGCGTGGAAGATTGGCGTTCTGCTCTGCGGAGGGCCATTAAAGAAGCCATTGCTGCCGGTGATCTCAAAAAGAGTACTAAGGTGGATGCGTTGTTGTTTCAGCTTTATAGCACCGTGCTAGGAGTACATCATGATGCGCGTTTTTTACAAAATGCGCAGAGCTTGGTGACTGCCAATAAACTCATTAAAGACCTTCTTAGTAACTATCAAACGATTCAATAATCACCTTATCTTACTTACCAAAACTTATTTTTCCTTGGAATTACCATGCCACACTATAGTCCTCCCCTCCGCGATATTCAGTTTGTGATCCATGAACTACTTGATGCTGATAAGGCCTTAGCTACCTTGCCCGCCTATCAAGAGGTCGATAAAGACACCATGAATCAAATCATTGAGCAAGCAGGTAAGTTTGCCAGTGAGATCGCCTTTCCCTTAAATCAAGTCGGTGATAAGGAAGGCTGCACTCGGCATGAGGATGGTTCAGTTACCACTCCAACCGGTTTTAAAGAAGCTTATCAGCAGTATGTTGCCGGTGGCTGGCCCTCACTCTCCTGTGATCCTGAGTTTGGCGGTCAAGGATTGCCGCAATTACTCAATACCGTGCTTTATGAAACACTCAATTCTGCAAATCAATCATGGACGATGTATCCAGGCCTCTCTCATGGTGCGTATGAGTGTTTGCATGCTCACGGCACGCCTGAACAAAAGCAAACCTACCTAGAAAAGTTAGTTTCAGGAGAGTGGACGGGGACGATGTGTCTTACAGAGCCCCAGTGTGGAACTGATCTGGGCATTCTCACTACAAAAGCAGAACCATTGTCAGATGGGAATTACACCATCACCGGTACAAAGATTTTTATCTCGAGTGGCGAACATGATCTAGCGCAAAATATTGTGCATCTCGTATTAGCGCGCCTACCTGACGCCCCCAAAGGAACGAAGGGTATTTCTCTATTTGCCGTGCCCAAGTTCCTAGTTAATCCTGATGGCACTCTAGGTAAACGCAATACTGTAACCTGTGGTTCGATTGAGCACAAAATGGGCATACACGGTAATGCCACTTGTGTCATGAATTTCGATGGAGCAGTTGGGACTTTGGTTGGAGAGCCCCACAAAGGTCTTAACGCCATGTTCGTGATGATGAATGCCGCCCGCCTTGGGGTTGGTATGCAAAGCCTCGGATTAACCGAGGTGGCCTATCAAAATTCAGCAGCCTATGCTAAAGAGCGCCTACAGATGCGTAGCCTCACTGGTGTAAAAGAACCTAATAAAGCAGCTGATCCAATCATCGTTCATCCCGATGTGCGCAGAATGTTGCTCACACAAAGAGCCTACGCCGAAGGCGCCCGTGCTTTTGCTTACTGGGTTGCCTTGATGATTGATACGGAACTCAATCATCCTGATGAAAGTGTCCGTAAAGATACGGCGGATTTAGTGACCTTACTCACCCCAATAGTCAAAGCCTTCTTAACAGACAATGCCTTCACAGCCACTAATGAAGGCCTGCAAGTATTTGGCGGTCATGGCTATATCGCTGAATGGGGCATGGAGCAATATGTACGCGATGCCCGCATCAACATGATTTACGAGGGTACAAATACCATTCAATCACTTGACCTATTAGGTCGCAAGGTACTCGGTGATATGGGTGCAAAGCTGCGTAAGTTCGGCAAGATCGTTGAAGCCTTCATTGAGGAAGAAGGTGTCCGTAAGGATATGCAAGAGTTTATTGACCCCTTAACGGACATTGCTTCTAAAGTAGAAAAGCTCACCAAAGAAATCGGCATGAAGGCAATGATGAATCATGAAGAAGTTGGCGCAACGGCAGTGCCATACCTGCGTGTTGTAGGTCATCTGGTGTATGCCTACCTCTTTGCGCGGATGGCTAAAATTGCACTGGCTCATAAAGGAAGTGATGATCCCTTTTATGAGGCTAAACTGGCAACGGTACGCTTCTATTTTGCCAAGATGCTCCCTGAAACCGCTTACCTGATTCGTGCTGCACGAGCTGGCTCTAGCTCCTTGATGGCAATGCCTGCTGACCTTTTCTGAAAGACTGAATATGAGCGATAACAACCTTATTAAAAAAGTAGCAATATTGGGTGCTGGTGTCATGGGCGCTCAAATTGCTGCCCAATGCATCAATGTTGGTTTGCCCGTCATTTTGTTTGATTTACCTGGTAAGCCCGAGGGGGATAAGCCTCTCAGTAAACAGGCAAAAAGTGGGATTGCTCTTAAGGCTATTGAAAACCTCAAAAAACTCAAACCCGCCCCACTAGGACTGGCAGAGGATGCCAACCTCATTCAGGCAGCAAATTACGATGATGACTTGGACTTATTGGCTGGTTGTGATTTGATTATTGAGGCGATTGCGGAACGTCTAGATTGGAAGCACGCCCTGTATGAAAAAGTATCCCCGCATATTCCGGAGCACGCTATTTTTGCTACCAATACTTCTGGCTTAGCAATTGATGAGTTGTCCAAGGGATTTTCAGGGGACCTAAAAAAACGCTTTTGCGGAGTTCACTTCTTTAACCCGCCACGGTATATGCACTTATTAGAACTGATACCAGCCAGCGAGACCAGTCCTCTTGTACTCGATGCCTTAGAAACCTTTATGACCTCTACTATGGGCAAAGGGGTAGTCAGAGCAAAAGATACGCCGAACTTTATTGGTAATCGTGTGGGGGTATTTTCCATTCTGGCAGTGATTGAAGAGGCGAAGAGGTTTGGTCTGAGCTTTGACGCTGTCGATGCAGTAACGGGCAGTAAATTAGGACGCGCTAAATCAGCCACCTTTAGAACGAGTGATGTCGTGGGTTTGGACACCATGGCCCATGTGATCAAAACGATGGAAGACTCTTTGCAGGGTGATTCTTTCTCAGCTTTATTTAGAATTCCTGAGGTTGTGAGTCAGTTGATTGCAAAGGGGGCCTTAGGTCAAAAGTCTAAGGCGGGCTTTTATCGCAAAGATGGCAAAACAGTCATGGTTTTGAACCCAGTAACTGGTGAATATCAAGCCGCTACTGCCACCATTGAACCCCTCATTGAGCGCATTCTGAAAAAACCGATTGGTGAGCGCTTAGACCTATTGCGGTCAACCGATGATCCTCAGGCACAGTTTTTGTGGGCTATTTACCGGGATATTTTTCACTACTGCGCAGTGCATTTAGGCAGCATTGCCGAATCCGCTCGTGAGATTGATTTCGCGATGCGCTGGGGTTATGGCTGGGATAAAGGTCCATTTGAAGATTGGCAGGCCGCTGGCTGGACTCAAGTAGCCAACTGGATCAAAGACGATATCGAACAAGGCAAGGGATTAAGCAAAGAGCCTTTGCCAAGCTGGGTATTTCATGGGCCCGTTGCTGAGAAACAGGCGATCAATACGCCCGAGGGATCTTGGTCTGCAACTGAGAGTTGCTTTATTCCGCGTTCTACTTTGCCGGTCTATCAAAAACAAGTATTTAGACCTACGCTCTTGGGTGATGGCTCTCCTGATCCTAAAACCGCTGGCAGCACGATCTATGAGAACCTGGATCTGCGCGCATGGGTCGATGACCGCGAACCAAAGGTACTCATCGCCTCATTCAGGTCGAAGATGAATACCTTCACCACCGATGTCCTCAACGGCATTCAGAAGGCGATTGAATTGGCTGAGGCACATTACGATGGCTTGGTCATTTGGCAGCCTACATCCTTAAAACTAGGAACTCCTGGCGGCCCCTTTTCTGCTGGAGCCAATTTAGAGTCCGCACTTCCCATGGTCATGAAAGGTGGGCCTGCCGGTGTGGAGCCCTTTGTCAAACTCTTTCAAGACACAATGATGCGCGTGAAATACGCTGAGGTTCCTGTCATTTGCGCTGTGTCGGGTATTGCTCTTGGTGGTGGCTGTGAGTTGGTAATGCAGTCTGCGCGCCGAGTTGCCGCCATGGAAAGCTATATTGGCTTAGTAGAGGTGGGTGTTGGCTTACTTCCAGCTGGAGGTGGCCTCAAAGAAGCGGCCATTCGGGCGGCACGTGGCGTCAGCGAATCGGGCAGTGGTAATTACCTCGACTTTATCAAAGCCGCTTTTGAAAACGCGGCTATGGCTAAGGTGTCGACTTCAGCACAAGAAGCGATGAAGATGGGCTACCTACAAAAGGGTGACATCATCGTACCCAACGTCTATGAATTATTAGCGCTTGCTCAACATCAAGTAAGGGCAATGCGCTATGCAGGTTACAGGCCACCGATCCCTAAACTGATTCCAGTGGGTGGACGTTCAGTGGCTTCTACAGTAATGGGGCAAGTTGTCAATTTACGGGGTGGCGGCTTTATCTCTGAGCATGACGCCCATATTGCCGAGAAAATCATTCGCATTATTTCTGGTGGTGACGTAGACGCCGGCACACTAGTGCCCGAGGAGTGGTTGCTCAAGCTTGAGCGTCAAGCTTTTGTGGAATTAATGAGTCACCCTAAATCCATGGAGCGCATTATGGGACTACTCCAAAACGGCAAGCCTGTCAGAAACTAATTCACTAAGAAAACATTCATGATGAAAAATATTCAAGATGCTTACATTGTTGCCGCCACTCGCAGTGGAGTTGGTAAAGCGGGTCGAGGCTCTCTAAAAAATACCCGTCCCGATGACTTACTAGGTGTTGCCATTACACATGCTCTATCTCAAGTTCCCACCCTGGACCCTGCAGCGATAGAGGATGCGATTATTGGTTGCGCAATGCCAGAAGCGCAGCAAGGTCTCAATATTGCCCGTATTGGTCTACTGCTTGGTGGCTTACCTAATACCGTTGGTGGTATTACTGTTAATCGCTTCTGCTCTTCGGGATTAAATGCCATTGCCATGGCTGCAGACCGTATTCGGGTTGGTGAAGCTGATGTCATGATTGCAGGTGGCGTAGAGTCAATGAGCATGGTGCCCATGGGTGGCAACACCCCTTCGCTCTCTCCAGAGATTTTTAGGGGTGATGAAAACATTGGTATTGCCTACGGCATGGGCCTTACCGCTGAAAAGGTAGCAACCCAATGGAATATTAGCCGTGAGGACCAAGACGCCTTTGCTTTAGCTTCCCATCAAAAAGCCATTGCCGCGCAAGCCGCCGGTGAATTCGATGCCGAAATCTTTCCAGTAAAAGTCGCACAGCGCACAATGAATGTAGCTGAAGGCCAAGTGGATGTTCAGTGGCATGATTACAAACAAGATGACGGTCCTAGAACTGACACTTCACTCGAGAGCTTGGCGAAACTGAAATCCCTTTTTGCTGCTAAAGGCAGTGTAACTGCAGGTAATAGCTCACAAACCTCTGATGGTGTTGGTATTCTGATCTTAGCGAGTGAGAAAGCCGTTAAAGAATATGGTCTGACTCCCTTAGCTCGCTTCGTGAGTTTCGCAGTCAAAGGTGTTCCCCCAGAAATCATGGGTATTGGTCCAAAAGAAGCCATTCCTGCTGCCTTAAAACTTGCTGGTTTAACTCAAGATGATCTGGATTGGATTGAACTCAATGAGGCCTTCGCAGCGCAGTCGCTAGCGGTCATGCGCGACCTCAAGCTCGACCCCAACAAAGTCAACCCTCTTGGCAGTGCCATTGCTTTAGGGCATCCCTTAGGAGCAACCGGGGCCATTCGGGCGGTTACTTTAATACATGCGATGCAAAGAAGAAAACTAAAATACGGCATGGTCACTATGTGTGTTGGCACGGGTATGGGTGCAGCAGGTATTTTTGAACGCTGTTAGATTAAAAAATTGACTGGGGCTTTAATGAAGTTTATCTCTCGGCTTTCACAATTGATGATATTGCCACTGGGCCTTTGTACGATTGCCTCTTTGGCCTTGGCACAAGGCCTCGATCCCGCTATTGGCACTTGGAAAACCATCGATGACAAAACGAATCAGCCAGCCTCTTTAATCAAGATCGAACAAATCAACGGGCTTTTAGAAGGTACCATTATCAAAACCTTCCCCCTCGCTAATGAAGTCCCTTTGGTAAAATGCAATTTATGCAAGGATGCGCGCAAAGACCAGCCGCTCATTGGGATGAAAATCATGACCGATCTGAAGCAGGATCAATCCGGTACATGGTCAGGCGGTTATATCCTCGATCCAAAAGAAGGTGAGACATATAAAGTCAAACTCATGACTGAAGATGGTAAAAAAATGGATGTCAGAGGTTATATTGGTATTCCCCTGCTTGGTAGAACTCAAGTTTGGTACAAAGTAGAGCAATAGACATCATTTCCTTTAGTAGATTGAGAACAAACAGATGAAGATCTTAGTTGCGGTAAAACGGGTTGTAGATTACAACGTCAAAGTGCGCGTCAAGTCAGACCAGTCGGGCGTAGATATTGCCAATGTCAAAATGAGTATGAACCCATTTGATGAGATTGCAGTTGAAGAGGCCGTGCGCTTAAAAGAAGCGGGCATAGCCACTGAGATCATTGTGGTCTCGGCAGGACCCACTCAATGTCAAGAAACCTTACGTACCGCTTTAGCAATTGGTGCCGATCGCGCCATCTTAGTAGAAAGTGATGCAGAGTTACAGCCGCTTGCTGTCGCTAAACTTTTAAAAGCGCTGGTGACTAAAGAAGCAGCGCAAATCGTCATTTTAGGTAAGCAAGCGATTGATGACGACAGCAATCAAACGGGTCAAATGCTAGCTAGCCTCCTCGATTTACCGCAAGGCACCTTTGCCTCAAAGGTGCAGGTAGCTGATGGTATTGCCAAAGTGACTCGAGAAGTCGATGGTGGGCTAGAGACCATTGCACTGCAATTGCCTGCAGTAATTACTACAGACCTGCGTTTAAATGAGCCTCGTTATGTCACCCTGCCGAACATCATGAAGGCGAAAAAGAAGATGATTGAAATCATCAAGCCTGATGAACTAGGTGTAGATATTGCGCCGCGCCTCAAAACTCTCAAAGTAGCAGAGCCCCCAAAGCGCAGTGCAGGCGTGATCGTTCCTGATGTAGCGACTCTGATTGAAAAACTCAAAAATGAAGCGAAGGTGATTTAAATGGCAGCACTTGTTATAGCGGAACACGATAACCACTCCTTAAAAGCCAGCACTCTCAATACAGTTGCAGCGGCACTGCAATGCGCACCAGAAGTAGATATATTGGTTGCTGGTAGCGCTGTGGATACAGTTGCACAAGCGGCTGCTGGTATTCCTGGAGTTCGCAATATCATCGTAGTGGATGACCTCCACTTGGTAGATCAATTGGCGGAGCCTTTAGCTGCGCAGATTCTATCACTAGCAAATGGGTATAGTCATCTCTTGGCACCAGCAACCGCTAATGGTAAAAACGTGATGCCGCGTGTTGCCGCCAAGCTTGATGTTGCTCAACTATCCGATGTCATCAAAGTCGATAGTGTGGATACCTTTGGGCGCCCCATTTATGCAGGTAATGCGATTGCAACCGTGCAGTCTAGCGACCCAATTAAAGTCATTACAGTGCGCACCACGGGCTTTGATCCGGTAGCTGCAACTGGTGGCTCAGCAGCAATTGAGGAACATGCTTTCGTAGCAGATCTCGGTAAATCAACTTTTGTAGGGCGTGAACTCACTCAGACTAATCGACCTGAACTCACCAGCGCAAAGATTATTGTGTCGGGCGGTCGTGGCTTAGGCTCTGGTGAAAAATACGCAGAGTTGATCATGCCTTTAGCCGACACCTTACATGCCGCTTTAGGCGCCTCGCGTGCTGCTGTTGACGCTGGTTACGTTCCTAACGACTATCAAGTAGGTCAAACCGGGAAGATTGTTGCTCCTGAACTTTATGTTGCCGTCGGTATCTCAGGGGCAATTCAACACCTTGCTGGCATGAAGGATTCCAAGGTGATCGTCGCGATTAACAAAGATCCAGAAGCGCCTATCTTTGGAGTGGCTGATTATGGTCTGGTAGCCGACTTATTTACCGCGGTTCCTGAGTTAACCAAAGCGTTAAGTTAGAACCCGGTTTTTACCACTTTACCGCATTTGCCTTTACAGGAGTTGTCATGAGCTATACCGCCCCAGTGAAAGACATGCTGTTTGTCATGAATGAGCTTGCGCAACTAGATCAACTGACGCTCCTGCCGGGCTTTGAAGACTGCGGCTCTGAAACCGCTGACGCAGTACTAGAAGAATCAGCCAAGTTTTGCGAGGAGGTGTTAGCGCCCCTAAACTGGGAAGGCGATAAACATCCCAGCACCTGGAAAAATGGCGTGGTCACTACTACACCAGGATTTAAAGCGGCCTTTCAACAATACACTGCAGCTGGCTGGCAAGGAGTTGTTCACCCGACAGAGTTTGGCGGTCAAGCCTTACCTAAGCTCATTGCAACAGCCTGCATAGAAATGTCGAATGCGGCAAACCTTTCGTTTGCACTCGCTCCTTTGCTGACGGATGGCGCCATTGAGGCCCTGTTGACTGCAGGCAGCGAAGAACTCCAAAATCGCTTTTTACCCAATATGGTGAGTGGTAAATGGACCGGCACCATGAATTTGACTGAGCCGCAAGCCGGCTCTGATCTGGCGATGATTCGTTCACGCGCAGTACCCCAGTCAGACGGCATATATCGAATTTTTGGTACTAAGATCTACATCACGTACGGTGAGCACGATATGACTGAAAATATCGTGCACCTTGTCTTAGCACGCACACCAGATGCGCCCGAAGGCGTCAAAGGTATCTCTCTATTTGTTGTGCCTAAGTTTTTGGTCAATGCAGATGGTTCTTTAGGAGAACGTAATGACGTGCATTGCGTGTCGATTGAGCATAAGCTGGGCATTAAAGCTAGTCCTACTGCTGTCCTGCAATTTGGTGATGCTGGCGGTGCAATTGGGTATTTGATCGGCGAAGAAAACCGCGGACTGGAATACATGTTTGTCATGATGAATGCCGCTCGCTTCGCAGTAGGCTTGCAAGGCATTGCGATTGCAGATCGCGCTTATCAAAAAGCCGTTCACTACGCTAAAGATCGCGTACAAAGTCGTGACCTCATAGGTTCTCCTGGACCGGTAAGCATTATTCATCAACCAGATGTACGGCGGATGTTAATGACGATGCGCGCTTATACAGAAGGTGCACGCGCAATGGCTTATGTGGCAGCTGCCATGTCGGATCGGGCGCACCATGATCCTGATCTAGCCGTACGCAAAGAACAAATGGCGCTTTATGAATTTCTGGTGCCGGTAATTAAAGGCTTCTCTACCGAGATGTCGATTGAGGTGGCAAGCCTTGGTGTGCAGGTGCATGGTGGCATGGGTTTTATTGAAGAAACGGGTGCTGCACAATACTATCGTGATGCCCGTATTCTGACGATTTATGAGGGTACTACCGCAATTCAGGCAAATGACTTTGTTGGCAGAAAAACAGTGCGCGATGGCGGCGCTATTGCCCGTCTTCTTGCTCAACAAATTAAGCAGACTGAGCGTGACCTTGCCATTAGCGCATCCGCTGATGCCTTAGCGGTGCTCAAGCAACTAGCTGTTACACGAGAGGTGTTTGAAGAGGCTATTACTTACATTCTGGCAAATGTAAAAACCGACATCAAAGCAGTATTTGCAGGTAGCGTTCCTTATCTGATGCTTACTGGCTTGTTAGTGTCTGGTTGGAAAATGGCCATAGCCTTACTAGTAGCGGAACAAAAGTTGGGGCAAGATATCGCTTTTTATTCAGCTAAGATTGCTACCGCCCGATTTCATGCGGAGCACCTAATGACCAAGGCACCTGGAATAGCAGGCTCTATTATTGAAGGTAGTAAATCTACGCTTGCTTTAGTGCCTGAACAGTTTTAAGTCGTTTACTGAATAAATGCCTTAGGATCAACCCATTTATTAAATTGCTCTTCCGTAACAAAGCCACTCGCTAATGTCGCCTCCTTGAGGCTGAGATTTTTTTCGTGTGCTTGTTTAGCAATTGTTGCGCAATGCTCATATCCAATGTGGGGACTCAAGGCAGTCACCAGCATTAATGAGCGCTGCATCAATTCATCAATGCGCTCTATATTTGGACTAATACCTTGTGCGCAAAATTGATCAAATGAGCGTATCCCATCGGCTAACAAACGAATACTCTGCAAAAAATTATGCAAAATGACGGGTTTGTAAACATTGAGTTCAAAATTTCCAGAAGCGGCGCCCAAGCTGATGGTGACATCGTTGCCCATCACTTGATAGCAAAGCATTGCCAAGGCCTCACATTGGGTCGGATTCACCTTGCCAGGCATGATGGAGCTTCCTGGCTCATTTTCAGGAATGCTCAACTCACCCAAGCCAGATCGCGGGCCAGATGCCAACCACCGAATATCTGTAGAGATCTTCATTAAGGCAACAGCTAAAGCTTTTAGAGCCCCATGAACAAAAACGATTGGCTCATGCCCCGCGAGTGCGGCAAACTTATTAGGTGCGGATAAAAAAGGAAGGTCAGTCTCCTTCTTAAGTACTTCCGCTACTCGCTTGCCAAACTGAGGATGGGTATTAAAACCGGTACCGACGGCTGTTGCGCCAATTGCCAACGCGTATAGTTGAGGTAGAGCCAGTTCAATCGCCTGTTTGGCTAATTGCAGTTGTTCCACATAGCCTGAAAATTCTTGTCCAAGCGTCAAAGGCACGGCATCTTGTAAATGGGTTCTACCTATTTTGATAATACTAGCAAATTCATTTTTCTTTTTTTCCAAACTTGCTAACAAATGAATCAGGGCTGGAAATAACTGAGTAGTGATTTGCTGAGCCCCTGCCACATGCATAGCCGTGGGAATGACGTCATTTGAAGATTGCCCTAAATTGACATCATCATTCGGGTGCAGGTAATGATCTTTACCCAACTGCCCGCCCATGAACTGGATGGCTCGGTTGGCAAGAACCTCATTCATATTCATATTGGTTTGAGTACCAGACCCTGTTTGCCAAATAGACAAGGGAAATTCATGATCCAACTTACCGGATAGGACTTCAGCCACCGCCCGCGACAGGGGCTCCGATTTTTGTACGGGTAGCAAGCCTAATTCTTGATTGACCACAATACAGGCCTGTTTAACTAAAGCTAACGCACGAATAAATTCTAAGGGCATTTTTTCAGTAGAAATAGCGAACTGAATTAATGAGCGTTGCGTCTGCGCGCCCCACAATCGGTCTTGTAGAACGTCGATACTCCCCAAGCTATCTGTTTCTGATCTATATGTGCTCACGCACTTATCTTATACCCGAACTATTGTTATGTCAGTAGGCTATTTGGTCAATACCGCAGTACTATGTACTTATTGGAGCTAATGTCCAACAACCATCTGTACAACCCAGGGATAAAACATGAAATCCATTATTCATCCCCTCAAAGATTTATTTGAGCAGCTAGGCTTAGCATCAGGACATGCAGAAATAACCCAATTTATTGCGCAACATGCCCCACTAGCAGATTCTATTGTTCTAGCAGAAGTGGATTTCTTTACAAAAGATCAAAGAGATTTCTTAAGAGACGAATTACTCAAAGATGCCGAATGGGCTGCAGCGATTGATTTATTAAATAGTCAAATTCGCATTCCTCCTCCAAAAAATCTCAAAGCCTAAATACGCTTTTAAGCAATGAAAAAGGGCGCTAACTGGGCGCCCTCATCAGAATGCACTACTAAATTTACTGGACGATAATTTTTGCATCTTGTTTAATCTTAGTCAGGTATTCAAATTGCTTCTTCTGTATTAAGCGATTTTGAATTGCAGGCTTAGCTTGCTCAAGAGTAGGTGGTTTTGAGATTCTCTTATCATCCAACTTTACCAAGAAATATCCTTGCGGCATTTGAATTGGCTCTGGTGAAATCTGGCCTTTATTTAGCTTAACCAATACTGCCGTAACCTGAGGAAGTGCTTGACCAGCTTGCACCCAACCTACTAATCCACCCTGCTCTCTGTTTGCCCCCAAAGACACGCTCTTCGCTACCTTATCAAATGACTCGCCTTTTTTAATTCTGGCTAAGGCTGCCAGTGCATCTGCTTCGGTTGCTACGGCAATATCGCTCACCTTGTATTCAACGATTTCACCTTGGGGACCTAAGGAAGCAACTTCACGGTCGTATTCTGCTTTAACCTCAGCATCGGTTACTGGATTTTTAGCTATGAAAGTAGACATCTCTAAATCCGCTAAATAATTCTGACGAATAAAAGCAAGTTGGGTATTGGCTCTATCGGTATTTGCCAAGCCATCTTTATCTGCCTGTTGCGCTAACAGGGAGATTTCAATCAATCTGGATAAAATTTGATTACGCAATTCAGGAGACTCTTTTTGACCCTGCGCAATCGCTGACTTGATACCCTGCTCTACTGCATCACTAGTGATAATGACTCCATTGACTGATGCTGCAGCATTGATCGGTAGACTCGATTGGGCTTGGGCTGCAGGGGCGAGTGCCGCCAATACCAGTGCACTTAATGCTAAACAACGGAAGGTTTTTTTCATGATTGGGATTCTCCTAAAATATAGAGTCAATCTTACAGTAATGCAGAGTCAGTCTTCTCAATTGGTCGGTACTAAAAGCGCAGGGTTGCTGCCATCGGATCAAAAGGCGTTGCGGATTCGGTTTCTTGGGCTTCAGCCTCTTGTTCACCACGCTGCTGACTTACATAATTCTTAGGTAAAGCATTTTGGGATTTGGCTACTGGGGCTTGATTTGGGCCGTAAATCGGACCCTCGGGAGTTTCAGTAGGCGAGAGCGGCTGCTCATTAAATACTTTGATTTGCTCTGGAGTGTAAGGCGAGTAAGTCTGCATCTGCGCCTCTGCAACCAAGGAATAAGTGAGCACTCCTAGGCAGATGGCAGATAGGGATGCAGTGAGTTTCATATTTTTCCTTAAGGGTGCTTTAGGCCATTAAACCATCAACTATCAATTTCACACTGGCGACTGCCAAGAAAAATTGCACAAGGATGTAATACAACTTCATGGAAATGTGTTTTGCCAAATAAAAACCAAAATAAACTCCCATGGGCACCAGCGGGAGCAGTAAGAGAGAAACAAAAAACTGATCGAATTTCAGTAAATTTAAATGGGTGTAAGGAATTAATTTGCTGAGATTAATAAGCATAAAAAATACCCCTAATGTGGAGGTATAGATCATTGGGGCAAGATTTTTTCGCAGCATGTATACCATAATGGGCGGCCCACCTATGTGCGCCACAAAGGAGGTAAAACCAGACACCATTCCCATGATTCTTCCTAGCCAAGGAAACGGGGTCGCCTCTTTTTGACTTAAGCGACGCAATATGAGGTTTTGGATTAGAAAAAGTAGAGTGAATATACCGATGGAGAGCGAAAGTATTTTCGGGGTGATTGCCGTAAAAAAGAGGTAACCGAGCAGCATTCCTAATAGTGCCGGCGGAACGACTAACTTCAGAATGCCGTAATCCGCGTTTTTAATGAAACGATGCAATCCGACCAGATCAATTGCAATCAGCAAGGGTAATAAAATCGCCAAAGCTTCATTAATACTCGACTGACTTGCCATGAGTGGCAGTGACAACACCCCAAGACCAGCACCGAAGCCACTTTTTGAGATGCCAACCACCAGTACGCTCAACGAGGCCAATACAAAAAAGAGGGCTGAATGGGAGGAATAGGCTTGGCTGAGGGCGTTCATAAGAGCCTAAAGATTGAGGTTCGATTAATAAAGTAAGGCTTATTTTAGGGCTGAAGCTAAAAATTCCCTCAAGCGCTAAAAAGCGCTGTGCTAGCGCAATATTATTTGCTATTCTGCAGGTTCAACTAAGGATGAACATGACTGACGAAACCCAAGCCCCAAACGACGAAGACTTTGACTACGGTTGCCAATGCGCCATGACACTCTTAAATGAGCCAACTGAAGAATGTCTTAACGACCTAATTGATGAGCTCGATGAAGATGGCATGATTGCTACTGAGGTAGTCTACGGCCTATTAGCCACCATCCTCATGAGCATGAATGCTGAAGACGGTGATGAAGGTGCAGAAGAAGAGCATTAATTTGCTCTTTTTTGGATTTTCCGATTACGCCTAGTGAGTTTATGAAATTTGCTGGGCGTAGCGGTCCATTGCTTGGGCCATCAAAATATCGAGCTCAGTAATGGCTTTTTTGGAATGGGTACTTAAGCGTACGTTCACTTTATTCCAGACATTGAACCACTCAGGGTGATGGTCTAGCTCTGAGGCGTAGGCCGCGCAAAGGGTCATAAACTCAAACGCACGGTCAAAGTCAACAAATACAAAGTCGCGGGTAATGGCATGCTCCGCCCGGTGCACCGTCCACTCAGGAATGGCTTTCTGAAAATCAAAATCCTCGGCGAGTACTTGGGGGTTGGTTGCTAAGCTCATACTTTTTATCCTTTGGGTGGTTTCATTATTTGGCTGCATCGACACTTTGGGATAGCAAGCTTAAGTCTGCGGGATAAAGCCAGCGCCATTCTCCCTCAGCCAAATCAGACGGCATGACATATTGGCCTATCTGCGTGCGATGCAAGCCCGCAACGTGGTTACCCACCGCTGCCATCATCCGCTTAACCTGGTGATAACGGCCCTCCACAATCGTCATGGCTAACAGCTTCTCATCTAGCAATTGACATGCGGTGGCAACACAGGGTTTTGGGTCATCGTCTAAAGTCACACTCGTCAGGAGATGGTCGATTTGCTTTGGCGTGATGGGATCAGGCGTAGTGATCTGATAGACCTTGCCAATATTTTTCTTGGGCGTGGTCATCTTATGAATGAACTGCCCATCATCTGAAAGCAAAATCAGTCCCGTGGTGTCGTAATCGAGGCGTCCTACACATTGCAGCCCCCGTTCGACGAATGGCTTAGGCAAGAGGCTATACACGCTGGGGTGATGGGTAGTCTTGTGGGAGCATTCGTAGTTGAGGGGTTTGTTGAAGGCGATGTAAGCCTTTTCATGAAACTCCCAGTCTTTGCCCTCGACGTTCAGTAGCAAATTTTCGGGGGCGATGCGCTCTTCAGGGTCTTCCGCCAATACGCCATTTACTTTAACAAGGTCAGCGTAGACCAGATCGCTGCAATAGCGTCTAGTGCCAAAGCCTTGACTAAACAGAATTTTTTCCAGGGAAAGGGGTTTTGCCATGTATTGCACAGGATACTACAGGGAATCTTCCCTCTAATCTGTGCAGATGAATTGATTATCATCATGAGGCATCGCATTACAAACTACTTTTACTGACATCATGTTATCTACTCCAGCTGCTCGCGCCCTGTTACATACTAGACAAACCACCTTCGAGGGTTTCGCCCGTGAGGATGGCCTGTGGGACATTGAAGGCCACTTACGTGATACCAAGCCACGCCCATTTATTACTGGCTCAAGAACCTGGGCACCAGGCGAGCCCTTCCATGACATGTGGGTTCGTTTGACCGTGACTCAAGCGCTGGAGATTAAAGCGATTGAAGTCTCCATGGACAGCCACCCCCATCCTGAATGCAGTCAAGTGATACCCCCCATGGACGCGCTAATCGGCGCACGCATTGGTAAGGGCTGGCGCAAGATCATCAACGAGCACCTCGGCGGCATCAAAGGCTGCACCCATTTACGGGAACTCTTAGCGAATATGGCTACAGCGGCTTTTCAGTCTATTCCAGGAACACTCTCTAATCCCAATAATCCAGAACAGCCCCCCCTTTATTTGGGCACCTGCAAATCTTGGGACTTTGACGGACCCGTGGTAATGCGGGTCTATCCTCAGTTTTATCAATGGAAAAATACTGTATCCAGTGAATCAACTTAGCTCGCTTTAAATTCACCACGGTGGATATTGAAAGCATTAAACGATTGCTGCACTGGCATGAGTTCCATCACATTGATATTCATATGACTTGGTAGGGTGGCTGTCCAAAAAATAGCCTCTGCTACATCATCCGCACTTAAAGCCTTGACGCCGTTATACACAGTCTCTGCTTTTGCATCGTTGCCTTTGAAGCGCACATTAGAAAACTCGGTGCCCGAACACATGCCCGGTTCAATGCAGGTAACACGAATGGGGGTACCAACTAGATCAGCACGCATATTTAAGCTAAATTGCTGCACAAAGGCTTTAGTACCACCATAGACATTGCCTCCGGGATAGGGATAGTTTGCCGCTACAGATCCTAAATTAATCACATGCCCACACTGACGCTCGACCATGCCCGGCAGAAAAGCACGTGTCATGTGAACAAGGCCCTTGATGTTGGTATCAATCATCTGATCCCAATCGCTTAAGTGGGCTTGATGTGCGGGTTCTAATCCCAGGGCTAAGCCTGCGTTATTAACTAAAATAGTGACATGTTTAAATTGGGCGGGCAAATTTGATGCAAGATCATCCACTCGTTTGCTGTCACAGACATCCACCGCAAGCGTTAATAGTTTTGCTTGCTGCTCAGCAGGTAAGGAGGCCTTAAGCGCCTCTAGACGCTCTTCTCTTCTGCCGAGCGCAATCACTTGGTGGCCCTCCGCGAGAAAGCGCCGCGCCGTTGCCTCACCGAATCCAGCAGTCGCTCCCGTCACTAAAACAGTGTGTTCCATATTTTTCCCTATATATAAAGTAGTCATTCAAGTTGTGTAAGATTATTACCCATATGAACTGGCGCCAGATTGTTCTCTGCCTCTGCCTGCTTGCTACAGCGACTTCGACTTGGGCTGATGACGCTGAGAATACCGAGGCCACCATCCCCTTCTTTAATCTGAAGGGGGATCCAAGCACAATCTCAAACCAACATATTTTAGAGTTTTGGGGTTATCACGCTGCTGAATCTGGCGATACCACCAGCAATACGCTTAAGCTTCGCTACTACCAGCCCTTGCAATATGATCAGTGGCGCGGCACGATGCGGATCGATACCTCTTACGTAGACGCCTATGGTCCGCTCGTTACCAACCAAAATCCAGGTCACTATTCTGCTGGTAATACTATGCTGACCCTTTGGGGCAATCATCCTGGATTCTTGTCAAGCTGGGATGCAACCCTAGGCGGCAGAGTGATTTTTCCTTTTGGCAACAATAGTCAGTGGGCTGTTGGCCCTCAAGTCGGCATGGTTTTTTTGCCGACTAGCAAAGGCGCTCTTCCACTATCCGACTTCTCTCCCTTAGCGCGTTATATGTATGGCTTTTATGCTAAAAATCAAAACTTAGCTAACGCTGTAAATCAGCAAGCACTCGCCCGAAGACTTGAGCTCTACCCTACCCTTGGCTTTAACCTTGCACCCGATACACAACTACGCTTGTGGGATGAAAACGGCTTGGTTTATAACAGCGCAGGGGGCGGCTGGTTTGTACCGATTGATGGGATGGTGACACACCGCCTCAATAAGCACTTTTTAATTGCAGTCGGTGCTAGCAAACAAGTAGTACAAACGTATCAACAATACAACTGGCAGTACTACGGCAAGCTGTCGTTTAATTTTTAATTCGCTTGGCGCTTGGTGTCAGCACTTTGCGACGTCAGTTCGAGCTTTTGAATATCAAACTGCTGCTGTTTTAATCGTATTAATAATGCTTCATACACTTTCTGATCAAGCTGGGGTGTTCTCGATAGCACCCAAAGATACTCTCTTTGCGGGTCACTCACTGCGGCAACTTGATAACTTGGGTCTAAATCAATCACCCAATAGTCACCCCACACAAAAGGTAAGAAGGAAAGCCATGCGGGAGCAAAGCGCACTTTTAATTTAGGAGAATCAGCTGCGCCTATTTGTCGGGCATTGCCCTCCGCAGTAGAAACTTGTTTGTTTTCTAGGGTGCAGCTATTGAGAACTTGAATAGTGCTGTCGGGTTTCAGGGAATAGACTGCCTTGGTGTTAGCTACGCATTTCTTTTGAAACCAATTCGGGAATTTAGCAATCTCATACCAAGTGCCCTGATAGCGAGGTACATCTAAGGCGGCAATGGTTTGAACTGGAGCCAACTCTTGAGTTTGTGCGTGGCCAGAGGAAAAAGTCAATACCATCAGGCTCGCGATGAGCAAAAGACGAGGAAAGTGCTGAGGTTTCATTTCTGCCTGATGAATGGAGCTCTAAAAAGAGTGAGTTTGTTGCGCACGAGGGGTAACCTACAAGCTAGAAGCAATATGATGACGGCAGCATAGATTGTCACTGTTCCGAGATCGTTCTTACCCGCTTTATGCCACCAATAGTGCAGGATTGCTGTGCAAGCGATCACATAAATCAGTCGGTGCAAGTGCATCCAGCGGCGACCGAGTTTTCTTTGAGCCCAGCGTGTTGAGGTAATGGCTAAGGGAATTAACATGACGAAGCTTGCGAAGCCCATGGTAATGAATGGTCTTTTCAATACGTCATGCCACATGGCTGCCCAGTCAAAATCCTGATCCAACCAAAGCCAAATCAGAAAATGCAAGAGTGCGTAGAAGAAGGTGAAGAGACCTAACATTCTGCGACTTTTAATCCAAAAGGGCAGGCCCGTAATTAAGCGCAATGGCGTCATAGCCAAAGTAATGCACAGCAAAACTAAAGCCCAAGTCCCAGTCGAGCGGGTAATGAATTCAATCGGGTTAGCCCCTAGTTCATCATTCAAGCCCAACCAAACCAGTCGATCTAAAGGCAACAAGGCCAAGAGAAAAACAAGTATTTTCATGACCACGTTAAACAGCCACCGTCTTAGTATTCTTTCTTCAGATCCATGCCGGTATACATGCTTGCAACCTGTTCAGCATAACCATTAAACATTTCTGTTTTGATCTTCGGAGCAAATACGCCCTTTGCATCGCCAATGCGCCGTTCGCTTGCTTGACTCCAGCGGGGATGATCGACTGAAGGATTGACGTTCGAATAGAAACCATATTCACTAGGGGCAATGAGGTTCCAACTAGTTTTAGGCATTTGTTCGGTGAGTCTTATTTTTACAATCGACTTCGCGCTCTTAAAGCCATATTTCCAAGGAACCACAATGCGCACTGGCGCACCATTTTGCTTGGGAAGCGTTTCGCCATACAAACCAAAAGTAAGTAATGTTAATGGATTCATTGCTTCGTCCAAACGCAGGCCTTCACGATAAGGCCAATCAATCACATTACTTTTGACGCCAGTCATTTGCTTGGGATCTGCAAGTGACACAAATTCCACATACTTAGCCGAACCCAAAGGCTCCACTTTATTTAGCAACTTGGATAGCGCATAACCATCCCAAGGAATCACCATGGACCAACCTTCCACACAACGCATACGGTAAATACGCTCCTCCATTGGCGCGATCTTCAGCAAGGCATCGATATCCAAGGTCATTGGCTTTTTGACTAGTCCGTCTATCGTGACGGTCCAAGGACTAGTTTGCAGACTATCGGCATACATTGAGGGATCTGACTTACCCGTACCAAACTCGTAAAAGTTGTTATAGGTAGTTACATTCTTGAGACTAGTGGCTGGATCTTTAGCCACATACAGCGGATTGGGTGTAGCGCTCAATTTTTGTGGGGCAGAGGCAAAGGCTTCCCGTGAAAACCAAGGCGCTAAAGCCATACCAAAACTACCCGCGGCGGCTGACTTAATCCACTGGCGACGATTCTCAAAGAGAGCCTTGGGAGTAATGTCACTCGCCAAAATGGTTTTGTCTACATAGCTCATTACATACCCTTCGTTCTAGTAAGCCAAGTGGCTTGAATTGCTTCACCTGCCCATTCTCTTACTATTTAGCTATTCTTGCAGGGGGTGTTTAAACCCCCGGCAATTAGACTTGTGCGGCTTGCAAGATAGTATTTAAGGTAGTGCTTGGGCGCATCACAGCTTCTAACTTTTCAGCATCCGGCTTAAAGTAACCACCGATATCCACTGGCTTACCTTGAACCGCTTTGAGCTCAGCCACAATCTGTTGTTCATTGTCGGTGAGTGACTTCGCCAAAGGTGCAAAGTGCGCTTGCAACGCTTTGTCCTCCGTTTGCGCAGCCAAAGCTTGAGCCCAATACATTGCCAAATAAAACTGGCTACCGCGATTGTCGAGCTCGGAAACCTTGGGTGAAGGCGATTTATTGTTATCTAGTAACTTACCGGTAGCCTCATCAAGAGTACGAGCCAAAATCTTCACTTTGGGATTACCAGTTTTATCGCCGATGTCTTCCAGCGATACAGCCAGAGCCAAGAACTCGCCCAATGAATCCCAGCGCAAATGGTTTTCTTCTAAAAGCTGCTGAACGTGCTTAGGAGCTGAACCACCGGCACCAGTCTCAAAGAGTCCGCCGCCAGCCATTAAAGGCACGATAGATAACATTTTTGCACTGGTACCCAATTCCATAATAGGGAATAAATCAGTGAGGTAATCACGCAAAATATTGCCCGTTACAGAAATCGTATCCTTGCCACGAATGACGCGCTCTAAGGTGTAACGCATCGCACGGGTCTGCGACATGATCTGAATATCAACCCCTGCTAAGTCATAGTCTTTAAGGTAAGTCTTGACCTTCTTGATGAGCTCAGCCTCATGGGGACGGTACTCATCTAACCAAAATATGGCGGGCGTGTGCGATAAGCGCGCCCGATTGACAGCCAATTTCACCCAATCACGAATAGGCGCATCTTTCACCTGACACATGCGCCAAATATCACCCTCTTCCACCTGTTGCTCGAGCAATACCGTGCCATCATCCGCCACAATGCGTGCTACACCTGCCTCTGGAATCTCAAATGTCTTGTCATGTGAGCCGTATTCTTCTGCCTGTTGAGCCATTAAGCCCACGTTAGGCACAGTACCCATCTTGGTAGGATCGAAGTTGCCGTTGGTCTTACAGAAATTGAGCATCTCTTGATAAATACGCGCAAAGGTGCTTTCTGGAATGAGCGCCTTGGTGTCATGCAGCTTGCCATCGGCGCCCCACATTTTTCCGCCTACCCGTACCATCGCCGGAATCGACGCATCCACGATCACATCACTTGGGGAATGCAAGTTGGTAATCCCTTTTGCCGAATCCACCATAGCCAAGCCAGGACGTTTCGCGTGACAAGCTTCAAGGTCTTGGATCACTTCATTGCGCTGCGCTTCTGGCAAGGTTTGGAGTTTTTCATACAGACTGCTCATGCCATTGTTGGCATTGATCCCAAGCTCTGCAAATAATTTGGCATGTTTCTCGAAAGCTGCTTTGTAATAAATCTTGACGGCGTAACCAAAGAGGATAGGGTCGGAGATCTTCATCATCGTGGCCTTCAAATGCAAGGACAGCAACATCCCTGTCTGATAAGCATCTTCGATTTCTTTTTCATAAAAATCACACAAGGCTTTTTTACTCATAAACATGCTGTCAATAATTTCGCCAGCAATCAACGAAACCTTGGGCTTAAGCACAATCGTTTTGCCGCTCTGCGTTACTAAGTCCATCTTGACATCACATGCCTTGGTCATCGTCATTGACTTTTCACCCGCATAGAAATCACCACCATGCATATAGGCAATATGAGTGCGGGAAGCCTGACTCCACTTGCCCATGGAATGGGGATTCTTTTGGGCGTAACGCTTGACCGCTGGCGGCGCACGACGATCAGAGTTACCCTCACGCAAGACAGGGTTAACGGCGCTACCTAAACATTTTGAATAGCGCGCCCGAATCGCTTTTTCAGCGTCATTTTTAGGATCATCCGGGAAGTCTGGAACTGCATAGCCTTTAGTCTGCAACTCTTTAATTGCATGAAGTAACTGGGGTATGGATGCACTGATATTGGGTAACTTAATAATATTTGTATCAGGCAACAAAGTCATACGTCCGAGTTCACCCAAATTGTCTGGGAATTGTTGTTGCTCATTCAGGCAATCAGCAAACTCCGCCAAGATCCGCCCTGCTACAGAAATGTCACTCTCCACAATCTCTACTCCAGCAGGTGCCGTAAAGGTACGCACCATTGGCAGGAACGCACTGGTTGCTAAGAGAGGCGCCTCATCTGTGAGCGTATAAATGATCTTTGATTTCTGTGCGGCCATTGCTAGTTCCTTGATGATGAAAGATTAACTAAATCTGCTGTAGCCTATTTTAAATCACCGACATGACAGGATGAGCTTGTTTTGGCTCTAGATTGCTGCATAACCCCCCTATACAAGAGAGGAAAACACTCTAAATACCGTTAGTTAGGAAGTTCGAGCAAGCGGCCGGTCAAATAATGGGCTTTCAGACCTTGGCATTCAATGGCTCGGAATATACTACCCCTTCAATTTAGGTCAAAGAGGAAGATCCACATGAATGAAATGCAAAAGATAGATAGCGTAGTAGGCGACGGTAATGAAGCAGCGGCTGGCAAGTATGTTGACGTTCATTACACCGGCTGGCTCTTTGACGATCAAGCACCCGACCATAAGGGCGTTAAGTTTGATAGCTCCCTAGACCGGGGACAACTCTTTAGTTTTCAATTGGGTGCCGGTGAAGTAATTAAGGGATGGGATGAAGGCGTAGCAGGCATGAAAATTGGCGGCAAACGTACCTTGATTATTCCTGCAGAGATGGGTTATGGCGCTCGCGGCGCTGGTGGCGTAATCCCACCTAATGCCACGCTCGTGTTTGATGTGGAATTGCACGGCGTTAATTAATTTACCTGCCGTCATGAAAAAAGCCATCTCAGTTGATGAGATGGCTTTTGTTTTGCTGGGGCCGAATCTAGTTAAGAGCGCAGCGCACTGCCGTTTAAGGTTAACTTGTTTGGCGAACGTACTTGGCATAACTCAATAAGGCGGTTTCTTTCAGCCAATACCTTTTCGGTATAGCCCCCATCGCTGTCTGCATTTGCAGCGCCAACATAGGACTTCAGGCCATTACGCAGAGATCCTGATGTCGCAATCAAATATTTGAGAATATAGGCACCCACCCGAATGTTGACCTCGGGCTTGACCGCGTCCGCCGCGCCACCATACAACGCATACTTATCCTTATGGACAGCTGTCATTACCTGCATTAAGCCTTCTGCTCCAGCAGAACTCTTGCTGGCAGGGTTAAAGTTAGACTCCACTGAAATCACCGCTAACAATAAAACCGGGTCGATGTTGACCTCTTTGGCAATAAATACGGTGTTCGAGACATACTCTTCAATCTTGGCCCGATCTAGACCATATTTCTTTTCAAAGAAGTCTGCAATTGCGCGCTGGTTCCGTAGCGAGCCCATTAGATTGTTATCCAAGGCCTGTGGATCCATCTTCGAGGCGGGGATCTGGTCAGATAAGTGAGAAATCGGGCGAACTTGCGTGTTGGCAACCGAAGGCGTCAACAAGGCGATCGGCTGCTGTTTGGCTCCGAAGAAGCCTGATTTCGCTTTATCGTAAATGACCGAGGCAATATCGGTGCTAGGCACTGTGCTAAAAGCTTCTGGCGCATTCTCAGCAGGCTTACCTGCGCCATCCTGCCAAACTATCAGGCGCGCCTCGTCTGGAACCAAAATACGAGCCATATCAAAAGCACCCGCATTGGTGCCGTTTCCAGATAACCACAAACCCACAATTAGAAATACAGCGACTAGTAAAATCGCGTTTAAGGTGCGGTGCAGCGGGGCTATCGCAAATGCGAAAAGTGCTTTTGCGTCCTCAGCCTGAAGCTGAGAAAAAGATCTTTTATTCAAAAAATATGAAAGATGTTTGCTTTGATGTTTACTTTGATACTTACTCATTTAGTCTGTTGCAACACCCCAAAAAATGATTAACTCATTTATGTTGCATTGCAATAATTTAAGAACATAGGACATCCTAAGAAGGTTCTTATATCAAGTCAAGAATAAAGGAAGTACTTTTAACTACTTTTAGGTCTAGTATTTAGCAAAATTTGGGCTTAGTGGGTTAATTTGATTATTTTATTCATAATAATCAATAACTTATAGCGGTTAGGAGGCACTAATTTCATAGTATAAAAAAGTGCCTAAAAACAGACTTATTTGACAATTTTGTGACTAAAAAATAGGTGTTAGCCCATATATTTAGTATTACCCCTGTTGGTTTTTTCTACCTATAGTGTTCGCCCTTAGTAGCATTGCCATTCAAGCGAACGTATTTTTAGCTGGCGCCGCTGCGCTGAAAAATGTATCTCAACCCAAATACAGAACACCTAAACTGTCATGCACATGGTCCGCCTCCTAAAATCCTTTCTCTTGCTTGGCTTGATGTATGCAGTAAATGCCTTTGCACTCTTTGACGATTGCAAAGATTTCTTTCCGAGCCAACAAACTCCCACCACCGCGCAAATTGGACGGGATTTATGCTTCGATGACTTCGCTATTTACTACTCCCCGGTCGATAAGAAGCCTATCTATGCCGTTGAAAAGCTCTCCAGCAGTCAGCTTCTTTCCGCCCATCCTAAGCGCACCAACTCCTTTTATGAGGAGGCCAGACTCCCAGCCAAGGAGCGCGCCCTACTTACGGATTACCGACAAAGTGGCTACGACCGGGGCCATAACGTCCCCGCAGGGGATATGCACTCTGAGAAGGGCATGGCTCAGTCCTTTTCATTGGCGAATATGATGCCCCAGGCTAGGCAGAATAATCAGGGGATTTGGGCCAAGAATGTTGAAGAGCCGACTAGGCGCTACGCAAAACGGATTCATGGCGGTTTGTATGTCTATACGGGATCGATAGGCAAGCAAGGTGTGATTGGTCGGAGCAACGTCACCATACCGAGCTACATTTACAAATTGGTTTATGACCCCAAAAGGCAACTTGCCTGGGCTTACTGGGTGGAAAACACCAACGAAGCGCAGATGACACCGCCGATTTCTTATGCTGAATTAGTTAAACGCACGGGAATAGACTTTCATTTACCCCTACCTGAAATAGAGCCCCACAATCCCAATTCTCAAAAACCTTAGCGCCACTAACAAAGTAGTGAGCACTAACTCAGCTGTGATCGCGCCCTGATTCCATGCGCCTTCTGAATCGGCGCCAATAAATCTCTTAAGCCGTTGTGATCAAGGGTATGCATTAGTTCTAATAACTGACCGAGTTCGCTTTTTGGGAACCCCTCGCGCGCAAACCAAGCTAAGTAGTTTCCTGGCAACTCAGCTAAATAGCGGCCCGCGTATTTACCAAAAGGCATTTTCGTAATAACCAGCTGCTCAAGCGCTTCAGAATTCATCAGCACTCCTGTTGACGGTAAGGGTAAAAAATAACTTGCAATGCAGACTCAAAAGCGATTTAAAGGGATCTTTAGATAGGAAACCCCATTTGATTCTAGTATGGGTAAGTGACCCGCCTGAATATTGATCTGAATCGCAGGCAACATTAAGGCGGGCATCTCTAGCGTGAGATCTCTTGCAGTACGCATCTGCACAAACTGCTCTTCTGAGACGCCGTCATGCACATGAATATTGCGCATTTTTTCTTCGCCGACAGTGGTGCTATAAGCAGGCTGACGATCATCCGGGGGGTAGTCATGGCAGACATACAACTTTGTGTCAGCGGGATAAGACAACAGCTTGTGAATCGATTGATATAGCGTTTTGGCATCACCGCCCGGGAAGTCACAGCGGGCGGTGCCGACATCCGGCAAAAACAAAGTATCCCCGACAAAGATAGCATCACCGATTTCGTAAGCCATGCAGGCTGGGGTATGCCCTGGAACAGACAAAGCCTTGAGAGTCAGGTCGCCGAAAGAAAGCGTATCACCCTCTTTGAGCAAGCAATCAAATTGAGATCCATCGGGCTCAAGCTCCCGACCAAGATTAAAAACGCTTTTGAACACAGTCTGTACTTGCGTAATGTGGTGACCGATCACAATTTGTCCACCCAGCTCACCTTTTAAGTAGGGTGCCGCAGTAAGGTGATCAGCATGTGCGTGGGTTTCTAAAATCCATTTCACCTCAAGTTGCTTGGCTTTGATATTGGCGATTAGCGCATCAGCGGATTGGGTGCTGGTCTTACCAGAATGAGCATCGTAGTTGAGTACGGGATCAATAATCACACACGGGCTACCGACGGATTCATACACGAGGTAGGTAAACGTACTTGTCTCAGGATCCAAAAACGCCTGAATTACTGCGTGGTGATTAGACTTCAACATACCCTCCTTCAACTCCAACCAATATACCTACATTTCACACACGTACTATAAAATCTTTAGCAATGGACTACGCCATATTAATCAGCCTCGCACTGGGTATTCTCGTGGGATTACTTATGGGTCTGACGGGTGCTGGCGGAGGAATTTTATCGGTTCCCCTCTTGATTTTTTTCTTACACCTGAGTGTTGCACAAGCGGCACCGATAGCCCTTTGTGCAATTGCATTGGCTGCCGGCCTAGGCTCAATCCTGGGTCTTAGGAATAAAATTCTGCGTTACAAGGCGGCGGGGTTAATGGCGATTGTGGGACTCGCCTTCGCACCCATAGGACTTTGGCTGGCCCCCAAATTACCTAATACTCCATTGCAAATTCTATTTAGCTGCATCTTGATCTTCGTAGGAATACGCCTTTATCTCCAAGCTTTAAATGAAATCAGAGGTATTGCACCAGCGAAGACTAAGCCACCACCCTGCCTCATGAATCCCGTAGCAGGCAAACTGCAATGGACCTTACCTTGTGCGCGAGCACTGATGTTTGCCGGTAGCTTGGCTGGGTTTTTGTCTGGATTACTAGGTGTTGGCGGAGGATTTATCATCGTCCCCGCCCTCAAGCGCTATACCAACTTGCCCGTACGATCAATTGTGTCGACCTCCTTGGGGGTACTTGCAATCATCTCCGGTGGAGGCGCGATGCTTTCGGCATTTGCTGGCACTCTTGATATAGAGCTCGCTGTCCCATTTGCCCTAGCAGCTCTCATGGGATTGGTAGTAGGGCAAGCCATCGTTAAAGAATTAGATGGCTCCCGAATTCAGCAAATCTTTGCCGTACTCACTTTAATCATTGCTAGTGGGCTGCTCATTCAAAGCATTGCCCACTACTTCTGATTTTTTCTTAGTGCGCGCCGCCGCCTAAATAAGCAGCCTTCACAGCAGGATCATCTTTAAGTTTGCTAGCAGGTCCATGAGTCGCAATCTTGCCGTTCTCTAATACATAGCCATAGTCAGCTACGTTTAAAGCAGCAGCGGCAAACTGCTCAACCAACAACATCGTTACCCCTTGCGACTTGAGGTTCGTGATGATCTTAAAGACCTCTTCAACCAAAATCGGAGCTAGGCCCATTGAAGGCTCATCCAAAAGAATAATTTCTGGATTTAGCATCACCGCGCGAGCCATAGCCAACATTTGTTGTTCGCCACCAGACAATGTTCCTGCTAGTTGGTTGCGACGCTCTTTAAGACGAGGAAACATTTCGAGGGCGCGCTCAAGATCATTTTTGATATCGCCTTTGGGACGGCTACCTGTAAACCGCGGAAAAGCTCCAAGCAATAAATTGTCATTAACTGACATCGTCGTAAATACACGGCGCCCTTCTGGACTGTGCGCCAAACCTAAGCGCGCAATCTTATGGGAGTTGTAACCATCAATTTTTTCACCACTCAAAGTGACTTCACCAGCTGAAGGTTTGATCATGCCGCTGATCGCACGCATTGTCGTGGTTTTACCGGCCCCGTTGGAGCCAATCAAAGTAATGACTTGGCCCTTAGGTACATCAATCGAAATACCGTGGAGTACTTTGACTTTGCCGTAGCCCGCTTCAAGATTTTTAATAGATAACATAGTGTTTACCGGTTCAATAGTGTTCTTGTGATTAAGTACCTAAGTAGGCATGAATCACCTTCTCGTTTGCCTGTACTTCGGCGGGCTTGCCTTCAGCGATTTTTTGACCGAAATCCAATACGGAAACGGTATCGCATACGGACATCACTACGTCCATATGGTGCTCAATCAAAATAAAGGTAATGCCGTTATCCCGGATCTTCCGAATAATGCGCAGCAGTTCTTTGATGTCAGGCGCAGTTAAACCAGCAGCAGGTTCATCGAGGAGGAGGAGTTCTGGATCCAAGGCAAGCGCACGGGCGATTTCTAATAAGCGCTGTTTGCCGTAAGGTAAGTTACGCGCTTCTTCATTGGCCAAATCCTCCAAGCCGACAAACTTCAAGAGCGCCATGGCACGAGACCGCGCCTCTTGCTCTTCTTTCTTGTAGCGTGGCAGATGTAATGCGATTTCCACCATGTTGGACTTAAAGGTGTGATGCAATCCTACCAAGATATTCTGAATTGCAGTCATCTCGCCAAAGAGCTGGACGTTTTGGAAAGTACGCGCAATGCCCGATAAGGCAATATCAGAAGACGTTTTGCCAACCACGCTCTCACCTGCATACAGCACATTGCCAGCTGTAGGAATATAGATACCAGTAAGTACATTCATCATCGTGCTCTTACCGGATCCGTTTGGCCCAATCAGACCATGAATCGTGCCGCGCTTAATGCTTAAGTCCACATTGTTTAGCGCCTTGAGGCCACCAAACTGCATCAATACAGAATCCACTCTTAGTAACTCAGTGCCTGAGTTTTGATTGCCGATGGCATTAATAAAGCTCACTGAATCATCAGTGGCTTCCAATACCTCACCGCGCGTTGTTTTAGTTTTACCCACAATGGCTTGGTAGAAACTTTTCGCAAAACCGACAATACCGCTTTGCAAGTAATACACCACCAACAAAATCATGAAGCCAAAAATACTTAAACGCCAGTCGGAGATGTTGTCCAACCAAAAAGAGAAGATCGCCAAACCAATCACTCCAGCTAAGGGTATCGCAACCCGTTTTGGCGTGGTGATTTTCTTAGATAGGGCAAGAACGGCACCGACAGTAACAACGATCGCAATAATCGAGGCCACAATGCGGAATAAATTCACATCATCGAGCAACTTTGGCAAGAGGACGATGATGGCAGCCCCGAGGGCCGCGCCCAAACGGGATTTACGTCCACCCATGATGATGCCCAACAAGAAAAGGACAGCCAATTCATTGTTATAGGTGTTAGGAGAAATATATTGCTCTGAATAAGCGTACAAGCAACCTGCTAAACCAGCAAAGCCGGCGCTAATCACAAACGCAATCACTTTAAAGCGGTAGACGGATACGCCCATGCAATCACATGCAACTGGGCTATCGCGTAACGCCTCGAAAGCACGGCCCATTTGTGATTTAACAAAGCGATCGACTACAACTAAAGCCAAGATCATGACCGCTGAGACCAGCCAGAAATATTCTGCCTTGGTCATCGGTACACCCATCAGTGCTGGACGCTCCAACTTAATACCAAGAGGGCCCTCAGTCAGCCAGGTCATTTCATTAATCAGAATCTGCGCAATCGTGCCGAACGCCAAGGTCACCATCGCCAAGTAAGGTCCGATCACTTTGAGTGCAGGCAAGGCCAAGATGCCGCCAAAGATCGCGGTCACGATAATAGATGCTGGAATAGTTGCCCAAATTGGCAGGCCAAAATGGAAGAATAAGATACCAGCGGTATACGAACCAATGCCAAACAATCCTGCGTGTCCAAGCGACACCTGACCAACATAACCAACCACAATATCCAAACCAAACAACAGAATGGTGTAAATCAGAATCGTTTCAGCAAGGTGAATGTAATAAGGGTTGTGAATAAAGAGGGGTAGACAAATCAGCCCGACGATCGCAACCAATAAGGGAATATGGGACTTCAGTTTCATCATCAAACTTTCTTAATTGCAGATTTACCAAAGAGGCCAGAGGGTTTGTATGCCAATACAAGTAAGAGCAAAATCAAACCAGGAACGTCTTTGTAGCCAGTAGAAATATAAAAGCCGGTAGCAGTCTCGACGATGCCTAGAATCAAGCCACCAACGATGATGCCTAGGCCGCTAGATAAGCCGCCAATGATGGCTACCGCAAAGGCTTTTAAACCCAGTGCGCCACCCATCGTTGCGCCAGTCAGCGTCAATGGGGCAATTAGGACACCCGCAAATGCAGCGGTCAATGAAGACAATGCATAAGAGAAGGTAATCACCATGCTGGTATTAATGCCCATGAGGCCAGCGGCATCGCGGTCATTAGCAGTAGCTACAACAGCTTTACCGTAAATGGTTTTGCGGTTAAAGAATTCAACCAATAACATCATGACCAAAGCACCAACCACTACTAAGATTTCCATTGGCAGAATATTAGCGCCGAGAAAATTCATTGGCTCCATGCTCAGGGGTGGCGGGAAAGGCAAAGCATCGCGACCCCAAATGTTTTCTGCCACGTTTTTGAAAATAATGCCCAGTGCAATGGTGGACATAATCCAACCGAACTCGGATTTAATTTTGATTGCGGGACGTACGCCAATCAATTCAACAAATCCACCTTGCAGCATACCGAAGACGCACACTACCGGAATCATGAGCCAGTAATTCATGCCCAAAGTATCCACGCAGGTTAAACCAACTAATGCGCCCAACATGAGTGCCTCACCTTGACCGAAGTTCAAAGTTCCCGAGGTTGCAAAAGTGAGCTGAAAGCCAAACGCAATGACGGCATAAATCATGCCGACTGCTATTCCGCTTGAAAGGATTTGTGCAAGGATTTCCATGGTGTTGACCCAAAATTCTTAAAGCTATTAAATTGTCGAATCCGACATTGTAAGCAAAACACCGCCCGCAGGCGGCGTTTTGGGATTTCTGAATACTTAGTGCTGCAAAAAAACTCTTAAAACGCCAGCTACATGCGGTTTTTACTTCTTCTTAGCGCTTGCATCCTCAGCATTCAAGAACTCAACACGGCCATTTTCAACTACGCCCATCACCACGTCTTTAGTAGTAATTGCCTCATGATTGGCGGCACTATAAGGCTTGTTATAAGTCGTCACTACGCCATTGATTGGAGCCTTCAGATCTTGCAGGGCTGCCAAAATCTTTGGTCCTTCTGTGCTGTTTGCTTGCTTGATGGCAGCAGCCAAGATATAGACAGAATCGTAACCTTGAGCCGCTGATACTGGCGAAGCGATGATGCCATTCTTTGGCTTGAAATCTTTAAGGTAAGCATCTACGAAAGCCTTACGCTTTGGTGTAGTTGCTGGTTGCTGAATAAATGTCTCTGGCATGGTGGCACCGTTACCGTTTTTACCGGCGGTGTCAATGAAGCTCGCCATTGACAAGGTCCAGCTGCCGATGATGGGCTTTTTCCAACCCAATTTAGCCATACCGTTGGCGATTTGCGCTAACTCAGGTCCAATTGCGTAGGTCAAGACCACATCCGCACCTGCATTTTTTGCTTTGAGCAACTGGGCCGTCATATCCACGTCACCAATGTTGAATTTCTCGGTTGACACAGGAGTAACGCCGTAAGTCTTCAATGCCTTCTCAAGATCTTCACGACCCAGTTGACCGTAGTTTGTAGAGTCAGCCAAGATGGCTACTTTCTTCAAGCCACGCTTTTCAACCGCTTCCTTAGCAATCATCGGCGCCTGAATATTATCGGCAGCAGACGTGCGGAAAACATAATTTTCTGGTGCATTAGGGAATTGCTTGGTGATCAAAGTACCAGTAGCAACGTTGTTGATGACCGGAATCTTTGCATCTTGATAAAAGCGCTGTGAAGCTAAAGCAACGCCAGTATTAATAAAGCCTAAGGTAGCTACTACCTTTTCATTGTTAATCAACTCTTGGGCAATTTGCACGCCGCGCTCATTTTTAGCTTCGTCGTCGCGCTCAACTAAGAGGATCTTATTGCCATTAACACCGCCAGCGGCGTTAATTTCTTGAGCAGCCAAACGCACGCCATCACGCATGCTCACACCCATTGAGGAGGAGCCGCCCGTGTAGGGGCCTGTAACACCGACCTTGATGTCGGCAGCGTATGCACCGGTTGTAAGCATTGCAGTTGCAGTAATTGCAAAAATGTGACGACGAATGTTCATAAAGTCTCCATGACTAAAAATGCAGGTTAATTAATGGCTTTTTACTAGCTAGATTTCAAAGCTGTCAGTCATATTACCGTTAATGTCAGCGTAAAAAAAGGGACTTGCATTAGGGTTTTACATTACCCGTAGCGAATAAATAGGCGCTAGTTACGTATGTTTTTTGATTTGCGCTTCTAGGCTTGGCCAAAAAAGGTTAATCACAAGCCCCGTAATGACTAAGCCAGCCGCACCCAGCTTCCAAAGCGGCAGGGCTTCGCCTAAAAAGAAGGCGGAGGTTCCCATGCCAAAGACGGGCACTAAAAGGGGTGCGGGCGCCACTACTGCAGCTGGGTGCTTGGATAAAAGCCAAGCCCACGCTGTATAGCCAAAGAGCGTATTGCCCCAAGATTGCCAAAGGACTCCCACCCAGCCACCAGCAGATGCTGACATCATTGTCGAGCTAAGCACTTCCCAGCCACCCTCAAGCAAAAGCGTCATTAATACTAGGGGTGGGATGGAAAAGGCGCTCGCCCAAACTACATAAGCAAGCATATTGATCGAGCCAGCTCGGCGGCTCACCGTGTTGGCGACCCCCCAAGAAAATCCTGAAAAGACTACGAGGGCGATGCCAAAGAAGGTAGTTGTTGCATCGGTATGAAGCGCAATTAACACCAAACCAGTCAGCGCTATAGCAACTGCGACGGCTTGATAGCGCTTTAGCCCCTCTTTAGCAAAGAACATAGCAAACCCAATAGTGAAGAAGACCTGGGTCTGAATAACTAAGGAAGCAAGCCCTGGTGAAATTTGGTTATTCATTGCGTAGTACATCACCCCGAACTGCCCCACGCCAGTCGCTAGACCGTAAATACAGAGATTGGCCCAAGCCACTTTTGGCCTAGGCACAAAGAACACCAAGGGAATCAAGGCAAATACATAGCGAAGTGTCGCGAATAAAAAGGGTGGGAAGTCCGCTAAACATTGCTTAATCACGACAAAGTTAGTTCCCCACACTGCCACAATCGCTAGAGCTAAGAGAAGATGGCTTGCCGGTAAGGCATAGGCTCTTGAAGAGTCTATGTGGGGCTTATTCACCCGTGAGTAGTTGCGCGGCTCGTTGCGCAATCATCATGGTTGGAGCGGCAGTATTACCTGAGGTAATGGTCGGCATAGCAGAGGCGTCCACTACCCGGAGGTGCTGAATGCCCCTCACTCGCAGTTCAGAATCCAGAACTGCCATGGGATCATCTGGGCGACCCATCTTGCAGGTACCCACTGGATGGAAAATCGTTGTCCCAATATCTCCAGCAGCCTTGATTAAGTCGGCATCACTTTGATACTGACTACCGGGCTTATATTCTTCAGGGCTATACGGTTTTAGGGCCGCACTTTCAACAATGTTTCGAGTTAAGCGCAAAGAATCTATCGCAACCTGGCAGTCATCCCCTGTGGAAAGATAGTTCGGGCTAATGACTGGATGCACCTGCGGGTCTCGAGAGGAGATATGCACACTCCCCCGCGAGCTTGGACGCAAGTTACAGACACTGGCAGTGAAGGCATTAAAGGTATGCAAGTCATCGCCAAACTTTTCTAAAGACAAGGGCTGGACGTGATACTCCACGTTCGCCGAGGTTTGTGCTGGCGAGCTGTAGGCAAACGCACCCAACTGTGAGGGCGCCATCGACATCGGGCCGGAGCGTTTGAAAAAGTATTCCAGGCCAATCTTTAGTTTGCCAAGGAGGTGATGAACTTTAGTGTTGAGAGTCTGAATACCGCTGACTTTAAAGATCATGCGCAGTTGCAAATGGTCTTGGAGGTTCTCGCCCACCCCTGGTAGATCACTCATAACAGGAATGCCTAGTTGCTCTAAGCGCTCGGCTGAACCAATTCCTGAACGCTCTAAGATCTGGACGCTACCAATAGTGCCTGCGCTTAATATGACCTCGCCCCCACTTTCGATATTGCACAGAACTTGATGAGCAACGCCGTCTTTTAAGTATTGCACCCCGTAACAATTTTTGGTTTTGGGATCAATTAACAAGGTATCCACCACTGCCTCGGTTAGCACAGTCAAATTAGGGCGTTTGGCGGCCTCACGTAAAAATGCTTTGGAAGTGTTTAAACGCCAACCGGCGCGTTGACTCACATCAAAGTAGCCCACACCAAAGTTGTCGCCTTGATTAAAGTCGTCGCTAGCGGGAATGCCCGACTCGACTGCCGCTTTTCTGAACACGTCCATGATGGGCCAGCGTAAGCGCTGACGTGACACGGTCCACTCGCCGCCTTTGCCATGCCACTGGTTAGCCCCACCGTGGTAGTCCTCGAATGATTTATACCGCTCTAAGGCATTCGGCCATGACCAAGCTTCATCGCCTGTCGCCTCAACCCAAGTGGCGTAGTCTCCCGCTTGTCCGCGCATATAAATCATGCCATTAATAGAGGAGCAGCCCCCAAGTACTTTACCGCGCGGATACAGTAAAGACCGGCCGTTCAAACCCGCTTCTTTGGCCGTCTTAAAGCGCCAGTCAGCGCGCGGGTTATCTATGCAATACAAGTACCCAACCGGAATATGTATCCAGATGTAGTTGTCACTTTTCCCTGCCTCAATCAACAAAACCTGCTTATGGGAGTTCTCTGTCAAGCGTTTTGCCAAGAGACAACCTGCGCTGCCAGCGCCAATAATGATGTAGTCGTAACGTTGTGTTTGGGTCATAGCTTGCTCTAGATTCTATTGCTTAAGGCTAGCATACGTTAATGCTTATTCTGTCCTCCATTATTTACCAGTGCGGTAATTCATGCGCTCTACCTGACGATCGCCCGATAAATACCCAGCCCCGCATCAATACCCGTCTAAAATAAGCCCATGCATGTCAATGAAAAGAACCGTACGCCCAAGAAGGAAGATCTTAACGAGGGGCCCAGCAAGTCTGAATTAAAGCGCCAAATGACCGAACGCCAAAAATTGGCTGAAGTGTTGGCAGCTCTCAGTAGCGATGCGCTCAAGACGATCCCCATGGATGAGGCGATTAAAGTCGCCATCGGGGAGACCAACAAAATTAAGAGTTTTGAGGCGATTCGTAGGCATAAGCAATATTTAGGCAAATTAATGCGTTTCTTGGATGAGACTGAGCTCGATACCATTCAGAGACGTCTAGATGCCATTCAGGGAGTGAGTAAAGCAGAAACGGCCAAACTCCATTTTCTGGAATCCTATCGCGATCGACTCATTGCTGATGACGCCACGTTTACCAAAATGATTGAGCAATATCCCGACATGGATATCCAAAATATGCGCACACTCATTCGCAATGCACGGCGGGAAAAAGAACTTAACAAGCCACCCAAAGCCTATCGAGAAATCTTCCGCGTCCTGAAAGAGATGGGGCTTTAAATCTTGAGCTTGCGGGTAGGCACTTCTACCCAGCGATATAAGTAGTTCGCCGCCAGCCAACTCAGCGCTAGCGCGGACAGCATCATCCCTAAAGCGATCACGCCATCGTGACGTTGATTAATGCCCCATGCTATATAAAGCGTGTTGGCCAACAAGATAAAAGAGAAGTGCAATAAGAAGGCGCAATAAGATCTTCGGCTACCCCACAAGATTGCATTCACTGCGAAGTGTGCCTTAGCGTGCTTATTGTCTTTGTAGGCTCGGCTGCCCCATTGAATCAAGGCAACCGCCACACCATAAGCCAAAATATTACGAAGCCATAGCGTTGGAAAACTATTTACCAATATCACTACGCCTACGAGTGCAATAACGATTTTGGCAAAGCGATTGATGCGGGGGTCGGGATAGTTTTTTGCCAACTGCGCCAAAATTCCTAGGCCATAGGGACCCATGAAGTAAATGAAGTAGTTCTCAAATTCTCCATGGCGATTGAAATACAGCAAAGAGGCCACAGTAATCGCACTCAATATCCAAACCAAGCTGCGTGAACGCGGAAATATCCCCAAGACAATGGCCAGCATGGCATAGAGCTGCCAATCGATTGCGACATACCAAACGCCCGCCGAGATCGAATCCAGCCCCAAAATCCCTTGCAAGAAAAACAGATGGGCTAAAAACTGCATCAGTGTTTCTGACTCTCCCACAAACTCATCTTGCACCCAAAAACGTGCGATCCAAGCGCAACATACTGTGATCATTAAAGAAGCAACATAGGGCATTAAAAGTCGGAGATAGCGATTGATAACTACCCCGGATACCGCCTTCAGGCCATGCAAGTGATTCATCCCAGTTAGCGATTGCGCGGCGAGGTAACCGCCCATCACTAAAAATATTTGTACTGCATAACGGCCATACTCAAATAGCCAAGTCATGATCTCTGGGAGTAGCAGGTGCACATCCTCTGCGATCTGCCCATAGCTAGACAAGTGGTGAAGAATGATGACTAAGGCAGCGAAGACTTTTAAGAAATCAACCAGGAGAAAATGGTTTTTTGAGCGCAATGAAACAGATTTCCTAAAAAGGATAGATGAGTGGCGAAGAAGTCTTTACTGCGCCCTGGTGAAACTTATTTAGATTCTGTTTTACCAATTAAAGATGCCAGCAAAGGATTGCCGCTAGCAAGTTCTTTTTTAAGCTTGGCTTTATCGCTTGCACCAGGCTTGGCTACTTTTGCAGCGTTTTTCATACGCTGAGCAGTGGCCAAACCTAAGTTTTTGTATAAGTCGGTTTTTTTCATATTCGGCTATTTTAGTGCCGATAATGAAAAAAACCTATTGCTGATTACTTGCCGATGACTACTACTGCTTGTTGTTCAACAGTTTGCGTGCGGCAAAGCCTAAAAACAACATGGACCAGCCCTGTAAAAGCAACTCAATCGCGATCAGCAAGCCAGGCAACCATAAGCTACTGGATGGATAGCCACTCATGATGAGCGCGCCCATCAAGATGGAGATTGCCGCAGAAAAAACCATCCAAATCCACTCATTAAAGTGGCGGTGCTGAAATGCAGAGACTAGGCGCAGGAAGCCAGTAATGAAAAAGATTGCTGCGAGCCATAAAGTAATGACTTCTAAGGCTGGGATGGGGAACAACCAGGTAAATAAGCCGGTTGCAATATAGAGTAGCGCCAACAAAACCTGAATGCTCACGCTCTGCCAACCTTGAGATTTGATGGCATGGGCAAATTGCAAAACGCCACCAAAGATTAAAAAGGCACCCAACATGCTAATAGAGATGAAGGAGAAGAGGACCTGACCAGTAATACCAATCACTCCCAAGATGATGAATAAGATTCCTAAGCCGATAAGTGCGCCGGGCATTTTGGCGGCCGCGCCTAAGACTGCGGTGCGTAGATCGGTCATTTGTTTCATTTGTTCTGAGGATGGTGCGGTCATTGGAAGGCCTTTTAAGTGGATAAACTATTTAGATTTATTGCTTTTTGGATTCTAGCCTACAGAAAAGTCTTCTAAAGTCATCAAATACCTGAAAAGCGGATGAGTCGGAAAATCAAGGTATTCTGAGCCCTGAATATGACCCTGCTTTTTCGAAAGAAAGAAACCATTGGATAACACCCTTACCGTAATACTTGGCGTCGTTGCCATTTTGATTCCGATAATCGTCGGACGTCTAGTTTGGAAGCATTTCGATCGTTACTTTGGTAGAAATGATGAGGCCTATATGGATACCTTAGATTTTTACCTCAAGAAACTCGGCTTAACCCTCTTAGTCGCTTTTGTTGTTCTGTGGATTGGGATTAGCCTAGTGTTTTACGGTAGCCCCAATTTCTAGATTATTAAAGCGCCAGATTGCATGCAACCTCAACTTAAAATCCTTCTCGCCAAAGCAAAACTCAACTTGCTCGTCTTGGGCGGCATCTTTGTCCTAATTATTGTAGGCAAGTTGAGTGATCCAGATATGACGAATCGGGTTTTGATCATCGCAGATGGCTTGGTTGGCAATCTTATTTTGGTATTTGTGGCCATCACTATGGGGGCGTTTGTTCCCCAATTGAGATTAGTGGTACTTGGCGCCATTGCCATCTTTATTGTTGCTAACCTGCTGATTTACTTGGGTGTCTTCACCTATCTCTCAAGTGAAACCCTCTTGGCAGTACTCCTAGTCTTTCTAGGGTTTGCAGCGATTGCTAACCTTTATAAGCACTATCGGGTTTTGAAGTTTTAAACAGTGTTTAGGTTGAGATTTTTTCTCGATATTTCTAGTTGGTTTTAGGTTTTCCAGGGGTTAACAACTTCAACCCCGGCAAACTCAAAATCTTGGGTGTTACGGGTAACCAGCTTTAGTCCATGGTGGACTGCGGTTGCTGCCAGTAAGCTGTCAATGGCTGGTGTGGGACGTCCTGCTTGCGCAATTAAGCGCCCCCAGCGGTCTGCCACGCTGGCATCTACAGTTAAAATTCGTCCAATGAAGAAAGCGGGTAGATCGACTTCAAGCCAATCAAGTAGTGCAAATTTACGATTGCTATCCGTCAGCATATCAATCCCTTTGCGAATTTCTCCCAAAGTAAGTACGCTCACAAATAGAGTTGTAGATGGCCTCTGAGAAAACCACTCTGCAACACCTATATTAGGCTCTTTGCGCCGCAACTCCGAGAAGACGTTGGTATCAATAAGATATGTCATAGTGAGCTATTGCGAGTCGGACTTTTATCACGCTCAATAATCACATCTTCAGAGTTATATAGTGGCGATGTTCGCATAAAATCCACAAGGGACTTATTAGCCCCAGTTAAGCGATCGTAATCTGATCGACAAAGAAGTACGGCCACTGATCGACCGTGATTGGTGATTTCTTGGGGGCCTTCAAGCTCTGCATCGCGCAATACGGTGGAAAATTGAGCTTTTGCCTCTTGTACTTGCCAAATATGCATATTCAATCTCCTTTATGACTATTCTAGTCAGATTATAACAATAATATTTTTATGGAGGTGTTTTGCTGGCAATCAAAAAGAGAGGTTTGGAATAACCGTCTAATTCTAGCGCTATTGATATATCAAATTATATATATAGAATCAATATTTAAGTATTTGTAGTAATAACCATATTTCTAGACAATGCAGGAATATGTACAAATATGACTATATTGACCAAACCTTAGTAGATCAGCGGGTCGCTCAATTTAAAGACCAAGTGAAGCGTCGCTTAGACGGCACTCTTCCCGAAGAGGAATTCCGTCCTTTGCGCCTGCAAAATGGCCTTTATCACCAACGCCACGCTTATATGCTGCGGGTAGCTATTCCTTATGGCTTATTCAGTAGCGAGCAACTGCGCACTCTAGCGCTGATTGCGGATCAGTACGATCGTGGCTACGGGCATTTCACCACCCGCCAAAATATTCAGTTCAACTGGGTGGAGCTTGAGCAAACTCCTGACATTCTGGCCGAGCTTGCCAAAGTCGAAATGCATGCCATACAGACTTCCGGTAACTGCATTCGTAACATCACGAGCGATCCATTCGCTGGTGTTGCTGGCGATGAATTCGTAGATCCACGCCCCATTTGTGAGTTACTCCGTCAATGGTCCACCTTGCACCCTGAGTTTGCCTATCTCCCCCGTAAATTTAAGTTTGCTATTAATGGCTCGGCAGAAGATCGAACTGTATTGCTATGTCATGACGTGGGGATCAACCTCAAGAAAAATGCTGCTAATGAGTTAGTTGCCGATATTTTTGCTGGCGGCGGCATGGGTCGCACCCCGATATTGGGAGCCCTCATTAAAGAAGCGCTTCCTTGGAATTTACTACCCAGTTACTTAACTGCCCTACTGCGTGTCTATAACCGTTTTGGCAGACGTGACAACATCTACAAAGCCCGTATCAAAATTTTGGTCAAAGCCCTAGGTCCTGCAGAATTTGCGCGCCAGGTAGAAGGTGAATGGTTGCAGTTGCAAAACGGCCAAAGCAATGATGTCAACTTTACGCAAGCAGAGTGGGATCGCGTGGCTCAACATTTCACTAAGCCTGCATACAAAGTACTGCCACCTCAAGCCGATTTGGCGGTTGCTACTCAATTTGCTGCACAGCTCGACGAGAGTGAGCGCATTGGCTTTCTGCGCTGGATCGAGCGTAATGTAAAAGCGCATCAAGTACCTGGCTATGCTTCTGTGGTGCTGTCCCTGAAGCCTCATGGCACTGCAGCTCCGGGCGATGCCTCAAGTGCGCAAATGCGTGCTATTGCTGACTTAGCTGATCGATATAGCTTTGGTGAACTGCGTGTCACCCATGAACAAAACTTAGTCTTAGCGGATGTGGAGCAAAGGGAGTTGCTGCAACTTTGGCAGGCTGCGAAAAAGTCCAACCTTGTGCTTCCCAATATCGGCCTCTTGACCGATATTATTGCCTGCCCCGGAGGAGATTTTTGTTCCCTTGCAAATGCAAAATCTCTCCCTATTGCTAAAGCAATTCAGGAGCGGTTTGATGATTTAGATTACTTGCATGATTTAGGAGATATCTCTTTAAACATCTCAGGATGTATTAATTCTTGCGGTCACCATCACGTTGGGAATATCGGAGTTTTGGGCGTGGATAAGGATGGTGAAGAGTGGTATCAAATCACCCTAGGTGGTGATCAAGGCAATCAAGCCTCCATTGGCAAGGTGATTGGGCCCTCTTTCTATGCCAGCGAACTGCCCGATGTCATGACCAGCATTATTAATACCTTCACCCAAAACCGCGACCAAGACGAGCCGTTTATTGAGACATATCGGCGCTTAGGTGTTGTGCCGTTTAAAGAGGCCGCTTATCGAACTCGTACTCCGCATCAAGAAACGCGAGTCGACTAAATGAATCCACACATGATTCACTTTCCTAAAGATGGGAAACCAACTATTGCCCCCAATGAATGGCAGGTTTGGAATGGGGAAATCGATGAAGGTGGCTTGCCTGATCTAGAGCACGGCACCCATCAAGTCTTGGTGCCCTTTTCTTGGTGGATCACCCATCAACACAATGACGATGTTGTCGGGCGAGTCAAGCAAGGAAAAGTTGGCGTCTGGTTTGCGGCTGACGAGGATATTTTGAAGCATAGTGAGCTTATTCAAGAGGGTAGAGAACTATGGCCTGTAGTAGGCGCCCACTTTCCTATTTTTAGAGATGGTCGTAGCTTTAGTACCGCCGCCCTGCTTCGCGAGCGTTTTGCTTGGGCTGGTGAAATCAGAGCCATTGGTGATGTTTTGGTTGATCAGTTATTGCAAGGCGCGCGCTGTGGCTTTGATGCCTTTGAATTACGTCCCGATCAGAACCTCGAGATTGCGCTTAAGCAATTTGATCTATTTGATGTCACGACCCAAAACAGCTGGCGCGGTAAGCGAACCTTGCTTGAAGCCTAATTTAAATTCAATGCCAATGCTCACGCCTCCAAATTCTTCTGCAAATCATTTCGGCAAAGGCAAAATCTTTCTGGTTGGTGCTGGGCCAGGTGCCGCTGATCTGATTACTGTCCGTGGCGCCAAGCTATTAGAGAAAGCGGATATTGTTTTTCATGATGCTTTGGTAGAGCCTGAACTGTTAGCGCTCTGCCCTCAAGCACTTAAAGTCGCAGTAGGTAAACGCTGTGGCAAATTGTCTTCCGCACAGCAATTTATTAATAAACGCTTAGTTGATGCCGCTCAAAAATATGCAGTAGTGGTAAGGCTTAAAGGTGGTGATCCCATGCTCTTTGGCCGTGCCGATGAAGAGCTAAAAGCGATTCGGGCGGCTGGCCTTGAAGTGGAGATTGTTCCAGGCATTACCGCTGCTTTAGCGGGAGCGGCCAGTCTGCAGCAATCCCTTACCTTACGCGGTGTTGCGCGCAGCGTTGCATTTATTACTTTGGCGCAAGCTAATGATCACGGCAGCAGCACTCAACCTATTCAAAGCCCAAGTGCGGATACTCTGGTCTATTACATGGGACGCAAAGATGCCATGAAGATTGCGCAGCAACTGATTGACCACAGTCCTAATCAGCATACGGATACTCCCGCGCATATCTTAGAGGCAGTCAGCACGTCTCGAGAGCGGAATTGGTCTAGCACTTTGGGCGCTTTAGCAAACGGTGACGCAAGCGACTGGTTTGACGAGGCCTCTCCTGCGCTCATTATGATTGGGGCAGCCTTAGCATCTGTCAATCAGGATATCGAGCTGGAACAGCTTGACTTGGGTCATGCAGGCGTTCAGGCAGTCTCCGCTTAAAGGTTGCAACGCAATATAAACGCCGCAGCTATGCGCTTGGCGAATGCACTCTATTGGGGCTAAACAGTTATTTATATCTAGCTCAAACACCTTATTAGTCGGTAGAATTCCGCTTGCTGTCACCTGCATTTAAGCGAACTGGAATTTTCATGATCCCCCGACCAATGTATCCCGCCCTCTCTTTTGAGACCAGGGTCGTCGCTTGAAAGTCTCACGCTACTACCGCATCACCATTAGCCTTCTTTTTTTAGGGCTTTGCTCTAGCATGAGTTTTGGGCAAGGCAATCAAGGTAACTCTGCCAGCACCGACACCCCGATTGCCGGGATTGCGAAATACGAAGTTCCAACTGATGTACCTGATGGATTGCCTGACCACTTGGTTGGGGATTTGGGTGTAGGGGTCTATAGTTCGAATATGGCCATTGGCGCACAAGGTACGCAAACCTATGTTCTGCCGTACGCTTTTTTTGACTATGAGCGCTTCTTTGCCCGCATCGATACCTTCGGTTTTAAAACAGTGAAGATGGGCTATGGTTATCTTGAAATTGCAGGGCAAGTGAATCTAGATAACTACAACCGAATCTCAACAATCAATGGCAGAAAATATAGCAAGCTGGATCCGATTCCTATTGGTGTCGGCACCTTTCAAGAGACACCCATTGGAGGATTTTTTCTCCATGCCTACCAAGACGTAGATCGCTCGCAAGGTCAGCTGTATGAATTCTCCTATTTTGCGGAATTTGAGCCCGTCGCCAAAATCAAGTTGTACCCCATGTTTGGTGTTGAGCGGCTGAGCAGCAACTTTGCTAATTATTATTACGGTGTTTCAGCTAACGCCTCAAAAACACTGGGCTACTCTCAATACACTGTTTCTGGCACAACTAACTTTACTGGTGGTCTCATGATTGAGATTCCTATCGTGGATCAGTTTTATTTCAATATCTTTGGGAGACGCAAATTTTTGGGTAGCAGTATTAACGGCAGCCCAATCATGAACCGCACTTACCAGGACAGTCTTTTGGGCTCATTGGTTTATCGCTTTCAGTAACTCAACTTTACAGATAGGTGCAAATTGGGTGTACTTTGCTCAATAAGGGGCATCAGCCGGTTCTGTAACATGGTTGACAAAAGTTGTATTTAGTTGCAAAATGAAACCAATATTAGGAGGCTCTATGCCAGTTGCCATGAAAATTTCAGATGCTTTAGTCGATGACGCAAAACCTTATGCTGCTGCAGAGCATCGCAGTGTGCCAAAACAAATTGAGTACTGGGCTCGTATCGGCAAAGCGGTGACAGACAATCCAGAATTACCCGTTTCCATGGTGCGAGAAATCATGCTAGCTCAGCAAGAGCGTTTGGCTGGTCAAGCTGCTGAGTACCAATTTGGTTGAAATGCTAGCAATACGGGTACTACCTACTTTCATTCGAATTGCAAAAAAGCTTCACCCCCAAGAAAAGAAATCGCTCGATCAAGCAGTTAAAAAAATAGCAAATGCGCCGAGTCTAGGCGAAGAAAAGCGCGGTGACTTAGGTAGCGTTTTTGTTTATAAATTCAAAATTCATCGTCAGGAATTTTTATTGGCGTATGAATTACTGCCCAGCAAGCATCACCCCAAAGAGTTAGTGTTGTTAGCTTTGGGTTCACATGAGAACTTTTATAGGGATTTAAAGAGATAACGTGCGCTCTTTAAATTTAAGAATGAGCGGGGGGTGCAAAAACCAGTTGAAAGGGAAAGCTTGTAATACTCAAATGCCGGCTTAAGAAAATTCTGGAAATTTTTAATACGAACCCCAGTCGTATGGTATTTGAGGCATCACAACACTATGGGCAAATTAAAATAGTTCTGGAGAAGAAGGGTGAAATTGTTGGCGAGAATGCTATTCATATAGCAGCCCATGCTGTAAGCCAGGGATTGATTCTGGTTACCAACAATCTACGAGGGTTCAAGAAGGTTCCAAATTTAGCGCTAGAAAATTGGGTTCCTTGGCTCAGGGCAAGGTAGTGAGCAATGAGGGGCTCAAGAAGTCCGAACCCGAGGCCCACTCAACCTAAAGTGAGCTAGCGCCAAAATCAACAATGGCTTGCAACACTGCGAGACTTTCTCCAACTGCTGAGGTGGTATTGAGCTCAAGCTGGGGAAACTTTGCTTTGCACTGCTCTAGTAATACCGGGTAATCATTTCGCAAATGACCGCCTTGGCCAAAGAACACGGGCACCACTGTAATCTGGTCTGCGCCCAAACCAGCCAGGGATGTCACTGCCTCCTCTAGACTAGGCTCCATCAGCTCCAGAAAGGCTAACTCCACCATTACATCTGGGTGCTGGGCCTTCCATAAGGAATGCAATCGGTCAAAAGGTTCACGCCATCGGGCATCACGGGCGCCGTGACCAAATAGAATAAGGGCTTTCATCATTTTTTTCTGAGAGGTATAGGGGTTTTAACGCTTTAGAATGGGCAAATTCATGTAATTTGCACAGAACCACACTATATTAACAAGCAACCTTGATTTAATTATCCATTCTTTAAAGATCGATCCTTCTTCCTGCAATGCACATTCTTACCCCCTTTCTTAATCAAGCCTGGTTTATTGCCCTCATGGGTGTTGCCTTGATCGGCGGAGTCTTATCCGCTGTGCATCATGCCGAAGTCATTGCCCATAAGACGGGTGAGCCTTATGGAACCTTAGTGCTTTCTATCAGCGTCACCATCATCGAAGTCTCGCTAATCATTGCCATGATGCTAGCTGGTCATGAAGGCGCAGAATTTATTGCTCGCGATGCGGTATTTGCTACTGTCATGATTGTGATGAATGGTGTGGTGGGATTATGTATTTTTGTGGGAGGCCTTAAACACCACGAAATGAATTTTCGCAATGAGGGCACGAATTCCGCTCTAGCCGTGCTGACTGCCCTGGCTACCTTTATTTTGGTCATGCCAGTGGTGACTACCAGCACTCCAGGGCCTGATTTCACCATCAGTCAGTTGGCTTTTGCGGGTATTGCTTCCTTTGCTTTGTATGTTGCTTTTCTGCTCTTTCAAACCATTACCCATCGTGACTATTACCTGCCGGTGATTAGGGAACAAAAGCTGGATATGGAAATCCATGCTGACAAGCCTAGCAACAAAAAAACGGCCGCCAGTGCTTTTCTTCTCATCCTCTCTCTATTGGTTGTAGTGGGTTTGGCAGAACTCTTAAGTCCAGCTATTGAGGCAGGCGTCAAAGCAGCGGGTGCACCACATACGGTAGTGGGTATTGCTATTGCGATGTTAGTGCTCTTGCCAGAAGCTTTTGCTGCAGTCAGGGCAGCTAGAGCAAATCGACTGCAAAGTAGTTTTAACTTGGCCTTGGGTTCTGCATTAGCAAGTATTGGACTGACGATTCCTACGGTTGCGGCGATTGCTATTTTCTTTAATTTACCCTTGAGCCTTGGGATCAGTGACCTCAATATTGTGCTCATGTATCTGAGTTTCTTTATCGGAGCGCTTACTTTAGCGATTGGCAGGACCACCCTTTTGCAAGGGGTGGTGCATTTGATTATTTTCTTTGAGTATCTTTTTTTGAGTTTGGTGCCGTAATGTTGATTAGAAAAATTATTAAAAATAATATTAATTTCGATAAATATCAACAGAATCACTATTAAAAGCCAATTAACCCGATATCTTCATATAAATACAACCAAAGAAGCATTAAAAAAGACTAATTAGCCTTAAAGTTGCTCTGGTAATCCCCCCATTTTTAACTTAAGCTAAAAGTAGAAGCTGGTACTGCAAGTGCTAGTTTTTGCTTTGGTGTAATTCCACCTAAGCCCATGTTC
>NZ_OANS01000002.1 GCF_900205755.1 Polynucleobacter meluiroseus | reverse complement strand
GAATCCAACCGTGAGATCTTGGCGATTGAAATTGATATTAGCCTGCCAGCAGCTAGAGTAGTGCGAACCCTAGAGCAACTAGAGGATATCCATGGTTTACCTCAGGCGATACGTCTGGACAACGGGAGTGAACTGAGGTCTGCCGTGTTCATGGGCTGGTGCGAAGAAAAAGGGATTGAACTGAAATTTATACAACCGGGTAAGCCTCAACAAAATGCGTTTATTGAACGCTTTAATAAAACCTACCGTCATGAAGTACTCAACGCGTATTTATTTGAAAACCTCAGGGAGGTGCGTGAAATAACAGAAAACTGGATCACTATTTACAACGAAGAAAGACCGCACAGCTCTCTTGGCAGAATATCGCCTAGAGACTATCGAGCACAGGCAGAAAACAACACTTTAGGAATGTCGGATTGACGGGGGATACTACACAATCAACCGTCACGTATCGCGACACCATTTAGTGTCGGTTTAACCGACTCTACATCTGCGGATGCCACGCATTACATGGTCAGATCCAGATGAGTCCACAGATTTCGGTGCGTACTCTACACTTGATATTGCCAGGCTTAAACCATTGTCTAAGCTATTGATTTATATCATTTTTTAAGCTTCTAAGGCGTAGGTCGCACGTTCGAATCGTGCTGGGCAGGCCAAAGGTCTGACTGGCCGATCGGATGACATCAAAAACCTCTTTAAGAGCCCCAAATTGATAAAGTATTGATCAAACTTCCTTACGTTATCCACATCATGAAATGTTCTTTAAAAAGACAATGATGTGACAAGAGATTTTTAGTGCTACAAACGTTGCTTTTCAGTGCTAATTTTCATATTTATATCTAAAACAAACTATTTCTATAAATAGAGGAATAGACTGAGCTTTTGCTAAAGGTTAGGAGTCTTGTTATGTTCAAAAGATATGAACCTGAAGTACAGCGTTTAGCTGAGCTCACGCTCGAGAACCTAAAGCTTTCTAATAGAGCCAAAGCCATGGAAAAATTAATTGCAGGTTGGAGAGAGGCAAACACGCTATTGGTGGTTAAGCTTAAACCAAAATTAAGTCTTAAGGACTACAAACAGTCTATCAACTATCAACCAGACGACTCACTTAAATTAATTTGGTAGGCGGGTTAAGTGTTTTCCATATTTTTTCAATTGCAGAGTTGATGGTGGAATAAAGATCTTCGCCCTCATTTTCAGAATAAAGCTGCTTATCTTTAAAATGAATAGTAATTTCAACAGTATTTCTTAGGGCCCTTTCAACTGTAGTATCGATGAATATAAAGACAGTAGCAATAATAGATTCATCGAATTGATTACGAATTTTTTGTAAGCGGTTATCGATATAGGCTTTAACTATAGGTAATTTAGCAAAAGAATTACCCTCACACTTAATACCTATAGACGAAAGATTCCCCGCTTTATCAGGCGAACTATCAAGCAACGCTTGATTCTTAAAATCGATAGCAAGGTAAGTTGTATGCTCTTGTACGAGCTTTACCATTGCTTTACTTCATTAATTTTTGGTTGGCTATTACCGTAGACTTTCCAATATTTGATTTCTTCAAATAGCTTATCAAGATCTGCATACGACAAGCTTTTCATATCATGTAGGGTGAATGAATCACCGGTCTCTAGTTTTTGTACGGCATTAATGTATGTCAGTTGGGCCATTTATATCCCCTTGTTTTAGTACTATTTCCCAAAATAAGCCAAATAGCTCATAGCTTGCCAAGTTCAAGTTGGCAAATGTAATAAATCTGACTTGGGGCTATAAAAGGTACATGATGATAGATGCACAAGAAAGCACTTTAGGGGTTTTCACTATCAACCAATTCGTTATCGAGCGTTTCCATTTAGCTTTTAGAGCTGGACTGATCAATCGGTTTGGGGAAATACCTACGGCCAGTAAATTAGCGATTGAATTTAATCTTCGTAACTTTCAGTCAAATCCAATTAGTCGGGAATCGGCGAGAAAATGGATCAATGGCCAATCCATGCCAGAGAGTGCCAGACTGAAGACTTTAATTAGCTGGCTTAACTTAGATGCATCGTTTATTTACTCTACGACTATCACCGAGAAAGCCAGCATTCCTTTAGGGATTGATAGCGAGCAAGACAGGGCAAAAGTAGAAGCCTATGAGCTAAGAAAAATAGAAGGTTTAGCACAAGCTGCTTTGAACTTTGTTTCGCCCCTGACGGCCGTATTAAGTAAAGATGGCATCATTATTTTGGTTAATAGTGCATGGCGATCCTCTGCCATGCTTTATCCAAAATTAAAGGGGGGAAGCCTAGGATGCGAGGGCGTTAATTATCTTGCTGTTTGTGAGAAAGCAATGGGACCGGGCTCTATAGAAGCTAACAAAGTGGCTAGATCTATTCGTGAAGTTATTGCAGAAAATTCCAAAACATTTACTTCACAATATCCTTGCCACAGCAATGGAGATAAAAGATGGTTCGAGGTTAAGGTGTCTGCCTACAAACACTTGGATGACGTGTGTTGTGTAGTAACACATACGCCGATTACTGAAGCAACTTTTAAGAAGAAAAACTGATTGGAGAACGCTTAGCCAGTTAGTCCTCTCTTACTACAATTCGGCCAAGAGCGTCTAAATCAGATGCCTCAACTTCTAAATGGTCATATTCGATGATGGTCGCTCCTTCTAATTGTTCAATATATTCTCGTGTCGCATAGTGCGGTGGAATGTAAGCATGGTCATCATGCTGGTAGTCATACACTTTGTAACGATAGACGGTTATTTTCATCTCTGGCTATTCAATCTTCACCCCAGTCTGCATAGCTTTCATCCGGGATATGATTCATTTCATTAATTTTCCGCTTTGTTAAATGTTGCCAAATTAATCGCTCTTGGACCAGTTCATTACTCTGAAGTTCAAAGAACTTTTCAGTCAAGCTATCTTCTTCAATTTGTAAATTTTGGGTACCCATGGCATCCTCCTATCAAAGCAGAAAAACTAGACCTAAGTCGTGATCAACTGACCCATCAGCATCAACTCATGCTGAACCTAATGAGGGAGTTTGTCTAACTAATTATGTAGTTTTTTAGTAGGTGAAATTCTATTGCATGGCACCAAATTGCAAGTCAAGACAAGGGATTGCCCACTTTGTATTGATATCTCAAATCTTCTTCCCTAAGCGTAATTACTAGAGTAATCTAAAACCATCATTGAACCTGCTGAGGTTGTCATGAGTGGAAAATATGCAATTTATGTGGTTGTGAAATCTAAAGACGGGCAGATTGAGAGTAAAGATCATGGCCTGCTCAATTTAATTAATCGCCATCACTGTGATACGGCTTTGGCAGCATTTCATAAAGACTGGAATACCTATTGTCTGCATCATCTTGGCCATGTATTGGAGATCGTTGATGTGGGTTACGAGTGGTCATATGAGTAAGCATATCCATCATCAAATTGCATAGGGAGCTAGCATGGAGATAAAGACGGCTAAAAATACACCTTATCCAGTAAAGGTAGTCAAAGGCCAGACTTACTATTGGTGCAGTTGCGGCTTAAGTAATAACCAACCCTTTTGTGATAGGTCACATCAGAGAACAGATTTAAGCCCTTTGGAATTTATTGCATCAGAGAGCATTACAGTCTATTTCTGTGGCTGCAAACAGTCAGCAAATGCACCCCTATGTGACGGCACTCATAAAAGCCTGTGAGGGACTCCAACGCGTAGGTCGCACGTTCGAATCGTGCTGGGCAGGCCAAAAACTGTAAAGTATGTGTCCGGTATAAAACGTAAACTATGTCTCGGGTAGTACACCCTAACTATTTTTTCCCATAAGCCGCATCATGGTCTGGCTCTATCAATAAGACCCTTAAAAAGTTATGTTCTCTAAAGCCAATTCCTCGAATCGATTTGCTTACACGAAACGAGTAGAGCGCTTCAATATTTTTAGGGGCTGCAATGCTGTGAATTTTTTCCCATTTCAAGCCCTTATCTCGATAGACCTGGTTCCAGGTTAGTTTTGTGAGCTTTTTAAAGGTAGCAAATACCTTTTCTTGCTCAGCTAGCTCTAAATCACTCCAGGCAGATTGAAAAACAGGACTATTAAGATCAAGCTCGACTAATAGCTCAGGCTTTACGTTTCGTGCCATGCGCTTTAGCCATTTTTAATTTAGAAAGGTCGCTTGCTTTAGCGGGTGCTTTTTGTGCCCAAGCTAAAGCAGCAGTTAAATCCTTTTTAAGGGCTGGCGTATGTATCCACTTTTCATTATCTGGAATGACGGTAGCGGTGCGAATCATCCAAACTCCAGGCTCTGGGCTTTCAACTAGAACCTGACGTCCTGCATATTCCTTTCCAAGCGAGATTTGCCCACTCGATCCAATGGATTTAATAACTTGGTGATCTATAACTGCGCCCATGACATTCTCCTATATTCGTGCTGCATTATTGCATGATGGCATGAATTTTGTCAAATAATGCTTATTGAATGTTAAAAGCTAGATGAGGAATTGTCTTTTAAGCAACACTTATGTATTACACAGTTTATTACACAGTGCCATTTTTACGCTGTAAGCCATAGAAATATATACACATTCCAGCAGCCACGAATTCTTCTAAGGCGTAGGTCGCACGTTCGAATCGTGCTGGGCAGGCCAAAAAACTTCAACTTGTACCCTTGTTGGCAGTATATCTGTTGCTCAGATAGCTATTTCTTTGCATAATTGCACATTATGAATTCAGCCATGATTGACATAGCCACCCAAAATGCAGCTCATGCATTTATGGAAAAAATTGCGCGTCAATATGATGTAAGTAAGGCCTTCCTGTTTGGTAGTCGTGCTCGCAATACACACCAAAGCGAGAGTGATGCAGATATTGCCATTCTGTTGCGAGGTAAGGCGGAGCGTTTTATGGTGACTAAGTTTGCGATGGATGATTTGGCTTATGACGTTCTGTTGGATTCCGGCATTCGGATTCAGCCACTACCCATTTGGCAGGATGAGTGGGATCACCCGGAGAATTATTCCAACCCCAGCCTTTTGAGAAATATTCAAAATGAAGGTATTGTTCTTTGAAAGCAAAAGAACTTTTCACTAAAGCTCAAACTGCAGCAGCTTCAGCTCGAATTTTGTTAAATGCTGGGGATGTTGATGGTGCTTGTAACCGTGCTTATTACGCTATGTTTGATGCTGCTAGGGCAGCTCTTTTGGCATCTGGTATCGATGAGTCAACAGTTAATACAAAGACCCATAGTGGCCTCATATCAAAATTCAGTCTTGAGCTTGTTAAATCTGGTCAAGTTTCTTTAGAGCTTGGCAAGTCCCTTAACAAGGTTGAGGATCTTCGTTTGATGGCAGATTACAAAGGTGACGCTGTTTTAGAGGAAGATGCCGCTTGGGCAGTTAATCAGGCTGATATATTTGTTGAGACCTTACGTACCACTTTTAGCTAAGGCGTAGGTCGCACGTTCGAATCGTGCTGGGCAGACCATAACGTCCTTTGTATGGATCTTCATGCCAAACATTTGCTTAATCGGAAGCTAAGAAGCCATCCGCTATAAATTAAAGCAATTACTAGGCGTGTCGATTGATGTATTGACACCTAATTCTTTGCCAGAAAAGTTCGGTGGCTCAGTGATTGCGGGGGTAATACCAATATGACGCGTGATCAAAAGACTGATTCCGGGAGTTCAATCCCGCAATAGGCATAACCACCATCTACTCGCAGAACAGTTCCTGTCATATAACTTGATGCTTTAGAGGCAAGCAATATTAATGGACCAGCCAATTCAGATGGCTCCGCAGCACGGCCCATAGGAATGGCAGCGCGCCATTTCTTTCCATCTGGTCCATTTAAGATTCCCTCCACCATAGGTGTGTTCATCCAGCCGGGGGCTAAACAATTTACTCGGATCTGATATTGGACCAGCTCCATCGCTAAATTACGGGTTAAATGCTCGACTGCAGCCTTGGAGCTTGCATAAGCCACACGCTTGAGTTGTGCGCGTAATCCTAGGGAAGATGAAATATTGATAATCCTGCCATCAATATGTTGTGCGGCCATGTATTGAGAGATATGGGTAGATGTTAACCAGCTTCCCTTTAAGTTCACGGCAAAGATCCGATCCCAATCCTCTACCGTAAGATCAAATAACAAGGCGTCAGGCCCCAAAACTCCTGCACAGTTGACTAGTACATCGATTCTTTTGAAATGATCATTTGCCTTTTGAATCAAGCAGAGAATATCCTGCTCGTTGGTAACGTCACACTGCTGGACAAGAACCCTTTGACCCAAAGGATCTATCTTCTCCGCAAACAATTGCAGACTTGCTATATCGGTATCAGCCAACACCAGATTAGCCCCAGCATCATATAAAATTTTGACCAGCTCCCGACCTAAGCCGCCTACTGCACCTGTAATTACTGCAACCTCATTCTGTAAAGAAAATTGCTTAATCCAGTTCATCTGCCTAGGCCTTTTTAGAAATGTTTAATCCAATCATTGAATCATTAATAATATATGGCGTATTTGCAAGCCTAATTAAGTATTATTTAATGAGTTAAATTACTAGAGTTATTGAACCCACTGGAGCAACCCAATGTCGAAATTTAATTTATGCCTCTTTGCCGCACTGACACTCTTCTCTGTCAATTCTTATGCTGATACCAAAGCAGATCTCAAACAAGTCGCAGTGGATTATCAAAATGCCCTTGCTAAATTGGATGTCAAAGCTTTTACCGCAACAACAACCGAAAACTCCACAATCATTGATGAAATGGAGCCATTTACCTGGACGGGAAAGAATGCATCCACACAATTTATTAATGACTTCCGCTCAATGATGTCAAAAGATAAATTATCAAATATGGTCGTTGAGGTAAAAGATGCAGTCAAAGTACTAGAGGGTAAGAACGAGATTTACGCAGTTTTCCCCGTTGCCGTCTCTTACAAAAGTTCTGGGATGAAGGTAAATCATGAAGTGGCTTATCAAACCATCATCTTTGACAAGTCCAAGAATGGCAAATGGTTAATCAAGAGTTCTACTTGGACCTCTATCAAGGGCGAATGAGTTGAAATTTTTTAATGAATGTATTGCCAATGAAGCTTAAGCCAAATAGTCTGTATGTCTCCTCGCCAGTCAACGCATTGGTCTTGGGAATTCTTCGCGAAGATAAAACTCTCGAACAAATTCTTACACATGGCAATTTTGGACTGGGAACGTTTAATGACCTAGATGGGGAGATGGTGCTCTTAGATGGCAGTTTTTATCAGATTAGATCGGATGGCTCAGTTTCAGTAGCCCCGCTCGAAGGGAGTTCACCTTATGCCTGCGTTACTGAGTTTGGAGCTAGTCAGAAGATATCCTTTCAAGGACCTGTGAGCTATGCAGATTTACAAAAAAGTATTGATGAACTGATTCTATCTAAGAACCTGATCTATGCGGTACGGGTTACCGGGAAGTTTTCTTTTGTGCGGGCAAGATCTGTACCTAAACAGCATGCCTACAGGCCTTTAGTAGAGGTCGCTGGCGATCAGAAGGAGTTTATTTTCGAGGATATCTCTGGTGTTTTGGCGGGATTTTGGACGCCGAACTTCATGCAGTCCATCTCGGTTCCTGGTTACCACCTGCACTTCTTAAGTTTAGACAGAATGCATGGAGGCCATTTACTAGATTGCTCAATCCAGGAGTTTTCAATCGAGTTCCAGGCAATAGATCAGTTGATCTTGGATATGCCCCACAGTATTGAATATTTATCCGCAAATTTAGATAAGGATGTTTCTGGTGATTTACAAAAGGCAGAACATTAAGGGCAACGGTGCGTTGCATGGCGCAAAATTTGTACGACAAATCAACAAATTGGTTAATAATCATTCAATTATTTAAATTTACCTTAAAAACCATCACCGCAGGATCGCCATGAAATTCTTTGCCCATACCTTAGCCCTTGTCCTTTTTGCCTGCGGCGTTCAAGCCCAAACGGTAAACCCGATGCCAACGGTCGATGACAATTGGCGCTTTTCTGGGACTATTTCTGGATGGGCGCCCGCTTCTTGGTTAACGACTAGCGTGGGTAAATACGCCGTCTCCTCTGACGCCTCAATTAATCAAAATATGAGTAGTACCAACTCCGCAGCCATGTTCACCTTAGAGGCTCATAAGGGCAACTGGGGCGTAATGGGCGATTTAGTCTATTGGCAACTGGCCGGTAGCGGGGGTGCTACCTATTACTCACCTGCGCCTGGCAACAGCAGCTTATATGGCGGTTATAACGGTCAACTGACGCAAACCATGCTTACCTTGGCAGGAACCTATACGGCACTAAGCACCCCCACTATTTACTTGGATGGATTACTCGGAGCAAGATACATCTCCAGCACCACCACCGTAACTTCTAACTTTATCTTAGATAGCTTTGGAAACAAAACCCCTTCAGTTACTAAAAACGCGTCCCATTCTAATCAAACGACTGATCCCGTGATTGGCTTGAAAGGGCGCGCCAGAATCATGGATAGCTCTTGGTTTGTTCCTTTCTACTTTGATGCGGGTAAGGGGCCGGGCTCCAATAATGGAACTTGGCAGTCCTCAGTTGGCATCGGTGATGCCTTTAGTTGGGGGGATATTAGTTTGACCTACCGTGCTATGGGCTTTCACTTAAAATCAAATAGCGCCAATACCAATTACACCAATGCTGGCCCTCAATTGTCAGCCACAATCAATTTCTGATGCCTAGGGGTTAAGGTCGAGCATTGCTTAAAGTGGTTTGGTCTTAACTTGCTGCTTGATTCACTCTTTTGGATAATTCTTCTGCGCTTTCTTTCCTTTCGCTGTAGCGATTGGTCAGATAGCCAGATATTGGCCGTGTTAGTAAAGTGAATTTGACCAATTCCTCCATCACATCTACCACCCGATCATAATTCGCCGAAGGTTTCATGCGGTTATTGTCATCAAACTCCAAAAATGCTTTTGGTACAGAGGATTGATTTGGAATCGTGATCATTCTCATCCATCTACCCAAAATACGCATTTGGTTGAGCGCATTAAATGATTGTGAACCACCGCAAACCTGCATTAAGGCTAACGTTTTGCCTTGACTAGGTCTGACTGCCCCAATGCTTAAAGGTATCCAATCAATTTGGGTTTTCAATAGACCACTCATCGCACCATGTCGCTCGGGACTACTCCAAACCATTCCTTCCGACCACGCTACGAGCGCTCTTAGTTCTGCAACTTTCGGATGGGTATCGGGAACCTCATCGACTTGGGGCAATCCTGATGGGTTAAAAAACTTTGTTTCACATCCCATGGCTTTGAGTACTCTTTCAGCTTCTTCAGCTAAAAGACGGCTAAATGATCTTTCCCTTAAGGAACCGTATAAAAGCAAGATTCTGGGTGCGTGGTGATATGCGCTTCCAGCTTCTAGCTGCTTGAGGTCGGGCTGGTGAAAGAGTTCAGCAACAATATTGTGAAGGTCGGTCATGAATAAGTATGAAATAGAAATGAATGAAGTGGCTTAGATCATCCATTAGAAACTAAAGTTCATCAAAATGTAATATATTTCCATATAATTGGAAATATGAATAACGCACACGCTATTTCAGCTTTCCTTGCATTGGGACAAGAAACCCGACTCAATGTATTTCGCCTCATTGTGCAACGTGGTGAGGAGGGCTTAACTCCCAGCCAGATTATTGAAAAATTAGGCATCCCAAATGCCACCTTAAGTTTTCACTTAAAGGATTTGCTTAATGCCGATCTTTTATTGGTGGAACGCCAAAGCCGCAACCTTCTTTATCGACCTAATGCCGCTCAAGTTCAAAAGTTGAGTGAGTTTTTATTGGACAACTGCTGTGGAGGTAAACCCTGTATTCCCTCGCAAACTCTTAAGAAAGCCAAAACTAAATGAAGCCATACAACATTCTTTTTCTGTGCACCCATAACTCTGCGCGCTCTATTCTTGGTGAGGCGTTGGCGTCGACGCATCCTAGCGGTTTATTTATTGGTTACTCGGCTGGTTCAAGCCCAGGCACATCAGTCAATCCTATCGCCGCAGAATTAACTCAGCAAATGGGCTACGACCAAAGCAAGTTGAGAAGCAAGAGTTGGGATGAGTTTGGCTTACCCGATGCCCCTAAGATGGATTTCATTGTGACCGTATGTGATCAAGCTGCTGGCGAGCAATGCCCATTTTGGCCTGGAAACCCTGCCACTGCGCATTGGGGCTTTCCCGATCCATCGCAAGCCGAGGGCACAGAAGAGCATAAGAAAAAAGTATTTTTAGAAATTATGCTGGGACTTAAAAAGCGCATCGATATGCTTGCTCAGATGCCATTGGACAAATTAGACTCTATGAGCCTCAAAGAAATTCACGCTAAGGCGAATGCCTAATCAATGAATCTATTTGAACGCTACCTCTCAGTTTGGGTTTTCCTTTGCATCATTATTGGTATCAGCTTAGGCCAGCTATTCCCCGCTGCTTTTTATTGGATTGGCTCTCTTGAAATAGCCCATGTCAACTTACCAGTGGGTATATTAATTTGGGTCATGATCATCCCCATGCTAGTGAAGGTTGACTTTGGTGCTTTGAGTGATGTCAAGCAACATGTGAAGGGCATTGGTGTTACTTTATTTGTGAACTGGTTTGTCAAGCCGTTCTCAATGGCCTTATTGGGTTGGATCTTTATTCGCCATCTCTTTGCCCCTTATCTGCCAGCCGATCAAATCGATAGTTATATCGCAGGCTTGATTCTATTGGCGGCCGCACCTTGCACCGCCATGGTATTCGTGTGGAGCAGATTAACTCACGGCGACCCACTGTTTACGTTGTCTCAAGTAGCGCTGAATGACACTATTATGATTTTTGCGTTCGCCCCGATGGTGGCGTTTCTACTGGGCATTAGCGCCATTACCGTGCCCTGGGATACTTTGGTCACCTCGGTTGTTCTATACATCTTGATTCCAGTTGTACTCGCGCAACTATGGAGGAGGGCATTGTTAGCTAGGGGGCAGAATGTATTTGATGCAATGATGGGCAAAGTTGGTCACTATTCCATCATTGCCTTGTTGGCCACATTGGTTTTGCTATTTGCGTTTCAAGGTGAGGCGATTATTAAACAGCCTTTAATTATTGCCTTATTGGCGGTTCCTATTCTCATACAGGTATTCTTTAATTCTGCCTTAGCGTATTTGCTCAATCGTGCCATTGGTGAAAAGCACAACATTGCTTGCCCATCGGCTTTGATTGGCGCCTCCAACTTTTTTGAGTTGGCTGTTGCTGCAGCCATCAGCTTATTTGGATTTCAGTCGGGCGCTGCCTTGGCCACAGTTGTGGGCGTACTTATTGAGGTTCCTGTGATGCTGTTAGTAGTGAAAATTGTGAATCAGTCTAAGGGCTGGTACCAAGAGGGATTAAAAGAGAATAGCTAACCCTTAACTAAAATTAGATTGTCCTTTTGAAGCCTATTTTGTATTCCTTTCGGAGATGCCCCTATGCAATGCGGGCTAGGTTGGCCTTGGCTTATGCTGGTATTGAAGTGGAGCATCGAGAAATTGTCTTAAGAAATAAACCGCAATCCCTCCTACTCGCATCGCCCAAAGGCACTGTGCCCGTACTCAGTATGGCAGGACTAGTCTTAGAGCAAAGCAAGGACATTATGTTTTGGGCCTTGGAAAAATCAGACCCAGAGGGTTGGATGGAAGTGGATCAAGCCCGTGCCCAAAGTTGGCTTGAGAGAAATGACGGACCCTTTAAAGCCCTCTTAGACCAATACAAATACCCGGGCCGTAATCCTGAACTGGATCAAGACGAGGTGCTTCACGCTGCAATCGAGTTGATGCTCAAGCCTATAGACGATGCCTTGCAGCATTCCCGGTATTTGCTGGGCAACAACATATCCTGGATTGATGCGGCTGTATTTCCATTCATTCGGCAGTTTTCGATGGTCAACCTGGATCGATTTAAGATGCTTCCTTTTGCGCACCTTCAGCAATGGTTGAGAGAATGGATCGATACAGATCTATTTGCGGTCGTCATGAAAAAATACCCAGCCTGGATTGATTAAGTAAATTTCCGGGGGTCCGGATTCATAAATATGTCATTCGGGCTCATTAGGCTTATAAAAAAATACCTTGCATGGATAATCGCATGAAACCCTTAAGTCAACTATTGTTTGTTAGTCTTTTCTTGACCCTTACTTCGGCTTATGCCTTTGATACTGATACCCCTACAACTAAATCTCTTTTAATTGACTCTGTTCATTTAATTCCGCCGCAAATTCTGCCGCCTGCACCAGGCAGTGATAGTGCCAAAGGAAAAGTGGAGCTCTTACATATCAAGACCTTAGTTGGACGTGCAAGCACCAATGAGCGTGAACTGGCAACCAAAGACGCCTCAACAAAAAATGTCTCATTCTTTGCGGATGTGATTCCAGGATTTGAGATTGAGAAGTTACCTAAAACTAAGGCGCTCTTTGATCAAGTACGATTCACTGAGGATTTCGAGGCTAAGTTGTTTAAAGACTATTTCATGCGCAAACGCCCCTTTGAACTGGACCCATCGATCCTGCCATGTGAACCGCCTAGGAAGGGGGATGAATACAAAAGTTACCCCAGTGGACACGCAACGATGGGGTATTCAATGGGCATCATCTTGGCCCATTTAATCCCAGAAAAGTCGGCAGTGATTATGGATAGAGCCACTCTGTATGCGGAAAACCGCCTGATCTGTGGTGTTCATCACCTTTCTGACATCAATGCGGGTCAGGTGCTTGGCTCAATTGTGGCAACATTGTTGTTGCAAAACGCAGATTTCCAAAAGATGCTCCAAGCCTCCAAGCAGGAATTAAGCGGTGCAGGGCTTACGCAGTAATTGCTTGCTGTTTAGAATAGTCAGGCATGTGCCTATCTATTTTTACTAAACCTTAATGTTTTATTCCATTATGAAAAATTCCTTCGCCCATCTATTGTTCGGGCTAACGCTTGGCTTGGCCACCTCAGTAGTCTATGCTGATCCTCCGGTTGCCGCCTTTTATGAGTCTGTTGGCAAAATGACGCCGAGCGGCAAATTAGGGCAAGTTCTTAAACAAGAAAAAATCACGACTTCTGTCAAAGGTGCGCAAGCTTGGAGAATCGCCTACATCTCTTCAGATATGGCTGAACGTAAAACACTCTCTACAGCACTTGTAGTTGCCCCTCTTGGAACCAAGCCCGCTGCGGGCAGACCTATTCTGGTTTGGGCTCACGGGACTACTGGTACGGCGCAGAACTGCGGTCCTTCACAAATTCTAAATCCCGTAGTGCCGCTCAATGAATACTTCTTGCTTGGCGGAAATTCTTGGACAGATTATGGTTTACCCAGTGTTGAAGAATTTATCAATGAAGGCTATGTTCTGATTGCTACCGATTACCAAGGTTTGGGTGGTGGTGGCGTGCATCAATACGGAGTGGCTGGAACGCAATCCAAGGACCTGATTAATGCGGTGCGAGCGGCTAGCTCTTTAAAAGATACTGGTGCCGGTAAGAAGGCGATTGCTTATGGATGGTCACAAGGCGGTGGCGCCGTTTTGGCAGCTGCAAGCCAGCCTGATTACCTTGCGCAAAAAGGAACTGCTGCCGATGGTATTGAGTTCGCTGGTTTTATCGCTTTGGCACCCTATGATGAAGGCATCTTGTTACCACGGGGTGAAATGGATCAAGTGAGGTCTCAAAAGGTGATGGCTGGTATGACGCAATCCTTTACGTCCGACATCTTGGGCTTTGCCCATTTTTCTATGGCTTTATACGGAACTCAAGCGGCATTCCCCCAATTACGCCTCTCTGATTTATTTTCAGATGAAGGGGCAAAGGCTGTAAAAGAAATCTATACGAATAAATGCGTCCACGCCGCTGCAGATACCCTTGTCTTTAATTACGGCAAAGAGTTCACCAAGTTATTAAAGGCGCAACCGGACAATACCTTGCCATGGATACAGGCCATCATCAAAGGCTCGATACCGCCCGTGAAGCCAGTTGCTCCAGTGGTGATTTACTGGGGCACGAAAGACACTACAGAGCCACCTATTCAGGGCAAGCTCTACCAAGAGCAAATGTGTCAATTGGGAGGTAATGTTGATCGCCAGCAACTCCCCGGTGAGCAAACGCACTTTACGACGCCAGGTAGCGCCGCCCCTTTTTATCAAGCTTGGATCAAAGATCGCTTGGCTGGAAAACCCGCTAGCAATAATTGTGAGCAGGCAGCACAACTACCGAGCTAAGCAAGAGGGGGCTTTAATCCCCCCTCAATGATTTGAATTAAAAATCCCGCGTAGCGCAACTAACCTTGCCAGATTTAATGGCAAGTAGAAAAGTTTCGTAATCGGATGCATTCTGCTGAGCATAGGCTATGGAGAATTGAACCATTGCATCGTCAAGCGCTTCACTTTGGCCGCAGTATCCTGCGAGCACGGCGGGATCGCCGGAGCGCGCATGGGCATTTGCTAAGGCCCAGCCAAAGAGCTTGGCAAAATCAGGAAATTCATGAACATCAATCCCGCCCTCGCCAATAGAGATGCCGCCTTTCATATCCCGTAACTGTCTTATATAGAGATCATTCTCCAAGGTGCTACCAAATCCTAAGAAAGGATCAGGAGCCCCCTGAATTAAATGTTGACCGGTCACCACCCGTTCTCCGTGTGTAGCAAATGGCGTGTGCGGAAAATAGGGCGCCAATACGGATGCTTGCGCTTCTTTCACTTGCAAGAATAGCGGGTCTGAAGCGTCCAACCCTTCAAAATAGATTACCCAGCACGAGGTCCCTACGCTTCCAACTCCAACTACCTTGCGTACCCAATCAATGATTTTGTAACGCATGAGTAAGTTTCTGCGATCCACTAGAAGCGACTGGGTGTAGGTATTGAGGGCTGCATCGAGCAGTGCAGTAATCTTTCGCCCGTGAATAGAAATCTCTATATGCTCAACCAAAGGAGGGTGATCAATTAAGCGCTGGCCTTCTGGCGTGCTTTTAGTTAACTTGCCGATCACCCCAGTATTGGTATTTTTCTTTGCTTTCAAAAGAATCTTTGCCAGTGTTTTTTGACTAAAGACATTGGCATTGATGGCATGTTTTAGCAGATGCTTTTCATCAATGTAGGTGCGCATCAATTCGATATATGGCGTATGTGCATATTCAAGCAAATATTGCCGATAGGTTTTAACTATCGCACGAACAATAGATTCTCCATAAGCTTGATCTTGCCCTAGGCCGTGGGCAGCGATCATGGCGCTCGCAGTAAGCCTCTTCAAATCCCAATCAAAATGACCCGGCAGGGTTTCATCAAAATCATTGATCCCAAAAACCAATCGATGCTCAGTAGTTGAAAAAAAACCAAAATTACTGACATGCATATCACCACCTAATTGGACGCTGATAGGGGGGCTGGGTAAGGTGGATAAATCGTAAGCAAAAATGGCAGCGCCGCCGCGAAAGAAGGCGAAGGGGTTGGCAGCCATACGCGCATGGCGAATAGGGACATATTCTGGGATTCGCGTCTTGGCTTGATCAAGTAGAAGATCGATTGGTGTCTGACGCTTTTTAACGACCGTCATTTCCGCAAGAGAGGAGCGGTTAACCTGTTTGCGTATGGCTTTACCTTGGTCGAAGCGATCTTGGATGCTGGGATTTTTACTAAGGAATGAGTTGTAGAGATCACTTGACATGTATTTATGATGCCATAAAGGCCTTTAGCAAGCCTTGAATCAGGGTGCACTTTTTATCAATCAAATAACAGGCTAATGAGCGTGCATCGAATGCGTAATCAATCGAACCTATGAAACCTATGGGGGTGTAATATATTTAAATAATACGTATTAAGTTTGCTATAGTCAGTAATTGATCTCTAAGCTCACCTCAAAAATAAACTGTTAATTTTGCATTTCTTTAACGAATCCCTCACTACTTTTGTCATCGTCTTTGCCACGCTATTTCCTGTAGTCAATCCCCCAGGAATTGCGCCAATTTTTCTGAATCTAACGGAAGCTTGTTCTCCAGCCATCAGGAATGCCTTAGCTAGAAAAGCCAGTATCAATAGTTTTTTAATGCTATTTGGGGCAATGGTGATCGGTCCGCGCGTACTCATCTTTTTTGGAATATCCGTACCCGTATTAAAAATAGCAGGGGGCTTGGTTGTGGCTGCCATGGGATGGAAGTTACTTAATCAAAAAAGTAATTCAGTTGAAGATTACGGGGGAATTACCAGAATGACCGATGAAACATCGGCAGGGAGCAGTTTTTACCCTCTAACACTTCCACTCACGGTCGGACCAGGTGCCATTGCAACCATGATTGCTTTGGTAGCGGGCATGAATTTCACTACGGATACTGTCACCGAAACTCAGGTAGCTACCGTCGTTGGCGCTCTAATGGGAATTTTCGCCATTAGCCTCTCTGTTTTCATCGCATTTCGGGGTGCGCCGAATGCGCGGCGCATATTGGGTGTGAATGGCACCAATGTCATGATGCGCCTGTTCGCATTCATTCTTTTTACGATTGGCGTTCAAATCGTAGCCGATGGCATTTACGGACTTATTGCCTACGTGTATCAGACCCTACCCGCAGTTAAGCTCTAAAGGGAATTTCACGCTGACTCGTTTTTGGCTGCAATTCTTAAACTAGAATAGCCTTTATGAAAATATGTCCACTTTTGCCACTTTTGTTTTCTCTGTTGGTTTTATTAGGGGGCTGCACTAATGAGAAATTATTAGCCCGACTTGAGGCGGACCCTCAATGTAGCCCGATCGTCAACGCCAAAACAGGCGCCTTAATGCCTTGCTCCGTGACTAGCAAAGAGATCTACCGTGCGGCCGGGTTAATGCCGGCTGCAATAGTGGCGCCGCTTACCAGTCAAAAAGACGGGCCGTCTCAAAACGTGATTAGTAGCAACAGCGCATCTCAGGCAAATGGGAGTTCTGCGCCAATTTCAACAGTCAATACAGCGCCTGTGGAGTGCAAGCCCCAGATGCATCAAAAAACAGGGGTTTTGATGCCCTGTCCCGCTCCGTAAGAAAATCTAAAATAGTGGTCTAATTCGCAAAGTCTAAGCATTTTTGGCAGATTTTGAGTGTTTAACGAAATAATTAGATGCAAAAGTGTAGATACGAAATATGACGCAGATACATCAGGGAATCGTGCTTTAAATGTGGATTGTTCGCCTAGCGCTGTCACGCCCTTACACCTTCATTGTGATGGCCATCGTGATTTTATTTGCGACCCCTTTAGCGATTCTGCGCACCCCTGTTGACGTATTGCCGGATATCAATATTCCGGTTATTAGTGTTATCTGGAACTACAACGGCTTATCAGCACAAGAGATTAGTACGCGGATCACACAGATTGATGAGCGGGTTCTCACAACTACCGTCAATGATATTGAGCATATTGAATCCCAGACTCTAGCTGGAATTGCTATTGTCAAAATTTACTTTCAGCCGAACGTCAATATTGAGCTGGCCATTTCTCAGGTGGTGTCGGTTTCGCAATTCTTATTAAAGAGTTTGCCTCCTGGAGCATTGCCTCCATTAGTCCTCAAATATACGGCCTCTAGCGTGCCCGTGATTCAGATTGGGCTATCAAGCAAGACTTTGTCCGATCAAGAATTATTTGATGCCGCGGTGAATATCATGCGGCCTCCCTTGGTGACGATTCCAGGGGTTGCGATTCCTTTCCCTTACGGCGGAAAGATTCGTGTGGTATCGGTTGATCTGGACCCAAACGCTTTATTAGCCAAGGGATTGTCTTCTTCTGACGTCATTAATGCGGTGAATACTCAAAATCTCATCTTGCCTTCTGGTACGGCAAAAATAGGGGATATTGAATACACTGTAGCGCTCAATGGCTCACCGAACTCGATTGAGGGTTTAAACGCCATTCCAGTAAAGACTAGCAATGGCGCAACAACCTTTTTAAGAGACGTCGCCCATGTGCGCGATGGTTTTAACCCGCAAACGAATATCGTGCATCAGGATGGCTTAAGTGGGGTGTTAATTTCAGTTCTCAAAAATGGAGGCGCATCTACTCTTGACGTCGTTGCTGGCATTAAGGAAAGATTCCCTGCGGTGCTCGCTTTGGCGCCAAAAGGAATTGACGCAAACTACCTATCTGATCAATCGATCTTTGTGAAAGCGGCGGTGAATGGCGTAATTCATGAGGCCTTGATCGCCGCTGTATTAACCGCGCTGATGCTCCTCTTATTCTTGGGTAACTGGCGCATCACGACCATCATCGCCGTCTCGATTCCCTTATCTATTTTTTGCTCAATTTTGGCCTTGCACGCGATTGGCGAAACAATCAACATCATGACACTCGGTGGATTGGCCTTGGCAGTCGGCATTTTGGTGGATGACGCCACGGTGACAATTGAAAACATTGAGCGCCATTTACATATGGGGACTGATCTTTATAACGCCATTTTGGAGGGTGCAGGTGAGATTGCTGTGCCAGCATTTGTGTCTACCTTATGTATTTGTATTGTGTTCGTACCAATGTTTTTTCTTGGTGGCGTGGCTCGGTATTTATTTGTTCCGCTGGCAGAGGCGGTGGTCTTCGCCATGCTGGCTTCATATATTCTTTCGCGAACCTTAGTGCCCACTTTGGCACTGATGATGATGGGGCATCGAGAGAAAACCAATCGAGTCAGTTTGTGGATTCATGAAGTGCACGAGCGCTTTAATGAGCGCTTTGAACAATTCAGGACGAGCTATGTTTTGCTCTTGAGTTTTTTATTGAGTCATCGCAAGCGATTTATGCAATTCTTTTTAGGATTCTGCATTTTGTCATGCGGCATCTTCTTCTTTCTTGGTCGGGATTTGTTCCCTCAAATCGATACTGGCCAAATCAAATTACATGTCCGTGCGCCGAGCGGTACTCGAATAGAAAACACGGCGCTAATAGTGGATCGGGTGGAGAAAGTGATCCGTGAAATCATTCCGAAAGATCAAATGGGTTCGATCTTAGACAATATTGGCTTGCCCTATAGCGGCATCAATTTGTCGTACAGCAATTCAGGAACCATTGGCACAATTGATGCGGATATTTTGATTAGCTTGAGCGAAGATCATCGTCCGAGCGATCAATACATTGAGGCGCTGCTACCTAGATTACGTAAAGATTTCCCTGGTGTGGAGTTTTACGTGCAACCAGCAGATGTGATTACGCAAATTCTGAATTTCGGGATTCCAGCGTCAATTGATGTGCAAATAGCAGGCAAGAGTTACGAGGCGAATAGTAAATTTGCTGGCAAATTGATTGGGCAAATTGCCAGCATTCCAGGGGCTGCAGATGTACGCATTCAGGAGCGCTTGGATAATCCCACATTAAAACTCAAGATGAATCGCACAAAGATTCAGGGTATGGGCTTAAGTCCAAGTGATGTTGCGCAAAACTTACTTATCCCGCTTTCAGGCAATTCACAAACATCCCCTTCTTTTTGGTTGAACCCAGGTAATGACATCGTCTATAACCTCAACGTTCAAGCACCTCAATATAAGATCAGTTCACTGGATGATTTATTGCAATTGCCTATCGGAGGATATAACAACAGTCCGCCGAGCATGAATGGCAGCAGCGCCAAAGCGCCCAATCAAATTCTGGGTAACGTAGCAGATCTGAGCTTGGGGACGGAATATACCGTAGTGGATCGATTCAATATCCAACCCGTAATTAATATTTACGCGAATGTCCGTGGAAAAGATTTAGGATCGGTTGCCAATGCCGTCCAAGATGTCATCGATAACGCTAAAGCGGATTTACCGCCTGGCACCAAAGTAGTTTTGCGCGGTCAAATCGAAACCATGCGTTCTTCTTATATGGGTCTAGGTTTCGGGATTTTGGCAGCGATGGTATTGGTCTATTTATTAATTGTTGTGAACTTTCAGTCTTGGCTTGACCCTTTCATTATTATTACCGCGTTACCAGCGGCCTTGGCTGGCATTGCTTGGATGCTATTGCTGACCGGCACCAATCTCAGTGTGCCTGCGCTAACCGGCGCCATGATGACGATGGGGGTGGCTACGGCGAATAGTATTTTGGTGGTTTCTTTTGCGCGCCAAAGAATGCAAGAAGGTTTGCCAGCCTTATCGGCAGCGTTAGAGGCAGGGTCGACGCGTTTACGCCCAGTGTTAATGACAGCCTTGGCAATGATTATCGGTATGATTCCCATGGCTATCGGCTTTGGAGAGGGCTCTGAGCAAAACGCACCCTTGGGTCGCGCTGTCATTGGCGGCCTATTATTAGCCACGGTTTCTACTGTGTTATTTGTACCTGTGCTTTTTGGTTCTCTGCACCGTTGGATGGCACTGCGCAAGGAAGAAAGGAATACCTCAGTATGACCGATGAACGCCACGCTAATCGCGGCTTACCTACCAAGGATCTGCATGGTCCCGAACATGATTTAGAAAGGCGTAAGCGCATCTTACGTACTGCACGCATCACCTTAATTGCGATCGGAGTCATCCTATGCCTAGGCTTACTCCGCATCTTAGTACTGTATTTACTCAACATCAGTTCCTTAGCTGATCGTGCCGAACAGAACAACGTCATGTATGTGCAAGTAGTGTCCGCATCTAGCGGTAAACCAGATGCCAATATGACTCTTCCTAGTACGGTCGAGAGTTACAACGTGACCTTGGTCTACGCGCGTACCCCAGGCTATGTAAAGGAGTGGTTTAAGGATATTGGCACACCAGTGAAACAAGGGGATGTTTTAGCAATTCTGGAAACCCCTGAGCTGAACAAACAAGTCGAGGAGGCACAAGCCACCTTTAATCTATCTAAGGTAGTTTACGAGCGCTGGAAATTGTTGCGCCAAGAAGATGCAGTTTCGCAACAAGAGCTCGATGAAAAGACCAGTGCTTATAAGCAGGCTACGGCTAATTTCCAACGTATTAAAGAGTTGTTGAAGTTTGGCAAAATCGTAGCGCCTTTTGATGGCATCGTTTCACGTCGCAATGTCAATGTGGGCGATTTGGTGAACTCAGGAAATGGCGGAAGTGCTCAAGCTTTGTTTGGGGTGTCACAACTAAAAAACTTGCATACCTATGTCTACGTACCGCAAACCCGCTCTGGGTCGGTAACGATTGGACAAGAGGTAAAGATATTTAAACCTGAGGCTCCCGACAAGATTGTCAAAGGCAAGATTGCGCACACCGCAGGGGTAATTGATGTCGGCACTCGAACTTTGCAGGTTGATATTCGGATTCCGGATGAGCAGTCCTTTTTCTTACCCGGCTCTTTCGTTGAGGTGTCTTTGCCACTCGATAATCAAGATCGTTTAGTCCTACCGACAAATACCCTAATGTTTGGCTCAGCGGGACCCCAAGTTGCGGTAGTGCAGGAGGGCAAGGCACTGCGCAAGTCTGTTTCCTTAGGAGTCAATTACGGACGTTCTATTGAAATCACTGGTGGCTTAGAAGCGGGAGAGCAAGTCATTGTGAATCCAGTAGATTCAATTGCGAATGGGCAACTAGTTTCTGTTGTCGTCCCTGCGCCTCCCGTCGAAACTGCTAAGCCCGCTACTCAGAGTCCAAAATGAAATCGCATTTGAGCCCAATTCGCTTGCCAGTGTTAGCGCTAGTTGCGCTAGGGCTGGTAGCGTGCTCGCCTGTAGGTCCCGATTACGTTAGACCATCGATTGATTTGCCTGAGACGTGGAAGTCCAACAGCGGTGCCGAGCCCATTCTTTGGAGCCAAAGCAATCCCAGAGATGTGTTGCCCAAGCAAGATTGGTGGACTATTTTTGGTGATCAAGAGCTTGATGCTTTAGAGGCAAAGTGCCTTGCTAATAACCCAAGCTTGCAAGCGGCTGTTGCCAAATTAGATCAGGCCAAGGCGCAATATGGAGTTCAATTTGCATCGTTCTTTCCTACTGTTCAGGCTGGCGCCTTGGCAAATGAACAGCGTATTTCTGCAAATCGTCCGCTGAGTCAGTACGGTAAGCCAAATTATTCGACCATTCAAAACAACTTTAGTCCCTATGTGTCCGCAAGCTATGAGTTTGACTGGATTGGTAAAATTCAGCGCAGCGTGGAAGCAGCTAGTGATACCGTGCAACAAGCCCAAGCAGCTAAAGAAAACACTCAACTGATATTAACGGGTCAGCTAGCGCAAGCGTACTTCCGTTTACGGCAGTTCGATGAAGAAATTGCTACCTTAAAAGGATCTTTGGCGGTGCAAGAAAAAGTATTAACGTTGATCACTAAGCGTCATGATCTTGGTGCGTCTAGCGAAGTCGAGTTAGTTCAACAGGCCGCTTTAACGCAATCGACCATGGCGCAAATCGAGTTGTTGCAAGCGCAACGCAATGAGTTAGAAAATTTAGTGGCAACCTTGGCTGGGATTCCCGCGGCTGGCTTTCAGTTGGCTAGTGGCAAGTTACCAGAAAATTTACCCAAGATTCCGTTAACGGTACCAAGTACTTTGCTAGAGCGGCGCCCCGATATTGCCTCTGCAGAGCGCGCGATGGCTGCTGCAAATGCCCAAATAGGGGTTGCAAAAGCGGCCTACTATCCCATGTTGACTTTGTCTCCCACTTACTTGGGCTTTCAGTCAAATAGCATTCCAAGCCTACTCACCGTGCCTTCCTTAATTTGGTCCTTTGGGGTCAATGCGGTGCAAAGTATTTTTGATGGAGGTCGCATCAGTTCGGGTGTTGACTATGCGAGTGCTGGTTATACACTGGCAGTAGCCAACTATAGGCAGACTGTCCTCTCAGGAATTCAGGATGCGCAAGATGCGCTAAGCAATGTACAACAGCTAAATTTGGCTAGAGCAAGTGAAGATAAGTCTGTCGCCAATTTAAACCGTGCTTACCAACTCTCTTTTATTCGCTACAGAGCTGGTTTAGATACAGCATTAACCTTGGCACTGATTCAACAAAATCAGTTAACGGGGATTCGGCTGCAATCCCAAATTAAGGGCAGTCAATTTACCGCCACGGTGGGACTGATTAAAGCCCTCGGGGGCTCTTGGGAAACCCCTATTACTGCGCCTGAGGCGCAAAATTAATACAAAAATTACCGTACTACCGAAGTTGGAAACAATTAATCAAAATCGCAATCTTCATCATTTACTTTGTACTCTTGGTGAATTTCTTTGCAAGCATGGTGTTGCCAAAGTAAGCGCTCTTTAAGTAAGTCGTACTTTACGGAGTCCGCATATTCATCAAAATAGGCATCGTCGTCGTCAATGTAATGTTGGATTTTCATCATCACCCCTTAGAAGCAGTTTGGTTAACAACCTATGACTGGCGGGGCGATGGGATTACAAAAAACATGTTTCGAATGACTCGCCCCACGTATCTATAAGCTGAGCGAATTGTGTCTATTTCCCTGTGACTTGTCTATCAATCACACAGATCACTTACCAAGTGATGAAAAAAAACGACACATCTATTTGTTTGAGAGGATGAAGCAGTTTTTTTGACCGGCTAGTCAAGTCAAGATTATTTTTTCGCGCTTATAGGGCAGGGAAGCACAATCTTCGAATCTACCTTGAGCAATTTTTTATTCTTGCCCGGATAGTCAACCCGCGAGAGGAGATCTCGCATCAGGTTGAGATGGGTTAATTTCTTATCATTCGCATTGATCACTGTCCAAGGGGCAGCTTTACTGCTTGTATTGGCAAGCATCAAATCACGTGCCTCGCTATATTGATGCCACTTCTTCTGCGCCTGTTGGTCGATCGGGCTAATCTTCCATTGTTTAAGCGGGTCTTTTTCCCTGTCTTTCAGCCTTTTGGCCTGCTCTTGCTTGTTAATGTCTAAGTAGTACTTAAAGATCTGAGCGCCAGACTTAACAATCAGGGATTCGAATTCGTTCACTGAACCCATAAACTGTTGGTACTGACTTTTGGTGCAAAACCCCATCACCTTCTCAACACCGGCGCGGTTGTACCAACTGCGGTTGAAGAATACCAACTCCCCCTTAGTGGGGAGTTCAGCCACATACCTCTGAAAATACCACTCGCCTTCTTCGCGTGAGGAAGGTTTATTCAAGGCGATGATGCGGGTGTCTCTTGGGCTAAGGTGTTCTGAGAGGCACTTGATCGTGCCATCCTTGCCAGCAGTGTCGCGACCTTCCAAGATGACTAGAAGGCGCAGACCCTTTTCAATAATGTGATGCTGAAGTTTTACTAACTCAATCTGTAATAGCCTTAGATCTGCCTCGTAATTACTTCCAGATTCAATCGATTTGATCACGAGGCAAAGGTTAGGCTATCAAGCTAAAAGATTAAGAGTTTGTTGAGGACACTGTTGTTTGCGCTGGAGCTGGCTTTTTTGCAGCAACCTTTTTAGCAGGGGCCTTCTTAGCAACCGCTTTCTTTGCAACTGCCTTTTTAGCTGCTACCTTTTTAGCAGGCGCTTTCTTAGCAGCAGCTTTTTTAGCAGGCACTTTCTTGGCTACGGCCTTTTTGGGAGGCGCAGTCTGCTCCATCTTGTCTAAGGTCTTAGCTAACTTGTCAATCAGCTTTTCTCTATCGGCCTCTAACTTATCGAGCTTTTTTAACATTTGTTTTACTAATTTTTTCTGGCTCATGCTGTTTTCCTTTGAAGAAGTGTCTATGAATAAGGTCTGTTTACACCACTTGTTTCTGACCACGCTTGATCCTACGATTTATTCACTTCAGTTTCAAGCTTTTATCCCACTTATTTCTTATTTTGAACTTTTTTAATAAAGTATTGGCGTGATTATGGGTTGCGCAAAATGAATTACCTTACTTCGGACAGTAATGTCTTGCATAAACTGAATTGACCTTTTGCTGTGATGCCGAGCAAATATTTAAAAGGTTGATTTTTTTTGTGTTGTTTGAATGGTAGACAAACTAGTTAGCAGGCCAAATAAAAAAGCCCCAGAAAATGACTTACCTGGGGCTATTTTTTAAAACGTAGAACAGTTTATTCTGGGTGAAAATTGTTGCTGGCCATGAAGTTGATTGTGCGCTCAAAGCCGAGAATGCGAATGTAACGCCAAGCGATATCACGGTATTTACTATCTAGATACCCAATAGCCACCTCAGGATCAGTTCCTTTACTAAGGTCGATCTCTTGAATTGCACGGGCCCAACGTTTGAGTCTTGTTGACATTTTTGCCACCTCCATGGCCTAACAACGCCTCAGAAAGACGGTGAGATGACAAGAATTCTCTAAAAATACAAAAAATTTCAGTTAAAACGCCAGAATTAGTTAAATATGGGCTTGGTTCAGCTGTTTTCTGCCTTCTTGGAGGCCTTAGCACGGGCTTTAATAGGCTTGAGATAGATCAATAAGCAGACAAATCCCACCGTGGCCAGGGCTGTTTCAAGGCAAGCTAGCCAGAAATTGGCGCCGGTTTCTAGAATTCGGACCAAGCCTTCGGTGACATACAGCAGTATCAAAAGGGAGGCCCACTGCATGGTGTAAACCCGCCCACGCCAAATACCTGGAATGGCGAACAGCAAGGGAATTCCTTTGAGGATCAGCCAAGAGCCCCCGGGGCGCAATGGTGAGATAAACCATTCCCAGCAAACGCATAAGATAAAGAGATCTATAAAGGCGGCGCAGGCTACCAGTTGGTAGGGGTTCTTTTTCAACAGCTGAGTAAACATGGTTTGGGTCACCTTTGCATTCGCTTTGGTTTAAGGTTGGATTAACTTTAGGGCAGTTTGCGCTAGGCGCTTGCCTTGAGCTTTCGCTAATCGTTGTTCCTCTGCGCTGATCGGCGCACGTCCATCGGCATGTGCTAAATGGCTTAAGCCGTAAGGGCCGCCACCGGTTTTAGTGCTCATTAAATCCGGTTCGCTATACGGCAAGCCCATAATCATCATGCCGTGATGCAAGAGCGGAATCATCATGGTAAGGAGGGTGCTTTCTTGCCCGCCATGCAAGCTACCTGTACTTGTAAAGACGCAGGCAGGTTTGCCAATCAGGGCGCCACTCAACCATTGCGCGGAACTGCCATCCCAAAAGTATTTCATGGGGGCGGCCATATTGCCAAAGCGGGTGGGGGAACCTAGTGCCAGCCCGACACATTCTTGCAGGTCTGAATATTCAACATAGGGAGGCCCATCATTCGGAATGGGCGCTTCAACCGCTTCGCATACAGTGGAGACGGCCGGTACGGTGCGCAGCCGGGCAGTCACGCCCGGAACGCTTTCAATACCTTCTGCAATGAGACGCGCTAAGTCCCTGGTTGCGCCGTAGCGGGAGTAATACAACACTAAAATTTCGGCTGGGTTCATGGTCTTCTCTTATGATACGGCGATGCGCTTCTTTCGTAACCGTCAATTATGGCTCGCTCTTGTGAAAGAGATCTGGGCACGCAATCGCGGGCAAAACTTGCAACAGGTTGCCGCTAGTTTAGCTTTTACAACGACTTTGTCATTGGTGCCGATGTTAACTGTGGCTTCAATCTTAATTGGTTATTTGCCCAGTGTCATCCGCATTAAGTACGCTGTGCAAGGCTGGTTACTAGATACCTATATGCCTGGTGGCTTAAATACTCAGGTCTTTAACTACCTTGATCAGTTTTCTGCCAAGGCACAAAGCTTAACTTTGCTGGGTATCTCGGGCTTAGTCATTACTACGCTGATGACGATGTCCGTCATTGAGAGTGCCTTTAACCAGATTTTCAGGGTCACGCAAAGGCGGCCTATTGCAAAGAAGATCGTGATTTACTCAGCGGCCACCTTACTCGGTCCGATATTGCTCGGAGTGGGCACCTATTTAAGTGGACTGCTATTAAGCGCTTCTGAGGGTTGGACTGAGTCCTTGACCTTTGGCTTTGGCGTCTTCGTCACGGTCGTGCCTATTTTGTTGACGATGGGCGTATTTACTGTGGTCTATAAAATCTTGCCTTACGCTCAGATCAGCTGGGCTAATGCGTTTAGCGGCGCCTTGCTGGCAGCATTCTCTTTTGAAATGATGAAGCTTGGCTTTGGAATTTTCTTAACGCATACCGCCTTCTATAAAACAGTCTACGGCGCTTTTGCGATTTTCCCTTTAGCCCTACTGTGGATTTATCTCACTTGGTGGATCACGCTTGCCGGCGCTTTTTTTGTCGCTAATTTGCCCAGCATTCGTGAGGGGGTTATCAGGGTTATTCGCTACTAAAACCGGCAATAGAAGCCTTGATTCTGAATCAGCATCGGGCTATATTGAACTGACAAGATCACACTTCGTTTGAGGGTATATGAAAGTTCGCGATATCTTACGCGTCAAGGGCAGCACTCTATTTACCGTAGCACCAGAAACGGCCTTGCAAACCGCAGTGCTAGTCATGAGCGAACACGACATAGGCTCTTTGGTGGTGATGGAGTACGACAAGCTAGTCGGCATGCTGACTTTTCGTGAGGTGATTGCCGCTTTAGCCCGACACCATGGCAAGTTAGATGGCTTGCAAGTGAAAGCAGTCATGAAAGCTGACCCATTGACTTGCAATATGGAAACGGAAATCGATGAAGTACGCCGCATGATGCTCGTCGAGCACGCACGTTACTTGCCAGTCGTGGACCATAAGGTGTTGATGGGAGTGATCTCCTTCTATGATGTGGCGAAATCGGTTGTTGAAGCCCAGGATTTTGAAAATACGATGTTAAAAGCCTATATTCGAGATTGGCCCGAGGGCGCAGAGCAAACCTAGAGTTGATCTCGATTTACCAAAACACACCTTCTTAACCGCGTTTGTTCTGACAAATGACATAATGTTGCTATGTCAGGAAACACTTTAGGCCTTCTTTTTACAGTTACCACTTTCGGTGAATCCCATGGTCCCGCCATTGGCGCCGTTGTCGACGGTTGCCCACCGGGGATGTTGCTCTCCGAGTTGGACTTACAGGCCGACTTAGATCGGCGCAAGCCCGGCACCTCGCGGCACGTCACTCAGCGCAAAGAAGAAGACAAGGTAGAAATCTTATCGGGCGTCTACGAAGGCAAAACCACCGGCACTCCGATTGCGCTTTTGATTCGGAATACGGATCAACGTAGTCAAGACTATGGCAATATTTTGCAAACGTTTAGGCCTGGACATGCAGACTACACCTACCACTATAAATATGGATTACGCGATCCTCGTGGTGGCGGCCGTTCCTCAGCTAGACTTACGGCGCCTGTAGTAGCAGCCGCAGCGATTGCCAAGAAATGGTTGCGTGAGGCTTATGGTACTGAGATTTATGGCTTTATGAGTCAGCTTGGTGAAATCGAAATTCCTTTTGATGATGCTGCAGTGATTGAGAATAATCCCTTCTTTGCGGCCAATACGTCTATGGTTCCGCAACTAGAAGCCTATATGGATTCTTTGCGCAAAGCAGGAGATTCTTGTGGGGCACGTATCGAAGTGCGAGCACGCAATGTACCCATTGGTTTAGGTGAACCCTTATTTGATAAATTGGATGCGGATATTGCCCATGCCATGATGGGCATCAATGCCGTCAAGGGGGTAGAGATTGGTTCTGGTTTTCAATCAATCACGCAACGCGGTAGTGAGCACGGTGATGAAATGCATCCAGACGGTTTTGCTAGCAATCATTCTGGTGGCACCTTGGGCGGTATTAGTAGCGGTCAAGACTTGCAGGTCGCCATTGCCATTAAACCAACCTCGAGTATTTTGAGCCCAAAAGAATCGATTGATTTAGAGGGCAAACCGATGACTGTCCAAACCAAAGGACGTCACGATCCTTGCGTGGGCATCAGGGCTACACCGATTGCAGAAGCGATGTTAGCCCTGGTCCTCATGGATCATGCCTTGCGCCACCGTGCACAATGCGGTGACGTTACACATGCTGTTGCTCCGATTCAGGCGGCACAGTCTGGCTCGAGCCTTGACTAAAACTCTCCTTGCAGTAAGTTTTGACAATGAGCACTAAAAACCCATGACCCCTTCAGTTCGTTGGGCGTTCGGGGCTTTCTTCTTTTTATATTTTGCTTATGTTGGCCTAGTTTCACCATACGCCAGTCTATTCTTTGTCGACCGTGGCTTTAGCGTCTTTCAAGTTGCAGTCCTCATGTCTATGCTGCAAATCACTCGCATCATTGGCCCGTTCTCTTGGGGTTGGTTAGCAGATTATCTTTCAGACCGCATGCGTATTATTCGCTTTTGCGCCTGCTTGGCTGCGGTAGTGTTCCTGTCGATCTATTTCCTACATAGTTATTTAGCATTCTTTATTTGGATGTTTGTATTGCACACGATTCTTAGTAGCTTGATGCCTTTGGGGGAGTCGGCTACTGTGCACGCTCTATTTAAAGACAACTCATTTGATAAACGTTATGGACGTCTACGCATGTGGGGCTCCATTGGCTTTATTGTGATGGTGCTGTGCGCCGGAGAATTATTTCAGCGAGCTGGCATTGAGCTTTATCCAGTGATTGGGACGGTAGTGTTGATAGCGCTAGCAATAGTGTCGTTTCAATTATATGAACCCAAAATTGAGCGGCGCAAGATGATGAAGGGAGAGTTCTTCAGCGTGCTGTTAAATCCTGACGTACGCTGGTTTTTGCTCTCTGGATTTTTTATGGTGTTTGCCCATGCAGTTCTGTATGTTTTTTACTCAATTTACTTGGCTGGCCTAGGCTACAACAAATTTCAAATCGGTTTATTTTGGGCTTTAGGAGTTTCAGCCGAAGTGATCTTCTTTTATTTTCAGAACAAGGTACTCAGTCGCTTAGATCCCGAAGTAGTCTTACAAGCTTCCTTTGGGATAGGTGTAATTCGATTTATCTTAATTGCATTATTTCCAGTTACGTGGGTTCTCATACTTGCACAAGTGATGCATGCAGGGACCTTTGCGGCCCACCATAGCGCGGCAACAAAGCTACTACAACGGTGGTTTACTGGGCCGATGCAGGCACGTGGTCAAGCCTTAATGGCGACAGTGTCTTACGGAATGGGCGGTACGCTCGGTGGACTGTGTGCGGGTTGGTTGTGGGATGCCTCGGTGCCACGCAACGTCTTTGTGATGTCTGCCTTAGCCTGCGGGTTAGCAGGCATGTGCATTCAAAAACTCAGGTCAACTGGGCTTACATCTCAGCATAGTTAGGGCCACCACCACCTTCAGGCGTGACCCACATAATATTTTGGCTGGGATCTTTAATGTCACAGGTTTTGCAATGGACACAGTTTTGCGCATTGATCTGTAAGCGGGCCTTACCATTCTCTTGCACGTATTCATAAACCCCAGCAGGGCAATATCGTTGCTCCGGCCCATCGTAAATTTTGAGATTGAAATTCACTGGTATCGCGGCATCTTTGATTACAAGATGAGATGGTTGATTTTCGGCATGATTGGCATTGGAAATAAATACCGAGGAGAGGCGGTCAAAACTTAACTTGCCGTCAGGTTTTGGGTAATCAATGGGTTGATGCTGCGCGGCCGGCTCTAAGCATTCATGATCGGCATGTTTGAGATGAAGTGTCCAAGGCATCTTACCGCCCAGTACTTTTTGCTCTAAGCCAACCATCAGCGTGCCTAGATAGAGGCCTTTGGACATCCAAGGCTTGAAGTTGCGTGCCTGATTGAGCTCGGTATATAACCAGCTTTTCTTAAAAGCCTGAGGATAAGCTGCAAGTTCATCGCCTGAGCGGTTCTCCTGCAACGCTGCAACTGCTGCTTGCGCTGCTAGCATGCCTGTTTTGATTGCTGCATGACTGCCCTTAATGCGAGAGGCATTCAGAAATCCGGCATCACAGCCGATCAAAGCACCACCAGGAAAAACCATCTTAGGTAAGCTATTTAGGCCGCCAGCTGTAAGGGATCTTGCCCCATAAGCTAAGCGCTTACCGCCCTCAAATGTTCGACGAATTTTAGGATGGAGCTTATAGCGCTGAAATTCTTCAAAAGGGGAGAGGTAGGGATTTTTATAAGAGAGCCCGACAACCAAGCCGACTGCCACTTTATTTTCACCAAGGTGATACAGAAATGAACCACCATAGGTGTCGTTCTCGAGCGGCCAGCCAGCGGTGTGCACTACTAATCCGGGTTTACTTTGCGAAGGCTTCACTTCCCACAACTCTTTAATGCCAATAGCGTAACTTTGGGGGTCGGCATCCGCATTGAGGGAGTAACGCGCGATTAATTGTTTCCCCAAGTGCCCGCGGGAACCCTCGGCAAATAGAGTGTACTTAGCGCGTAACTCCATCCCTAGTTGAAACTGATCGGTGGGCTGCCCCTCTTTATCAAGGCCCATTGAACCGGTGATGACGCCACAAACAGCGCCCGCCTCGTTGTAAAGAATTTCTGCAGCTGGAAAGCCAGGAAAGATGTCAACACCCAGATTTTCAGCTTGTTGGCCTAGCCAGCGCGTGACGTTAGCCAAGCTAACGATATAGTTACCTTCATTTTTAAAGCAGGTTGGCAGCAACCAATCAGGCACCTCTAGGGAGTTGTCTTTGGTTAAAAAGAGGAACTGATCTTGGGTGACCAGCGTATTTAGGGGCGCACCGAGCTCTTGCCAATTGGGAAGTAGTTCAGTTAAGGCCTTGGGATCCATGACTGCACCAGAAAGAATGTGCGCACCGATTTCAGAGCCTTTTTCTAGGACGCAGACTGAGATTTCCAAGCCAGCTCCAGAGGCAAGCTGCTTCGCTTTGATGGCAGCTGATAAACCAGCGGGTCCACCACCAACGATAACAAAATCGTAATCCATGGACTCTCGCGGACCATATTGGGCAACTAATTCTTGGTTGGTCATGCAAAAGTCTCCATTGATTGCTTAAAAGCGTGCTTTTTTATCTGATGTATACCCCTAGTTTAGTTCTAAGCGATAAAATTCACTTAGCTGCCAGCACGAACTCATCCTCCTCTAAGGGCTCGAGAGCTTAGGGCCAAAGCGTTATGATTACTTTTTCTTACTCTTTATAGCAATCTTAGGATAAAAGCCATGAATAAAACCTATCCAACGGCCGTGGATGCCTTGCGCGATATTTTAAAAGACGGTCAAAAACTGGCTGTAGGTGGTTTTGGGCTGTGCGGCATCCCTGAGTCATTAATCATGGCGGTAAAGGATTTGGGTGCCCAAAATTTGACAGCGGTTTCCAATAACGCGGGCGTAGACGGCTTTGGATTGGGCATTCTTCTCAATTCCCGCCAAGTCAAAAAGATGATTGCCTCCTATGTGGGTGAAAACAAAGAATTTGAGCGTCAGTATTTGGCTGGAGAGTTGGAATTAGAGTTCACTCCTCAGGGGACGCTTGCGGAAAAGCTGCGCGCTGGAGGTTGTGGCATTCCGGCGTTTTATACCAAAACGGGCTTTGGCACGCTAGTTGCCGAGGGTAAAGAGGTAAAAGAGTTTGATGGTGAGAAATACATTCTCGAGCGCTCCATTGTTTCGGACATCTCTTTGGTGAAGGCTTGGAAGGCTGATCGCTCTGGCAACTTAGTCTATCGCTTAACAGCGCGTAACTTTAATCCGGTCGTAGCGATGGCTGGCAAGATCACTGTTGCCGAGGTAGAAGAAATTGTTGAGAATGGGGAATTGGATCCTGCAGAAATTCATACGCCAGGGATCTATGTTCATCGCTTGGTACTCAATACCGCTCCAGAGAAGAGGATTGAACAACGTACCTTAGCCGCAGCTTAATTACTTTTAGACGCCCCTTAATTAGTACAGAATATTTAGGAAGATCAAATGCCTTGGAATAGAGATGAGATGGCCGCACGTGCTGCCAAGCAATTAAAAGATGGTTACTACGTTAATTTGGGAATTGGTATTCCTACATTGGTTGCGAACCATGTGCCTAAGGGCATGGAAGTATGGCTTCAGTCTGAAAATGGGCTGCTAGGAATTGGACCATTTCCAACTGAAGATCAGATTGATGCGGATTTGATTAACGCGGGCAAGCAAACAATTACGACTTTGCCTGGCTCCTCCATCTTTTCTTCCGCCGATGCCTTTGGCATGATTCGCGGCGGAAAGATCAATATTGCTTTCTTAGGCGCAATGCAAGTGAGTGAGCATGGCGACATTGCGAACTGGATGATTCCTGGCAAGATGGTCAAGGGTATGGGCGGTGCTATGGATCTAGTGGCTGGAGTCAAGCATGTGGTCGTTTTGATGGAGCATGTTGCTAAAAAGAAAGATGGCACGGAAGAGCTCAAAATTCTGCCTGAGTGCACCTTGCCATTAACCGGCGTTGGCGTCATCAGCCAGATCATTACCGACTTGTGCGTGCTTGACATCACTCCAAAGGGCCTGAAGTTGCTTGAGTTGGCGCCCGGCGTAAGTAAAGAGGAAGTTCTGGCAAAAACAGGTGCCCCTGTAGACGTGAGCGGCTTTTAACTTGAGACCCGGTTTAGTGAAATAATAGGTTCACTATGTCGGGTCATCATCATTCGCCTGCTGCAAAGCATGCTCACTCTCACGAGTCACCGTCGCACAAGCATCACCATGGCGATGCTCACCATTCCCATGCGCGGGAAATATCTAATCAAAATTTACTCCTCATAGCCTTAGTGCTCACGCTTGGCTTCTCTATTGTTGAGATTGTCGCTGCGTACTTTGCCGGATCTTTAGCTTTGATTTCAGATGCGGGCCACATGGTGACTGATTCTGCCGCACTGGGATTGGCGCTACTCGCACAAACCATTTCTGCTAGACCACCGTCTGCAAAGCATTCATTTGGTTTTGGTCGGGCAGAGGCCTTAGCGGCTTTTGTAAATGGCATAGCCATGTTGGCTTTAGTGGTGTGGATTGTTAGTGAGGCGATTTCCCGTCTTTTCACTCCCCACGAGGTAAACGGCTTTACGGTATCGATTGTCGCCGGCGTCGGCATGCTCATGAACATGACAGTTGCATGGGTCTTGTCAAAAGATAAAAGTAGCGTTAACACCCGCGCTGCTTTAGTCCATGTAATGGGCGACTTATTGGGATCAGTCGGGGCGTTGATCGCCGGTTTAATTATTCAATTTACTGGATGGATGCCAGCCGATTCCTTGCTATCCATTTTTGTCTCGATCTTAATTCTGAAATCTACTTTCTCTATCTTGCGCGAGTCGTATCACTTTTTGATGGAGGGCGTTCCGCACCATATTGACTATCTTGAGGTGGGTGGGAATTTAAAAGAGGTTGCAGGTGTATTGGGTGTGCATGATTTGCATGTATGGGAGATGACGCCAAACTTTCCTGCGCTGATTGGCCATATCGAAATTGCCACCATGCAAGAATGGCCAGAGGTCATGACGGGAATTCAAGCCATGTTGTTGGCTAAGCATGGAATTGATCACGTTACTTTGCAAGCTGAAGTGAGCGGGTCCGCTAGTCAATGCGCGAGCCAGCAGTGTGGGGTGGATTTAGAGCAGCATGCACCTGCCACTCAAGTTAGACATCAAGGCGAGCTCTTTTTCGTCAACTGCCACAGCCCCGATGGACCTCATCGGATGGCATACCGTTGTTGGGGTAATCCTGCAAACACGAAGGTCTTGTTATGCGTGCACGGTTTAACTAGGCGGGGGAGCGATTTTCAAACCCTGGCAGAAGCACTTTGTCAGGATTTTTACGTAGTCTGCCCCGATATTGTTGGGCGCGGGGATTCAGATCGATTAACAAATCCGATGCACTATGGCATCCCGCAATATGTAGCCGATATTAGTAGCCTAGTGACGCAACTTGGGGTCCGTCAAATAGACTGGTTTGGTACTTCAATGGGAGGCTTGATTGGCATGGTGTATGCGTCACTCCCACACAGCCCTATTCAAAAAATGCTGATTAATGATGTGGGCCCTCGTATTGAGGCTGACGCAATCAAGCGATTGGGGTCCTATGTGGGTCAGCCGTTTTCTTTCGCTCATCGTGCGGACGCTTTATTGCAGTTAAATATGCTGTGCGCTTCATTTGGCAAACATACCGATGATGAGTGGGAAACCTATAACGGTCCGATGCTAGTTGAAAAAGCAGGCTCATGGGGCATGCACTACGACCCCAATATTGCGATTCCTTTTGCTGCGATTGATCCCGCTTTAGCTCAGGCTGGTGAATTGGCTATGTGGGCTGCTTTTAAGCAAATACACATTCCGATGTTAATCGTCCGTGGCGGTGATTCCGACTTACTATCTGCGGCTACAGTTGCGCAAATGTGTGCAGTTAATTCACATGCTCGCAGCGTGGAAATTCCAGAGGTGGGGCATGCGCCTGCTTTTATTAAGGCGGAACAAGTTGCCATCGCAAAAGCCTTCTTTTGCTAAATTGCTTAACTCCTGTACTTCACTATTAGTTGCCGATGGCAAGCACCCCTGAAACCATAAAAATTATTGACGGCTGGTATGGCGAGCCTGCTCAAGAGCATGCTGATGGGGTATTACAAATTCTGGAAACGCTCCACCTTGACGACGCCAGCTTAATTGCAGCTAAAAATATTGCTCGTACCCATGGACGAGAAGCGCTGATTAAATTAATCGGTGAAGAGCCTGCCAAGTTGTTGATTGGTTACCGTGGGTTACGCCAAGCTCAAGCGAAGTTACTGCGCGCAGATGGGGGTCTCAACATTGCCGGTCAAGAAGAAATGCTGCGCAAAATGTTATTGGCTTTTGGCGATGATTTGCGTGTAGTGCTAATTTACTTGGCCTCCCGCTTGCAAACCTTGCGCTGGATTACTCAAGAAAAAATTGAGATGCCTAAACCCTGGGCCCAAGAGATTTTAGATATTGACGCCTCACTCGCAAACCGTTTGGGTATCTGGCAAATGAAATGGGAGATGGAGGACCTCGCTTTTCGGGTGCTTTCACCGCAGACCTATCGTGACATTGCCAAGATGTTGGATGCAAAGCGCATTGAACGCGACTCTTTTATTGAGCAGATCGTTTTGTGCCTCAAAGAAGAACTGCAAAATGCTGGAATCGTTGCCCAAGTGCAGGGCCGCCCCAAACACATTTACAGCATCTGGAAGAAAATGCAAGGCAAGTCTTTGGACTTTGCGAACTTATACGATGTGCGCGCCTTTCGGGTGCTTGTCCCCGATGTCAAATCCTGTTATGCAAGCTTAGGTTTAGTGCACAACATTTGGCAGCCAGTTCCACGGGAGTTTGACGACTATATTGCGCGGCCAAAGCCCAATGGCTATCAATCCCTTCATACCGTAGTCATGGATGCTGGAGGTACTGCTTTTGAGGTTCAGGTGCGCACACAGGAAATGCATCAACAGGCAGAATACGGACTGGCTGCTCATTGGCGTTATAAGGAGGCTGCCGCTACCGGTGGCACCGTGACACAGCGCCAAGTACGACCCAATATTCAGCACGATCAGAATGCCTCACATCAGGCGGGGACGCATAGTGCTGCTCAGGCTTATGAGAGGCAAATTGCCTGGGCACGGCAGCTGATCTCCTGGAAGGAGGATGCTTGGGAGCAACTCAAACATCATGAAATCGATGACCATATTTATGTCCTGACACCTTTAGGTAAAGTCATTTCCTTAGAGAAGGAATCGACCCCGATCGATTTTGCTTATGCAGTACATACCGATTTGGGGCACCGCTGCAGGGGCGCCAAGCTAGATGGCGCCATGGTGCCGCTAGAAACTGCGTTGAAGAATGGCCAAACCGTGGACATCATTGCTGTGAAGCAGGGCGGTCCTTCGCGTGACTGGATTAGTTCTGATCGACATTACCTGCGCTCACAAAGGGCTCGATCGCGGGTACGGGCTTGGTTTAATGCGCTGGATGACGAAGAGACTGGGCAACATGCGAAGCCAGTGGATCATAAGCTCGACCAGAAGCCAGAGGCGAAGTCAGTAGCTGCGCCTCCTGAATTAGTACTTAAGCAAAGCACGCGCAAATCCACTCAAGGGGGTGACGTCCTGGTAGTAGGGGTAGATTCCCTGCTGACCCAATTAGCCCGTTGTTGCCGCCCCGTGCCACCCGATCCAATATCTGGGTTTATTACTCAAGGACGTGGCGTATCCATTCATCGGCGTGCTTGCAAGACCTTTCGCGGACTGTTAGAGCGGGCGCCTGAGCGGGTCATTCAAACCGCTTGGAATCAAGTTGCCACACAAGAATCTTCTGGGAGTGAAGCAAAACATCTCTTTCCGGCAGATTTAGCCGTGAGTGGTGTAGACCGCCCAGAATTGATGCGGGAACTATTTGAGATTATGACTAGGCAAGGCGTTCACGTGATTGACCTGCGTAAAACAGTGAAGAAGGGGGTTGCTCAAATCCTCTTAACTCTCGAAATTAAAGACTCTGAAGCCTTAAGGCTGGTTCAAAACAGCCTAGAGGAAGTCAAAGGAGTTACCCAAGTGCGCCGCCGGTGATAAACTAGCGCACTTAATAGGCTCGTAGCTCAGCTGGTTAGAGCACCACCTTGACATGGTGGGGGTCGTTGGTTCGAGTCCAATCGAGCCTACCAACGAATAAAGACCCAAAAAGTGCGCGGTTGCCGAAATGCTGCCGCGCATTCTTTTTAATGGGAATGGGGTATCAATACTGTATTTGCTTTTGTTTTACATTTAGCGGCGTGCTTAAAGCGGCTAACTTTAAGAAACATAAATAAGATGGAGTGGTCATGCTGGTAGTAACTCTTCCTGATGGATCAAAACGCGAGTTCGCTGGCCCGGTGCGCGTGCTCGATGTGGCGCAAAGTATTGGTAGTGGTTTGGTGAAAGCGGCTCTTGGGGGTTTGGTTGACGGGCAGATGGTGGACTTAAGTCATCTGATTGAGAAAGACAGTCAAGTTGCCATCATTACCGACAAAAGCCCGGAAGCCTTAGAGATCGTACGCCACTCCACAGCCCATTTATTAGCTTACGCAGTTAAAGAATTATTTCCTGAAGCTCAAGTCACGATCGGTCCTGTGATCGAAAATGGCTTTTACTACGACTTTTCTTTCCATCGCCCATTTACGCCGGATGACTTAGTTGCCCTTGAAAAGAAAATGACTGAGTTGGCAAAAAAGGACGAACCGGTAGTGCGTTCAGTCTTGCCTCGCGATGAAGCTGTCAAGTTCTTTCAAGACCAAGGCGGGTATTACAAAGCAGAAATTATTGCGAGCATTCCTCAAGGTGAGGATGTTTCCTTGTATACGGAAGGCAAGTTCACCGACTTATGTCGCGGTCCACATGTGCCCTCCACTGGTAAGTTAAAAGTATTTAAGCTCATGAAGCTAGCTGGCGCCTATTGGCGCGGCGATAGTAAGAATGAGATGCTCCAGCGCATTTACGGTACTGCTTGGCTAAAAAAAGAAGATCAAGAAGCCCACTTGCATATGCTTGAAGAAGCGGAGAAACGAGATCATCGCCGCCTTGGTAAATTGCTGGACTTATTCCATTTTCAAGAAGAGGCACCTGGCTTGATCTTTTGGCATCCTAAAGGTTGGGCGATTTGGCAAGAAGTTGAGCAATACATGCGCCGCAGTTATCAAAATGAGGGCTACCAGGAAGTGAAGGCCCCGCAGATTTTGGATCGTGGCCTGTGGGAAAAGTCGGGCCATTGGGATAACTACAAAGAGAATATGTTTACGACTGAATCTGAGAGTCGTGCCTATGCCTTAAAGCCCATGAATTGCCCCGGACATGTACAGATTTTTAATTCTGGCTTGCACAGCTATCGTGAGCTGCCATTGCGCTACGGTGAGTTTGGTCAGTGTCATCGCAATGAGCCCTCTGGTGCCCTGCATGGTTTGATGCGAGTTCGGGGCTTTACGCAGGATGATGGTCACATCTTTTGCACGGAAGACCAGATTCAGACAGAAGTTGCGGCGTTTGATCGCGCTGTACGTGAGGTTTATCAGGATTTTGGGTTTACAGAGGTAGCGGTGAAGCTGGCATTGCGACCAGTTAAACGGGTAGGGGACGACGCTATTTGGGATAAGGCAGAGGCGGCACTCCGTGGCGCCTTAACCGCTTCAGGTCAAGAATGGGAAGAGTTGCCAGGTGAAGGCGCTTTTTATGGCCCTAAAATTGAATATCACCTGAAAGACTCTATCGGGCGGACTTGGCAATGCGGCACGATCCAAGTGGATTTCTCGATGCCAGCCCGCTTAGGCGCTGAATATGTCGCCGAAGACAACACCCGCAAGACTCCAGTGATGTTGCACCGGGCAATTGTGGGCTCTTTAGAGCGCTTTATTGGGATTTTGATCGAAAATCACGCCGGTAATATGCCAGTTTGGTTGGCGCCAACCCAGGCAGTTGTCCTCAATATCTCGGAAAATTCAGCTGCTTACGCCTTGCAAGTACAGCAAACTCTGAAAAAACAAGGGTTTAGAGTGGAAGTGGATTTGCGAAATGAGAAAATTACGTATAAAATACGCGAGCACGCATTACAGAAGCTTCCATTTTTGTTAGTTGTTGGTGACAAGGAGCTTGAAAGTAATACGGTGGCCGTTCGTGCCCGTGGCGGAATTGATCTTGGTGTAATGCCTCTTGATAGTTTCGTTGCCCGACTCCAGCAGGATATATCCCAGAAAGTCGGACCCGAGCTTAGCTAGGGGTGGAACAGCTTTTATTGTTTTTTTATAAGGAATTGCAAGATCGCTACTGATAAATCGCAGCGCATTAACCGGGAAATTACTGCTCCTGAAGTGCGTCTGATTGGAATTGATGGGGAGCCCATCGGTGTTGTTAAGTTGAGTGAAGCTCTGGCTTTAGCCGAAGAAAAAGAAACCGATTTGGTGGAAATTGCTCCGACTGCTGTACCGCCTGTTGTACGCATCATGGACTTCGGTAAGTTTAAGTATCAAGAAGCCAAACGTTTGCATGAAGCGAAGCTCAAGCAAAAAGTGATTCAGGTGAAGGAAGTGAAATTCCGCCCTGGAACAGATGACGGTGATTATGGTGTGAAGTTACGCAATCTCATTCGCTTTTTGGAAGATGGCGATAAGACAAAGATTACGCTACGGTTTCGGGGTCGTGAAATGGCCCATCAAGAAATCGGAGTCAGAATGTTGGAGCGTTTGAAGTTGGACCTGCAAGAGCATGGCCAAGTTGAACAGTTTCCGAAGATGGAGGGCCGCCAAATGGTGATGGTGTTGGCCCCCATTCGTAAGGCTAAGTAAGTAGCGATTCATTAGAATCTGCTACTTGTTTAAGTAGGGCGGAGTCGCAAGGCGCTGCATGTAATAAGTGCTTCTAGGTACAGGAAGAGTGACCGTCGGTTACCACCTATGTTGCACGCGAAGAAGGAGGGGTGCTTTATGCCCAAGATGAAGAGCAAGAGTAGCGCGAAGAAGCGCTTCACGGTTCGCGCAGGCGGAACGATTAAACGAGGTCAGGCCTTTAAACGCCACATCCTCACCAAGAAGACCACAAAGAACAAGCGTCATTTGCGTGGTACCACTGAAGTTGCGAAGGCAGATGTTAAGTCTATTCGCTCCATGCTTCCATACGCTTAACCTCAGACTAAATTAGGAGAATTCAATGCCAAGAGTCAAACGTGGGGTTACAGCAAGAGCCCGTCATAAAAAAATCACCGATGCCGCAACAGGTTATCGTGGACGTCGTAAAAACGTATTCCGTATTGCCAAGCAAGCAGTTATGCGCGCTGGTCAATATGCTTATCGTGACCGTCGTAATAAGAAACGTGTATTCCGCGCTTTGTGGATTGCGCGTATCAATGCGGCAGTGCGCGAGCATCAAATGACTTATAGCGTATTCATGAATGGTATGAAGAAAGCCTCAATCGATCTCGATCGTAAAGTACTTTCTGATATGGCCATTGCTGACAAACCGGCTTTTGCCGCTTTGGTTACTCGGATCAAATCCGTAGTAAACGCTGCAGCTTAATTCTTAGTTATTTAAAACTAAGCTGCAATGGTTTCTCTCGACCACATTGTCGAGGATGCTAAACGTGATTTCCTCGGAGCTGCCGATGCGGCAGCTCTGGAGGACGCGAAAGCCAAGTATCTCGGTAAATCAGGTGTTCTGACTGAGCGTCTCAAGGCGCTTGGAGGAATGTCGCCTGAAGAGCGCAAGAGTGCTGGCGCCCAAGTTAATCAAGTTAAAACTCAAGTTGAAGCTGCTCTGCAAGAGCGTCGCCAAGCTATGGCCGATGCCTTATTGCAACAACGTTTAGCAGCGGAATCAATCGATGTTTCATTACCAGGGCGAGGCCAGGCTGTGGGTAGCTTGCATCCTGTGATGCGCACCTGGGAGCGGGTTGAGGAAATTTTCCACTCGATCGGGTTTGCAGTGGCCGATGGCCCAGAGATCGAAACTGATTGGTTTAATTTCACTGCATTAAACAGCCCTGAAAATCATCCTGCGCGTTCAATGCAGGATACGTTTTATATCGATGGCCAAGACTCGCTTGGCAAGCCTTTGCTACTAAGAACCCACACTAGTCCGATTCAAGTACGTTACGCAAGTGAGCATGTTCAGAAATACGCGCATGCAGATGTCATGCCACCTATTAAAGTGATTGCTCCTGGACGCACTTATCGAGTGGACAGTGACGCTACGCACTCGCCCATGTTTCATCAAGTAGAGTGTCTTTGGATTGCAGAAAATGTTTCCTTTGCCGATCTCAAAGGCGTGTATACCGATTTTTTGCGCACCTTCTTTGAAACTAATGATCTGCAGGTCCGCTTCCGACCATCCTATTTCCCATTTACAGAGCCCTCAGCTGAGATTGATATGGCGTTTACCAACGGTAAATTGGCCGGTCGCTGGTTGGAAATTTCTGGTGCAGGTCAGGTTCATCCTAGCGTACTGCGCAATATGGGCATCAATCCCGAGCGTTACACCGGCTTTGCCTTTGGCTCCGGTCTCGAGCGTTTAACGATGTTGCGCTATGGCATTGATGATTTACGTCTTTTCTTTGAGAACGATCACCGTTTCTTAGCGCAATTTCCGGCTTAATTGGCCAAGCTTTTTAGGTAGATAGCGTATGCAATTTTCAGAATCTTGGCTTAGGCAGTATGTTGATCCCGCGATGGATAGTGCGGCACTGAGTCATGCAATGACCATGGCTGGTCTTGAAGTTGAGGAGCAGCATGCGGTTGCTCCTGCATTTACCAATATCGTCGTGGCGGAGATTTTGTCTGCCGAGCAGCATCCTGATGCTGATCGTTTGCGGGTTTGTAAAGTCAATGCCGGCACTGGCGCAGAGTTACAAATCGTTTGTGGCGCCCCGAATGCGCGCGTAGGCATCAAGATTCCCTGTGCTTTAGTCGGCGCACAACTACCTGCCGCTGAAGCAGGGGGAAAGCCCTTCCTCATTAAGGTTGGTAAATTGCGCGGAGTTGAGAGTCAAGGTATGTTGTGCTCTGGCCGTGAACTGGGGCTTGGCGAAGATCATGAAGGAATTCTTGAGCTACCTGCCGATGCTCCCGTTGGCAAAGATATTCGTGAGTACCTCGATTTGGATGACCAAATCTACGTAATCAAGCTCACTCCAAATAAAGCCGATTGCTTGTCATTAATGGGTATTGCGCGCGAGGTTGCAGCAATCACCAATACCCCCTTAGTAAAACCATCTTGGGTTGCGCCTAGCTTCTCTATTGCAGATACCCTCAAGGTCACTGTCGAGAATGCAGATCTTTGTGGCCGCTTTGCGGGCCGAGTGATTCGCGGTGTAAATGCCCAAGCGAAAACTCCTGAGCATATTGTGCAGAGATTGGCGCGAGCCGGACAAAGAAGTATTTCTGCATTAGTGGACTTGTCCAATTACGTAATGTTGGAAATGGGTCAACCAACCCATGTATTCGATATTGATCGATTGTCTGGTGATGTCGCGGTACGCTGGGCTAAGCCCGGAGAGACAGTTGAATTGCTCAATGGGCAGACAGTAACTCCAGTTGCTCCAGACCAGTCCGGCAGAATTCTAGAAGTAGGCGTGATTGCTGATCAGACCGGGCCCGTAGCTTTGGCCGGCATTATGGGAGGCAATCATTGTGCAGTGGGTGATGCCACACAAAATATTTATGTTGAAGCTGCATACTGGTTGCCATCAGCCATTCAAGGTCGCGCCAGACGTCTTAACTTTAGTACAGATGCGGCCCATCGCTTTGAGCGGGGGGTTGATCCACAGAATACGGTTCATTGTTTGGATTATTTGACCGCGCTGATTTTGAATGTATGCGGAGGTCAAGCTGGGCCTGTAGACGATCAAATCATTGCCTTGCCAGAGCGACAGCCTGTGCGGATGCGTTTAACTCGTGCCACCAAGGTAATTGGTATCCCGCTTAACGCTGAAACTGTCGCTGATATCTTTACGCGTCTTGGTTTTGTATTTCAGCAAGAGGAGGGTGACATTTTTATTATTACTCCTCCAAGCCATCGCTTCGATATTGAGATTGAGGAAGACTTAATTGAAGAAGTAGCGCGAATGTATGGTTTTGAAAATATTCCAGATACCCCTCCAAGCGCTATTCTGAAGATGGGTGCTCAAGCAGAAGCAAAGCGAAGTGTGCATGCTTTGCGTCACCGTTTAGCCTTACAGGGCTATCAAGAGGTCGTGAACTTTGGCTTTACGGATAGTGAAAGCGAACAAAGATTAACTGGCACTGCGCCAGAAAAGATGATCAACGTAATTAATCCTATCGCCAATCAATATGGCGTCATGCGCAGCAATCTTTGGGGTGGCTTATTAGCGAACCTGAAAACGAATCTAAACCGAGGCGCAAGTCGCTTGCGTTTATTTGAAGCGGGTAGAGTGTTCTCACGAGATGAAAGTATCCAAGAGGCAGATGGTCAGGTAGCGGGCTTTTTTCAGCCGCAACATATTGGCGGCTTGGCTTACGGTTCTTGCCTGCCTGAGCAATGGGCGAGCCCACAGCGTGCGGTTGATTTCTTTGACGTCAAGGGAGACTTAGCGCGCGCCTTAGATCCACTTCAGTTCACCACCGTGTCAGCAGTGCATGTTGCCTTACACCCTGGGCGTTCTGCTCAGGTTCACTTAATGAGCACAACAGGATTAATCAACATTGGTTGGGTTGGCGAGCTCCATCCGCGTTTACAGCAATTGTATGAACTACCTCAGGCGCCAATGTTATTTGAATTGGACTTAAAAGCGATTCAGGAATTGGGTTTGCCACATCCACAAGAGCTTAGTAAATTTCCTGCAGTGCAGCGTGACTTAGCGATCGTAGTAAAGCAAACTGTGCCAGCCCAAGATGTGTTGGATAGCCTGCTCTCTTGTAAGCAAGACTTCGTAGTTGACATCAATGTATTCGATGAATTTAAAGCGAAGTCGGGAAGTAGTAGTCTTGCTGAAGATGAAAAAAGTTTGGCGTTTAGAGTAACCCTGCTCAATCCGCAGGAAACGCTGCAAGATGCACAGATTGATCAAGTGATGGCTGCGTTGCTGGCCAGCGTAGAAAAAAAATGTGCGGCGCGTTTGCGCTAGGTTTATCATTATAAAAACTAGAATTTCAAAATATTAAAATAAAAAATTGCGAAAGAGACTTGCAATGACCCAATCAATGACTAGCGACACCGTTACCAAGAATGAGCTATCCGAAGCCTTGTTCGATCAAGTTGGCTTAAATAAGCGCGAAGCAAAAGATATGATTGATGCTCTTTTCAATCGCATTGGGAATTCTTTAGAGGCGGGGGTTGAGGTGAAGATCTCCGGGTTTGGAAATTTTCAACTGCGTAATAAGTCAGCACGTCCTGGACGCAATCCGAAGACTGGTGAAATGATTCCGATTGCAGCTCGCAGAGTAGTTACTTTTCATGCAAGCCAAAAACTCAAAGACGTAGTTGAGTCACATGCTCGAGAAAACACCATTTGATTCTGGGCTGGCTATCCCCAGTTCAGAATTACCTCCTATACCTGCAAAGCGCTATTTCACGATTGGTGAAGTAGCTGACTTGTGCGGTGTACGTTCCCATGTATTGCGCTATTGGGAACAAGAGTTTTCCCAGTTGAGCCCCCAAAAGCGTCGCGGTAACCGTCGCTATTATCAAAACCATGAAGTGGTACTCATTCGTAAAATAAGAGCCCTTTTGTACGAAGAGGGCTTTACCATCAGTGGCGCACGCAACCGCTTAGAGGAAGCACGGGGCGAGCTCCGCTTGCGTGATGAACTGCAGGCAGTCTTGCAAATCCTGTCCAAATAGTTACTGATACAATTTCGTCTTTCGTCGGGGCGTAGCGCAGCCTGGTAGCGTACATGCATGGGGTGCATGTGGTCGGAGGTTCAAATCCTCTCGCCCCGACCATTCATTTTGAGTCTGACACACCAGATCCATTCATGTTCCCTCCTCATATTTGCCCATGACAAACCCTTCAACTGTTTTTTTTTGGCCTAAATATTCCTTTTCTAGCCCATTTGGGGGTAGTTCCAGAATATGCCCGTGACGGCAAATCCCGCATCAGCTTGATGATTAAGCCCGAGTTTGAAAATAGCTTTCAGATAGCGCATGGTAGCGTGATCATGGCTTTATTGGACTTTGCCATGGGCGCTGCCGCTCGAAGCCAGCAGGATCTCACCTTGGGTGCCATTACGGTAGATATGTCCGTAAGCTTCTTGCGGCCCAGCACTGGCAATATCTGCGTGGAGGGCTGTGTGCTCCGCTCAGGTAAGCAGGTTTCCTTTTGCGAGGCGATTGTTCTCAACGAAGTAGGGGAAATCACTGCTAAAGCTAGTGGCACCTTTATGCTGCGAAGATAAACAAATACTTAACCGATTATATTATTTATAATAGTAATATTAGTTTGTACGGCAGCACGCTTAATAAGATATTAATTTAATTATTATATTTAAAGCTTTCTATATATTGCTTTTTTAAATTAATTTATTTAGAATGGCGCCAAGGGGAGTTAATGAATAGCCATTAACCCCGCAACAAAACTTATTATTCGGAGAAAATAACAGATATGTCATCTTACAAAGAACTATTAGCTCAGCGCGAGCAGTTAGATAAACAAATCAAAGAGGCGGTTCAGCGTGAAAAGGCTGATGGTATAGCCCAAGCCAAAATTATTATCGAGCAATATAACTTAAGCGCATCCGACTTATTCAGCCGTAAAGCCTCCACACGGAGCTCTACAGGCAAGGTCGCTCCAAAATACCGCAACCCTGCAAATGGTGATACTTGGACTGGGCGTGGCAAGGCTCCAAAATGGATTGAAGGTAGAGATCGCTCTAGCTTCTTGATATAAGTTCTTGATTTAATTGAATTAGATTTAAAAGATAGGCCGATTAACCTGAGTTGATCGGCCTTATTTATTAGATTACGCGCCTCTTAATACAATTCAGAGCATGCATTTTCTGCTTAATGCTTGTGTAAATATGGGCTCAAGCAGATGAAGCCTATTTTCTCCGCCTAAGTTTGAATCTGCTTCAGCATTTGTTGCGCAATAAGGGATGATTAAAGGGTTGTGCTCAATTAGGCCATTTTCTAGTTCTTCTTGCAGTTTTTCAGGATATTGAGGCCTGACACCAAGGGTATTTTCATCCACCAGACTAATTACGCCTGGGTGAAGTTTAATAAATCCCTCATCTACCAAAATGGGTATCCGCTGCGTATCCTTATTTTTGCTTAAGTAATGAATCAAATGCACTTGCTCTACCGGAGGAATCAAGGCATCTAAAAAGATGAGGTCAGGCGCAATGGAAACCGCCTTCATTAAGCCCTCCATGCTATCCACCGCTACATCCAGCTCGACCTTGATTTGCCAGTACTGAATGGCATTCATTAATTCTTGGCTATTTTCAAAGCGCCTAAAAATACCAAGGGCAATGCAGTTTTGAGTGGTTTTTTGGCGCATAGCCCGTTTGCGCCTTTGCAGTTGCTGTTCCAAAGAACTGGCCAAAATGCGGCGATGTCCCCCACGGGTCTTCCAGGCAATCAATTCGCCTAATTCAACCATCTTTTGAACGGTACCAAGCGAAACCTGCAAAACCTTGGCGCTTTGCCTAGTACTGAGGTATTCCATTTCAGGGGTAATTGCTTTCATATTTCCTTAATCTCATTTATTCATTTGAAGATTTAGAGAATAAGAATCAAATCCATTTGAATCTGTCGGGCAGGGTTTAAAGCAAGGTAGGAAATTTCTTATTCAGGGCTTTCTACTGATTCAATTGCACAAATAACTTAAAAATCATTGAAATCCCTTTTTGAGACAGTGGTCAATCGTGTTAAATTACTGAGGTAGTAGCAGTATTTGCACAGATCAGTTCGCGAAGCGGTAAAGCCGGGTAGCGAACGGTTTCAACCACAGTTTTTATTCGGGAAACCCGATGAAAGGTGAGAATCATGATGCAGGATCAAAGGGATAGCTCGTATCTCTTCGGCGGAAACGCCCCGTATGTAGAAGAACTCTACGAATCGTATTTGCACGACCCCGCTTCGGTAGCGGACCACTGGCGCGACTATTTTGATAGCGTAAAGCAGTCTCCGGCCTTGGATGGCTCTAATAGAACCGATATCGCCCATGCTCCTATTGTTGCCTCTTTTGCAGAGCGCGCTAAGCAGGGCCCGATTAGAACAATTTCAGATTCAGCAGATTCGGAAATGGGACGCAAGCGCGTCGACGCTCAACAGCTGATTGCTGCTTACCGCAACGTGGGTAACCGCTGGGCAGATTTAGACCCCTTAAAGCGTACCGAACGACCCGTGATCCCAGAATTGGAGCCTGCGTTTTATGGCTTTACTGACGGCGATATGGATATCGTCTTTAACACCAGCAACACCTTCTTTGGCAAGACAGAGATGTCTTTGCGAGATTTATTACAAGCCTTGCGCGAGACGTATTGCAATAAGCTTGGGGTTGAGTATATGTATATTGCCGACCAAAAAATCAAAAAATGGTGGCAAGAAAAACTCGAATCCATTCGCTCAGTTCCCCGTTTCACAGTAGAAGATAAGCGCCAGATCTTGGATCGCGTGACTGCTGCCGAAGGCCTCGAGCGCTACCTACAAGCAAAGTTCGTTGGTCAAAAACGCTTCTCCTTAGAGGGTGGCGATAGCTTTATTCCTTGCATGGACGAATTAATTCGTGAGGCAGGATCCAAGGGTGTGCAAGAGATTGTGATCGGCATGGCGCACCGCGGACGCTTAAACGTATTGGTAAACGTACTTGGCAAAATGCCAACCGACCTGTTTGCTGAATTCGAGCACAAAGGACCAGAAACCCTCCCCGCCGGCGATGTCAAATATCACCAAGGCTTTTCCAGTGACATTTCTACGCCTTCAGGCCCAGTTCACTTATCACTTGCCTTTAATCCATCCCACCTCGAGATTGTTAATCCAGTAGTAGAGGGTTCAGCGCGCGCTCGCATGGAGCGCAGAGGAGATATGGTTGGTAAAGAAGTGCTCGCTGTTTTAGTGCATGGCGATGCTGCGATAGCGGGTCAAGGCGTGGTGCAGGAGACCTTGGCAATGTCAGAGGTGCGCGGATACTCTACCGGCGGCACGGTGCACATTGTGATTAATAACCAAATTGGTTTCACCACTTCAGACCCACGTGATTTGCGCTCCAGCTTATATTGCACAGACATCATGAAGGTAGTGGATGCTCCAGTGCTACACGTGAATGGCGATGATCCTGAAGCTGTTGTGCTCGCTACTAAATTGGCTGTGGAGTTTCGGACACAATTTCACAAAGACGTCGCGATTGATATTGTTTGCTTCCGCAAACTCGGTCATAACGAGCAAGATACGCCAGCGATGACCCAACCCCTGATGTACAAAACGATTGCCGCGCATCCTGGCACACGTAAGCTCTACGCGGACAAGCTAGAAGCCCAAGGCGTTTTGCCCGTGGGCACTGGTGACCTAATGGTGCGTGAATATCGTTCTGCAATGGAGGAGGGTAAGTCCACTTCTGATCCAGTGCTTAGTAACTTCAAAGGGAAGTATTCGGTCGATTGGGCGCCATTCTTAGATAAGAAGTGGACGGATGAAGCTGATACGGCTATTCCATTAACGGAATGGAAACGTTTAGCTGAAAAGATTTCCATCATTCCAGATGACTTTAAAGTGCACCCCTTGGTAGAAAAGGTTTTAAAGGACCGTGCAGCTATGGGTCGAGGCGAGATCAATGTCGATTGGGGTATGGGCGAGCACATGGCCTTCGCTTCACTGGTAGCAAGTGGTTATCCCGTCCGCTTGTCTGGTGAGGATAGTGGCCGCGGTACCTTTACCCATCGTAATGCTGTGTTACACAATCAAAACCGTGAAAAATGGGATACCGGTACCTACATGCCTTTGCGGCATGTGGCCAAAGATCAAGCCCCTTTCTTGGTGATTGATTCGATCTTGTCCGAAGAAGCGGTACTCGGTTTTGAGTATGGCTATGCTGCCTCCGAACCCAATACCTTGACGATTTGGGAAGCCCAGTTTGGAGACTTTGCCAATGGTGCGCAAGTTGTCATCGACCAATTTATCGCCTCAGGCGAAGTGAAATGGGGTCGCGCCAATGGACTAGTGATGATGTTGCCTCATGGCTACGAGGGCCAAGGTCCAGAACACTCATCAGCCAGGTTAGAGCGCTTTATGCAACTTTGTGCCGATACGAATATGCAGGTGATTCAGCCGACGACCGCTGCGCAGATTTTCCATGTGCTACGCCGTCAGATGATTCGTCAGTTCCGTAAGCCACTGATCCTCATGACACCCAAATCATTACTTCGCAATAAGGAAGCATCATCGCCTTTAGCCGAATTTACTAAGGGTGGCTTTCATACGATTTTGTCAGAGCGTGATGCGACTATCGACGCCAAGCAAGTCACGCGCTTGGTAATGTGTTCAGGCAAGGTCTATTACGACTTAGTAAAAGAGCGTGCGGATAAAAAGCTTAGCAATGTCGCAATTATTCGTTTAGAGCAGCTCTATCCTTTCCCACATAAAGCCTTGGCCGCAGAGCTCAAGAAATATCCTCTGCTAGAAGCGATTGTGTGGTGTCAGGATGAGCCACAAAATCAAGGGGCTTGGTTCTTCGTGCAGCACAATATTCTGGAGAATATGGCTGAGGGCATGAAGTTAGCCTATGCGGGTCGTCCCGCCTCTGCCTCGCCTGCTTGTGGTTATGCGCACTTGCATCAAGAGCAGCAGAAGTCCCTTCTTATCGCGGCGTTTGCCAAGCTTAAAGGTTATGTCATCACGAAATAATCGTTGACCGTACTCAATATAGACACATTACACAGGATTAATCATGGCCATTTTTGAAGTTCAAGTTCCCCAACTCTCCGAGTCCGTAGCAGAAGCCACTTTGTTGCAATGGAAAAAGAAAGTCGGCGATGCCGTTGCTCAAGATGAAATCTTGATTGAAATCGAAACGGATAAGGTCGTACTCGAAGTGCCAGCTCCATCCGCTGGTGTTTTAACTGAAATTCTTGTGGCAGATGGCGGAACTGTACTCGCCGAACAAGTGATTGGCAAAATTGATAGCACTGCTACCGCTACAACCAAGGCCGCCGCCTCAGCTGCTACTCCAGCTCCTGCACCAGCTGAAAAGGCAGTGCCAGCACAAAAGTCAGCTACTGTGGCTGCCGCTCCTTCCGCCGCCAAACTCATGGCTGAAAATAATGTCAACGCTGGGCAAGTTGCCGGCTCCGGCCGAGATGGTCGCATCACAAAAGGAGATGTGATCAGCGCAGTATCTTCTGCTGCGACTTCCACCGCAACACCTGCATCCTCCCCAAGCGTGTCCATCCCTATGGGCAATCGTCCAGAAGAGCGGGTGCCAATGAGCCGTCTGCGTGCTCGTATTGCAGAGCGTTTACTTGAGTCGCAAGCGAACAATGCCATCCTCACGACTTTCAATGAAGTCAATATGGCCCCTGTGATTGCGATGCGCAACAAATATAAAGATCAGTTTGAGAAAGTGCATGGCGCTAAATTGGGCTTTATGTCTTTCTTCGTAAAAGCAGCCACCCACGCATTGAAAAAATACCCCTTATTGAATGCGTCAGTAGATGGCAACGATATTATTTATCACGGTTACTTTGATATTGGTATTGCAGTAAGTTCGCCACGTGGCTTAGTTGTACCTATCTTGCGTGATGTGGATCAAATGAGTCTCGCCGATATTGAGAAAAAGATAGCGGAGTTTGGTCAGAAGGCGCGAGAAGGTAAGTTGTCGATGGAGGACTTAACCGGCGGAACATTCTCGATCTCTAACGGCGGTGTTTTCGGTTCAATGCTCTCCACGCCAATCATTAACCCACCTCAATCAGCTATCTTAGGTATTCATGCGACTAAAGAGCGTGCGGTAGTAGAAGATGGGCAGATTGTCATTCGTCCAATCAACTACTTGGCCTTGTCTTATGACCATCGCATTATTGATGGCCGTGAAGCGGTGCTCGGTTTAGTTGCCATGAAGGATGCGCTAGAAGATCCTTCACGTCTCCTGCTTGATTTGTAAGGGGCGACGATGACAACATTATTTGACGTACTGGTCATTGGTGGTGGTCCTGGCGGCTACATTGCGGCTATTCGGGCAGCTCAACTTGGGTTTAAGGTGGCTTGCGCTGAGTCAAAGAGCTACGATGATCCCAAGGGGGAGATTCGCTTGGGAGGCACCTGCTTAAACGTGGGTTGTATTCCTTCTAAAGCGTTACTCGCCTCTTCCGAGGAGTTCGAAAAAATCAGTCATCATGCTGCTGATCATGGCATCAAGGTCGGCTCGGTTAGCCTTGACTCCAAAAAGATGATCGGTCGCAAAGACGACATCGTTACGAAAATGACTGGCGGTATTCAGTATTTATTCCGCAAAAACAAAATTACTTTATTAAAAGGCCATGCCTCTTTCGTAGGCAAAACAGCTGAAGGCTATCAAGTCAAGATCGACGGCAAAGATCAAGAAATCGTGACAGCAACTAACGTCATTATTGCGACTGGCTCGAAGGCACGCCATTTGCCAGGCGTAGTAGTAGATAACGTCTTGGTTTGCGATAACGAAGGCGCGCTGAAGTTTGATTCCGTGCCTAAAAAACTGGGCGTCATTGGTGCAGGCGTCATTGGCTTAGAGCTTGGTTCAGTTTGGCGCCGCGTTGGTTCCGAAGTGACAATCTTAGAGGCGATGCCATCCTTCTTGGGCGCTTGTGATCAAGGGATTGCTAAGGAAGCGCAAAAACTTTTCGCAAAGCAGGGCTTGGCGATTCACACTGGCGTCAAGATTGGTGAGATTAAGACAGACAAAAAAGGGGTAGTGGTTCATTACACCGACAGTGCTGGCGCAGCGCAAAAACTAGAATGCGAGCGTCTAATTGTGTCGATTGGCCGCGTACCAAATACCGATCAATTAGCGTTAGATGCGATTGGTCTTAAAGTAGATGAGCGCGGCTTTATTCCAATTGACGACCACACTTGTGCTACCGCAGCACCAGGCGTATATGCAGTCGGTGATGTAGTGCGCGGGCCGATGCTAGCTCATAAGGCAGAAGATGAAGGCGTTTTAGTTGCTGAAATCATCGCCGGACAAAAACCCCATATCGATTACAACTGCATCCCTTGGGTGATTTATACCGATCCTGAAATTGCTTGGGTGGGCAGATCTGAAGAGCAGCTGAAGGCCGCAGGGATTGAATATAAAGCTGGACAATTTCCTTTCGCGGCAAACGGTCGTGCCTTGGGAATTGGTAAGTCTGACGGGTTTGTAAAAGTATTGGCCGACGCAAAAACCGATGAAATTTTAGGCGTGCATATCATCGGGCCAAATGCCTCCGACCTCATCGCAGAAGCTGCCGTAGCAATGGAATTCAAGGCGGCCGCAGAGGATATCGCTCGAATCTGTCATCCTCATCCGAGTTTGTCAGAAGTGGTCCGTGAAGCAGCATTAGCAACGGACTCACGCGCACTCAATATGTAATTGAAAGCATCAGAGTATTACTATCAAGAATTAGCTGCGCACGGGTACCATACCGACCCTGCGCAGCTCAAAGCTATCGAGCGCCTGCAACGCTGCGAAGATGAGTGGTACGTCTATAAAGAAATACGAAGTAACGGCTTAAAAAGAAAGCTCTTTAAACCTAAACTTCCTCGCGGTATTTATCTATGGGGCGGAGTAGGTCGCGGCAAATCTTTTCTGATGGACTGTTTTTTCATGGCATCGCCCTTAGAAAAAAAGATCCGGATTCATTTTCATGAATTTATGCGCGAAGTCCATCGTGAACTACATGAACTTTCTGGTATGGCCGATCCATTGGATGAGCTGGCAAGAAGGATCTCTGAGCGCTATCGTTTAATTTGTTTTGATGAGTTTCATATCAATGACATCGCTGATGCCATGATTCTGTATCGCCTATTAAGTGCGCTCTTTGTGGATCGCGTGCAATTTGTGATGACCTCTAACTATGCACCAAATCAGCTTTATCCCGATGGCTTGCATCGCGATCGTTTAATGCCGGCCATTCGCCTCCTAGAAGAACAGCTGGATGTTTTGAATGTGGACGATGGTCATGATTACCGGCGGATACAAATGGCGCAAGTAGAGGCTTACCTCACGCCGATCAATCTTGAGGCAGAGAAAAAACTCAGCGGTATTTTTAAAAACTTGATTGGTAAGCGTGCTGCTGAGAAAAATCCAGTGCTCAATATTGAGTCGCGCGAGCTCAAGCCACTGCAAATGGGTAATGGTGTCGTGTGGTTTGACTTTGACACACTCTGTTGCGGGCCTCGCTCGCAAAACGACTATTTGGAGATCGCAAAGCAATTTCATACGGTGATTGTTTCAGGGGTGCCTTATTTACCACCGCGTATGACAAATGAGGCGCGTCGTTTTATTTGGTTGGTAGATGTGTTGTATGACCACAAAGTAAAGCTGATTGTCTCTGCCGAGGTGCCAGCCGAATCTTTGTACACAGAAGGACAAATTACCGGGGAATTTTCTAGGGCGGTGTCTCGTTTGATTGAAATGCAGTCCCGCGACTATCTAGATGCACCACGCCGTGTAATTGATACCAGCTTGACCTAAAATAGGACCATGAGCAGCCTTTCACTTATTAATGCCGATTTGCATTCACACTCAGTGATTTCAGACGGAACCCTAACTCCTGAAGCATTGGCCGAACGCGCCTATGCCAATGGGGTGCGCCTGTGGGCATTAACCGACCATGATGAAATTGGCGGTCAATTAAGGGCAGCGCAGGCGTCAAAAGCCTTAGGCATGGATTATTTGGCTGGCGTCGAAATCTCCGTTTCTTGGTTGGGGGACACCATTCATATTGTTGGATTGGGCATTGATCCCAATCATCCCCAAATGCTGGAAGGCCTGCGTTTGATTCGTCATGGCCGAGAGAATCGTGCCAAGCTCATTGCCGAGCAATTACTTCAGGCGGGTATTAGCGGAGCTTATGAGGGCGCACTGCATTTTGCTGGTAATCATGAGTTGATTTCAAGAACCCACTTTGCGCGCTTTTTGGTAGAGCAGGGCATTTGCAAAAATACCAGTCAAGTATTTAAGAATTACCTAGTGGAAGACAAACCAGGTTATGTGCCCCACACCTGGGCAAGCCTAGACAATGCCGTTGCTTGGATTAAAGCGGCAGGCGGTGTGGCTGTGATCGCTCATCCCGGCAGATATCCTTTTTCGGACATGCAGATGGACGCGCTTTATAAGCAATTTAAAGAGCTTGGCGGCCTTGGAATTGAAGTCATCACTGGCAGCCATCGCCCTAACCAATATGAGACTTACGGTAATATTGCCAAGCAATATGGCTTCTTGGCCTCACGCGGTTCAGATTTTCATGATCAAAAAGAGAGCTTCATCGACCTCGGTAAGCTACCTTTGTTGCCTGATCACCTGACCCCAGTTTGGTCCGTGTTTCAATAATGAATCAACCCCGCTTTAATTACCTGAAAAAGAATACAGATCAAGATGTTTGCTGAACGCGTTCTCTCTGGCATGCGCCCAACGGGTAGTTTGCACCTTGGTCACTATCACGGCGTCCTGAAAAATTGGGTACGCTTACAAGCGGAGTACCCCTGTTTTTTCTTTGTCGCAGATTGGCATGCCTTAACCACCCACTATGAAACCCCTGATGTCATTGAGCAATCCGTGTGGGATATGGTGGTGGATTGGTTGGCTGCGGGAGTCGATCCAAATCAGTCAACCCTATTTATTCAAAGTAAGGTACCCGAGCATGCTGAACTCTTTCTTTTGCTGTCAATGGGCACGCCCCTAGGATGGCTTGAGCGGGTGCCGACTTACAAAGATCAAATAGAAAAGTTAAAAGAAAAAGATTTACAAACCTATGGCTTTTTAGGCTACCCCCTTTTGCAGGCAGCCGACATTCTGATTTACAGAGCCCAGTTTGTGCCGGTTGGTGAAGACCAGGTACCCCACGTGGAGATGACCCGCGAAGTGGCGCGTCGCTTTAACTATTTATATGGACGAGAGCCCGGCTTTGAAGAGAAGGCCCTAGAGGCAGTGAAAAAACTAGGTAGTAAGCGCGCCAAAATGTACGCAGAGCTTCGGGTTGCCTATCAGGAGCGGGGCGACGACGAGGCGCTTGAGCAAGCGAAAGCCTTGTTGCAAGAAGCGCAAAGCCTATCTATGGGTGACCGAGAAAGACTCTTTGGCTTTTTAGAGGGGGCACGTAAGATTATTCTTCCTGAGCCTCAAGCACTCTTAACTAGCGCATCACGCATGCCCGGCATCGACGGTCAAAAAATGTCCAAGTCTTACGGTAATACGATCAGCATCCGTGAAACACCTGAGGAGGTTACTCGGTCGATTCGGACGATGCCCACAGACCCTGCTCGAGTGCGCAGAACCGATCCAGGAGATCCTGCACGATGTCCAGTATGGCAATTGCATGCGGTCTACTCAAGCGAAGAGACCAAGCAGTGGGTTGAGAAAGAATGTAAATCGGCAGGCATTGGTTGTCTCGAATGCAAGCAACCGGTGATTGATGCCATTTTGCTTGAGCAGCAGCCAATGTTTGAGCGCGCGCAAATGTATTTAGATGACCCCAGTTTATTGCGCTCCATCATTGCGGATGGCAGCGACAAGGCTCGTAAAGTAGCTCAAGAAACCATGCGCGAAGTGCGTGAAGCCATGGGCTTGGCATACGATTAATAGCCCAGCTCCTGTGCCAGGTCACGACCCGATACTAGAGGCATCTTCTTGGGTTAGGCGTTTCACGAATCTCATTCCAAAGGGTGGAGCAATTCTGGATTTGGCCTGTGGATCAGGGCGCCATGCACACTTTTTTGCTCAATCGGCCTACAAAGTACTAGCAGTCGATCGGGACATTGCTGCTATTGAGGATGCACCCCATCCCTTGATTGAAGTGCGCTCACTCGACCTAGAAACTACAGAGTGGCCCTTGCTCAATCAGCAATTTAGCGCCATTGTCGTCACTAATTACTTATATCGCCCGCATTTAGATCAATTGCCAGCAATGCTGATGGATGGTGGTATTTTGATCTACGAAACCTTCGCAGAGGGGAATGGAGCATTTGGTAAACCCTCTAACCCCAATTTCTTGCTAAATACAGGGGAATTACTTGCTTTAGCAGCCCGCCATCATCTGAAAGTCATTGCTTACGAGGATATTTACCAAGAACAGCCTAAACCCGCCATGATTCAACGGCTTTGCGCGGTAAAAGGGCGTTTAAAGTAACGCATTCCGTTACAATTTCAGACTTAATGCATAAAAAATTCGATCCTCAGTCGACATACATTCGGTGACCAAGATAGATACATCCTACGGAAGTAAAAAACCCATCTTTGGTAGCATGCCTGCCATTGTTACCCCCATGTTTGAGGACGGCAGCTTGGACTTTCCTGGCCTGCGCAAACTGCTAGATTGGCACGTGACCGAAGGATCCGATGGGATTGTGGTCGTGGGCACTAGTGGAGAGTCCCCAACTGTCTCAGTTGAGGAACATTGTGAATTGATTCGGGTCACGGTGGAGCAGATTGCCGGACGCATTCCGGTGATTGCTGGAACTGGCGGGAATTCCACCATTGAGGCTATTGAGTTAACAAAATACGCCAAGCAGGTTGGTGCTGATGCAAGCCTACAGGTCGTGCCTTATTACAATAAGCCGACGCAAGAGGGCATGTACGCTCACTTTAAGAAAATTGCTGAGTCCGTTGATCTCCCAGTAATTTTGTACAACGTTCCCGGTAGAACGGTTGCCGATTTAAATACTGAAACCGTGGTTAGTTTGGCTTCCGTGCCTGGCATTATCGGCATCAAGGATGCAACCGGTAGCTTAGAGCGCGGAACCCTATTAATCGCTGAGCTAAAGCGTGCTGGGCACAGTGACTTCTCGGTATTTTCAGGTGATGACTTGAGTGCCGCTTTATTGATGTTGATGGGCGGTAAGGGGAATATTTCAGTGACGGCAAACATTGCACCACGCTTAATGCACGACCTTTGCCTAGCAGCGATGTCCGACGATGTTGTGAAAACAAGAGCGATTCAATATCAGTTGCTCTCAGTACATAAAGCCCTTTTTAGTGAGGCAAATCCAATTCCAGTGAAGTGGGCCTTGCATGAGATGGGCAAAATTACGGCAGGTATTCGTTTACCCTTAACCCCTTTAAGCGTTGCTCTGCGTGAGCCCTTAAAGATTGCAATGAAACAGGCTGGCTTACTATGATGCAAATGATTCAATTCCTCCGTCGCTATTTCGCGCCTATTTGCTTAATGACTTTGACAGCGATGAGCTTAGTTGCCTGCAAGTCGCTTACCTCGAGCGATGTTGTGGATTACAAGACCACGGGTGCGGTCAAAGGCCCCAATCTATCTTATCCACCTGACCTGATTACAGCTCAAGCAGATCGTCGTTACATCGTGCAAGATGGCACTGCAACTATGTCGGAGTACAACGCAGCGCTGAAGAAGTCTGTACAAACCAGGTCGGATGTCTTAACTGGTATCCCCGGTATGCGCATTGCCCGTGATGGCGAGCGCCGTTGGTTAGTTGTTGAAAAGCCAGCCCCCGAGCTCTATCCCCAAATTAAAGATTTTTGGCAAGAAAATGGTTTCTTGCTGACTGTGGATTCTCCATCCACCGGCATTATGGAAACAGACTGGGCAGAAAACCGCGCCAAAATTGCCCAAGACTGGATTCGTTCAACCCTAGGTTCTGCGCTGGACTCCATTTATGACACAGGCGAGAGAGATAAATATAAAACCCGCCTTGAAGTTGTAAAGCCTAATGAAACCGAGGTCTACATTACTCAAAAGGGTGCTATTGAGAAGTGCGTAACCGACACTACCGGCTCCTGTCTTTATACCGTTTGGACACCACGACCTAACGACCCAGAATTAGAGGCTGCCTTTCTAGCCCGCTTAATGGAGCGCCTTGGTATGACCCAGGCGCAAGCAAAAGCGCAAGTAGCGACACCACTCGAATCCAAAAAACCAAAAGCACAATTAGTGCAAGAGGGTGCTAACGTGGCCCGTATTGAAATCGCTGCCGGTTTTGACCGCGCGTGGCGTGATACTGGCTTAGCACTTGATCGCTCCAACTTCAGTGTTGAAGATCGAGATCGCTCTAATGGAATTTACTTTGTGCGCTACGTGAACGCAAAAGATGTTGGTGAAACAAAGGGATTTTTCTCGAACCTTTTCAGTAGCAAGGATGACTCCAACCTGAAGGCCAAGAAATATCGCGTAGTGGTTAAGGCGACTGGTGAGAATGCATCAACCATCATTGTTCAAAACGCTGAGGGTGGCCCAGAAAATACGCCGGCTGGTGTACAGCTCTTAACTTTGCTGACGCAGCAGTTGGCGCGTTAAGCGAGTTTCTCTAGCAAATAAAAAAGCCGCTTTTCAGCGGCTTTTTCTCTTCAAGGGGAAGATTACTTCTTAGCGTCAGCAGCAGGAGCAGCAGCTGGAGCAGCAGGAGCGGCAGGAGCAGCTTCAGCAGCAGGAGCAGCAGGAGCTGGAGCTGCGGCAGGAGCAGCAGGAGCAGCTTCTTCTTTTTTACCGCAAGCGGCCAAAGCGATTGCAAACAATGCTACGAGAACGAGTGACTTCTTCATTTGTAAATTCCTTTAAAAATTAACATCAATAACCGGTAATTGTTGTTTGAAAAGCGCTAAGGGAAACCCCTTAGATGCTTTCCAGCGTTATTATAGCCACAGCTAAAGTCATTCCTGAAAAATGACCCAACCTGCACAGTAAGCCTCATACAGATTACTTTCTTGGGTAATTCTGATGGTTTGTGTTGGCTTAAGTATTCTCTTGGCTGCTAGGGCTTTCCAGGCATTTTTTGTCGCTTTAGCTTGTTCCAAAGTCATATTTTCACCATTGCAAAATATGCCTGAATCTAAAGCCAGCAACCTGCTTTGAGGGTGGGGAATTAAAGACCTGATGCTCAGCTCTTTACCAAACTCCGCTTCCGTCATAGGATTTTCAGGGCCAGTAAAAATAGCCTGTGCTTTGGGCTCGCTTAAGTAAGCGGCAACCCCGGGTAAGAAAGTTTCAACCCGATCCAAACGCAATGCCTTCAACTTTTGCTCAATTTGCCAAATGAGTTCGGCTGGTAATTGCTCAGGATGTGCGCTGGCCTCTTGCCCGGGATCAGCAAAACGCCTTGCTAGAGCCGGGATCTCTTCCAGGGACTCAGCTAAGCGCCATAAACCCTCTTGCAGAAGCTCTTTGTAGCTTGGTGAGCGAAAACCTACAGACCAAGTTTGGCAACCTGCATCTAAGGCAACCCCATCATGCGCAATTTGTGGTGGGAGGTACAGCATGTCGCCTGGTTCTAAGATCCATTCTTGCTCTTGTTTAAAGTTTTGCAAAATTTTGAGTGGCAAATTCGGGGTCAAGCTCAGGTCTGTTTGGGCTGAGATGCGCCAGCGCCTTCTGCCAGCCATCTGGATTAGGAATACATCATAGGAGTCAAAATGAGGTCCAACGCCACCACCTAGACCTGCGATGCTAATCATTAAATCGTCTAGACGGGCATCCGGTATGAAGCGAAACCACGACAACACCGTAGCTGCAGCTGGATGTTTAGCCTCCATACCCTGTAAAAGCAGCGTCCAGTCGGGCGATTCTAGTAATGGCAGGTCTTTTTTCTTAAACGGACCCTCGGTAAACGACCACTTTTTTGCCCGAATCAGTCGCGCCTCCATGTCCTCATCAGCAGCGAATTGGAAGAGTTCGTGCGCGGAAATAGGGCTAGATAGGGGCTCATCTATCTGATTTGCAAGAGAAAACGCTGGGATAGCGCCTCTCACTAACAGCGGCTTTTTATGCCAATACCGCTTCATAAACTGTTGTGGACTATTGCCGCCCAAGAGGGGCCACGGCTCATTAAGGACTAAGGTCTTTGGAGCGTGAGGGGGATCGTACGGTTTGCTCAAGTAAAATGAGGTCATAAAGTAATGGCTTAGGTGTTACTGGGAAATATTGCAGTCAATAAAAGAAATTATTTAAAAACCCATGTTTAATGAATTCCGCATGAAGATCGAAAAAAATACCGTTGTATCTTTACGTTACAAGCTTACAGATGCTCAAAACAATGTCATTGAAGCGCCTGACGCTCCGATGGTATACCTCCATGGTGGTTACGAGGGCACTTTTCCTAAAATTGAAAACATTTTAGATGGTCAGGATATTGGCTATGAAGCAAGTATTCAATTAGAGCCAGGTGAAGCGTTTGGTGAGTACGATCCAGAGTTACTCAAAATAGAGCCCCGCGCGCGCTTTCCGGAGCCTTTAGAGGTCGGTATGCAGTTTGAAGGCGTACCCGATGCTAGCGAAGAAGATGCTACAGAGCCGAATGAGTCAGACGACGAGGCATTAATTTATACCGTCACAGACGTTGCCGACAGTCAGGTAGTTTTAGATGGCAACCATCCCCTTGCGGGCATGGCATTACGTTTCTGGGTGCAAGTTGAAGATATTCGCGCAGCCACGGATGAGGAAATTGCGAATCGCTATCCACGTGGTGGCGAGGGTTTCACTTTTGGCATGCCAAATGATGAGGATACCGATGTGGATGACGACATGGAAGATGAATTCATCGGTGGCAAACCTGCAACTGGCGGATCAAATTCTCCAACTCTGCATTAGCCTTTAACAGGGGCGGCAACTGCTTGGCAATAATCAGACTAGAGCTTGCGCTTTATTCCTTTAGCCAAGCTTTAAGTGTATCCAAATCTAGTTTGGCCTCGCTGGGCGCATCCCAGTTACTTGATGGACTATCGGTCAGCTTAGCGAGAGCTAGCTCCAAGGCGGCGATTTTTGCCTCCTGCTCCAGTGTGACATCGATCAGACCTTTGAGAACCATCGACACCGGATCATCTACATTGGGTGTTACTCCATAAGCAGAAAAGTATTCCTTTGCTTTGCCATCCGCAATCTCGCCTCTTGGCAAATCGGGATGCAGAATGCGCGCAGGAATGCCCACCGCCGTTGCACCTGCGGGAATCTCTTTTAGGACCACCGCATTCGAGCCTACCCGAGCACCATCACCCACATGAAAGCCGCCTAATACTTTTGCACCAGCACTGATCACCACCCCTTTACCCAAGGTTGGATGGCGTTTGACGCCTTTATACAAGGAGGTTCCGCCTAAGGTGACGCCTTGGTAAATAGTGCAATCATCACCAATTTCTGTTGTTTCGCCGATCACGATTCCAAGGCCATGATCCAGAAAAACGCGTCGTCCAATTTTGGCAGCCGGATGAATTTCAATTCCCGTAATCCAGCGAGCCAGCATCGAGAGTAAGCGAGCGAACCACTTAAGACCAAGACTCCACAGCCCGTGAGAAAGGCGATGCAACCAAACTGCGTGCAGGCCCGGGTAGCAGGTAATGACTTCAAGACGATTTCTGGCGGCGGGGTCGCGCTGGATGATGGAGTCGACGTGGTGGAATAAAGAATTAAACATACGGCAATTTTAACGGGATACGCTTATTTTCTCAGGATCATCTGTTTTGCGATGCCGCGCAGAAGATCAATCTCTTCTTTATGAAGTCGACTTCGGGCAAAAAGTGCCTGTAAGCGGGTCATCAGCTTTTTTGGATTAGCAGGATCTAAATAGTCAATCGCCTCTAGACCCTCTCTAAGGTGCTCTAGCATGGCAGTCACTGCGGCGGGGTCAGCATAGTCAGCGTGGTCTACAAAAACCTTAGCAGGCTTCTCAAAGGCGGTGTTGGCCTGTATGAGCGTCTCTCGCAGGGTAAAGGCACAGACCATCACCGCTTGGGCAAGATTGAGCGAGGCATAGTCTGGGTTCGCATCTAGCCAAACGCGATGGGTGCACATGGTTAAGTGCTCGTTCTCAAGACCAGTTCTCTCTGGCCCAAAAAGGAGTGCCACTTGTTGGTTTTGCTTTACCGCATCCAATATCAGCTGACGCGCCGAGGACCAATCTAGTGCTGGGGGGCCAAACTCACGCTCACGACTGGTGAGACCCAGCACCACAGTGCAGTTTTTCACAACAGAAGAGAGGGTGGGGTGCTCTTGGGCTCCTGCCAGCAAATCTTGAGCGCCGCTTGCTAGGGCAATTGCTTCGGGGTCTTGGGCAACGCCCGCGATTTTTGGATTGACGAGCTGTAATTCACTAAAACCCATGGTCTTGAGGGCGCGGGCAGTAGACCCAACATTGCCAGGATGGCTGGTTTCCACAAGGACCCACTGGATCAATTTGGCCTGTGCAAGATTCATAAAATGGGTATGGGTGGTGTGAGTTAAGAGATAAGTTATAAAGTGATAGAAAGGAATCGTTTAGAATCAGTCTATTAGCTCGCTTATTGTCCCGCATTTGGCATTTGACCAGCTCGTTCTTATTTAATTTGTCCATCTACTCTATGCATCCCATGTTAAATGTGGCCATTAAGGCTGCCCGTCGTGCCGGTACCGTGATTAATCGCGCATCGCTTAATTTAGAGCGTTTGCAGATCGATCGAAAACAACATAATGATTTCGTAACAGAGGTGGACAGACAAGCTGAAGCCGCCATTATTGAAACGCTCAGCGAAGCCTATCCTAGCCACGGATTTTTGGCGGAAGAAACTGGTGCACGCAATGCGGATGCCGAGTTTGTCTGGATCATTGATCCGCTCGATGGCACTACCAATTTTATTCACGGCTTCCCACAATATGCAGTGTCTATTGCTTTGTCAGTGGGCGGCGTCATTCAACAGGCTGTGGTTTACGACCCTACGCGCGATGAGCTGTTTACTGCCACGCGGGGTGCTGGTGCTTATTTAGATCGCCGGCGTTTACGCGTCGCAACCCAAGATCGCTTAACCAATTGTTTGCTGGGAACAGGTTTTCCTTATCGAGAAGATCAAGATTTAGAGAAGTACCTCAAGCTCTTTGCAGATATGTCACGTCAATGTGCGGGTCTACGTCGACCTGGTGCGGCTTCATTGGATTTGGCTTATGTGGCAGCCGGTCGCTACGATGGCTTTTTTGAGAGCGATCTCAAGCCATGGGACATGGCAGCTGGGGCTTTACTCATTACTGAGGCTGGCGGTTTGATAGGAAATTACCGCGGGGAAGAGGGCTTCTTAGAAAGCGGCGAAGTCATGTGTGCTAACCCGCGCATCTTTGCGCAGATGGTACAAAGTCTATCTAAATACTCCGTAAGTTAATGACGAATTAAATCTAGATAGCGCACGCCTTGTGCATCAATGAGTAGGGCGCTTGCCCGAGGCTTCGCTGTTTCTGGATGATCCAAATCCCAATCCGACAACACCCAACGTTGCCATGATTGTTCTGCATATTGCTCCTGATGATGCGCAGGCAGATGGGTGTGACCATGGATTAACCTATCCCCTGACTGCGTTACTAAGGCAGCAGCAATTGCGGGGAGCGTGACATTGGTTTTCATGCGATTCGTCACTGGCGTCAGGCGTTCGGCTTTTTGATATTGAGCGGTGCTCTTACTGCGCAGATGGTTTGCAATTGAGCGCCGCCAGTGTGCTGGCAAACTCAAAAATAGTTTTTGAATCCAAGGTTTCCGCGTCCATTTGCGAAAGACCTGATAAGCAACGTCAGCAGTGCAGAGAGAATCCCCATGACTGACAACATACTCCGTTCCGTCTACCGCGATTTTCGCGGGATCGTTCATTAAGGTCATGCCGGTTTTTTTCAGAAAATCAGACCCAAGCAAAAAGTCACGATTACCGTGCAGGTAATATATTTTGACCTTGGTCGAAAGCGAGGCGAGCGCTCTTTTGACTTCTTGGTGAAACGGGGAATGCAATACCGTATCGTCCCCTACCCAATATTCAAATAGGTCACCCAAAATAAAAACAGCCTCTACCTTTGGCGCATCCTTCTCACAAAAATCAAAGAAGCGCTGCGCCGTTAAAGGCATCGACGGCGTGAGGTGGATATCCGAAATGAGCAAGGCGCTCGCAGCTGAGACAATCATTCTTCTAAAACTGTAGCCTTTTCAATCACAACATCTTCTGTTGGTACATCCTGATGAAAGCCAGTGCTACCCGTTTTTACTTTACGAATCGCATCGACCACATCGAATCCGTCAGTCACTTTACCGAATACTGCATAGCCCCAGCCTTGAGCGCTTTTTGCAGAATGGTTTAAGAAATCGTTATCACCAACGTTGATAAAGAATTGCGCTGATGCGGAGTGGGGATCGCTGGTGCGGGCCATTGCTACGGTGCCCCGTTCATTCTTGAGGCCATTGTCTGCCTCATTCTCAATCTCAGCGCCAGTGGGTTTCTGCTTCATTCCCGCAGTCATGCCGCCCCCTTGAATCATGAAATTATCAATCACTCGATGAAAGATGGTGCCGTCATAGTGACCGCTTTTTACGTACTGTAAAAAGTTAGCGACTGTTTTTGGCGCTTTAACGGCGTCGAGTGAGAGGGTGATATCCCCTTTATTGGTTTGTAGGAGTATTGTCGCCATGATTTTTTTCACTTTCAGATGGAGTTGTTGGATTAGTGGTTTGCGCTGGGCTAACGCTAGGCTTTTGGTCTTTAGGGGCGGCTAAATTTTTAGGCGGCTGCAAGATAGCCATCAAAGCCTTGGCGCGGTTAGCGTACTGACGTTGATTTAACTTGGCCCATTCTGCGGCACTGTCATACGCGCTGGCACCGAGACGGATATACACTTCGCCTAAATTTGCTGAAGCAATGGCATACGTTGGCCTGAGTTTGAGAGCAAGCTCTAAATAATCCCGTGCTTCTATCCAGTTACCTTGATTTGCAGCTAAGGCTGCAAGATTGTTGTAGGGCTCTGGTAGCTCTGGAAACTGTTGCGTAATTTCGATTAAAGCCTTTTTGGCTGGCGCCCATTCACGCATTTCAATATACAAGCGTGCCTTGATGTAGCGCAATTGCACATTGCCAGGCGTCTTCTTTAAGTTCACATCAATCAGGGCAATAGCGTCAGAATACTTTTTCGCCTTAATCAGCTTTTCGATATCGGAAGGCACGCCATTCTTAGTGACGGGATCGGGTTCAATGATGAGAAAGGAGAGGAAAGGCACGGCGACGGATTCGGATAGCTCGGTGTTGAATTGATCGTAACCCCCTTGGTTGAGCGTTAGTCGAGGGGGTTCATTTGTCGCACTGGAGCCTAAATAGGGAGCAGGTACCGCTTGTGTAGAGGCGCCATTCGTATTTAGGGCCTTAATTTCTGCGTTAGCAAGCTGCTGTCCGGGAGTGCTGCATGCAGACAGGCCCAGAATAAGGCTACAGGCGCCCACGGCATAAATGGTGATGCCAAAGGCGCGGAGTCTAGTTGAAAAAGGGAGATCTGACATAGAGGAAAGGGTGTGAAACTGGCTCATTCGATATACTCATCGCACAGTCTAACAAATTGGCGTCACTTGCCACCCCCTTTATTGCTCTATGCTGCAAATCTATAACACCCTCACACGCTCTAAACAACCCTTTAAGCCTATTGAATCTGGCAAAGTCAAGCTCTATGTCTGTGGCATGACCGTGTACGATTTTTGCCATATTGGCCATGCACGGGTCTTAATTGTGTTTGATATGGTGGTGCGCTGGCTTAGAGCAAGTGGCTATGAAGTCATTTATGTTCGCAATATCACCGATATTGACGACAAAATCATTCAACGGGCCGTTGAAAATGGCGAGCCTATTACAGCCCTAACTCAGCGGTTTATTACAGCGATGCATGAGGACTGCGCCACGCTCAATCTTCTTGACCCAGATCAGGAGCCCCGCGCCACGCATTTTATCGAGCAGATGCAGGGCATGATTGGACGCCTTATTGAAAACGAACTAGCCTACCAAGGTGAAGGCGGCGACGTCAATTTTGCAGTGAGACTGTTTCCGCAGTATGGTCGGCTCTCTGGCAAATCATTGGACGAGTTGCATGCAGGCGAGCGGGTTGCGATCACTGGTGGCAAGCGTGACCCCCTTGATTTTGTGCTGTGGAAAAGTGCCAAAGCGGATGAGCCAGCAGAGAGTCGTTGGCAATCCCCTTGGGGCGAGGGGAGGCCGGGTTGGCACATTGAGTGCTCTGCCATGTCATGCGATCTTTTAGGTGATCATTTTGATATTCATGGGGGTGGAGCAGACTTACAGTTCCCTCATCATGAAAATGAAATCGCTCAAAGTGAAGGCGCTTTATACGGTCAGGATCACCAGCCTGATGACCAGCCCATGGTTAATTACTGGATGCATAACGGTCATATTCGGGTGAATGAAGAGAAGATGTCGAAATCTTTGGGCAACTTCTTCCTCATTCGCGATGTCTTGAAGCGCTTTGATCCAGAGGTTCTGCGTTTCTTTATATTGAAGGCGCATTACCGTAGCCCTATCAATTACAGTGATGCCCAACTTGAAGAGGCACGCTCAGGTCTAGTGCGTTTATATACTGCCTTGGCTCATGCGCCAGAGATCAAAGTGCAAGCGCTGGAGAAGAGTTCTCCATGGGTTCAGCGTTTTGATGCTGCCATGAATGATGACTTCAATACACCAGAAGCTATAGCGGCGTTGTTTGATTTGGCGACCGAAATCAATCGCTCTGAGGGTGATACAAAAATAGCTCTAGCTAGCACGCTTCATACTCTAGCGGGTGTGTTGAACTTCTTGCAGATGGATCCCACTGCTTTCTTGCAAGCGGGCTCAAAACAAACGTCAGATAGTTTGAGTGCGGAAATGATCGAGGCTCGTATTGCTGATCGTTTGGCTGCCAAGAAAGCGAAGGACTTTTCAGGAGCTGACTTGATTCGCCAAGAATTACTTACGCAGGGCGTAGTATTGGAAGACAAGCCCGGTGGTCTTACTGAGTGGCGCAGAAATTAACGGATGTATTTTGAGTTCAACTGAAGAAGTGTCTATTGTCGAAGAGGTAGCCCCGGATTATTGGGAGCAAGCCTGTATGGAATTGATGAAGCAAGACCGTATCTTGAAGAAAATCATTCCCAAACATGATTCCACTTTTTTGATGACACGGGGGGATGCATTCACCACCCTAGCAAGATCCATTGTGGGGCAGCAAATTTCTGTAGCAGCAGCCCAAGCGGTTTGGAAAAAAGTATTGTTGACGCTGAAGAAAAAGGTCAACCCTAAAAATATCCTAGCCTTAAGTGGTGATGACTTAAAGCTTGCAGGTTTATCTGCTCGCAAGGTTGAGTACATTCGCGATCTAGCCGAACACTTTGTCTCTGGTCACTTACATGCCAATCAATGGAAGGGCATGGAAGACGAAGCCATTATTAAAGAGCTCAGTGCCATTCGGGGAATTGGGAGATGGACTGCGGAAATGTTCCTCATTTTTAATATGGCCAGACCTAATATTCTCCCGCTTGATGACCTTGGTCTGATTAAGGCTATTTCACTGAATTATTTCAGTGGAGAGCCCGTTAGCCGCAATGAGGCACGGGAAGTGGCGGCAAACTGGGCTCCATGGCGGACGGTTGCCACCTGGTACATGTGGCGTAGTCTAGACCCCGTCGCCAGTGACCGTTAAAATCAACCCATGAAAACGACTTTCCTTGATTTTGAGCAGCCCATAGCCGAATTGGAATCGAAGATTGAAGAGTTGCAATTCGTGCAAGATGAATCCTCAGTAGATATTTCTGATGAGATTAAAACGCTCACTGAAAAAAGCCAGCAACTCACTAAAGAGGTGTACGCAAACCTCACTCCTTGGCAAGTCTCTCAGGTAGCGCGCCATCCGCAACGGCCTTACACATTAGATTATGTGAGCGCTTTATTTACTGATTTTCATGAACTGCATGGCGACCGTAATTTCGCTGACGATCAGTCAATTATTGCCGGCTTAGCGCGTTTTGATGCGCAGCCTTGCATGGTGATCGGCCATCAAAAAGGGCGCGATACCAAAGAGCGCGCTTTAAGAAACTTTGGCATGAGCCGCCCCGAAGGTTATCGCAAAGCAATGCGCTTAATGCGCTTGGCAGAAAAGTTTCATTTACCCGTGTTTACTTTCGTTGATACCCCAGGTGCTTTTCCGGGGATTGATGCGGAAGAGCGCAATCAATCTGAGGCGATTGGTCGCAATCTTTACGTTCAAGCAGAACTCGAGGTACCGATCATTTCTACCATTATTGGTGAGGGCGGATCGGGCGGTGCTTTAGCAATTGCCATGGGTGATGTGGTGTTGATGCTGCAAAATTCTACCTACTCAGTAATTTCTCCAGAAGGTTGTGCTTCGATCTTATGGAAGACCGCTGAAAAAGCTCCTGAAGCAGCCGAGCAACTGGGCCTGACTGCCCTGCGTTTAAAGGCGTTGGGTTTAATCGATAAAATTGTTCCAGAGCCCACAGGCGGCGCACACCGTAACTACGAAGCCATGATGGTTAACCTGCGTAAGGCCTTAAGAGAATCGCTTCATACCTTTGAAGACATGAAGGTAAATGCGTTGCTGGAACGGCGTCACGAACGTTTAATGAGTTATGGCAAGTTCAAGGAAATCGACAGCAAACCCCAAGCCTAGCAAGCGGATTGCGGTGGCCTTAAGTGGTGGCCTGGATTCGGTTGTCTTGCTTGATGCGGTTTGCGCAGCCCGACAATTGGATGACACTCTCGAGGTTTGGGCTTTTCATATTCACCATGGTTTGCAAACAGCGGCTGACCAATGGTTGGCGTTTTGTGAGAAGCTAGCAAAGAAATATCAGGTGCATTTTGATTTTCGTTTATTGCATTTTGCTAATACAGCAGAGGGTAATATTGAAGCGCGGGCCAGAGCAGGGCGCTATGATGCTTTGACGGAACTTTGTCATGAGCACGGCATTGAAAATTTACTCCTAGCGCACCATCAAAATGATCAAGCTGAGACAGTACTCTTGCAATTGTTGCGAGGCGCTGGGGTAGCAGGCCTATCTGCTATGCCTGAGAAACGCTTGTTAAGCGCTGGCGATCAAGCCGTTACCTTATGGCGGCCTTTACTCAATCTCAATCGCGCTGAATTAGAAGCTTATGCCAAAGCCAAGAGGCTCAAATGGATCGAAGATCCAAGCAATCTTAATCCCCGCTTTCGGCGCAATGCGATTCGCAATCAAATCTTGCCGAGTTTGGCAAAGATTCAGCCGGAGGCGATCGCCAATTTAGCGCGCAGTGCAAATCTTTTGGCGGAGTCACAAAAGCTGCTTGATCGTTTAGCCTCTCAAGATGCCAAAGGAATACTGAAGCAGACCCATCTGCACTTGGCTCCCTTACTAACGCTGGCTCAAGTGGATTTGCCTGCCGCTAATAATGTCCTGCGGTATTGGCTCAAGCTCAACCATTTGGCCATGCCCTCACAGGAGCGCCTGACATCTTGGTGGCAGGATTTACATCAGGTTAGTGCGGATGCCCATTTAGAGTGGTCGCATGATGGCGCTAGTATTCGACTTTGGCGCGGCATGCTACAGCTAGTTAACCCTGAAAGTGGGCGCTGGATCTTCCAGCCGATTCCTCGCAATAGTAAAACTGCGGGCATTTCTGCCAAGCAAATTGAAGAGGCCTTGAACCAAGGTTTGATTACGCAGCGCGAGCGTCAGGGAGCAGAAAAGCTGCAGATCAAAGCCAAAACGCCCCGCAAGACTCTAAAAAATCTTTTTCAGGAGGCCGATATTCCTCCTTGGCAGAGGCACGCGCCTTTGCTCTACCTCGGTGATGAAATCATTGCCGTTGCTGGAGTAGGCGTGAGCCATCCCCATCTAACTGATAAGGGTGTCAGAGTTTTGCCGCAGTGGATAGAGAACCAATGGAGCGCTGAAAACCCTGTAAAATAGCCCCTTTTAGATCTCAGGGAATTGATTTCCCGGTATATAGACGGTTTTATGGCTCTGATTATTCATAAATATGGTGGTACTTCGATGGGCTCAGTTGAGCGCATCCAAAACGTGGCCAAACGCGTCGCTAAATGGATGCGGGCTGGTCACCAAGTCGTGGTCGTTCCCTCAGCAATGTCTGGCGAGACTAATCGATTGCTTGGTTTAGCTAAAGATATCAATCCCGATGCCAAACCTCGTGAGCTTGATCAAATCGCCTCTACTGGTGAGCAAGTCAGCTCGGGTTTGCTCGCCTTGGCACTGTTGCGCGAAGGCGTTGATGCGGTGAGCTATGCTGGTTGGCAAGTGACTGTGCATACGGACTCAGCGTTTACTAAAGCCCGCATTAAAAGTATTGATAGCGTCAAGGTACTGTCTGATTTAAACGCTGGACGTGCTGTAGTGGTCACGGGCTTCCAAGGGGTGGATGCCGATGGCAATATCACTACCTTAGGTCGTGGCGGCTCTGACACCTCAGCGGTTGCCATGGCGGCAGCACTCAATGCGGATGAGTGCTTAATTTATACCGACGTAGATGGTGTCTACACCACGGACCCACGGGTGTGTGAAGATGCGCGCCGCTTAGACCATATTACCTTTGAAGAAATGCTGGAAATGGCCAGCCTCGGTTCCAAGGTCTTGCAAATTCGTTCGGTTGAGTTTGCAGGTAAGTACAAAGTAAAAACCCGCGTTCTGTCCTCGTTGACAGATCCGATGATGCCCCTTGATGAAGAGATGAAGTCGGGCACCTTAATCACATTTGAAGAGGATGGCACCATGGAAGCTGCAGTAATTTCAGGCATTGCATTTGCACGTGATGAAGCAAAGATTACCGTATTAGGGGTTCCAGACCGCCCAGGTATTGCTTATCAAATCTTAGGTCCAATTGCGGATGCCAATATTGATGTTGACATGATTATTCAGAATCAGTCCTATGAAGGCAAAACCGACTTTACCTTTACAGTGCCTCGGGCGGATTATCAAAAAGCCTTGGAATTACTTAAGAACACGGTTCAAGCCCACATTGAAGCGAAAGAAATCTCAGGGGACCCTAAGGTATCTAAGGTATCCGTCGTTGGGGTTGGCATGCGTTCCCACGTAGGGGTGGCAAGCAAGATGTTCCGCACTTTATCGGAAGAGGGTATCAACATCATCATGATCTCTACTAGTGAAATCAAGATTTCTGTTGTCATCGATGAAAAGTATATGGAATTGGCGGTACGCGCCTTACATAAAGCCTTTGAACTTGATCAAAAGTAATTTGGAAGCAATATAAATAGCGCTTTACTAGCAAGATCACCCCATTGGGTAACGTAATCCGTTAAACTGTGAGGCGTTGCAAATGTATCAATACGGAGACGTGGCCGAGCTGGTCGAAGGCACTCCCCTGCTAAGGGAGCATCGGGGCTAAAACTCTGATCGGAGGTTCGAATCCTCTCGTCTCCGCCACCTAGCTATATAGATAAAGCCCTTCGGGGATTTTTTTGTTTCTACATACCATAAAACATACCAATAGATTCTGGTCTATTGGTTCTTTCCTAGCTGAAATTGCTTTAAGGTCTGGGTTTTCACCTTGCTAGCGAATTCAACATCCCCAAGACCACGCTTATCTTTACTCATAGACCTATATTAAACAACAGGGGTACCCCTTGTTGATTTCCAAGAATCCAGACCCCACCGTACCCGTACCCCCTAAATAGGCCCCTTTGCTATAGGTACACCTATGCATAGTATTTTGGACATCCGATGAGTGATTTTTAGGAAACACCCCCTTATGTTTTTAAATCCAAAACCAAAAAATATTTTCGCAAAAATTTAACCATTACTCGAAGGCTCAGACAAAGAAAGCAGGGCTTCTAACCGCACCAAATATAGGAATCTATAGGCATATCTAGAGGCAGTTATTTATTCCCCAATCTAGTGCAATTCCTACTCCAAACCTTCAAATACCTATGCTAAGATTTAGTAGTGGATAGTCCACAACCTATAGGAGATTAAACATGTCAGTACAAATGATTGAATTAGAAGAAGTTCAAATGGTGGAAGCGAGTGATGATGTTTTGGAGGCGAGCTGTGGCTCAAAGGGAGCATCGATTTTGTTTGGAACATTCGCTGTTACAGATCCACAGTATTGTAGCCGTTAACATTAAGAGATATCAGGCCGTCTCTTCTTGAGCGCTACATCACTAGCCACTCTACGGAGTGGTTTTTTATTGCCCAATCTAGTGCAATTCCTACTCCAAACCTTCAAATACCTATGCTAAGATTTAGTAGTGGATAGTCCACAACCTATAGGAGATTAAACATGTCAGTACAAATGATTGAATTAGAAGAAGTGCAAATGGTGGAAGCGAGTGATGAGTCTTTGGAGGTTGCTGGGGGGGGGTATATTTACGGGGTCAAATCAAGGCACAAATGTGTACACAACCTGTTCTCCCTAAATAACCTGTGTTAATTCTCAGCTTGCCCAAATTTGAATTACTAGATGCTGGGTTTTACTAGCCACTCTACGGAGTGGTTTTTTATTGCCTAAATTGGTGCAATTCCTACTCCAAATCTTCAAATACCTATGCTAGGATTTAGTAGTGGATAGTCCACAACCTATAGGAGAAAAAACATGCCAGTACAAATGATTGAATTAGAAGAAGTAAAAATGCTTCAAACAAGTGATGAGGTATTGGAAGCTCTAGTTACTGTGAGGGTATTCACTGGGGTGGGAGGCGGGAGTGCTGAGTGCACTTCAAGCACTACAGGTGGATGTGGGATGGTTTAACTGTTATCGAGTCATTCCTTAGGGTTTGGTTTGGTATCGCCAACCACTCTGCGGAGTGGTTTTTTATTTCGTTAAATGTCTGCTTTGGGTCGTTAGCGGTCATTGCTAAGTACGCTTACCAACCTTTCATTATTGGCGCCTGTGGAGTCTGACGAGGTGCGTTAATTGTGGTGTTTGGTACAGGTGGGGTTGGTGTGGCTGTGTTGGTGCCTCTGTATGCGCCAGCAGGGCTGTAGTAGTTAGTCTGCCCGTTATCAACCTGTGAAGAGCCTGTATTCTGACCTTGAGCGTTGTAAGCGTTCGTTACGCCACTGGGGCTAGTCTGCTGGTAACCTCTATATTGGCCGTTTGCGTCATAAATAGCCTGCGCCATTACATTGGTGCTGATAAAAAGTAGAATTAAGATGTATCTCATAGATAAATCATACCCCCATGCCAATGACTTGCAATAACAAAAATTCAATCTCTATTAAGGGTGTCAGCTAAATGGATACCTTTTTGACAATCTTTGTCTGGGCTTGAAGCTGTTTTCTTTGTTCTTCTGACATTTTTGGCTTTTTAGTTGAGTACGAATCTAAGGGGATACTACAGAGGCACTGCATTCTTTTGTTGGGCCTTAACTTGATATACGCTCTGCGCGCCAAGACCGAAGAGCGTCATATGTCGAATGATCCTGATTACGTAGCCTATGCGAATTGGATTGATGAACATGGCATCTTTCGCTGGATTCGACGCGTTCCCATCTTGCAGTTATTCTCGTATCAACGGAATGTGATTTCCAAACTTTAGATAGTTCATCTAAAAATCTTTTATATATACTTTCATACTTCATGTTGGTGGTGCTGGCTGCGTTCCTACCAACTATCAAAAATAGGAGTTTCTAGATGGTTTGGTTATATCTTGGCATCGCCATTGCCGCTGAGGTAATGGCCACGACTGCTTTAAAGTTTGTCGAGGGCTATACGCGCTTGGTACCCACTGCCATGGTAGTCATAGGTTATGGCATTGCTTTTTATTGCCTATCCAAGGTTCTTAATTTCATTCCTGTCTCGATTACCTATGCCATTTGGTCCGGCGCAGGAATAGTGCTTGTCAGCATTGTCGGTTGGGTTTGGCTCGGTCAGAAATTAGATCTGTGGGCTTTAATTGGAATGGGTTTGATTATTGCCGGAGTGCTAGTGATTAATCTATTGTCTAACACTGTTGCGCACTAGTAAATTCTTAGTGAAGTTGTGCATATAGCTTAGATTTTTAAAAAACCAAGTAGCGCCTAAATTATTGCTAGGCTACTCCTGTTGAGAGCAAAAAGCGGGCGTGCTTAGAGTCTGATCTAGCTTTAGGACTTTGAATATGAAGACTGGAACGCTTAGAGCGATAAATACTCAAGGGTAGGAGACGAGTTTAAGAACTCTACTGAAATTACTGAACTACTGGAAGATTTAAAGCAGTCTTGCTTGAATGAAAGTCCAAGGAACTAGTCTTGGGCTTTCATCATCATCTAAGGAAGATTAACCGGCTTGAATATTTGTAGCCTGTTTTCCCTTAGGACCTTGGGTAATGTCAAACGTTACCTTTTGGTTTTCTTGGAGGGTTTTGAAACCACCCATGTTGATTGCGCTGAAATGCGCGAACAACTCTTCTTCGCTATCGTCTGGTTTAATAAAACCGAAACCTTTTGCGTCATTGAACCACTTTACAATTCCTGTTGCCATGCTAACTCCATTACATAAACTTAAAATAATTGTGATGGAGGGCAAATACTTTTTAATCGAACTCATCCTACAACACACCAAAAGGCTTTAAATAAAACCTTGTACCCAATTGTTTGCTTATTTTCGTAGTGTGTCAAGGAGTTACACAAAAGAATTGGTTTTTATTGCTGTTTTAGCGAAAACTACTAGCAAATTGCGGTTTTAAGGAGTCGATTTTCGACTTTAAGCCTGAAATGTCCAAAATGGCCGATTTGGATGCCATTCATTTAAAACTCCCTTTTTTAAATGGAGCGGCATAAAAAGTGCTTGAGGATGTCCACGGGCGACATTAGCCAAGGGTCCAGTGTTAATTGCTTCGTTGTTCTTCACGGTGGGAAATAGCGTATTCCCCGGACTCAAGTAGTGAGGTAACTTAAGCTATTAAGTTAGTGCATCTTGGTTTGCGTCCTCTTAAAATGGACCTCCTAGAAGCCCCACCATGAATCATCAACCTATATGTCTAAATTTCTTCATAGCTTGAAAAATGCGCTGCTTGACTGGGCAGTGTCATCTGCTTATTTTGCTGTTTGGTTTTGTGCACTCACTTTTTACAATCAAGAGGTCTCGCACTTAGCTGAGAAGGGCTTTCTCTCTTATGGATTTGCAATACTGCAAGCGGTAGTGTTGTCCAAGTTCCTGGTGACCGCGCAAATGTTGCAGCCTTTTACTGAGCCTGATAAAAGCGCCACTTCAATTTATTGGTTGGTGATTCGTCGTACGACTTTTTCCACCGTCATTGTATTATTGATTCGCTATACAGAAGCTGGTGCTCAAGGATTTCTGAAAGGTCACGGTTTCATTGATTCAATGCTGAGTTTTTGTCAGGGTGAACCCCTTAAAGTATTGGCGTTGACCTTTTTGTATTGGCTCATCGTGATGCCTTACATTGCCTACGGCGTTCTCCAGCATCTTGCCGGAGAAAAGGATGTACAGAGCTATTTGCGGGATCCAAGAAATGACTCTTAGAGATTAGGCTTAATGCCTTCAATGGCCAATCTAGGATTGCCAGTGGCGCAAAACACTCAATAACTGTTTTTATGACTCGTTTGCTAAAATAGATCGGTGCATTCTAAATTTCAGAACCCTCTTGTAAGTAAAGTCCATGCGGTGATTTTGGCCGTGGTGCTGTGCTTTGCAGTATTGGGTATGCAATCTATTGGACTTTTTCATGGAATGCTGCATGCCAATCAAACGCAAGACGCGCAGTCTTATGCCGTTTTTGATGAAATAGAGCAGGCATTTAGTGCAGATCCCCAAAAATCAAACCCGGTTTGTAAATTATTGGATTCCCTCCTGTTGGGAGCATCAGCAATTTCAGGGCAGGGTGATCTCAATCTGCCAAGCTTTAGTCACCCAACGCCCCTTGTTGTTATTCTGGCCAGCTTTATTCTTCTCAAAGTTTGGCTTTATCAATCTCAAGCTCCACCCCAATCACTCCCTCGGTAGTCATCACTTGCATCTATTGTCTTATTAGACAGGGTGCTTTTTGGTATCGCCTCTAGCGTAATGAGAGGTAGTTGAAGGACTTGGTATGAAGCGCTTTAGATTTAAGCAGTTAGTGGTATTGATGGGTTTGAGTTTGGGTCTGGGTATGCATGTGGAATTTGCTCTTTCGCAAAGTCAGTCCAGTGCGGGTTTGGAAGTCACGGTAACCGGCACGCAAGAGGGCGGTCAAAGCATTATGACCCCAAGTAAGGTTCTTTCTGGAAGTGAGCTGCAAGACAAACTAGGCACTAGCCTAGGCGCTACTCTGGGAAATGAATTGGGAGTCTCATCCTCAGGCTTTGGCCCAGGCGCCTCAAGGCCAGTCATCCGCGGGCTTGAAGGTGCAAGGGTACAAATTCTAGAAAACGGTCTTTCGGTTAATGATATTTCGGGCATTTCAGCCGATCATGCAGTAGCAAGCCCGCTGCAGAATTCGCGCCAAATTGAAATTCTGCGTGGCGCCTCAGCCTTGATGTATGGCTCAGGTTCCAGTGGCGGCCTCATTAATATAGTCAATGATCGTATAGCTTCCACTTTGCCTGGAGAAACTACCGGGGTTATGGATACGAATTACGAGTACGCCAATCAGGGCAAAACTGCGGCGCTGGTAGTGGATAGCTCAACAGGGCCGATTGCTTTGCATGCAGATACTGCAATCAGCAATTCAAATAACTATCGTATCCCGGGCTTTGCGGAGCAGGGCGGACCCAATGCCAATTGGGCAATCACCCCAGGATATCCCGTGAACGTACCTTATTCAGGAAAGTTGCCGTTCTCATTCAACAACCAAAATAATCTTGGTTTAGGCGCCTCTTACATTGGGGATTCAGGGTACACAGGTATTTCAGTTGAGAGGCTGAATCACAACTATGGCATTCCTAGTGCTAATGGTGGCTTTATTCAGCAGTCCCAAAATCGCTACGACCTGCAGCATGAAACACGTGAACCCTTTGCAGGATTCTCTGCTTTTAATTTCAGCATTTCAAACAGCAACTACATTCATAATGAATTCACTTCGGAAGGTACGCCAGCCACTATTTGGAAAAACAATGCTACGGAAATGAGGGCCGTGTTGTCACATTTGCAATGGCTTGGCTGGAAGGGTAACTTCGGCCTTCAATCCTCCACCGCGCAATTAACAGCAACGGATGTGCCCACAGGGCAGTCAGCAATAGTTCCTCAGACCACCACCAATTCAAATGCCTTGTTTTGGGTAGAAGAAGGTCAATTTGGCGCACTCAAAAACAGCGTGGGCGTGCGCTACAACCCCCTTTCTCAAGCCCCTAATCAATCTAGTGTCTATGCGAGCTCTGGAGGGGGAACTACTTTTAGCAATGGCGTTACTTACAACGCGCCAAGCTTACTTAATCGTCAGTTTAATTTGTTCTCTTATTCTGCAGGAAGCTTGTGGACTTTTATGCCTGGCTATGGAACAGGGCTGTCTTACACGGTATCTCAAAGAGCGCCTAACGCACCAGAGCTCTATGCCTACGGTCCACATGATGCCACAGGTACTTTCATTATTGGCAACCCCAATTTACAAAAAGAGATTTCACATAATTTGGAATATACGATTCAAAAGACATCGGGAGATATTCAGGGCAAGATGAATGTGTATGCCAATAAATTTACTAACTATATTTATGGTTATTACACAGGGGTATTGGATACAAGTAATCTCTACCCAGTGGCTACAACTCAGCAAGCGAATGCAAGCATTAAAGGTGTGGAGGGTGAACTCACGCATCATTGGCGTCAGCCTGGAATTGGAGGCCGGTTATTTGGTGATGTCTCGCGAGGAAGTTTTGATAGCGGCGGCAATTTGCCACTACAGCCGGCTCCTAGGGTCGGAGCTGAAGTCGCTTATGAAAAAAATCAATGGCGCACCAATGCCACTTTTATACATGCTTATTCTCAAAATCGTTTGGCTAGTTTTGAGATTGGACCCACACCCAGCTACAACTTACTTAATGCCGGTATTTCTTATTCAAAAAAAGTAGGTAAAGTAAATTGGACAACGTACTTGCGCCTGACTAATTTATTAAATCAAGAAATTCGTTATGCGACCACTCCTGAGACTATTCGGTTATATGCACCGCAAATGGGTAGGAGTGCCATGATCGGCTTGAAAGGGGCTTTTTAAGCGAAAGTGAGTAGCGTACTCGTACTTGTTTTACTTAGAGCCTCAATTCGATCTATTGTGATCGTCCTAAGTATGTTTTTATTAATGCATCATTGGGATTTCAAACGACAACAGTAATACCTATCCTGCTAGCCATTTTAGTTTTGCGATATTTTTGGCAAAGCGCTGTATTAACTGAAGCCTTGATTTAGTCCTGACTTGTCCTAATTGCGTTAAATTTTTGCTCTAATTCTTTGCGCATCTCTCTTCTGAGGATGGCGCCACGATGTCGCCTAATTTCATCACTGCTTTTTGGCTCAAATATTGGTACGGCGATTGGTTTACGTTCCTCGTTCATGGCTACCATGGTTAAAAAGCAGCTATTAACGTGCCTAATCGTCTTAGTGAGGATATTTTCAGCTATGACTTTGATGCCCACCTCAATGGATGAGGTTCCAGTAAAGTTCACAGAAGCTAAGAAGGTGAGCAGCTCACCAACATGAATGGGTTGCTTGAAAGTCACTTGATCTACGCTTAGGGTGACAACATGTCGGCCCGCATATCGGCTAGCACAAGCATAGGCTACTTGATCCAGTAGTTTGAGCACTTCACCGCCATGCACATTACCAAAAAAGTTGGTCTTATCTGGCGTCATGAGAATCGTCATAGTGAGTTGATTTGCGGGTAGGTTCATTTCTGTAGGGCTCTTTTAGATTAAATATTCCCGTTAAGTGTAAACCTCTTGCGTATTCCATCTTTACAACCCTGACCCCTTAATGAATTTCACGTGAGGTACAAATACAACATTATTTTATAAAGTTCACAACTTCACAACTTGTGTAGTATAGTTCAGGTATGGGGAAGATATGAGAAAAGTAATACCAAAAACACAGCAGGCATTGGACTGGATGGGGAAGGGCATGACTGCCGCTCAAGCTGCTCGAAAAATGGAAATTTCTGAAACTAGCGTTTATGCGGCGCTGAGAAAATTGCGTGCAAAAGATTTAGGTTGCTGTCCTACTTGTGGTCACAAATTAAGGAAATAAGATGAAAAAATTAATACTCTTGATCGTTTCAATCTCTGTTGCTGCAATTGCATATGCAAATACCAGTGGAGATTCCCGTGAATTAATAAGCCAGCAATGCCAGATTTCCGCTGAGGCGGTAGTCACTATGAAAAGTTTGCAATATGGCAATACATCGATTCGCAAGGATGTGAGCTCCTTAATTCAACAGAGCTTAAAGTCACCAGAAAACAGAGAAGCTGCCCAAGTCATTTTGACCCGCATGATTGATGATCGTCTTACTAGTGCACAGAGCTTATCGAATAAGTATTGCTCTTGATGAGATATGAGGTTTATTCGCTCGATCTTCGGCAACATGCTAAAAGATGACTATTTCTTTTGAGTGTTCGCATTGCGGAAATCCTAGAGGGATGCAAGATTCTTGTGAGCATTGCGGTAACGCAGATCTTCCATCTGTCCTGAGCGATATTTTGGTTCTCAATTTAAAGCATGCCAACCCAACAGTAGAGGAGGCGCTAGAGCGCCTAACTATAGCTCTACGTCGCGTGAGTGAACTCGGCATTAAGGCAGTCATCTTGATTCATGGATATGGCTCAAGAGGGACTGGAGGGCACATTAAAAGGGCGGTTCACAATGCCCTGGAAAATAATTTCTTCGCTGATAGAGTAGATGCGTTTTATTTTGGGGAGGAAGTGGCTTATTCCACGCAGGCTTATCATGCCCTCATCAAAAGAAGACCCAATTTAAAAGATCATCTAAAGTACTTTAAAGAGGGAAATGCTGGAATGACCATTTTATTAATGGGATCTTTGCGTAGAGGTGCTTAGAATAGAGTAACAATCTCTAACCCACGGGAGTAAAGCATGACTAGCAAGAAGACTGCAAAAATGAATATCGATGAATTAAACATGACTTCAGGTCGTCTAGTGAAAGACTTCAGGGCTTTAATGTCTGACGCCGAAGATCTTTTAAAGGCAACCGCTTCTCATGACGAGGGCCCGATCAGTGCGATTCGCTCTAAGGTTCTTGAAACCCTTTCTAGTGCAAAAGAAAATTTTGTTAACGCTGAGCATGCTTTAGCCGAGAAGGGTTCAGAGTTGACTGAGAATGCCAATGAGTTCGTACACCGTAAGCCATGGGAGGCAGTTGGCGTAGCGGCCGGTGTAGGCTTGTTGATTGGTCTTTTAATTAGCCGCCGCTAGGCTATTCATGTCCCAGGAAAATATACTTTCTTCCATTCAGAATCTAGTGGCAACGGGTATTGCCCTAGTTCAGAACCGGCTGGAATTAATTTCTATTGATGTGCAGATTGCCAGGTCTAGAACTATTAGCCTATTTGTTTTGGTTGCCTGTGCCTTATTCTTCCTTTTTTTTGGACTCGTCATGCTGGCATTGTTAATTGTGATTTATAGCTGGGAGAGCAATCGCCTCTTGGCTTTAAGTATGCTTGCCGGCGGATTTCTGATGATTGGTGCGTTGATGGCAACGGTTGTCTTGCGCTCGCTTAAAACGATGCCTAAATTATTTGAGGCAACTATTGCAGAATTCGCCAAGGATCGACAGGAGCTTAGCGGAAAATGAGTGCGAGCTTGAGTCAATTGCAGCTGCGACAAAAAGAGCTGCAAGAAGTTGCAGTCCTAGAGCGCTTGGAACTGGCTATTCATTTTCAACCCCTTAAGAAGCCTTTGTCTTGGGCGGACAAGGGGTTAGATGCGATTCATTTTGTACAAGATACCCCGTTTTTGTGGACCAGCATATTCGCTATTTTGGCTCATTTCAAGCCAAAACTAGCAAGCAAAGTTTTGGCTTTTGGGTTCGGCGCACTAAAGCTGGCCCGCGGCGTCAAAAATCTGATTTAACGCCAGTGATAAGCATGTTGTAGCACTCTTTTATTGAGTGCATGCCTCTTGACCACGATAATCACCGCTGGTCACAATAAATAACGAAAGACACTATGAGCAAGCCAGCATCTAAATCCCTTTTAAAGCGCGCCAGTGACACGCTCAACCAGCCCTTTGCCGTACCTAAAGATATCGCTTGGGCATGGATAACTTTGCTGCAATCCCAACAAGATGCCAAGCCCGACAGTGATGAGGGTCGTCATCAACGGATGCAAGAATTAGAAAGCTGGATTATGGATTTACAGCTCCCGAGCGATCCCAAGGGGGTCAACACTCAGGCGGTAAGCCCTGAAGCAGTAAAAAATGCCGCCAGAATGGTGTTTGAGTGGCCTCACGAATATATCTTTGAAGCGCCTGCTAAATCAAAGCATTTCACCGAGAAAGTGATTCACAAAGACGCGATTACTCAGCCCATCTTAGATGCTCTCAAGGATGCTAATGAGTCAGATGATAGGGCCTTGCTCATGTCTATTTTGGAAGGCTATGCCAAGGAAGGTAGAGAGCCTTTTGGCAAAATTACTGAGGAGGGCATTGAATGGAAGGGGTCTAACTGGTCAGAGGGAGATAAATACCATCTGCTTACCCTGAAAAGTCTGAATAATCGCCTGAGTAACTTGCGCAAAAAACAGTTGATTTGAGCATTAGTCACGATTTTTACTTGCATTGCCTTTAGAATAATTCCATGGAACCGATTGAATCCCTGCTGATTGAAAACCCTGAGCTTGATTCTGTTGCGAAGCAGAAAGCAGGCCGCAACAGCACCCTAGTGAGTGTGCTCGTTAATTTAGGCTTGACCTTGTCTCAAGTAACTGCCGGTGTATTGGCGGGCTCTCAGGGCTTAATTGCAGATGGTATTCATTCACTCACGGATTTAGTAGCCGACTTTGTTGTGCTATTTGCCAACCACCACAGTAGTAAAGATGCCGACGAAGATCATCACTATGGTCACCAGCGATATGAAACTGCCGCCTCTTTATTTTTAGGGGTTTCTTTATTGGTGGTCGGTCTAGGCATGCTTTGGGCGGCGGGTAATAAAATTATTAATCCCGTTGCTGCTGGTCAAATACAGATTTTGGCACTCTACGTCGCCTTAGGCGCATTGGCAGCTAAAGAGCTGTTATTTAGATATATGCTGGCGGTTGCTGAGAGAGTCCGCTCTAGTATGCTGGTAGCGAATGCTTGGCATGCGCGCTCCGATGCGGCTTCTTCTCTAGTGGTTTCTGTTGGTATCGTTGGCGCGTTATTGGGTTACCCCATCTTAGATTCGGTGGGCGCTTTAGTTGTCGGCCTCATGATTACCAAAACAGGCTGGTCATTTAGCTGGGATGCCCTAAATGACTTAATGGACCGCGCAGTTTCTTCTGAAGAGCACCAAAAAATTATTGATACGATTATGACAACCGAGGGGGTTAAAGGTTGTCATGATTTGCGTACGCGCAAAATGGGCGACATGATTTTGGCTGATGTCCACATTGAAGTGGATAAAAATGCCACTGTTCAGGTCGGCCATGATATTGCTTTCGCTGCCGCTAAAAAAGTCACTGACACTTTGCCAGTCCTTAATGTGATGACGCATGTAGATCCTGTATAAGCATTCATCTTCATGAATCTAGTAAATCAAGAAAAAAAGACCTACTTTATTGATGTAAATATTGAGTCACTAGATTCTTTATTTAGCGATCTTGATCCGACCCCTTTTCGACAGCGTGATCTTGATCCAAGGGCGGTGCATCATATTTTGCAGTGGGCCGGTGATGCGCCTCCTAAGTCACCCTTAGGACTCTTACTTCACATTACTGGAAAAGAGCCGGGTGAGGCCACCGAGTCCGATGTACAGCAGGCCGTAAACAAATTTTTTGAATATGAAGCCTTATTAATTGAGCGGCAAAATAATCGCCATCGCAATCGCATGTTTAAATGGCTCGGTGTAGGTATTGGGATGATGATCATTTTATTGACTATCAAATACTTCAGCTTACAAATCTGGCCCGATAGTTACTTTAGCTTGGTGATCTGCGAGGCCTTCGTCATTATTGGCTGGGTCTCTTTATGGGTACCAATAGAACGCCTTGGTTACGATGGGCTCATTGTGTCTGAGCAGCTTAATCTCTATCGACGACTTGCCGTCATGAGTGTGCAATTTGCTCGCAAATAAAGAAAAAGAATTCAAAGTCGCATGACCTGAAAGTTTTTAATTTATTGATAAGCCTTTTCCAAGTCAAAAACGTGGGGAAGTAGATAAATAGTGTAAATACACTACATTAGCTTTTAAAAACTATATCTAGATTTTAGTAAATATAGCAAAATTGGTCACATTTAGTTTAAGCTAGGAGCATTTTCTAAAGGATAGTGATGAAAAAAATACCCTTCTCATTTTTTTACTATCAGGCTTACTATTTGCTAATTTTGTTTTTGCGGCCGGAGGTGGTGGGATAGTTTCTGATGCTGGCGCAATGAAGGGTAAGCATTTTGATCCGGCGGGTAAGTCGCCCTCAACTTTTACTGTTGAGCTGCAAAATGGTCTGCGTAAAACGCTGCCCTTTGACGATAAGCGTGACTTTGAGGAAGCTCAAAGGGGTTTTGTAGCGGCTCCTGCTTATAAGCAAATCATGGCTGATGCGGGTAACGTAGCTTGGGATATGGGAAGCTATGATTTTTTACTGCAAGGTAAAGATTTTGATAGCGTTAATCCATCCCTGCAGAGGCAGGCTATTTTAAACATGGCATATGGCCTATATGAGGTGGTGCCTGGGAAAATCTACCAAGTACGCGGATTTGATCTAGCCAATATTAGCTTTATTAAGACCGATACCGGCTGGATTGTGTTTGATCCACTTACTTCTAAGGAAACTGCAAGAGCAGCCCTAGAGCTTGTGAACGAAAAGTTAGGTAAGCGCCCAGTGGTTGCTGTGGTGTATTCCCATTCTCATGCTGATCACTTCGGCGGGGTAAGAGGTGTCGTGAGCGAAGAGGATGTGAGGAGCGGCAAGGTATTGGTAATTGCACCCGTCGGCTTCATGGAGCATGCTGTAGCAGAAAATGTTTATGCTGGTAATGCGATGACGCGTCGGATGTTTTTTCAATATGGAATTCTGTTGCCCCGCAGTCCCTTTGGGCACGTTGATCAATCCATTGGTAAAAATACCGCCTCAGGTAATTTAGGCTTAATTGAGCCTAATCGCTATATCGATCAACCTTTTGAAACGATGACGGTTGATGGGGTGATTATGGAGTTCCAAAACACTCCCGGAACAGAAGCGCCTGCTGAGATGAATACTTACTTCCCCCAGTTTCAGGCCTTCTGGGCAGCAGAAAACATTACCGGTACCATTCACAATATTTATACCTTGCGCGGTGCGTTAGTGCGCGATTCTTTAGCTTGGTCTAAGAATATAAATAATGCACTCTATCGCTATGGAAACACTGCTCAGGTAATGTTTGCTTCGCATAGTTGGCCTCGCTGGGGTAATGAGCGCATCCAAGAGGTGATGCGCACTCAGCGTGATAGCTACGCCCATTTACATAATGAAGTACTGCACCTAGCTAACCAAGGCGTTACCATCAATGAAATTCAAAACGTGTACAAGCAACCTCAAAGTTTGAAGACCCAATGGGCGGCACATAGCTATCACGGCTCCGAAGAGCACAATAGCCGTGCGGTCATCAATCGCTATCTAGGCTATTGGGATGCAAATCCCGCTACTTTAATTCCTTTATCCCCAAGAGATTCAGCCCCGCTTTATGTGGAGATGATGGGAGGCTCGAAAAAGATTATGACAAAGAGCAAGCAGCTGTACTCACAAGGCAAATATCGTGAAGCTACGGAATTATTAAATAAACTGGTCTATGCGCAACCCGATAATGTACCCGCTAAGAATTTATTGGCTGATACATATGAGCAAATTGGCTATCAAAAAGAAAGCCCAAGTGTGCGCAACAGCTTCCTCGCTGCCGCTTATGAATTACGTCATGGCATGCCTGCTGGCGTGCCACCAAAATCTAATGGCCCAGATATGATCAAAGCCATGAGTACGGATCTGTGGCTTAACTCCCTCGCCATTAGTATGGACAGTAAAAAAGCAGACGGCATGAAGTTTGTGATGAACTTGGTTACACCAGATAATGGCCAAAAATTTGTCGTAGAGTTGAGCAACTCTGCGTTGACAAATATTAAGGGGCAGCAAGCAAAAAACCCCGATTTAACTATCACAATTAATCGCAGTGATTTGGAATTGGTTATGGGAGGCAAAACGACCTTCGATCAATTATTAACCGAGGGCAAGGTAAAGTTTGCGGGGGACCGCAAACCCTTTGATCAACTGAAAAGTACCCTCACCATTTTTAAACCTGATTTTGAGTTAATACCAGGCACAAAGGCTAAAACCCCAAATATCCCTGAAACCAGAGATCCCTTTGAGGTTCGGGAGATTGCAGTTACAGGGGGTGAATAACTGTGAATAACGATTATCAAGCCCTAATGAAAAAACCCTGTAGCGGCTAAGCATACAGGGTTTTAATTTGGCTCCTCGACCTGGGCTCGAACCAGGGACCTACGGATTAACAGTCCGGCGCTCTACCAACTGAGCTATCGAGGAATAAGCCGATATTATAGCAAGATGAAATCCTCTCTTCCCACTTCTGTGCAGATCCCTAAAGTATTGACCATTGCCGGCTCGGATAGCGGGGGTGGAGCAGGGCTTCAAGCGGACCTCAAAGTGATGACTGCTTTGGGTGCTTACGGCATGACTGTGGTGACTGCTATTACTGCCCAAAACACCCTAGGAGTCACGCGGATACAGGATGTAGCTCTCGATATAGTAGAGGCGCAGATCGACGCCATCTTCGATGATATTGGGGCGGACATCGTCAAGATTGGGATGTTGGCCAGCCCAGAAATTGTCCGAACCGTTGCCACCAGTCTACTTAGGCATGGGGTCGAGAAGATTGTGCTTGATCCAGTTTTACGGGCAACCTCGGGTGCGAGCTTGGGGGGTGACGACACCGCCGCAGCCATGATTGCTGAATTATTTCCCTTAGCTAGCTTAATTACGCCAAATTTAGATGAGGCTAGTCTTTTGTTGGGAAGGGACATTTCCAGTGCGGGAGATTTTAAACAGGCAGCCCAAGATTTACTAGATATGGGCCCGCAAGCAGTGCTTATCAAAGGAGGCCATCTTGACTCAACGCATACCCAAATTACAGACTTGTTGATGTGGCGTTCGGTTGAAGATGACTTGGAAGTCATTCAGGTGAAAGAATTTAGGCATGACCGAATTAAGACCGAGAACACCCACGGTACGGGTTGTACTTTAGCCTCTGCAATTGCCACCTATCTAGCCGATGGTCATGATCTGATGCATGCCGTAGGTAAAGCAATTTCTTTCGTGGAGGCCGGTTTAGTGGCGGGGCAATTCTTGAGCATTGGCGAGGGTCCTGGGCCACTATGGCCTATGCACGATTTTTATCCTACGTCACTGCCTGTAGAAAATCAGTCATCGTAATAAACGACTTAGTCTCGCATTAATTCCTGCAAGCGTTTGACCGTGGCATTAGGATCTGCAGAGCTAGTAATGGCTCTGACTACAGCGACTGATCCCACGCCACTTTGTTTTACTGCATGGATGCTGCTTTCATCGATACCGCCGATAGCAACTAGCGGATAGTGGCTCAGCAACTTGGCGTATTGATATAAGCGCCCCAATCCCTGCGGTGCCGTAACCATCTTTTTCAGCATCGTGGGAAATACCGCCCCCATTGCAATATAGCTTGGGCAAAAGCGATCAGCGTAGACCATCTCGGCATAGCCATGGGTACTTAAGCCCAAGCGTAAGCCAGCAGCTCGTATCGTTGTCAAATCTGCACTTGCCATATCTTCTTGACCAAGATGAACCCCGTATGCTCCAGCCTCAACGGCCTCTTGCCAAAAATCATTAATGAAGAGCAAAGTTTTACTGCCTTTAACGGCAGCAACGGACTGCATCACTTGTTGGCGAATAGCTGCTTTGTCATCTGATTTAAAGCGCAACTGCACAGTAGGCACTTCCGCATCAACCATGCGTTTAACCCAATCGGCATCCGGCATGACAGCATATAAGCCAAGATGCTTAGGACACTCAGGAAACGCATTGGAGTTCATATTGCGTGTCCAGGGCAACAGATCAAAATGCTCAGGTCGGTGAGGCCATTTGGTGGGATTGAATTCGCCATCATGATGGACCATACGCGTCCAAGCCTTACCAAGCACTTTCGCATCCGCTTCTATAAAGCCCATTTGGATTGCCGCTAGCGTTCCAGCTAATTCATATTGGTCTGAAGTATGTTCGTTATCAATACGAGGTGGAGGGTTGCTGATACTAAAAGTCGGAATAGCTAAGCTCATATCGCTAGAGCGATGCGCCGTCACAATGTGATCGGCAAGTTCTCTTATCAAACCCATAATTAGCTCTGATGCCAGAATGGGGTACCCACCAAAGGGGTACTTGCTTGAGCTGATTGCTGAGCAGGCATTGCCCCAGAAATAAAGGCATGACGTCCTGCTTCTACCGCCATACTAAAAGCCTTTGCCATCACTACTGGATCGTCAGCTAAGGCGACGGCAGTATTCAGAAGAACACCATCAAAGCCCCATTCCATTACGGTACAGGCATGCGAAGGCAAGCCTAGGCCAGCGTCTACGAGTAAGGGCACCTTTAAGCGATCGCGTAATAATTTCATTGCATAGGGATTAAGTGGGCCTTGGCCAGTACCGATCGGAGCTGCCCAAGGCATGACTGCCTCACAGCCGACATCCACTAGTCGCTGACACAAGATTAAATCTTCTGTGCAATAAGGCAAAACCTTAAAACCGTCTTTAATTAAGATTTCTGCGGTAGAAACCAGCTTCAGGGTGTCTGGTTGAAGAGTGTAGTCGTCACCGATCAGCTCTAATTTAATCCAAGCAGTCTCAAATACTTCGCGAGCCATTTGCGCAGTCGTTATCACTTCTTGAGGGCTATGGCAGCCAGCGGTATTCGGCAAAACAGGCACTGCCATTTTCTTCAAAAGATCCCAAAAATCAGAATGGGCCTCTGCGACAGCGCTGCCTTGGCGCCGAAGGCTCACGGTAATCATGCCAGGTGTTGATGCTTGCACCGCATTTTCTAGAACTTGGGGCGAAGGATAGCGTGAGGTACCAAGTAACAAGCGGCTGGCAAAAGTCTCGCCGTATAGCACTAGCGGATCTGGATTTGCGGTTTGATTTAAAAGAGATGCAGTCATATTATTTACTTCTATGATTTACTAGCCACCCGTTACGGGTGCAATGACTTCAACGGCGTCATTCTCGTTGAGCGTGCATTCCGCATACTGGGTTTTAGGAACGAAAGTGAGGTTGACGGCTACGGCAAAAGGCGGCCTAGCCTGAATATAGTCAAGGACTTGGCTCACCTTAGTGCCCTGAGGAAAGTCACGTGCAACTTGATTCACGGTTATGCGCATACTGCAATTCCTGCATCGAATACACTCTGCTGCACATTCAGACTTAAGCTAAGAGCTGTATCACTATGCCCGCACTCCAAGATCTCTAATGCACTGTCTAAAATTGCGGGGGAGATCATAAAGCCGTGGCGATACAGTCCATTAATCAACATCAGACTGGTGCAATTGTTTTTAGTCTTCACCCGAATTTCTGGCAAATTATCTTTCAGAGTAGGCCGACACTGGGTAGCCATCTCTAAAATACGTGCTTCCGCAAAGCCACTGTGCACTGTGTAGACCGCACTAAGTAATTCCATAGCTGAGCGCACACTCATGCCAGACAAATCCTCAGATTCAATTTCAGTTGCGCCAACCACATAGACATCATGTTCCTTTGGGGCAATATAAATTGGGTAACGTGGATGTATCAGGCGAGTAGGGCGGCGTAATTTCACCTCAGGTGCGTATAAGCGAATCACTTCACCCCGCACGCCGCGTAAGGGTTTGTCTGCGACTAAATCCGATGCCAAATTTTTCTGCCAAGCTGTTTTTGCCCCTAAGCCACGACAATCGATCACCCAGTCAAAAGTATTTTCTGCCTGAAGTTGCTCCGGGTCGACTGCATGATGCCAATGGCAGTTCACGCGTAAGAGTTCTAATTCTTTACCTAGAGCATCCAGTAATTGACGGTTATCCAGCTGACCCTCATTGGGTAGATAAAGTCCCTGAGAAAAACGTTCAGCAACTTGGGGCTCAAGTACTTGCAAGGCGGCCTGATCAAGTCGCTGTGGAGCTTTGAGATGCTCATGTTGCGCGCTATTCTTTTCTAGATGGGCAGTGAAGCGTTCGGCATCACTAGCATCTTGACGGTGCCATAAGATCAAGGTGCCGTCTTGCTGAAAATAGACTGGGTTTGATAGTCCCTCAATGATTTGCTGCCAACGCGGCAGGCTGTGTACACCCATGCGCACGACATTATCTTCCGTGATCGCAGATTCGGCGAGGGGGGCTAGCATTGCGGCAGCGACTCTCGCGGCTGCTTCTGAGGCATTTGGACCACTGCGCTCAAATAACTGAACTTGGGCACCGCGCTGAGCAAGTGATGCCGCTAGCAGCCGACCCATAAGGCCTGCTCCAATAATGGCGTACTTACTTTGCGCGATACTGTGCTGCATATTTACTGATAAATCTCGCTACCACGTGCACGGAACTCAAGCGATTTTTCTTCCATGCCAAGTGAAGCCTCTACAGCAATCGGAATCACCTTAGGGTTGCCGTTGGCATCCAAGGTTGCTGCGTAATCCCGTACTTCTTGAGTAATTTTCATGGAGCAGAACTTAGGACCGCACATGGAGCAGAAATGCGCAATCTTCGCGCCTTCAGCTGGCAAGGTTGCGTCATGGTACTCACGCGCGCGCTCAGGATCTAAGCCCAAATTGAACTGGTCTTCCCAGCGGAATTCAAAGCGGGCTTTGGATAAGGCGTTATCTCTTAACTGCGCACCGGGCAAGCCTTTGGCTAAGTCCGCACCGTGGGCTGCAATTTTGTACGTGATGATGCCGGTACGTACATCCTCTTTATCTGGCAAGCCAAGGTGCTCTTTGGGTGTGACATAACAAAGCATGGCAGTACCGTACCAACCAATTTGCGCCGCACCGATACCGCTGGTGATGTGGTCGTAGCCAGGAGCAATATCGGTAATCAACGGCCCGAGCGTGTAGAAGGGGGCTTCTAAACAATGCTTGAGCTCTTCAGTCATATTCTCTTCAATGCGCTGCATAGGCACGTGCCCTGGCCCTTCGATCATGACCTGCACGTCGTGCTTCCAGGCTTTGGCAGTAAGCTCACCTAAGGTATGGAGCTCTCCAAATTGCGCAGCATCATTGGAGTCAGCAATACAACCAGGACGCAAGCCATCACCTAAGCTAAACGAAACGTCATAAGCTTTCATGATCTCGCAGATTTCATCGAACTTGGTGTACAGGAAATTTTCTTTATGGTGGGCCAAGCACCACTTCGCCATGATTGAGCCGCCTCTAGAGACGATGCCGGTAATGCGATCGGCTGTCAAAGGTACATAACGCAGCAATACTCCCGCATGAATAGTGAAGTAATCCACCCCTTGCTCCGCTTGCTCAATCAAGGTATCGCGGAACATTTCCCAAGTAAGATCTTCGGCAACTCCACCAGTTTTATCTAATGCCTGGTAAATAGGAACGGTACCAATCGGTACTGGTGAGTTACGGATAATCCATTCACGTGTTTCATGAATATGTTTACCAGTAGAGAGATCCATAATGGTATCTGCACCCCAACGAATCGACCACACCATCTTTTCGACTTCTTCATTAATGGATGAAGTCACGGCGGAGTTGCCAAGATTGCCATTAATCTTGACGCGGAAGTTGCGGCCAATAATCATTGGCTCTAATTCAGGGTGATTAATGTTGGCAGGAATGATTGCGCGACCAGCAGCAATTTCCGAGCGCACAAATTCACCAGTGACGATCTCAGGAAGATTGGCGCCGTAGCTTTTGCCTGGATGTTGTTTGAGTAGTTGTTTGTATTGCGGATCTTGACGTAGCTTTTCTAAACCCATGGATTCACGCAGGGCGACGTATTCCATCTCTGGAGTGACGATACCTTGGCGTGCGTAAAACATTTGACTGACATTGCTACCCGCCTTAGCAACGCGAGGCGCGCCGATATGGGCAAAACGCAGATGTTGGGTTTCTTGATCTTGGGAGCGGGCTACGCCATATTCGGAACTTGGGCCTGCCAATTGTTCGGTATCTTGGCGCTCTTCGATCCATTGTTTACGCAGGAGCGGCAAACCCTTTTCGAGATTGATAACAATATCGGGATCACTGTATGGGCCTGAGGTGTCATAGACTGGGACTGGGGGATTAGCCACCATCGCTTCACCTACGCGTGTAGAGAGTTGCTCAATCATCCGAATCGGCGCCTTAATATCTGGGCGGGATCCTTCTAAGTAAGTTTTAGTTGAGGCGGGATAGGCAAACTTTTGGCCGAAGTCGCGCTCTAAGCTCTTAAGGCTAGGAATTTTTGGTTTGGATTTAGTAGTTTTATCGCTCATGCCCATCTCCTGACTGTTATAGATGGACGAAACCGGGTGGCGGTTCTGATAAAACTCCCCACGCCAGCATTACCTGGATCGGGTTCTAGGGTCTTTCTCAGCTCCTCTAAGCAAACTGCGCTTGAGAGGGCACCCCCGTTTCATCCTTAGGGGTAATTTAACCACGAAATGATAGTGAAATCCTTGATCGGGCTTAAGTTCTTGCTTTTCGCAAGATAAAGTCCGCCATCACAATGGCAGCATCACTGGTAAATTCATCGGCCAATATGCGTGCAGCCGCTTCAGAAAGTGAGATTTCAATAAAGCCACTGACTTCTCCATCATGATTAGTTGGTATGAAATTCTCGGGCAGGGCTAAGTCGTATATATAGAGTTGCTCATCGTGGAAGCCTAATGACTGCAGTGGCCGACGCATGTGTATGCGACCTACGGGCTCAATTCTCTGCGAAAGGGGGTTAGGCACCCCCGCTTCCTCCCAAAGCTCACGATATGCACAGTTCCAGGGTGTTTCCTGTGCGGCAATACCGCCGGCAGCTAAGTTATCTAGTCGGCCCGGGTCAATCGATTTGCTCTGACTGCGCCTGCCAAGCCAAACTTTACCGGCTCTGGTGTGCCCATTGACATGAATTGCAGTGCTGCGTAAGCCAAAGGTTCTAAATGCAGCTCGTTCGAGCATGAAATAAGCGTGACCATTTTGATCAATCCAGGCGAATTGTTCTTGACGCCAGCCAGGGATCAAGCCCGCTTGTTGCATTTGCTCTGCCAAATTAGCCAAACTGTCAGAAATCTCAATGGGCTTAGCTGCATCAATCGAGAAGCGGTCAGAACTTAGGTGCAAAAGAGGCAGCGCGTGTTCTTGCAGGGTCTTATGGATAAATGGAATGAAATCCGGACTCAGATGTCCAACAACTTGGCCAGGAGATGCGCCACCAAAAAAATGCACTGGTAAAAAATCATGGGGTACCGACCTACTGGTGTTTTGTAGCATCTCTTCTAATGCCGCTAAGGTGCTGGTATTCAATGTGGTTTTGAGTGTATCCATGCGCCAAGTGTAAGAGAAAAAATCAGCGGCAATTTTTAATTTGTCAACAAATCTTTAGTTAAATTAAGAAGTCTTTGGCTTGCTTAATTATTAAGCAAGCTAGGTCCTTGTATACAAATCGGTAACTTACGAAAACTTTTGGCGTTTTATCCACAATACCTGTGGATAAGTTTTACAAAAGAGTTTGGTCCCGCCGACAGGAATCGAACCTGTATCCCACGCTTAGGAGGCATGTGCACTATCCATTGTGCTACGGCGAGAAACATAAAAAAATAGGCGTTGCGTTGATTATCAATGCAATTCACTATTTACCAGCCACACATGGTCCAGAATTGATTTGTCCACGACACCATCAGAGTGGGTAAAAAATAACTCATATAAACGATGGCCAGCAAACCGAGCATCAGAATATAAAAAAATGCCCGTAATAAGCTTGATTTCTTGATCTTATAAAAAAGTGCTTGACTCATTGCTTAAATGGTAACCGCATGACGAATTGCGCGTTCTTTGATTGGTAGGTTGACCATAAAAGCCACTACGCCTAAGGCAATTGCAATCTCCCAAACAAGCAAATAGGAACCGGTGCGATCGTAGAGATAGCCGCCAAAAAAAGCACCGCAGAAACTGCCTAACTGGTGCGAGAAAAATACTAAACCGGATAGCATGGAAAGATGCCTTACGCCAAAAATCTGCGCCACAATCGCATTTGTGAGTGGAATCGTGGAGAGCCATAAAAATCCCATGAGTGCAGCAAAGACGTAAGTGCTCATTGGGCTTAAGGGCAACCAAATAAAAGCCGCAATAGCAATGGACCTACTCAGATAGATGCCCGACAACAGAAGGCGTTTAGGAAAATGCTGCCCAAATATACCCGCACTGTAGGTGCCGAAGATATTAAATAGTCCAATCAAAGCTAATGCTGTGGTGGCCACTGTAGGTGAGGCTACTGCTGGATAGGTACTGGATAGATCCTTGAGATAGGGCGCCAAGTGAACCGCAATAAAAACCACCTGAAATCCACAGACGAAATACCCCAAGTTGAGTAAGCGAAAACTAGTATTAGTCCAAGCCTCTTTCGCTGCTTCAAGAGCAGTCTGATCGCCTAACTGATGTGTCTGTAGAAAATTCTTTTCCCTCAACATGAAGGCCGTAGGAATCATTAAGCTGGTCATCAGCGCAAGGATTAGTAGTGCATCTTGAGCGCCAAATCCGGAAATCAAACCTTGCTCTAGAGGGATCATTAAGAATTGCCCAAAGGAGCCTGCTGCCGCAGCGATACCCATAGACCAGACCCGTTTTTCAGGGGAAACATTTCTGCCGAGGATTCCGTAAATCACGCTATAAGTCGTAGCTGTTTGCGCAAGACCAATGAACAAGCCACCTGCAATCGTAAAACTGAGGACGTCAGTTGATAACGCCATCCCAATTAAACCGAGGATATACAGAACGGCACCGGTAAGCATAATTTTTAATGCGCCATACCGATCTGCCAATGCACCTGTGATGGGTTGTACTGCACCCCAAATCAAATTTTGTAAGGCAATGGTGAGGGCAAATGATTCTCTGCCCCAGCCATTGGCAGCAGTAATGGGTAGATTAAATAGTCCAAAGCCATGCCGTACCCCCATGGAAAGCGTCACCATGAGGCCGCCAAAAATAAGTATCTGCGTGAGCGAAAGTTTTTTTGACGTATTCAAGATATTAATTGGTGCTAATGGGTGCCAATAGTTACTAAACAATGCCTTGATTGCGTAAGACGGTGATGGTATTGCTATCTAAATGCAAACGCTCTTGTAAGATTTCATTCGTATGTTGTCCTAAGGTGGGCGGAGCTAGACGAACCTCGACTGGAGTTTCGGATAAGTGCATTGGGCTGGCAACTAAGGGCATGTTACCTGCGCTGGTGTGAGGTACGCTGAGCTTGACCCCGCGAGCCTGAACTTGTTCGTTTTCAAAAACTTCTTGCATATTGTTAATGGGGCCGCAGGGAACTCCAGCCTGCTCAAGCAGGACAATCCATTCCGCTTTGGTCTTCTTCAGAATCATTTCCTCAAGTAAGGGGATGAGGGTGTCACGATGTTGGACTCGCAAAGGGTTTTCAAGATAAAGGGGGTTGTCGGCTAATTCCGCTCGGCCACCTACCGTAACTAAATGACGAAATTGACTATTGTTTCCGGCGGCAACAATGATCCAGCCATCTGAAGTCGGAAAGGTTTGATACGGAACAATAATCGGGGAGGCGTTTCCGATACGCTGCGGAATTTTTTCTGAACAAAGATGGGCGCTCGCGATGTTCGCCATCATTGCAATCTGGGTATCGAGCAGTGCTAAATCGATATATTGTCCTTGGCCTGTGCGGTCTCGGTGAATTACTGCCGCCAGAATTGCGCTCGAGGCGTACATGCCGGTAAACAAATCCGCAATAGCAACACCCGCTTTTTGTGGACTGGAGCCAGCAAAATCTGCATGCTCACCGGTAACGCTCATAAATCCACCCATGCCCTGAACAATATAGTCATAGCCAGGTCGGTGCGCATAAGGGCCGGTTTGGCCAAAGCCGGTAATTGAGCAGTAGATGAGGTCAGGCTTTACCTTTTTTAGGCTTTCATAGTCCAAGCCGTATTTCGCCAACTGACCTACTTTATAGTTTTCTACGACTACATCAGACTCTGCGGCAAGTTGGCGAACGAGGTCTTGACCTTCTGGCCTACTGATGTCTACGGTAATAGAGCGTTTATTGCGGTTGATGCAAATAAAATAGGCAGATTCGGCGGTGTCATTGCCCTGAGCATCCTTTGCAAATGGAGGCCCCCAATGGCGGGTATCGTCTCCCTCGCCGGGTTTTTCTACTTTGATGACATCTGCACCTAGATCAGCCAGATTTTGCGTGCACCAAGGGCCTGCAAGCACGCGGCTCAGATCCAACACGCGAATATGACTAAGGGATCCCATTGATTAATTTTGGCATGAAAGCAGGGTAATTCAGGAAAATTCAGGATTTACTTCAGATATGACTACAATTTGCGCGCATGGCTACACGTAAAACTTCCGAATACAGCGAATCATCGATTCAGGTCCTCAAAGGACTCGAACCAGTCCGTCAGCGGCCTGGAATGTACACCCGCACCGACAATCCTCTTCATATCATCCAAGAAGTCTTGGATAACGCCTCGGATGAGGCTTTGGGAGGTTATGGCAAGCACATTACTGTGACCTTGCATGCGGACAGTAGTGTCAGTATTGAAGATGACGGGCGTGGAATTCCAGTGGGTATGCATCCTACGGAGAAATTGCCTGTAGTCGAGATCGTCTTTACCCAACTACATGCTGGCGGTAAATTTGAAAAGGGCACGGGCGGCGCCTATGCATTCTCAGGCGGCTTACATGGAGTAGGCGTATCCGTCACGAATGCCTTATCCAAGCGCCTGGAAGTGACTGTATGGCGCGAAAGCAAGGTCTCCACCTTGACTTTTGCAGATGGCAGGGTGATTGAGAAGCTCAAAACCATTGCGGCAACTAAGGATGATAAGTCCCATGGAACCCGCGTACGGGCTTGGCCAGATGGCAAGTATTTTGACAGCGCCGCTATCCCAATGCCCGAGCTGATCCGTTTATTGCGCTCTAAAGCAGTGCTTTTGCCTGGCGTAAAAGTAACGCTGATTCAAGAAAAGTCAGGCGATAGTCAGACTTGGCAATACGCGCAAGGTTTACGCGGTTATCTCAATGAAGCGATTGCGCAAGCCGGACACGGCGCTGAAGTGATTCCCCCGTTTGAGGGCGAGCAATATGCCACCGGTAATGGCGATGATGATTCATTTGCTGAAGGAGAGGGCGCGGCCTGGGTAGTGGCATGGACTGAAGATGGTCCACCAGTGCGTGAGAGTTACGTAAATCTGATTCCGACACCAGCGGGCGGCACCCATGAAAGCGGTTTGCGCGAGGGCCTGTTTAACGCTGTCAAAGGGTTTATCGAAATGCATGCCTTGCAACCTAAGGGCGTGAAGTTAATGCCCGAGGATGTTTTTGCGAGAGCCTCTTTTATTCTGTCTGCTAAGGTATTGGATCCCCAATTTCAAGGGCAAATTAAAGAGCGCTTGAACTCACGTGATGCAGTGCGCTTAGTTTCTGGCTACGCTAAATCTGCCCTTGAGCTTTGGCTGAATGAGCACGTGGATTACGGCCGTAAATTGGCTGACTTGGTAATTAAGCAGGCTCAAGCTCGGACCCGTGCAGGTCAAAAAGTTGAGAAGAAAAAATCTTCAGGCGTTGCGGTTCTCCCTGGCAAGCTTACCGATTGTGAGAGTGAAGACATTGCCTTAAATGAAATTTTCCTCGTTGAGGGTGATTCAGCTGGTGGCTCGGCAAAGATGGGTCGCAATAAAGAATATCAAGCCATTCTGCCCTTGCGCGGTAAGGTCTTAAATACTTGGGAAGCCGAGCGCGATCGCTTATTTGCCAATAACGAAGTGCACGACATCGCCGTAGCAATCGGCGTGGATCCCCATGGCGCTAATGACACTCCCGATTTATCCAATCTGCGATATGGCAAGGTATGTATCTTGTCAGATGCTGATGTGGATGGCGCACACATTCAGGTGTTGTTATTAACCTTGTTTTATAAGCATTTTCCTAAGCTCATTGAACTAGGGCATATTCATATTTCACGGCCACCATTGTTTAGGGTAGATGCGCCAGCACGTGGCAAGAAACCAGCGCAAAAAATCTATGCACTTGATGCCAGTGAGCTGCAAGCGATCGAAGATAAGTTGCGCAAGGATGGCGTTAAAGAGTCGGCCTGGCAAATCTCCCGCTTCAAAGGCTTGGGCGAGATGAGTGCAGAGCAGTTATGGGACACCACACTTAATCCAGATACTCGCCGCTTATTGCCGGTGACTTTAGGCTCTTGGACCGAGCTTGAAACAATTAAAACGATGGATATGCTGATGGGTAAATCGGAATCCGGTGCGCGGCGCGATTGGTTGGAAGAACGCGGAAATGAAGTTGAGGCAGATATTTAATGACGACTAAAAAAACACCCGGCGATGAGATGAATTCTGAGCAGGCGGATTTATTTGCCAGCGCCATGGATGAAAATGAAGGCAAGATTGTTGTCAGTGATGATGGCGGATCTAAAGGGCCACACGATCCTAAAACAGTCGATTTGAATGAAGATGATAAAGACAGCTTGACCCTGGCAGTCTATGCCGAGCGAGCTTATTTGGATTACGCCATTAGCGTTGTTAAGGGCCGCGCCTTGCCCGACGTTGCTGATGGACAAAAACCTGTACAGCGCCGCATTCTGTTCTCTATGAGTGAGATGGGGCTGCGTGCTGATGCTAAGCCCGTGAAGAGTGCGCGCGTTGTTGGCGATGTGCTTGGTAAGTTTCACCCGCACGGCGACCAGTCGGCTTATGATGCTTTAGTGCGCTTGGCTCAAAGTTTTTCACTGCGCTATCCACTTATTGATGGCCAAGGAAACTTTGGCTCACGTGACGGCGATGGTGCTGCGGCCATGCGCTACACCGAGGCACGTTTAACCAAAATCGCTAGCTTGTTAATGAGTGAAATTGACGAAGGCACAGTCGACTTTGCTCCTAACTATGATGGATCTTTTCAGGAGCCTAAGTTATTACCGGCTCGCTTACCCTTTGTTTTGTTAAACGGTGCATCGGGTATTGCGGTGGGAATGGCCACAGAAATTCCATCACACAATCTGCGTGAAGTGGCAGGCGCTGCCATTGCTTTAATGAAGTCACCGAAGATGACTACGGCTGAGCTGTTGGAAATTATGCCCGGTCCTGATTATCCAGGCGGTGGCCAGATTATTTCGACAGCCGCAGAAATTGCCCAAATTTACGAAGCAGGCAGAGGAAGTCTGAAGGTTCGCGCTCGTTGGTCTGTGGAGGAGTTGGCTCGAGGTCAGTGGCAAATCATTGTCAATGAATTACCGCCAGCAACTTCGTCGCAAAAAGTTTTGCAGGAAATTGAAGAAATTACGAATCCAAAGATTCGCATCGGCAAAAAAACACTTACTCCCGAGCAGAGTAACCTTAAATCAGCCATGCTGAATGTATTGGATGGCGTGCGTGATGAATCCAGTAAAGATGCAGCCGTGCGTTTGGTTTTTGAGCCAAAGAGTAAGAATATCGATGTTAATGAGTTTGTTAACTTGCTCTTAGCGCACACCTCTTTGGAGTCCAATGCGCCAATGAACTTGGTAATGATTGGAAATGACGGACGCCCGCGTCAAAAAGGCTTAAAGGATATTATTTCCGAGTGGATTCATTTTCGGGTTGGTACTGTAACTCGTCGTACTCAGCACCGCTTGACCAAGGTCAAAGACCGGATGCACATTTTGGAAGGAAGATTAATTGTTCTTCTCAACATTGATCAGGTAATCAAAATTATTCGCAATAGTGATGAGCCTAAAGTGGATCTCATCAACGCCTTTAAATTAAGTGATCGCCAAGCTGAAGACATTTTAGATATTCGTTTGCGTCAATTAGCCCGCCTCGAAGGTATTAAGATTGAGCAAGAGCTAAAAGCGTTACAAGCAGAGCGCGATGATTTAGAAGGCTTATTACAAAGCGATACGATTTTACGCAAGCGCATCATTAAAGAAATCGAAGCCGACATGAAGGAGTTTGGTGACGAGCGTCGTACCTTGATCCTCGAGGAAAAACGGGCTGTCGCAGAAACAAAAGTGATTGATGAGCCAGTGACCGTCATCGTCTCGCAAAAAGGCTGGGTGCGGGTACGCCAAGGCCATGAGCATGATGCGAGTCAGTTTGCGTTTAAAGCAGGCGACGCTTTATACGAAACCTTTGAATGCCGCACAGTGGATGTGATGCAAGGGTTTGGCAGTGATGGTCGCGTCTACACCGTTCCTGTCAGTGATCTGCCTGGCGCCAGAGGGGACGGCTCTCCTTTAACTAGCTTTGTGAACTTGGCTTCCGGATCGCAAATGGTCGCCTACTATGCTGGTCAAGCGGATGACCTAGTGTTAATTTCTACTAGGGCAGGCAATGGTTTTCTGGCAAACGTAGCGGATATGACTACGCGCAATAAGGCTGGTAAATCCTTTGTTGGTGTCGATAGTAAATTCCCTGGCGGCGATGCGCCTCTGGGGGCCGCTAAAGTGGTAGTCGGGATGAAGCAGGTTGCCTGCCTATCGGAGAGCGCCAAGTTATTGGTCTTTCCATTAGATGAGCTTAAGCGTCTGCCTACTGGCGGCAAGGGTGTAATCTTGATGGGCCTTGACGACAAAGAAAAACTCTTATCGGCCATTGCCGTTGGATCTGATGGTGCAACTTATTCCGGTTCAGGTCGCGCGGGCAAGCCCACCGAGCTTAATCTTGATGCCAAGACCTTAAAGTCTTTTGCTGGCAATCGCGCTCGTAAAGGACATTTTGTCGAGCCACGTCTTAAGGATGGCAAGCTTAAAGCCAACTAGGTTGTTTGGATCAACCCTTTTTGGGAACAGAAGCGCCGTACTTAACGGCGATGACTTCCGCCAAGATCGAAATGGCGATCTCTGGCGGAGTCAAGGCGCCAATATTTAATCCTACCGGCCCATGCAAACGCTCAACTTGTTCTGGTGTTACATCAAACTCAAGTAAACGCTCCTTACGCTTGATCGTATTGACTCTGCTCCCGAGAGCGCCAACATAAAAAGCGGGGGACTTTAATGCCTCCATTAAGGCCATATCGTCCAGCTTAGGGTCATGTGTCAAGGCGACTACCGCCGTATGGGCATCGACTTTAATATCTAACAACACATCATCTGGCATCGCTTTAAAAAACTGCACCTGTTCGAGATTAATGCCCTCTGCATACTCTTCTCGGGGGTCAATCACAATCACTTCAAAGTCTGCAGCGAGCGCAAATTCTGCTGTGTAAATAGACAGTTGCCCGGCACCAATGATCACCATGCGCCAGCGTGGACCATAGAAGGTTCTCATGATCTCGTCGTCACAATAAAAGAGGTCAGCGTCATTGCGTTCTATACGTGATTTGCCAGTACCAAGGTTGACGATGCGCGAGGTCGTTTCATGATGGGTAATTGCGTGCAACAGCTCTTCCAAGATTGCGCGCTCTGGATGGGGCTCTACCAGTAGTCTGAGGGTTCCTCCGCAAGGCAAACCAAAGCGCGCTGCCTCTTGTTGACTTACGCCATAAACCACCATTTCAGGTATAGCTTTTGAAAGAATTTCTGATTGCACACGCCGGATGAGGTCATCCTCCACGCATCCACCAGAGACCGATCCCGCAACTTGACCATCCTCACGAATCGCCAGCCATGAACCCACAGGTCTTGGGGCCGAGCCCCAGGTTTGCACTACCGTGGCAATGGCAACGCGATGACCGGTTTTGAGCCAACTTACGGCAGTCTTTAACACACTTAAATCAGCGCTATTCATTCTGGATCTTCAATTCTCGTTATTCTTGGATGTCTTACAGACCACATTATTATGACCTTAATGACAACTCATAGCTTACGACTTGCCGTTTTGCTGTTGGCTGCTGGTCAAGGCAGTCGCCTTGGCTCGGTGCCAAAATCCCTGCTTAAAAAGGATGGTAAATCTCTACTCAGAAGATTTTGCAATGTGGTGGAGTCCTTTAAGCCCCTAGAGTTTCTGGTCGTGACAGGGTTTCATGCGGAGCAAATTGAAGAAGAGTTAGCGCAGATGCAGGTAGAGGCGTCACTTGAGATTCGCGCAGTGAGAAACTCTAGCCACGTAAATGACCAAGCCAGTTCGGTTCGCTTAGGGCTCGAAAGTTTACAAAGCGACTTTGATGTTCTGCTGGTCGCTTTGTCAGACCAGCCCTTAATAGGGGCGAGCGAGATAGCCGAGCTTCTAGAGGATTTCGCCAAACGAACTGCGACAGAAGAAATCATCTTGCCACTCGTAGATGGCCAGCGGGGCAATCCCGTCTTGTTTTCCAGGGCAGTGATCGAGCGTATCTTAAAGATTCCCAAGATGGTGTGCCGCCCCTATATGGACGAGCATTCAAGCCTTGTCAGGATCTTACATTCCAGTAATGCGGCATACATTATCGATATTGATACACCCGAAGACCTGTCTAAACAGGGTCTATCTTTGCCCTAAATTTCTGCAATCAATTCAATTTCAACGCATGCGCCAAGGGGTATCTGCGCAACGCCAAATGCACTACGAGCGTGTTTACCAGCTTCCCCAAACACTTCAACGAGCAATTCTGAGCAGCCATTAATGACAAGATGTTGTTCAGTAAATTCAGAGGTCGAGTTCACAAGCCCCATGACCTTAACGATGCGTTTTACTCGATCCAATGAGCCTAGATGGTTTTGTAGAGTGGCAATCAAATCAATAGCGATGGCATGAGCGGCCAATTTGCCAGTGGCCGTATCCATATCTAAACCTAACTTACCAGTCCAAGGTTTGCCATTTTGCTTGGCAATATGCCCTGAGAGAAATACCGTATTGCCGCTGGTGGCTGCCATGACGTACGAAGCCGCAGGCGGTCCAGGGGGCGGTAAGTCGATGCCTAGGGTTTTAAGGCGGGTAAGGATAGAGTCAGTCATTTTTTAAGCACTTTTTAATGTAAATCAGGAGGATAAGCCATTCAGAGGGGATGAAATCTAAATCAAATAGCGCTTCAGTACTGAAAAAAGGCCCACTTGTTTTAGCGTTTACACTTATTTTAGGGTCTGAGCAGGGTTTTAGGCTCGCTCGCTCCGCTATACTTTGCTCAAAATGTTCTAAATTGGATTTTTTACTACTATTTTTATGAAAAAACATACCCATTTTCTCCGTCAATTCGCCTTATTCGCCCTAATGGGCTCATCTGGCTTTGCTGCACAAGCTGCGGACATTCAAGGTTCAGCCCAAGCTGGCCAAAGTAAAGTTTGGTTATGTACTGGTTGCCACTCCATTCCAGACTATCGCGCTGACTATCCGATGGTGTACAGAGTTCCAATCATTGGCGGCCAAAACGGTGCTTACATCGTGACCGCTCTTACGGTATACAAAAAAGGCGAAAGAAAGCATCCCACGATGCGTTCCATTGCGTCGAATTTATCTGATCAGGATATGGCTGATATCGGTGAGTATTACGCTGCGCAAACTGCCAGCTCCCCAATTAACCCATTAAAGTAAAAGTAAGATTTAGAGGCCTATTTATGAAAGTCATCGTATTTACCGCTTTAGTTTTTTTATGCGCTAGTTTCGCAAACGCGGCTAGCATTGAAAAAGGTCAGGCCTTGGTTGAGAAGGGCAATTGCGCTACTTGCCATGGCGCTGGTCTAAATGCACCTATCTTGCCGGCTTACCCGAAGTTGGCAGGCCAGCATCCTGACTACATCTACTATGCTCTGCGGGCTTACAAAGAGGGTAATGGCAATGCACTGTTTGGTCGCAACAATGCCGTGATGACTTCACAGGCTGCCACTTTATCTTTAGCGGATATGCAAGATATTGCCGCCTACATTGGTTCCTTGCCAGGAAACCTCGTTGTTAAAAAATAATGTATTGCTTAGTTTGATCTTTGGATAAGCCATTTAAGGTTCTGGGTCTTGCTCAGGTTGCCATTGGCGGCGAAGATAAAGCCCGTCTGCGCAATTTATGGATAAACTTGCTCGGCTTTGAGTTCCAGTCCAATTTTGTCTCGGTTGCCGAGAACGTGAATGAAGATATTTGCGTGATTGGTAAGGGCATTCATGAAATTGAGCTAGATTTAATGCAGCCGCTTGATCCGCTGAACAAACCTGCTGTGCATCTTCCCGCTTTAAATCATGTTGGTCTTTGGGTCGATGATTTACCCAAGGCCGTAGACTGGCTTTCAGCTCAGGGCATGCACTTTGCTCCAGGAGGTATTCGTAAGGGAGCGGCAGGACACGATATTGCATTTATTCACCCTAAGGGAAGCTCTGACTTTCCACTAAGTGGAGAAGGCGTATTGATTGAGTTAGTGCAAGCACCCGCTGAACTCATTGCCGGTCTTTGCAATTAAAACCCGCCTGTTACTCTTACAAAGGTATTTATAGTGTCCCGTATCTTGGCGATCGATACCTCTTCCTCATGGTGCTCTGTAGCCCTAGCTGTTGATGATCTGCCCCCTATGGTGCGTCATCAGCAAGTATCGGCTGGTGCAAGCCAACTGTTGTTGCCTTGGGTCAAAGAGTTGTTGAACATTGCCGCCATGGAATTGACTGACCTCGATGCGATTGCAATAGGTGTTGGCCCCGGCGCATTTACTGGAGTTCGACTGGGGGTTGCGGCAGCGCAGGGTTTAGCAACAGCCGCTCGGTTGCCGGTATTACCTGTTGCAAGCCTCGATTCTATTGCTGCAATGCTGGTGCAAAGCCCAGATTTTATTGCTGCAGACATTCAAGATTTTGCGATTGCGATTGATGCGCGGATGGATGAAATTTACTGGGCTAAATATCATCAAGATACGCTAGGATGGCCAACGCGTATTGACAATATCGCGCTCTGTGCCCCAGAAGAAATCCAGCTTGAAGGTATCGAGTATTTAGCCGGAAGTGCTTACCAAGAATTTGGTGAACGCTTGTTTTCAACAACAGCGAAAAGTCTGGCTCCTCATTTTATTGATCAGGAAATAGGCATTCATGCGCTAGGAGTTTTGGCCTGCGGTCAAGAGATGTGGCGCACAGGTTTGCAGCAAGATGTGCATTTGCTTGAGCCGCTTTATGTGAGGAACAAGGTGGCCTTCACTACCTTAGAGCGCAGTCAAAATAGCCATGTCTGAAATTAATACTATGACGGAGTTGGCTTTTGTTCCTATGAGCCCTGCAGATTTGGATGCAGTATGGGCAATCGAAGAAGTCTCGCATGTGCACCCTTGGACTAAGGGTAATCTTTCTGATTCATTAGCAGCCGGCCATTGGGCTTATTGCATTCGTCCACAAGTGGTTGCCGGTGGAGTGGCGGATGATTTGAGGCCGCAACTTTTGTGGGCCTATTGCATCTTGTTCCCTGCGGTTGATGAGTTGCACTTACTCAACATCACGGTGTTGCCTGCGCTGCGGCGGATGGGTATTGGCCGTCAGATGATGCAAACTATTGAAGAGGTGGTGCGCCAGCAAAATATGTCCCGAATTATTCTTGAGGTGAGGCCAAGCAACACCAGCGCCTTACAGCTCTATGAATCCATGGGTTATGACATCATTGGTACCCGCAAGCACTATTACCCAGTTGATCAGACTACTGGTACGCGGGAGGATGCCTTGGTGATGGCTAAATCGATTAAGCTAGAGTCATGAACAGAGAAATACATTCCGCATTTTTAAAAGAAATGGGTGTTACTGAATGGGCCCTGCGGGATGCGCCGGCCTTTACTGAGAGCACTCAAGTGGCGTTAGTTGAGGGGCCCAGTGTTTCCACCTCTGACAGCCCCCAGCCGAATATAACTGGCACTTGGTGGTTTTTTGGCAGCAAACCCCAAGCAGAAGCCGAAGCGCTCCTCTTGAACATCGTGCGCGTTCTTGGTTTAGACACATCAGCATGGGCATGGAAGTTGCCGACGGAATTGGTTAGCTCAAAAGACTTGCCTCAAGAAGGTGTTCCCATTGTTGCCATTGCCTTTGGTGAATCTGCGACCAAAAAGCTGAGTGGTGAACGTGACTCTTTAAATGAATTGCGCCAAACAGTATTGGAGATGGTTGGTGAGGGCGTTCAAGAGATTCCCTTAATCGCGACCTTTGATTTGCAGGAGTTGATTGCCAGGCCGCAAACAAAGGCATTATTTTGGCAGGATCTGCTTTTAGCAAAATCTGTACTGCAAAACAGCTAGACCCACCGATACTTAGTGCTTATGCTCACCGATGAGATGCATTGAGTCATACTCTGCTTGATTGGCTTGATGGCGCTTAATTACCAGCCACATAGTGAAGCCCACCACGAGCCCAAAGCCAATAATCACAAACTTGACTGGGATATCTAGCCAAATTAAGCCTGAATACACTGAGAGCATCACTAATACAGAAATATTCTCGTTAAAGTTTTGTACTGCAATGGAATGACCAGCCGACATGAGCACATGGCCACGGTGTTGCAGTAGGGCATTCATGGGCACCACGAAATACCCCGCAAACCAGCCAATTAAGATTAATAAAAAATAGGCGGGTAATAAATTAAGGGAGATGGAAAACTTCCCGATTGTGACGATGGGAATGTTTGGCAACATATCGGAGTTGTAGACTGCTAAGACGCAGATTAATAATCCCATCACGATGCCATAGGGAAGTACATTCAATGAGCTACGCAAGGGCACTCGCCAAGCGGCCCAAATGGCTCCTCCAGCTACACCGATAGCGGAAATTGCTTGCAAAATGGCGCCTTGGGATAAATTCATGTGCAGTGCCACTTGCGCCCACTTGATGACAATAAATTGCAAGGTGGCGCCAGCTCCCCAAAACAGAGTGGTTACCGCTAAAGAAATCTGACCAAGACGATCATCCCAAAGCGTTTTAAAGCAAACAGCGAAATCCTTGACTAATGCAATTGGATTTTTTTTCTGTGAGGCATAGCGCGCCCCTGTATCAGCAATGCGTAAATTGATAATGGATGCCAAGATATAAATAAACATGATGATCAAAACGGCCGATTGGGCAGGGGTCTCAATGCCCGTATCAATCACAGGAAAATCAAAGCTTAATAGGGATGTTGAGACGGTAGTGCTAATGAGGATGCCGCCGAGTACCGTGCCCATGATGATGGAGCCCACAGTCAAGCCTTCGATCCAACCATTAGCCGCTACCAATTTCTCTGGTGGGAGCAGTTCAGTCAAGATGCCGTATTTGGCTGGGGAATACGCGGCAGCTCCCAAGCCTACGATTGCGTACGCCAGCAAAGGATGGCAACCAGTAAGCATCACTGCGCAACCAATAAATTTAACGGTGTTAGTGATGAACATCACATTGCCTTTGGGCCTTGAATCGGCAAATGCGCCTACAAAGGCAGCCAGCAAAACATAAGACAATACGAAGAACAATTTGAGTAAAGGGGTCATCCAGGCCGGATCATTAAGTTGGGCCAGGAGGGCTATTGCTGCAATGAGCAATGCATTATCCGCAAGCGACGAAAAAAATTGCGCCGCCATAATGGTGTAAAAACTGCGGTTCATTCGTACAATCTAGTCATTAGCGTAATTAAAACATGAAAGGAAGCTTGTTTTGGATTCTTCAGCGAATCAATTAATGAATAGACCTATTTTGGCATCTATTCACACTGCAGCCTTTCGCCACAATTTGCGTCGAATTCGTGAACTAGCCCCGCAATCCAAAATTTGGTCTGTTATCAAGGCTAAAGCATACGGTCACACCCTAGAGGCGGCATTGGCTGGTTTGGAGTCTACTGACGGGTTTGCCATACTCGATATTCAAGACGCTCAATGGTTGCGAGCACATGGCTGGCAGGGGCGAATTCTGTTATTGGAAGGTATTTTTCAAAAAGAGGTGCTTTCTCTAGCGGAAGAGCTCAAATGTGATCTCGTGGTCCATTCAGAATTACAGGTTCAATGGCTAGAAGCCTACCAAGGTTCATCAGAGCACGGATTAAGCATTTTTCTTAAACTCAATTCTGGTATGAACCGTTTAGGGCTAAGGCCTACTGAATACAGGACAGCCTTTCATCGCTTACATGCTGCTGGTTATCGTATGCATCATATGACCCACTTCGCCAACGCAGATCGAGTCGATCGCCTCCCATCGGTCGGTGAGCAGATGGAATGTTTTCAGGAAGCCATTGCGGGATTGGAAGCTCCGACCTCTTTAGCAAATTCAGCGGCTATTCTTTGGCATCGCAATACTTTGGGAGACTGGATTCGCCCAGGCATTCTTCTTTATGGCGTTTCTCCAACGGGAATATACGCTGATATCGTTCGTTCTGACTTTCAAGCGGTCATGCATTTACGTAGCGAAATTATTGATATTCAAGAAATTAAAAAAGGCGAGCATATTGGATACGGTGGTCGTTATGAGGCGCCTGAGGATATGCGCATAGGCGTTGTCGCAGGTGGCTACGCTGATGGCTACCCGAGACATGCTGCAGATGGGACGCCCGTTTGGATTGAGGCGGCTGGGGACGATGGTGTAGGGGTAATTTGCCCTATTGCTGGTCAGGTTTCCATGGATATGATTACTGTAGACTTGCGAAATGCCCCTAATGCGAGGGTGGGTAGTCTTGTAGAGCTTTGGGGCAATGAGATACCAGTCGACGACGTGGCCCAAATGAGCGGTACGATCGGCTACGAGTTACTCTGTGCCTTGGCTTCCCGCGTTCCAGTAAAAGTGATTTAAGTGGGGTCTCGTTTTTTGCATTTTGAGCCCCGTCACCTTTTAATCTAATCCATTACTTATTCCAAAACTGCCACCACTTACGCTGTTTTACAAGGCGTTGACCAGTAGCCATCATTGGGCTATCAGGAAAATTAAGCTGAAGAACTCTTAGTGCATCAGCACTTAGGTCGGTCATGCCAAGCTTTTCATAGGATTTAACTAGCAAGTAGAGCGCCTCTTCAACAGCGGGTGCGCGATCGTAGTCGCGAATTACCAACTGCGCCCGATTGGCTGCCGCCAAGTAGGCACCGCGCTGATAATAAAAGCGCGCCAAAATGACGTCAGCTTCGGCGAGAGAATTGACAATATAGCGCATGCGATCCAAGGAGTCAGGCGCATATTTGCTATTGGGGAAGCGCTCAACAACGGTTTTAAATGATTCAAATGCTTCTTTAGCCGCTTTGGGGTCACGCTCACTTAAGTCCTGGCCAGTAAACTTTCCTAACCAACCCAGGTCATCATTAAAGGTAATTAGACCCTTGAGATAGTAGGCGTAATCTAAGCTTGGACTTCCTTGATGCAGTTTAATAAAGCGGTCAATGGCAACTAATGCTTGGGCTTGCTCTTGGGCTTTCCAATAGCAATAGGCCGCATTCATTTGCGCCTGTTGGGAGTAAGGCCCAAAAGGGAAGCGGGCCTCTAACTTATCAAAATACTTACCGCACTTGGCGAAATCTGCATCATTGAGTTTATCTGTTGCTTCGGAGTAGAGCTTGGTTTCAGACCAAATATCGGTATCGTCCTTTTTGCCATCGCTACCCGCACATCCCCCAAGAAGAAGGAGAGTAAGGCTGGCAAGGAGAATAAAAAGAAGAGATAGCGCTCTAAAAGAACGTGGGGTTTTTGCCGAGATTGATCCCGCTGGGGCTGCAAGCCTTAAACTGGCATCTGAATTCATTTCCGACATAATTAAAAGGCTCTTTAAGCGTGGCATTGCTGCAAACTCCCGATTCGAATCCCATTGATTATATCGATGAAGAGGACTTCATTGCCCTAGAAATTTCCCACGATGTCCAAGGCGAACGTTTGGACAAGATCTTGGCCGCAGCTTTGCCAGATTATTCCCGTAATCGTCTGAAAGCATGGGTAGAAGCTGGTGCTGTAACCGTAGACGGTAAAGTTACCAAGGCCCGCCATTTGCTCCGCGGCGGGGAGAGCGTGAAGGTTTTTCCCCAAGAAATGCCCGAACAATTCGCTTTTGAACCTGAAAATCTCCCTCTAGAGGTGGTTCATGCTGATGCTGACATCCTGGTGATCAATAAGCCACCCGGACTTGTAGTGCATCCAGCGGCAGGCAATTGGACAGGTACCTTACTAAATGCACTGTTATTTCATTATCCCGAGCTCAAGTTGTTACCAAGGGCTGGCATTGTGCATCGCTTGGATAAAGATACTTCAGGTTTGATGGTAGTAGCCCGCACTGCGCACGCCCAAACAGCCCTAGTGAGGCAACTACAAGATCATACGGTTGGACGCCGCTATTTAGCTTGGGTTTGGGGCGAGGCTCCGTCTCAAGGAAAGGTCTTGGCAACCGTTGGGCGCGATCAGCGCGACCGCCTCCGAATGGCAGCCGGATCAGCCCAAGGAAAGTCGGCGGCAACCTTATTTCGGCGCTTGGCTAAAGGTCAATTTAAGACAAGTCAAGTGACCTTGCTTGAATGCCGTTTGGAAACTGGGCGAACCCATCAAATTCGGGTTCACCTAGAATCACTCGGCTACCCCTTATTAGGTGACCAGGTGTATCGCAAAAAGACCCCAAGCTCTGCCAAGGAACTCCCTTTTGAACGTCAGGCCTTACATGCATATGCTCTGAGTCTGCAACATCCGGTTTCTCAAGAAACCTTGACTTGGTTTAGGTTGCCGCCTGATGATCTTCTCGCCCTCTTACTCCAAGTGGGTATGACAGAAGAGGATCTGCCCAAGGAGGCAGCACTTATGGCCTCTATTGCGAATGACCATCGCTGAATATCTAATCAGCCCCGACTGGCCAGCGTCAGACTCAGTTCATGCGCTAGTAACAACACGTCAAGGTGGCGTAAGTGCGGCGCCATTTTTCTCCTGTAATTTAGGCGATCATGTTGGCGATCGATTTGAGGATGTCATGGCAAATCGTGCGGCGCTTAAGGGGGTGCTACCAAGCCAACCGCTTTGGCTAAATCAAGTTCACGGCACCAAAGTCAGCACTCCGCAAGATCGTTTACTGACTGGGGGGAGCGCCATTGAAGCGGACGCTGCCGTCACCAATCTTCCAAATGAGGTGTTGGTGATCTTGTCTGCCGACTGCTTACCGGTTTTATTAACAAGTGCCGGTGGGCAAGTTATTGGGGTTGCTCATGCTGGTTGGCGCGGACTCTGCAAGGGTGTTTTAGAAAATACGGTTCAGTCAATGTTGTCACTCGATGTCAGTCTAAGTCCTGCAGATATCTCGGTCTGGTTGGGTCCAGCCATCGGGCCGAATGCTTTCGAGGTCGGTGAAGACGTGGTCGAAGCATTTCAAAAACAGAGCAAATCGTTGCCGGAAGAGGCTTTTAGACTAATCCCGAACGCATCCGGTAAATATTTGGCAAACCTGTATCTTTTAGCCCGCGAGCGCCTTAAACAAATGGGCGTAAACAGGATTGAAGGAGGTACATTTTGTACTTACAGCGATCCAAAGCACTTTTTTTCCTATCGGCGTGACGGGCAAACAGGGCGTTTTGCTTCCTTCCTTTGGCGTGACTAAGCTGGATTAAGTCCAGTTTCTTTTTTTATGAAGGCTAGGGTTAGTGCTTATAACTCTTAAAGCTATATAGCAGGAGAATGGCTATTAATATTTTAAGAGGGCGATATGTTTGCAGGAATGAATGCTGGTGCAACACCCTCTTTGGCGCCAGACCACATGGCTAAAATTCCTCCAGAACGTTTGGCGGAAATTCAACAAGAATACTTTGCCTCTGTGGCACACATTGCCACTAATCCGGAGGGTATCGTTTTAAAGGATCGCCGTTTCTCAGCTAAGGCTTGGAGCTCCTCATGGAGCAAGGTGATTGCGGCAATGTACCTAGCCAATTCAAAATATTTAATCGAATTGGCTAAGGCGGTGGATACCGATGAGAAGGCAAGGCAAAAAATTCTGTTCACTACCGAGCAGATGATTGATGCTTTATCACCTTCAAACTATATTGCGACAAATCCTGAAGTATTAGAAAGCATGATTAGCTCTCAAGGCCAGTCGATTCAAAATGGCATTGCCAATTTGCTTGGGGATATGAAAAAAGGGAAGGTGTCTCAAACTGATGAGAGCGCCTTCGAGGTGGGTAAGAATATCGCCACCAGTGAAGGCAAGGTAGTGTTCCGCTGCGAATTATTTGAACTGTTGCAGTACTCCCCGCTGACCGATACTGTATTTGAGCGCCCGTATTTGATGGTGCCCCCATGTATTAATAAGTACTACATCTTAGATCTGCAGCCAGACAACTCGATGGTGCGCTACATGGTAAGCCAAGGTCACACCGTCTTTTTGGTTTCCTGGAAGAACCCCGATATTGCTCTTTCTAAATTAAGTTGGGATGACTATGTAAGCGAGGGTGTTATCCAAGCGATTAAAGTTGCGCAAGCCATTGGTGGCACAGATCAAATCAACCTAATGGGTTTTTGTATCGGTGGAACTTTATCGGCCTGCGCATTAGCAGTCTTAGCGGCCCGCAAGCAAAATCCCGTTGCAAGCTTGACCTTATTGACCAGCTTGCTGGACTTTAGCAATACGGGGGTTCTAGGCATGTTTATCGATGAAGAGATGGTAAGCATGCAAGAGCAAAAGATCGGTGGCGATAAAGATCACTTTGGCGTGATGTCGGGTCTTGAGCTGAGCAACACCTTCTCTTTTTTAAGACCCAACGATCTCTTTTGGAATTACGTCGTTGAGGGCTATCTCAAAGGAAATTCTCCCCCACCATTTGATCTCTTGTACTGGAATGGGGATTCAACCAATCTTCCTGGGGCAATGTTCTGTTGGTACTTGCGACACACCTATTTACAAAATGATTTGGTTAAACCCGGAACGGTCACCATCTGCGGTGAAAAAATTGATCTCGGTAGCATTACCTGTCCTGCCTATATTTACGCCTCCCACGATGACCATATTGTTCCATGGCAGGCTGCCTATGAATCAACCCGTCTCTTAAAGGGCAAGAATCATTTTGTTTTGGGGGCGTCTGGCCATATTGCGGGCGTCATTAATCCACCCGCCAAAAATAAACGCTACTACTTTGAGAACAACCGCATTGGCAAAACGGCGGATGCTTGGTTAGCTGCTGCCAAAGAAGTTCCGGGTAGCTGGTGGACTAATTATTCAGCATGGCTTAAACAGTTTGGTGGTGCGCAAGTTTCCGCTCGCAAGAAATTAGGTAATACCCGTTACAAAGCATTAGAGGCAGCGCCAGGTCAGTACGTCAAAGAGAAGTTAACCCCAGTAATTTAATAGGCTAGATTTTTAGTCAAATATAAGGAAAATTCTATGTCACAAAAAATCGCGTATGTCACAGGTGGTATGGGTGGTATCGGTACTGCTATCTGTCAGCGACTATCTGCAGATGGCCATATTGTCATTGCGGGATGTGGCCCAAATTCTCCTCGCAAGGATCGATGGCTTGGTGAGCAAAAAGACCTTGGTTATGACTTTATTGCTTCAGAAGGAAACGTATCCGACTGGGATAGTACTGTAGCGGCCTTTGATAAAGTGAAAGCGCAAGTAGGGCGAGTGGATATTTTGGTCAACAATGCAGGCATTACTCGAGATAGCGTATTTCGGAAAATGACACCTGATGCATGGAAGGCGGTCATTGATACCAATCTCAACTCTTTGTTTAATGTCACCAAACAGGTCGTCGATGGCATGGCAGACAATGGCTGGGGCCGCATTATCAATATCTCTTCAGTGAATGGTCAGAAAGGCCAATTTGGTCAATCAAATTACTCAACTGCTAAAGCAGGGTTGCATGGTTTCACAATGGCTTTATCGCAAGAGTTGGCTTCTAAAGGGGTAACGGTGAATACAGTTTCCCCTGGGTACATCGGTACGGATATGGTGAAGGCGATTCGCGAAGATGTGTTGGAAAAAATCGTTGCTGGTATTCCGATTAAACGCCTTGGTAAGCCAGAGGAGATTGCCTCCATTTGCTGTTGGATTGCCTCAGAAGATGGTGGCTATGCTACTGGTGCCGATTTTTCCCTTAATGGCGGTTTGCACACAGGATAAGATCATCAGTAATCCATTTTTATTAACCCTGCCTGAAGTTTGCACTTCCAGGCTTAACTAGGGATACACTAGCAAGTTATTGCATTGCAATAGAGAAACTTAGGGATAAATCAATATGGCTACACGCGCAAAACGAACATCTGAAGTTCGACTTATTAAAAAGTATCCTAATCGCCGTCTGTATGACACGCAAACTAGTTCTTATGTCACGTTATCGGATATAAAGCAGTTGGTACTGAGCGGCGAGGTTTTTAGTGTGGTGGATGCCAAAACCGAAGATGACTTAACGCGTAATATTCTCTTGCAAATTATCTTGGAAGAAGAAGCGGGTGGAGCCCCCGTTTTTTCAACCCAAATGCTTTCACAAATTATTCGTTTTTACGGTAACTCGATGCAGGGGCTCATGGGAACCTATCTTGAGAAAACGATGCAGTCATTTGTGGATATCCACAATAAATTAGGTGACCAATCAAAAGGCATGGGTGCGGGTAGCAGTCCAGAAGCATGGTCTAAAATGATGAATCTTCAAAACCCCCTGATGCAAGGTTTGATGGGTAATTATCTCGATCAAAGCAAAGATTTGTTCGTCAAAATGCAAGAGAAAATGCAAGGATCGCAAAACTTGTTTACTAACTTCCCATTCACACCGCAATCAAATACAACTGAAAAAGAATAGTCGTGACTGGAAAAGTAGGGTTTGTATCCTTGGGTTGCCCCAAGGCGTTAGTAGATTCTGAACTCATTCTGACGCAGTTAAGTGCCGAGGGTTATGAGACTGCCAAAGATTATGCTGGTGCAGATTTAGTCGTGGTCAACACCTGCGGCTTTATTGACTCCGCTGTTGAAGAAAGTCTGGCAGCGATAGGCGAAGCATTGGCAGAAAATGGCAAAGTCATCGTCACTGGTTGTCTTGGTGCCCGTAAGAATGCCGACGGTACTGATTTGATTCAAAGCATTCACCCTAAGGTGCTTGCGGTTACAGGCCCACATGCTACGGCCGAGGTGATGCAAGCGATTCACCTACATCTTCCTAAGCCGCATGATCCATTTACGGACTTATTGCCACCCATTGGCGTCAAGCTTACCCCGAAACATTACGCTTACTTAAAGATATCTGAAGGCTGTAATCACCGCTGTACCTTCTGCATTATTCCAAGCATGCGGGGTGACTTAGTTTCTAGGCCTATTGGTGAAGTATTGCTAGAAGCCAAGAAATTATTCGAATCTGGCGTGAAGGAGTTGTTAGTCGTTTCTCAAGACACCAGTGCCTATGGGGTTGATATTCAATACCGCACTGGGTTTTGGGATGGCAGACCTGTAAAAACACGCTTGTTTGATTTAGTCAATGCACTCAATCAGATTGCTAGAGAGCATCAGGCTTGGGTCCGCTTGCACTACGTTTATCCTTATCCTCATGTGGATGACATTCTGCCTCTAATGGCGGAATTTAAAGATCATGGCTATGGTGTCTTGCCTTACTTAGATATCCCACTGCAGCATGCCCACCCCGATGTTCTTAAGCGGATGAAGCGCCCAGCGAGTGGTGAGAAAAATATCGAACGAATCTCCGCTTGGCGATCCGCCTGTCCTGACTTAGTGATTCGCAGTACCTTTATTGCTGGCTTTCCTGGTGAGACAGAAGAAGAATTTCAGTATTTACTTGATTTCTTGGATGAGGCGCAAATTGATCGCGCAGGATGCTTTGCCTATTCACCTGTGGAGGGTGCAAAAGCAAATGAACTCGACAATGCTGTCCCCGAGGCGATTCGTGAAGAGCGCCGCGCACGCTTTATGGCAAAAGCTGAGAAGATCTCGATTGAGCGTCTTTCAAAAAAAGTGGGCAAGAGGATGCATATTCTCATTGATCGCATGGATGAATCTGGCGGAATAGGGCGCTCCATTGCAGATGCCCCTGAAATTGATGGCTTAGTGAGGGTCTTACCAGCGACTAAACCCTCCAAACGCTATCGTGTTGGTGACTTTGTTCGCGCAGATATTATTGGCTCACAAGGTCATGATTTAATAGCAGAAACTTAATTCAATTTTTATCGGTACAGCAACAGTAGCATTAATAAACCAGTCTATATTGCTTCATCTAAGGAGAATAATATGAGTCGAGACGTCGTAGTACTAAGTGCAGTTCGATCGGCAATCGGTAGTTTTAACGGTGGCTTGAGTAGTTTGGAGCCCTGCGAATTGGGAGGCCTGGTCATGAAAGAGGCGGTGGCCCGCTCTGGTGTTGATGCCGCCTTGATTAATTTTGTTACTGTCGGCAATACCATTCCAACCGATAACCGCTATGCCTATGTAGCCCGTGTGGCGTCGATACAAGCTGGCCTGCCGATGGAATCGGTTGCTATGTCAGTCAATCGTTTATGTAGCTCGGGATTGCAAGCGATCGTAAGTACTGCGCAAGCAATTATGCTGGGTGACTGCGACTATGGAATAGGTGGCGGTGTTGAAGTGATGTCGCGTGGCATGTATGGCTCGCCAGCAATGCGAAATGGTGCTCGCATGGGCGACACCAAAATGCTAGACCTGATGGTCTCCATCTTGACCGACCCCTTTGGTGTTGGTCATATGGGCATCACCGCGGAAAACTTGGCCGAGAAGCACCAGCTGACTCGTGAAGCACAAGATGCCTTTGCGGTTGAGTCACACCGCCGAGCAGCCCACGCTATTAAAGAAGGTCGCTTTAAATCTCAAATTGTGCCTATTACGATTAAGACCCGTAAGGGTGATGTAGTGGTCGATACGGATGAGCATTGCAAGCCAGACACCACTATGGAAACCTTGGGCAAGATGAAGCCTGCATTCAAAAAAGAGGGTGGTACGGTAACCGCTGGAAATGCTTCAGGCATTAATGATGGCGCAGCATTTTTCGTGTTAGCCTCGGCTGAAGCCGCTGCCAAAGCTGGGCATAAGCCCATAGCACGTTTAGTTTCTTATGCTGTTGCTGGCGTGCCTAATCACATCATGGGCGAAGGTCCTATTCCTGCGACCAAACTTGCTTTAGAGCGCGCTGGCCTGAAATTAGAGCAAATGGATGTGATTGAATCCAATGAAGCCTTTGCAGCGCAAGCCATGACGGTCTCTAAAGTGCTTGGGCTTGATCCAGCAAAAACCAATGTGAATGGTGGCGCAATTGCGCTTGGTCATCCAATTGGTTGTTCTGGCGCCGCCATTGCTACTAAAGCGCTCCATGAACTGCAGCGAGTTGAAGGAAAGTACGCCTTAGTCACAATGTGTATTGGTGGTGGGCAGGGAATTGCCACCATTTTTGAGCGAATGTAATTTTGTTGAGACACTACTGACTGCGGAGTTTCACCCGCTAATGCATTAACAGTAGTGCTGCATCCAAGCCGACATGGTCAAAAACCGCGTCGGCTTTTTCTTTGACGATACTTTTCGCTTTATAAGCGACGCTAATGCCGGAACCATGCATCATTAATAAATCATTTGAGCCGTCACCCATCGTGATGGAATGTATCTTTTGGCACTGCATTCGCTGGCATGCATCTTGCAGATAATGCGCCTTAGCAGCACCATCAACAATTTCACCAAGAACCTTGCCCGTGAGCTTCCCATCGATAATTTCTAAGGTATTGGCTTGAGCCTGTTTAAAACGGAGGGTGTGTTTGAGTTTCTCCGTAAAGAATGTAAAGCCACCAGAAACCAGCAAAGTATGCAAACCACGCTCATTTGCTGTAGATAATAATTCAGTCGCCCCAGGGTTTAACTGCAGACGTTCTTGATAGACTGACTCTAAAACGGTTTCCGGAATCCCTGCTAGTAGAGCCACTCTTCTACGCAAGCTGTCTTTGAAGTCTTTGATTTCACCACGCATCGTTGCCTCAGTGATTTCAGCAACAGCCGCTTTCTTGCCTGCATACTGAGCAATCTCATCAATGCACTCGATGTTAATCAGCGTGGAATCCATATCCATACACAGCACACGAACCGCATGAGGTTGATAAGTGCTAGATAGAAAAGCCAAGTCAGCGTGATGTCCAGCCGCTATCTCGCGTAGGGCATGACGAGCTTCTGGTAGCGGTGCCGCAGGCATTGACCAGCGTGCTGAAAAATAACCCTGTTGCTGAACACTCTCCATCAAAGGCGTTAAGCTAAAACCCAAAGCTAAGCAATGCTGCTTTAAGGCCTTTTCTAGCTCAACAGTAATAGTTTGCGTTGAGAGGGCAACGAGGGTTAGTGGATTAGACATAGTGCAATATTAAATCTAGTCAGCACCGACCTTGGTCGACGTCAGTAAGGCAGACTCATTGAGACGGCGTAGTATTTGGCGAATGTGGTCGAGGCGCTGCGCTAATTTCTCGAAATCACCCGTCTTGGGTGGCAGAATCTTCAGCTTATCTTGACCATTGAGTTGGATATGCTTTGATGATTGAATCAACTGAATAATTTTCATTGGATCAATCGAGGGGTTAGGAATAAATTGAATTTGGATGCTGGTTGGCGTTGCGTCAATTTTCTTAATCCCATACCCGACCATTTCTAGTCGCAAGCGGTGTGTTTCATAAAATGATTTTGCTTGGTCTGGTAAGTCTCCAAAGCGATCGACTAACTCTTCTCGCAAACCCATTAAATCTGAAAAATCATCTGTTCCTGCAAAACGCTTATACAGTGAAAGTCGTTCATGCACGTCGGGACAATAATCATTTGGCAAAAGAGCGGGGACGCCTAGATTGACATCGGTAGTTACCTGCAGTGGTGCCAAGAGATCGGGCTCTTTACCGCTTCTTAGTGATTTAACTGCTCGGTTCAGCATTTCTGTGTAGAGTTGAAAGCCTATTTCATGAATCTCACCCGACTGCTTATCTCCGAGTACTTCTCCTGCGCCTCGAATTTCTAAATCATGCATTGCCAAATAGAACCCAGAGCCCAATTCTTCCATTGCTTGAATCGCATTTAAGCGAAGTTGGGCCTGTTTACTCAGGGCATCAGGATCGGGCACCAATAGATAAGCGTAGGCTTGATGGTGTGAGCGACCAACACGTCCCCGCAATTGATGTAATTGCGCTAGACCAAATTTATCGGCTCGGTGCATGATGATGGTGTTGGCTGTCGGGACATCAATACCGGTTTCAATAATGGTAGTACACAACAATATATTGGTTCGTTGGGTGACGAACTCACGCATTACAGATTCCAATTCACGCTCGTGCATTTGCCCGTGAGCCACGCTAATGCTGGCCTCAGGAATGAGCTCTTGCAGAGCGTGTTTGCGATTTTGAATGGTATCAACTTCATTGTGCAAGAAATACACTTGACCACCGCGCTTGATTTCACGTAATACCGCTTCCCGAATTACGCTATCACCTTCGCGTCGTACAAAGGTTTTAATCGCTAAGCGCTTCTGTGGAGCAGTTGCAATCACGGAAAACTCACGTAAACCTTCCATCGCCATACCAAGCGTTCTTGGAATAGGCGTGGCAGTGAGTGTCAAAATATCGACCTCGGCACGCAGCGCTTTCAGGGCATCTTTTTGCCGAACTCCAAAACGATGTTCTTCATCAACAATGACTAAACCCAAGTTAGCAAACTGGGTTTCTTTTGACAGTAATTTGTGAGTGCCAATAATGATGTCCGCATTTCCCTTGGCAATAGCCTCAAGGGCGGCATTAATTTCTTTAGTGGTTTTAAAGCGCGACAACTCCACAATCCGAACTGGCCAATCCGCAAAGCGATCTTTCCAAGTAGCGACATGCTGTTCGGCCAATAAAGTCGTAGGAGCTAAGATTGCTACTTGTTTGCCACCCATGACAGCAACAAAACTCGCACGCAAGGCCACTTCTGTTTTGCCGAAACCAACATCGCCACATACGAGGCGGTCCATCGGGGTGCCGCTGGTCATATCACCAATCACTGCAGCAATGGCGTTTGCTTGATCGGGGGTTTCTTCAAAGCCAAAGCTCTCTGCGAAAGCAGCATAGTCATGGGCAGAAAATTCAAAAGCGTGGCCCTTACGAATCGCACGTGCTGCGTAAAGACTTAATAACTCTGCAGCGGTATCGCGAATTTGTTGGGCTGCTTTGCGTTTTGCTTTATCCCACTGGCCCGATCCCAATTGATGTAAGGGGGCGGTATCGGGATCTGAACCGGCATATCGGGTAACCATTTGTAATTGCTGAACTGGAACATACAAAGTGGCATCGTTGGCGTAGACTAAATGCAGGAACTCTTCAAAAATAGGAGTTTCTTTTGCGGGTGCCAAATTGAGTAACGCTAAACCTTGGTAGCGACCAATACCATGATCTGAATGCACCACAGGGTCGCCGATTTTGAGCTCAGACAAATCCTTAAAGAGCATATCTGGATCTGCACTAACGGCCCCTTTCCCTTTGCGCCGTTGACGCGCTGTCGAGGTAAATAATTCTGCTTCAGTAATAACAACGAGATTTTCAGCGAGCCACGTAAAGCCATTGAAAAGCGGTGCAATTACAAGGCCAAATAAAGACCCGCTCTTAATAAAATCCGCTATTGTTTCGAAATCTTTAGGCTTTAATGGATAGAGCGGTTTGCTATTTCCTGCTTCCGCCAAATTACTTTCTTCAAATAGCTGGCGTATCGATTCCTTACGCCCAGCACTATCGCTGCAAAGCAGAACGCGGATTTTTTCTTTGCTGACTAAATCTCTCAAGCGATTGATGGGATCGTTATCGCGGCGATGAACTGCTATGTCAGGTACAGCAAGAAATGCTTGCGCATCAATACGCGCTTGGTTATCGGGTGGATTGCGTTCTAAAACCAATCTTGCATGGGGCTTGGCAATAGAAAAGAACTCATCTACATTCAGAAATAATTCTTGGGGAGGTAGTATGGGACGGTCAAGATCATGCTTTAAAAACTCATAACGAGTCAGCGTATCTTTCCAAAAATGTTTAATCGCCACATCCATGTCACCAATGCTGACAACCCACACAGGGTCACCTGAGCGTGGGAAGTAATCAAAGACGTTGGAGGTTTCTTCGAAAAAGAGGGGCAGGTAAGACTCAATACCTGCGCTCGGAATTCCTAGGTTGACATCTTTATAGACGGGGCAACGGGTGGGGTCGCCTTCAAATACCTCGCGCCACCGCCCTCGAAAGGCGGTACGTGAGGCATCGTCAAAAGGAAATTCGTGACCCGGTAAAAGCCGCACCTCTTTCACTGGGTACAGACTGCGTTGTGTGTCAGGATCAAAAGCTCTAATTTGCTCGATTTCATCGCCAAACAGATCGAGGCGATAGGGTAAGTTAGAGCCCATCGGAAACAAATCAATCAAGCCACCACGAATGCTGTACTCACCAGGCCGCATGACCGCGCTCACTGGGTCATAGCCCCCCTGTTGAAGCTGCAACTTGAGGGCCGCTTCATTGAGCTTATCGCCTTGTCTAAAAAAGAAAGTATGCCCAGATAAAAATAAGGGTGGGCCAAGCTTTTGTAGGGCGGTTGTGATGGGCACCAGCACCACGTCACAGCTACCGTTGAGTAATTCATAAAGTGTGGCTAAGCGCTCAGATACTAGGTCTTGGTGCGGAGAAAAGTGGTCATAGGGAAGAATTTCCCAGTCCGGCAGTAAGCGTACTTTTAAATTGGGGGCAAATGCTGGAACCTCCTCAAGTAGGCGCGCGGCGTCCTGCGCTAAAGCACAAAACACCACTATCACTGAAAAAGTATTCCGATAACGTAAAGCGGATTGTGCAATCAGGGCGGCATCTGCAGAGCCAATCAGCCCTGAAAAGGTAAAGCGCTGCCCAGCCCGAGGTGCGGGAATAGGGGGTTCATGAGTTAAAACATCTGACATCTGCACTCATTATAGAATCAGGTATGTCCAAGTCACCGTTCCATGAACCCCAATGTCACGCACTGTTACCGACCGCAGGTTCTGGATCGCGCTTTGGTGGGAGCATTCCCAAGCAATTTCAATTGCTAGGCGGCAAGCCTATGTTGGCTTATTCATTAGAGGCTTTTAATCAAACCCCTGAAATTTGCACAACTTGGGTTGGAGTTAGCCCATCACTCATGGACAGCCCTTTACTGGCTGAGCTCAGCGCTCAGTATTTGGGTGTGCAGTTTCAGGCCAGCGGCGGACCTACAAGGCAGGAAACGGTTTGCAATACTTTGCGCTTGATGCTTGAATCAGGCATTCCGGAAACGGATTGGGTGCTAGTGCATGATGCAGCGCGCCCGGGAATCACTCCAAGACTTATTGAAAAGTTGGTCGCGGCAGTAAAGGCGGCTAGTGAGGGAGGCTTACTTGCCATACCCGTAGCCGATACCTTAAAACGCACTTCGCCAAATTCTGCAGTTGCTGGTAATTTGGTGCGAGTAGAAACAACAGTCTCTCGTGCCCAACTTTGGCAAGCCCAAACCCCTCAAATGTTTGGGCTCAAGGTACTGTACGAGGCTTTGGAGCAGGGTATTCTTGCTGGAGCTGATATTACGGACGAGGCTAGTGCCATGGAACTTCAGGGTTACAAGCCACTATTAATAGAGGGTGCAATCCAAAACTTGAAGGTAACGCATCCCGCCGATTGGGATTTAATGCAATCACTTTTACTTTCTCAGTACAAATCAGACGGCAGCTCATGAGTACAAATTTGACTTTTCCATCGATCCGCATCGGCCAAGGCTATGATGTACATGCTTTGGTGGCCGATCGCAAACTCATTTTGGGAGGCGTTCATATTCCTTACGCAAAGGGACTGTTGGGGCATTCTGATGCAGATGCGTTGCTCCATGCATTAACCGACTCACTCTTGGGCGCTGCTGGGCTTAATGATATTGGTCAGTTATTTCCCGATACAGACCCTCAATTTAAGGATATGGACAGTCGCATCTTGCTGAAAGCTGCCCTAGAGAAGGTGCAGGCAGCCGGTTTCCAGATAGGCAATATAGATGCCACCATTATTTGCCAAAGCCCAAAACTTGCGTCCTTCTTACCTGAGATGATTAAAAATATTTCTGCAGATTTGGTCATCGATGCCAGTCAAGTTAACCTAAAAGCCAAAACCAATGAATCTCTTGGGCATTTAGGCAGGGGTGAGGGCATCGCTGTCCATGCGGTAGCTTTGCTCTACAGGGTCTAAATATCTGACATAAGCGCCAAGCATTGTAGAATGTTGGTCTTTAGAGTGAAGTTTAAGCTTAGTAGTGTTTGCGGAAATCGCGAGGATGGCGAAATTGGTAGACGCACCAGGTTTAGGTCCTGACGCCAGAAATGGTGTGGGGGTTCGAGTCCCCCTCCTCGCACCACAAGGTTACTCCTTGGCTTGGACTTCACATATCCCTGTTTTTCATAAAAGAGATGACGATGGCTGTGCAGATAGAAAATTTAGGTCAGTTAGACCGCAAAGTAACTTTAGAGTTCGCTCGTGCTGATTTAGCTATAGCTAGGGATGAGCGCCTAGCAAAACTAGGTAAGACCATGAAAGTTGCTGGCTTTCGTCCAGGCAAAGTGCCTAAGAACATGATTGAAAAGCAGTACGGCATGCAAGTGGATTTTGAATTGCAGTTCGATAAAGCTTCTGAGTTGTTCTATGACATCGCACAAAAAGAATCTATCAAGCTTGCTGGGCAACCACGTTTAGATCCTAAGAGTGAGCTAGATGCTGAAAAAATTATCTTTGATGCATTCTTTGAAGTCTTGCCTGAAGTCAAAATAGGTGACTTTAGTCAAGCTGAGATTACGCAATATACGACGGCAATCTCTGATGCAGAAATCGATCGCGCCATAGACGTGCTGCGCAAGCAGCAAGTTCACTATCACCCGCGCGGTGAAGACGGAGCTCATGGCGACGGCGGCTCAAGCCTTGCAGCGCAAACTGGCGACCAAGTCATTATTGACTTTGTTGGCAAAATTGATGGTGTGGAGTTTGCAGGCGGCAAAGCAGAAAACTTTGAATATATTCTTGGCGAAGGACGCATGCTTCCAGAATTTGAAGCGGCTGCCTTGGGCCTAAAAGCTGGTGAGAGCAAGACATTTCCGTTGACATTTCCAGCGGACTATAACGGTAAAGAAGTTGCTGGCAAAACTGCCGACTTCACCATTACGGTTAAATCCGTAAACTGGGCTCACTTACCTGCCATTGATGACGCATTTGCATTGTCCCTAGGTGTTACCGAAGGCGGCATTGCTAAGATGCGCGAGGAAGTAAAAGAAAATCTTGAGCGCGAAACAAAACGACGGACAACATCCCTAGTAAAAGCTCAGGTAATGGAAAAGCTCAATACCTTGTGTGAGCTCGATACTCCAAAATCTTTAGTGGCTTCAGAGCAAGAGCGCTTGGTTGAGTCAGCACGTAACGACTTAATGCAACGCGGTATTCCAAACGCAAAAGACGCTCCCATTCCTGCTGAAATGTTTGCTGAACAAGCGTTAAAGCGCGTTCGCTTGGGTCTCATTTTGAGTGATTTGGTAAAGCTGCAGAATTTATCCGCTACCGCAGATCAAATCAAAGCGGAAATCGATGAGCAAGCAGCTACATACGAAGATCCAAAAGAAGTGGTACGCTGGTTCTACAGCAATCCAAGCCGCTTAAAAGATATCGAGAATGTGGTTTTGGAAGATAACGTGATTAAACACTTTATGTCCTTGGCCAAAGTAGTCGATAAAGCGGTTAGTTTTGAAGAGCTCAGCAAACTTAATTAATTATTGTTTAGTAGCAATTAAATAAAGGTCCGACCAGATGAATCAGAATCACAGCCAGTATGAAAATCTAGAGCCTAAGGGTTTAGGTTTGGTACCCATGGTGATTGAAACTTCTGGTCGAGGTGAGCGCGCCTATGATATTTACTCCCGTTTATTAAGAGAGCGCGTGGTATTTTTGGTCGGCGAAGTGAATGACCAAACTGCCAACCTTGTGATTGCTCAACTTCTTTTTCTGGAAAGCGAAAATCCTGACAAAGAGATTTCACTCTATATCAACTCACCTGGCGGTTCGGTATCTGCTGGTTTGGCGATTTACGACACGATGCAATTTATCAAGCCACACGTCAGCACGTTGTGCATGGGTATGGCAGCGAGCATGGGTGCCTTCCTTTTATGCGCTGGCGAGAAGGGTAAGCGCTATGCGCTGCCAAACTCCCGCGTGATGATTCACCAGCCATTGGGTGGCGCTCGTGGCCAAGCTTCTGACATTGAGATTCAGGCACGTGAAATTCTCTATCTACGTGAGCGTCTAAATAAAATCTTGGCAGATCGCACTGGTCAAACCATCGAAACCATCGCCAAAGATACCGATCGCGACAATTTCATGTCCGCTGAACAAGCGCAGGAATATGGCTTGATCGATAAAGTGATTGATAAGCGTCCTTGATTGTTAGCGCTTAGTTCTTAGTTCTTTAAGCTCTTTAGTTTTCATTCTTTTTTTTAGGTCACCATTTTGAGCGATATCTCTACAAGCAATAGTTCGGATAAAGTTCTGTACTGCTCCTTTTGCGGCAAAAGTCAGCATGAAGTTAAAAAACTGATTGCTGGTCCCTCCGTTTTCATTTGTGATGAGTGTATTGATCTTTGCACCGACATCATTGAGGAAGAGGTTGCCAAACTTCCTAAGGAAGAGGGTGATCATTCCCTGCCAACGCCGCATGAAATTCGTGAGAATCTGGATCAGTACGTCATCGGTCAAGAGCAAGCTAAGAAAACTTTGGCAGTAGCGGTTTATAACCATTACAAGCGCTTGCAGTATTTGCCTAAAGCAAAAAAAGAGAAGCTTGATAAGGATGGTAAGCCTCTTGAGGCTGCTGATAAAAACGCAGATAAGTCCAAATCTAAAGTACCAGCTAAGGCCATGGTTGACGGGGTTGAGTTAGCTAAGAGCAATATTTTATTGATTGGTCCTACAGGCTCCGGCAAAACCTTGCTTGCTCAAACTTTGGCCCGCATGCTTGAGGTGCCGTTTGTGATGGCTGATGCCACGACCTTAACCGAAGCTGGTTATGTCGGTGAAGACGTTGAAAATATCATTCAAAAATTGTTACAAGCTTGTGATTACAACGTAGAAAAAGCCCAACGTGGCATTGTTTATATCGATGAGATCGATAAAATTTCTCGCAAGTCGGACAACCCCTCCATTACGCGCGACGTCTCTGGTGAAGGCGTACAGCAAGCCCTCCTCAAATTGGTCGAGGGCACGATGGCCTCAGTTCCACCGCAAGGGGGGCGTAAGCACCCAAATCAAGATTTCTTGCAGGTTGATACCACCAACATTCTATTTATCTGCGGAGGCGCGTTTGATGGCCTCGAGAAGGTGATTCAGCAACGTACGGCCAAAACCGGTATTGGCTTCAATGCGACCGTACCTGGCAAGGATGATCGTGGAGTAAGCGATCTGTTAGTCGAAGTTGAGCCAGAAGATTTAATCAAGTTTGGCTTAATTCCAGAATTGATTGGGCGTCTCCCAGTTGTAGCTACCTTGCTTCAGCTAGACGAAACTGCCTTAATTCAGATTTTGACTGAGCCAAAAAATGCCTTAGTTAAGCAATATCAGGCACTTTTAACCATGGAAGGCGCTGAATTAGAAGTTCGCCAAGCTGCTTTATCTGCTATTGCCAAGAAAGCGATTGCTCGTAAGACAGGGGCACGAGGCTTGCGTTCAATTCTTGAAGGCTCCTTGATGGATATCATGTACGACCTGCCTTCCTTGCAGAACGTGCAAAAAGTAGTTATTGATGAAAACACCATCCAAGTGGGCGGTAAACCAATTTTGGTCTACAAGCAGGATGAAAAAGTAAAAGAAAAGACAAAAAAGGCGTAATTTTTAAGGTTTTTGCCCTTATTTAAGTCATTTTTAAGCGTTTTTACCCATTTTCACTCTTGTTTTTAACAGTCCGATACCCATATAGGTAGTATCCTATTCTTAAATAATGTCCGTATATAGTATTTAGGACGTTTTAAGAGTTTATGAAGGATTGACTACTTTGGAGGAATTGCTTTATGCCTGGCCACTTATTATTACCCTCTGAGCCAATTCAGTTGCCTTTGCTGCCGCTACGCGACGTTGTGGTGTTCCCCCATATGGTGATCCCTTTGTTTGTGGGACGCCCAAAATCCATCAAAGCGCTCGAAGCTGCGATGGAGACTGGCAAAAATGTCTTGCTCGTAGCCCAAAAAACAGCCGCCAAGGATGAGCCGTCAGTAGAGGATCTCTACGAAGTGGGTTGTATTGCCAATATTCTGCAAATGTTGAAGTTGCCTGATGGCACCGTCAAGGTTTTAGTTGAAGGCGTGCAGCGTGCAGAAGTAAGTCAAATTGAAGATAGCCTGGGTTACTTCAGTTGTGACGCTACACCAACTGCGATGTCTGCGCTAGATGCACATGAAACCGAGGCCTTACGCCGTGCGATCATGGCGCAATTTGATCAGTACGTAAAACTCAACAAGAAGGTGCCTCAAGAGATTCTTTCCTCTTTAGGAGGTATTGACGATCCTAGTCGTTTAGCTGATACGATCTGCGCGCATTTACCCGTCAAATTAGAGCAAAAACAGCGACTGTTAGAAATGACTGATGTTGTGCAGCGTCTTGAAAGTCTTTTAGCTGACCTTGAGAGCGAGATTGATATTTTGCAGGTCGAGAAGCGGATTCGTGGACGCGTGAAACGCCAAATGGAAAAGAGTCAGCGCGAATACTATTTAAACGAACAAGTAAAAGCAATTCAAAAAGAATTAGGTGAAGGCGAAGAGGGCGCAGATCTTGAGGAGCTCGAGAAACGCATTAAAGCTGCCCGGATGCCAAAAGAGGCTTTGAAAAAAGCAGAGTCAGAACTGAAAAAGCTCAAGCTGATGTCGCCTATGTCCGCTGAGGCTACGGTGATTCGCAACTTTATTGACACCTTAGTAAATCTTCCTTGGAAGAAAAAAAGCAAGATTAACAACGATCTCTCCAATGCTGAAAAGGTACTGGATGAAGATCATTACGGTCTTGATAAGGTTAAAGAACGCATCTTGGAATACCTCGCGGTGCAGCAGCGCGTGGATCAAGTCAAGGCACCAATCTTGTGTTTAGTAGGCCCTCCTGGAGTAGGTAAGACTTCCCTTGGGCAGTCTATCGCTAGGGCCACCAATAGAAAGTTTGTGCGTATGGCTTTGGGTGGTGTGCGCGATGAGTCTGAGATTAGAGGTCACCGCCGTACTTATATTGGTTCTATGCCCGGTAAAATTCTGACGAGCTTAACTAAAGTTGGAGTCCGCAACCCTTTATTCCTATTGGATGAGGTGGACAAGATGGGCATGGATTTCCGTGGTGATCCAGCTAGTGCTTTATTGGAGGTTTTGGATCCAGAGCAAAACCACACTTTCCAAGATCACTATGTTGAAGTCGACTTTGATCTGTCTGACGTCATGTTTGTTGCTACAGCAAATTCTTTGAACATTCCTGGTCCCTTATTGGATCGCCTCGAGATTATTCGTTTGGCGGGATATACGGAAGATGAGAAGACCAGTATTGCCATGAACTATTTGATTCCTAAACAGATCAAAAATAATGGTCTGAAAAAAGATGAATTGAAGATTGAAGAATCAGCAGTGCACAGCATGATCCGTTATTACACCCGCGAAGCTGGAGTACGCTCCCTAGAGCGTGAGATCAGCAAAATTTGCCGCAAGATTGTGAAGCTGCTCTTGCTCAAGAAAGAAGCCGCGCCAATTATCGTCAATGCGGATAATCTTGAGAAATTCTTATCAGTGAAGATGTATGACTTTGGTTTAGCGGCAAAAGAGAATCAAGTTGGTCAGGTGACCGGACTTGCTTGGACTGAGGTTGGTGGAGACTTATTGACCATCGAAGCAGCAGTAATGCCAGGCAAAGGTTTAATCACCCGCACTGGCTCTATCGGTGATGTCATGAAAGAATCTGTTGAAGCAGCGCGAACAGTAGTGCGGTCCCGCGCTAGGCGTTTGGGGATTTCGGATGAAGCGTTCGAGAAGAAGGATATTCATATTCACTTCCCTGATGGCGCCACTCCAAAAGACGGCCCATCGGCTGGTATTGCCATTACCACTGCGTTAGTCTCCGTTCTGAGCGGTATCCCGATACGCTCGGACGTTGCCATGACAGGCGAGATTACCTTGCGGGGAGAGGTTCTGCCAATCGGTGGTTTGAAAGAAAAGCTTTTGGCTGCACATCGGGGTGGCATTAAATTAGCCTTAATACCGGAAGAGAACGTCAAAGACTTAATTGATATTCCTGACAATGTTAAGAATGCTATTGAGATCGTTCCGGTTCGCTGGATAGACAATGTGCTTGAGCTGGCTCTGGAGCATAAACCAGTCGCCTTAGCCGACCCCACTCCTGAGGAATTGGCAAAAAAAGCTGCTGAGGCGAGTAAGGTTGGTGAAAATGCTGCTACTGGAGAAGTGCTTAAGCATTAAGGATTGAATGGTTCCAAGTCGAATGCGCCTTTCTCAAAAAGGCACATTTGACGAAGAATCTTTCACAAGCCTGCAGTCTAGGATACAATAGCGTCTGCATTAAATTGGGGCGCTTAGCTCAGATGGTAGAGCGTCTGCCTTACACGCAGAATGTCGGCGGTTCGATCCCGTCAGCGCCCACCACCCCAATACTCTTCATTGTTTGGCTCTAAGCTTTGCATTGAAATCAAGAAACCACCCACGGGTGGTTTTTTCTTGTGCAATTAGGCTTCTAATCAGCTAAGTGGTAGGATCTTTTTAAGTTGCAGTGCGGATTAATACCTTCTAGTTGTCATAAATTTAATCTACATTGAAATGGCTTATTTAATGAAGTTGGATAGTCATCAGTCTATTAATTGGAGAAAAAATTGAAACAAAAAATGATTAAAAAAGTACTCGCCGCATCCCTCTCTTTCGCCTTCTTGACGGCTCCTGTTGCCAGCCAAGCTTGCACCAGTTTTTTATTGAAAGGCAATGATGGTGGTTTTGTTTACGGCCGTACGATGGAATTCGGTTTACCGCTCAATTCAAAATTGGCGGTGATTCCCCGCAACTACCAAGCTCTAGGGATCGGTACCGATAGCAAGCCAGGAAGTGGCTTGAACTGGACAACAAAATACGCTGTTGTCGGTATGAATGCGCTTGGTTTGCCAGTATTTGTTGATGGAATGAATGAAAAGGGCTTAGTCGGCGGATTGCTTAATGCCCCAAATACGGCTGACTACCAGAAAGTGGCCCCTGCAGACTCCTCAAATAGCATTGCCTCAGTACAAATGTTGACTTATGCATTAACTAACTTCGCGACGATTGAGGAAGTTAAGGCGGGCTTTCAAAAGATTAAAGTGAATCGCTCGATTATTCCCGCATATCACAATCAGTCTGCCCCCGTGCGGATGACTCTTCATGATGCAAAAGGTAAGAGCCTAGTGATCGAGTACTTGAATGGGGAGCTAGTGGCGACTGATAATCCAACCACCGTTGAGACTAATGACCCCGCTTTTTCCAATCAACTCAATAATATCGGCAACTATGCCAATCTAAGCCCTGTTGAGAAACCTGCTCTAGTGATCAATGGCGTTTCTTATGTTCCTCCAAGTTCTGGCAGCGGTTTGCACGGCCTGCCTGGTGATTATTTGAGCCCTAGTCGTTTCATACGTGCCTTATTCCTTTCCAAGTCTGCGCCAACCAATTTAAGCTCAGACCAGCAAACTAATACTGCATGGCACATTTTGGGAAGCTTTGATATTCCACCAGGTGCAATCTCTTTGCCAGCAACCAATGCTTATGGTGGTGGTGCAGGGGGCGTTGAAATTACCGAATGGAGCATTGTTGCCGATAATAAAAATATGATGTACTACGTCAAAATGTTTGCCAATACCAACGTTCAGGCATTTGACTTCAAAAAAGTTGATGTGAATGCCAAAGAGATTAAGGTCTATGATTTGGATCGGCCACAGACCTATATTCAGATTAATTAATTTCTACTTAGATTAAGTTGTCTTAGATAACCTGCTTCGGCAGGTTATTTTTTGAGCTGGTGCTTTTTGGCTTATTGGCAGGGATTGGCTAGTACACTACTGGTATTAACTTCATTTAGTGGCGATTAACACATGTTTGATACCGTTCGTAAGCATCAAAAGATACTGCAAATTGTTCTTCTGCTATTTATTGTTCCTTCTTTTGTGCTGTTTGGGATTTCAAGTTATTCCGGCTTTTTTGATCAAGAAACCGACCTAGTCAAAGTAAACGGCAAGCCCATCACTGCGCAAGAGGTAGATGCTGGTGCTAAGCGTCAGGCAGCCCGTGTTGGCGGCAATCTGCAAATCGCTCTGAGCGTGCCGTTTCGTCAAGCAATTTTGAATGAGCTCTTGCAGCAGCGAATCCTGGGTTTTGCAGTAACTGATTTAAGACTGCAAGTGGGTAAACAAGAATTAATTAGCAGCCTGCAAAGAATTCCTCAGATTCGGGCCTTATATCGTGCCGATGGAAGTTTTGACGATGCCGGCTTTAAGCAACTGCTTGCTAGCAACGGCATGAATGAGGAGCAGTTTTACGCAGGTCAAGCTTTCGATCTGAAGATTCAACAGCTGGTTAATTCGGTGGCTAGAACTGGTCTCGCTACACCTAAATTAGCAGATACGATTTCTGCTCTCTATGAGACTGAGCGTCAAGTTCAGGCTTTACAAATTAACGCAAGGGACTATCTCTCCAAAGTTAAACCAAGCCAAGAGGACTTGCAGGCTTTTTATACAGCCAATACCAAGCTCTTTGAAAGCCCAGAATATATCGATGTTGAATATCTTATCCTGAAGGCCGATCCTAAAGAGGACGCCAAGGTATTTAGCGAGAAAGCGGATCAGTTTGCCAATACCACTTACGATCAAGCGGACAGCTTGAAACCTGCTGCAGACAAATTGAAGTTGAGTATTCAGTCCCAAAAAAATGTCACGCGCGCAGGCGCCTCCAATCTCTCTAAAGATCATCCATTAGCTAATCCAAAAGTAGTGCAGGCATTATTCGGTGAAGAGTCGTTGAAAAACAAGCGCAATATAGAGGCGATTCAGATTTCCCCAGGTGTCTTTGTATCAGCCCGTGTGATTGATTTCCATCCTGCCCAAGCACTGCCGTTCAAAACAGTTTCCGCTGAAATTTTGCGGCAAGTGAGCTTGAAAGATGCTGAAAAATTAGCCATTGCAGCTGCAGCGAATAAATATTCCGAGCTAGAAAAGGACCCCAAAAACGTGACGGGATTTACTGGCCCAACTTGGATCTCTCGCAATAAACCAGGTAATTTGATTGGACCTTCCTTTGCGGATGTGATGACTGCCAAGACCGATTCCTTGCCCGCTTTTGTTTCAGTTACCAATCCAGGGGTGGGGGTTACCATTTACCGTATAGACCAAGTTCGCCAACCAGAGACCAGTGATACAAAGGTACGTCAAGCTCAAGCTCAGCAACTGCAGTCCCTTGCTGCTCAAGCAGAATTTGCTGGCTTTATGGGGTATTGGCGTAATGAAGCTAACGTAAAGGTCATTAATCCGCTAAAACCGATTAACTCAGGATCTTCAGGCAGTTAAATCTACGCTCCTTTTTAATCCTACTTACTTTTGCTTTTCTGTAAGGAGGGGATAGTATGGCTTCATTGCCGCCCAAACATTTTGAAAGAGCTGGTTTTGCGCTTTCTCATTGGGATGAAGGCGATCCGCCTGAAAGAGCTCTGGTTTGCTTGCAACACCGTCAAGAAAAAAGGGTAGGAGTGCAATTTTTTCTTCTCTAGCAAGTGTTGGATAAAGTCGAAAAAATGCTTCGGTATATTGCTGGCCGTAATTTGGTGGAATTCTCATGCCAAATAACAGTACCTGGGCACCACTTTTTTTACTGAGCGCAATCATCTTGCGTAAGTTATTTTTAGTCTCTGTTAGTGATAAACCTCTAAGGGCATCATTTGCACCGAGCTCTAACAGCACAATTCCCGGTTTTTTCTGGGACAAAATTTGTGGGAGGCGCGTCAGGCCACCGGCGCTGGTCTCGCCACTAATGCTAGCGTTAAATACCTGCCAAACGCTTTTCTCCTTTTGAAGCTTTCCTTGCAGGAGATTTACCCACCCTGAATTACGCTCAAGACCATACTCTGCCGAAAGGCTATCCCCAAAGACCAAAATCACTGGATTTGTTTGGGCGAAGGATGGAATGCTAATAAACAGGCAAAATGTACTGATCAGCAGTCTTTTTGAAAACCACAGCTTGTTGAGTGGCGCCCCTGAAAATACAAAGTCTAAATTCCACATGAGTCTATCTCCAGCTATTGATGCGAGCCATCTAGGCAAAACTGCCCAAATTAATGATGGCAACCTCACCATTTTGCATGACATCAGCTTTCAGATTGCTAGGGGAGAGAGCGTTGCTATCGTGGGTAGCTCCGGATCCGGTAAAAGTACTTTACTTAGCCTATTGGCGGGTTTGGATATACCTAGCAGTGGACAGATCATGTTGTTGGGCAAAAACCTCACTGAATTGGATGAAGATGGTCGAGCCCGCTTACGTGGTGAGCATATTGGGTTTGTGTTTCAAGCCTTTCAACTATTGCCCCACCTAAATGCCCTAGAAAATGTCATGCTCCCCTTGGAGATCAATGGCATAGGCGAAAATATAGCCAGGCAAGAGGCTGAACATTGGCTCATAAAAGTAGGGCTTGAGTCACGTATGGGGCATTTTCCAAAAACACTCTCTGGTGGCGAGCAGCAAAGGGTTGCCTTAGCCCGCGCCTTTATTAATAAGCCGGCAATCCTATTTGCCGATGAACCCACGGGCAGCTTGGATGAAGCTAGCGGCAGCCGCATCATTGATCTTCTTTTCGAATTAAATCAAGTAAATGCCTCAACACTCGTTCTAGTCACGCATGACTCCGCCCTGGCGGCACGGTGTGAACGCCAGTTACATATTCAAGGCGGGCGATTGGTGTGATCAAAACCTTATAATCTAGGGATGTCATTATTTAGTTGCTTGCCCGGGGCAGATGCCCTTTCAGCCTTTCGCCAACAGCGGCTTTTAGCCCTGCTGATTGCACAAGGAATCGAATTGGAGTCTATTGAGGCTCATTATCTCCATTTTATTTGGTCCAATACCAATCCTCATTCCTCGGCCACTCAGACTCTCTCTAGTTTATTGACCTACGGCCAGCCTTTTATTACAAAGTTGAAGTCTGGCAATGGCCTGTTTGGTAGCGATAGTAAAAAAGGCTCGGCGATCATCATTCCTCGCTTTGGCACAGTTTCGCCATGGGCTAGCAAAGCGACTGAAATCGCGCGGCAATGCAGCTTAGATGTCTTGCGTATTGAAAGGGGTGTGCAATATCAATGGCACAGCAAGAAGCCCTTAGACGACGGTCAAAAGCAGTTAGTCTTAGCAGCGTTACATGATCGTATGACTGAAGCAGTCATCTCTACTGAGGTCGATGCAGAGGCTCTGTATCAAAATCTCCCTGATCGCCCCTTAACCCGCATCCCCTTATTAACCGAGGGAAGGGCGGCTCTGGATGAAGCAAATCAATTGCTTGGCCTGGCCTTATCTGATGATGAAGTGGCTTATCTTGCCGAGAATTTCTTGCGCTTAGAGCGTAATCCTAGTGATGTTGAGCTCATCATGTTTGCGCAAGCCAATAGTGAGCATTGCCGTCATAAGATTTTCAATTCGACTTGGACAATCGATGGAGATGATCAGGAAAAATCTTTATTTGCAATGATTCGCAATACCCATTTATTGCGACCCGAGGGCACGATCATTGCTTACTCTGATAACTCGGCCGTGATGGTAGGTTGCGAGTCTGAGACCTGGATTCCTCAAGGTGGTGGGCATCATTATCAAAAAAAGACTCGCCTTGTCCACACTTTAATGAAGGTAGAAACTCACAACCACCCCACTGCGATTGCGCCATTTCCCGGCGCTGCTACGGGGGCTGGGGGAGAGATTCGAGATGAAGGCGCCACCGGTATCGGTGGCAATCCCAAAGCGGGTCTAACCGGCTTTTCAGTGTCAAACTTGAACATCCCTGGGACTGAATTGCCTTGGGAAACTGAACGGTACGGTAAGCCTGAGCGAATCGCGACACCATTGCAAATCATGCTTGATGGCCCTCTGGGTGGGGCTGCGTTTAACAATGAATTTGGTCGTCCTATTTTAGGTGGCTACTTTAGAGTTTTTGAGCAAACTCTTGAAGGTGTGCGCCGTGGCTATCACAAGCCCATCATGATTGCTGGTGGGATTGGCAGCATTGATGCAATTCACACTGCTAAGAAACCGATTGAGCCAGGGCACCTCTTCATTCAGCTGGGTGGTCCTGGTATGCGGATTGGTATGGGCGGCGCTACAGGGAGTTCGGTTGCTACTGGTACGAATACGGCCGATTTAGATTTTGATTCAGTGCAGCGTGGCAATCCAGAAATGGAGCGCCGCGCACAAGAAGTGATTAATGCGTGTTGTGCATTGGGCGTAGATAACCCGATTGTTTCTATTCATGATGTTGGTGCTGGTGGATTATCCAACGCCTTCCCGGAATTAGCGGATGGAGCCGGTCTAGGCGCCCAATTTGAACTGCGTAATATCGCCTTGGAAGAGAGTGGTATGAGCCCAGCGGAGATTTGGTGCAATGAATCTCAAGAACGTTATGTGCTTGCGATTGCTGCTAGTAATTTAGATTTACTGAAATCATTTTGCGAACGTGAGCGCTGTCCAATTGCGGTGGTTGGACACGCAACGACTGAGCGTCAGTTGCAATTGAGTGATGAGCGACAAGTGGCGAGCTCTGACTCCCATTTGCCTATCGATATGCCTATGGAGGTACTGCTAGGTAAACCTCCACGGATGCACCGCGACGTGCAACGGGTAGTGCAGCATTTTGAAGAATTAGATGTTACCAATGCTGACTTAGCTCAATGTATTGCTTGGGTGCTTCAGCAACCCACAGTAGCAAGCAAATCTTTTTTAATTACGATCGGCGACCGTACCGTTGGCGGCTTAAATGCCCGCGACCAAATGGTCGGCCCATGGCAAGTTCCTGTTGCCGATTGCGCCGTTACGATGATGGACTTTTCGGCTTATCGTGGCGAAGCCATGTCGATGGGTGAGCGCACTCCACTTGCGGTCATGAATGCTCCTGCGGCTGCGCGTATGGCAGTAGGTGAGGCTATTACCAACTTATTGGCCGCAGACATTCATCGTTTGGATGAGGTAAAGCTATCGGCAAACTGGATGGCTGCTTGCGGTTCACCCGGTGAAGATGCGAAGTTATATGAATCTGTTTATGCCATCGGTATGGAGCTCTGTCCCGCCTTAGGCATTTCAATACCTGTTGGCAAAGATTCACTGTCGATGGCAACTTCTTGGCAGGATCAAGATCAAGCGAAGAAAGTGGTTTCTCCAGTATCTTTAATTATCTCTGCGTTTGCAGCCGTTCAAGATGCACGTAAGACATTAACGCCACTATTAACGCTAGCCGATTCTGCGGGTAATGCCCTTGATACTGAACTAGTTTTAATTGATTTAGGTCGCGGTAAAAATCGCATGGCCGGTAGCATTTTGGCTCAAGTATTAAACCAATCTGGCAAAGATACACCAGACTTGGATTATCCAGAGGATCTTAAATCTCTGGCGGCTGCAATCATTCAGCTTCGCAAAGAAGATAAATTGCTGGCCTATCATGATCGATCTGATGGTGGCTTATTTGCTTGTATCGCTGAGATGGCCTTTGCTTCCCACTGTGGCATTTCCATCAACGTTGACATGATTGCCGTAAAAGTAGATCAAGAGCCTGAATGGGGTGACGCAAAGAATTGGGCGCAACAAGTTGCTGGCCTGCGACACGAATTAACATTACGTGCGCTATTTAATGAAGAGCTTGGTGCTGTTATTCAAATACGCAGGGCGGATCGGGATGCGGTTTTTGCTGTCCTGCGCGACTTGGCTTTAAGTGCGCATAGTCATGTGATTGCCAAACCCAATACCAACGGAAAAATTGAAGTCTGGTGTGATGCTAAAAATATCTTTGCTGAACCCCGCGAAGTCCTTCAGAAGCTATGGACAAATACGAGTTATCAAATTGCGCGCTTACGCGACAATCCAGATTGTGCCGATAGTGAGTTTGCCTTACTGGATCACATTGCCGATTCAGGCATCTCTCCAAAGCTCACATTCGATATTGCAGAGGATATTGCGGCACCTTTCCTAAACCAAAATGCCCGTCCAAAAGTTGCCATCCTGCGAGAGCAGGGGGTTAATTCTCATGTAGAAATGGCGTACGCCATGGACTGGGCTGGCTTTGATAGTTACGATGTTCACATGTCAGATTTGATCTCCGGCAAAGCGAAGCTAGTTGACTTCCGTGGCCTCATTAGTTGTGGCGGCTTTAGCTACGGTGATGTCTTGGGGGCGGGTGAAGGTTGGGCAAAAACCATTCTCTTCAATATGCAGTTACGAGACCAATTTGAAGCCTTCTTTCAGCGCCAAGATAGTTTTGCTTTAGGGGTTTGTAACGGCTGTCAAATGATGAGTAATCTTTCTGGAATGATTCCTGGCGCTCAAGATTGGCCTAAGTTCACTCGCAATCAATCTGAGCAATATGAAGCGCGTTTAGTAATGGCCGAAATCACGCCATCACCATCGATTTTCACGAAAGGGATGGCTGGTAGCATCTTGCCCATTGCGATCGCTCACGGCGAGGGTTTTGCTAACTTCAGTCAACAAGGGAATTTCGACCGCTTGCAAAATGAATCGTTGTCAGTGATGCGTTTCGTTGACTCCCAAGGTAGGCCCACTGAGATGTACCCACTAAATCCTAATGGTTCAGCAGGTGGCTTAACTGGCGTTACCACTCCTGATGGTCGCTTCACCGTCATGATGCCGCATCCTGAGCGGGTATTTCGTGCTGTACAAATGAGTTGGTGTCCGCCTGAGTGGCTTAAAACCCCTGATGGGGCTAGCCCGTGGATGCGCCTGTTCCGCAATGCCCGCCGCTGGGCGGAGTAGAGGCATAGCATGTTGATGGAACCAGTCACCTTTTCTGAGAGTGGTGGAGTACGCTACCTGCATTTTGGTACTGAACTGATTCAGGGGGCGATGCGCCTGAGAGATCCTGATGAAATCTATCTAGAGTACAACCAGCAAATGATGGCATGGCTACTTTTTTTAGAGACCAAGCCAGGGATGAAGCTAGCGCAGTTAGGTCTTGGAACGGGTGCCTTGACTAAGTTCACGCACCGCCATTGCCCGGCTGTGAAAACAACCGTAATTGAGTTAAATCCAGCCGTCATTGTTTCTGCTAGAAGCATGTTCTATACCCCTGAGGATGACCGCCGCTTAAATACTTTGCAGGTAGATGCCAAAAAATTTGTAGAAGATTCGCAATATCAACACTATTTTGATGCCGTACAGGTGGATCTTTATGACGCGATTTGTGATGGTCCTTCTGCTAGCTCCTTAGATTTCTATCGAGGTTGCCACAATATTCTGAAGGACACAGGGGTGTTGACAGTGAATTTATTTTCGCGTCATAAAAGCTTTAATCTCAATCTTCAAAATATTTGTGATGCCTTTGAAAATCGCGTTTTATTGTTCCCTGAATCGCATGATTGCAATGTGGTCGCAATTGTTTTTAAAGGACCGCCATTGAATGTGGAATGGAAAGATATTTCTAGGCGGGCTAAGTTGATCATGGATAAAACGGGGCTGCCTACCCAGACTTGGGCTTCTGGCTTGAATCGAGAGAATGCACGCCAAGAGACAAGCTTGTCTATTTAATCCTTACGGTGCATATAAAAAAGGCGATCATAAGATCGCCTTTTTTACTGCTTCTGCTAATGCTTTACACGGTGACCGTATCCGCAACATCGCTAAATGATTTGATTTTGTCAAAGTTCATGTAACGATAAATTTCACCCGCTTTGGCGTTCAGAGAATTCACTTGTTCAAAGTATTCAGCTGGCGTAGGTAGGCGACCTAAAAGGGCGGCTACTGCAGCCAACTCAGCCGAGGCTAAGTAAACCCGAGTATCAATACCTAAGCGGTTAGGGAAGTTTCTAGTAGAAGTAGAAACTGCAGTCGACCCTTTTCGAATTTGCGCTTGATTTCCCATGCAAAGTGAGCAGCCCGGCGTTTCCATACGCGCACCTGTGCGGCCCAAAATACCGTAATAACCTTCTTCGGTCAAAATCATTTGGTCCATCTTGGTTGGGGGCGCAATCCATAAACGCGTAGGCATATCCGTTTTACCTTCTAGCACCTTGCTGGCCGCACGGAAATGACCAATATTGGTCATGCAAGAACCGATGAAGACTTCATCAATTTTCTCACCAGATACTTCGGATAAGAATTTGACATCATCTGGATCATTTGGGCAAGCCAGAATAGGCTCTTTAATGTCGCTCATATTGATCTCGATAACTTCAGCGTAATCGGCATCAGCATCTGCCTTTAACAATTCTGGTTTCGCAATCCATGCTTCCATCGCTTTGATACGACGTCCAAGTGTCCGCTTATCTTCATAGCCATTAGCGATCATCCACTTCATCAAAGTGATGTTGGAGCGCATGTACTCAATAATGGGCTCTTTGTTTAATTGAATAGCGCAGCCGCCAGCAGAGCGCTCTGCAGAGGCATCAGACAATTCAAAGGCTTGCTCAATTTTTAGATCAGGTAAACCTTCGATTTCTAATATACGGCCTGAAAATACATTTTTCTTGCCTTGCTTCTCAACTGTCAATAAGCCCTTCTTAATTGCATACAAAGGAATGGCATTCACTAAGTCACGTAAGGTAATGCCCGGTTGCATCTTGCCTGTAAAGCGAATCAAAACTGATTCAGGCATATCCAAGGGAATAACACCGGTAGCAGCAGCAAAAGCGACTAAGCCAGAGCCAGCTGGGAAAGAAATACCGATCGGGAAGCGGGTGTGGCTATCACCACCTGTGCCGCAAGTATCTGGCAAGAGTAGGCGGTTGAGCCAGCTATGAATAATGCCGTCGCCAGGACGTAGCGCAACACCGCCGCGGTTTGTCATAAATGCAGGCAATTCGTGATGGGTGCGAATATCAACAGGCTTTGGATAGGCCGAGGTATGGCAGAAAGACTGCATCACTAAATCAGAAGAAAAACCTAAACAGGCTAAGTCTTTAAGCTCATCTCGCGTCATTGGTCCGGTTGTATCTTGTGAGCCAACCGTAGTCATATGTGGCTCGCAATAGGTGCCTGGACGCACGCCTTGACCTTCAGGTAAGCCACAAGCGCGGCCAACCATTTTTTGCGCCAAACTAAATCCTTTTTTGGTATCAGGTGGGCTAATAGGCAATTGGAATACCGTTGAGGCAGGAAGACCGAGCGCTGCACGGGCTTTTGCTGTAAGGCCGCGACCCACGATCAAGGGGATACGACCGCCGGCACGTACTTCGTCCAAAATAACGGGGGATTTGAGGGTGAATTCAGTAATTTCTTTACCATCCTTCAGGGCCTTACCCTCGTAAGGACGAAGTTCGATCACGTCACCCATATTCATATTGGATACATCAAGCTCAATCGGTAAAGCACCAGCATCTTCCATGGTGTTAAAAAAGATTGGGGCAATTTTTGTGCCCAAGCAGACGCCCCCAAAACGTTTGTTGGGAATGAAGGGGATGTCTTTACCTGTCCACCACAACACTGAATTGGTGGCCGATTTACGTGAAGATCCAGTGCCGACAACATCGCCAACATAAGCGATTTGGTTGCCTTTCTTTTGCAATTCAGCAATCTGTTTCATCGGGCCGCGCACTCCAGCCTCATCGGGCTCGATACCTGCTCGGGGGTTTTTCAACATGACTGTGGCGTGCAGGGGAATATCAGGGCGGCTCCAGGCATCAGGCGCAGGGGATAAGTCGTCAGTATTGGTTTCGCCTGTGACCTTAAATACTGTCAGCTTGAGGCTTTCTGGAACAGCTGGACGGCTCGTAAACCATTCGGCGTCAGCCCAGCTTTGCAAGACTTCTTTAGCTAGTACGTTACCTTTTTCGGCCATCTCCTGAACATCGTGGAAATAGTCGAACATCAACAAGGTTTTTTTGAGTTCGGCTGCTGCAGTAGGGCCGCATTCAGAATCTGCCAAAAGTTCAACCAAGGGCTTGATGTTGTAGCCGCCCAGCATCGTACCGAGTAATTCAGTGGCTTTTACGCGAGAAACTAAGGGCGATTTTTCGGTGCCCTTGGCAACCGCATCCAAAAACTCCGCCTTAATCTTGGCCGCCTCATCTACTCCGGCGGGCACGCGATCCGTAAGAAGCTCGACTAATTGAGCTTCAGTACCCTTAGGTGGATTTTTCAATAATTCAATTAATTCAGTGGTTTGATCCTTGGTCAGGGGGAGAGCAGGGATACCGAGAGCGGCGCGCTCAGCAACATGGGCGTTGTAGGCATCTAACATCATGTTTCCTATGGGATAAAGGTTATCAACAGAAGGCGATAGCAAGACTAGTGATCCTGCTTGTGTCTATTGTAATTGTTTGAAATGCCAGTAGTTCTATTTACTATCGCTAACAGGGCGTTTTTGCTTAAAAAAGGGGCAATGAAGTAAGTTTTCCATCTTCTGTCTGCATAACCTTTTAATAGGATCTGCTGAGCGAGAACATTAAAAAAGACAGTTGTTTTTTTCTATTCGTAGTCGGCTGTCGGTATAATTACTTTTTCCAACAGAGCTAAAGCGATGACCAAATACGTTTTTGTCACTGGTGGTGTGGTTTCTTCTCTTGGTAAAGGAATCGCAGCTGCCTCGCTTGCCGCGATTCTCGAATCTCGCGGCCTGAAAGTCACCCTCCTAAAATTAGACCCCTATATTAACGTCGACCCAGGCACGATGAGCCCGTTGCAACATGGCGAGGTATTTGTCACTGAAGATGGTGCTGAGACAGACCTAGATTTAGGCCATTACGAACGTTTTGTTTCCGCCAAAATGCGTAAAAGCAATAACTTTACGACCGGACAAATTTATGAATCGGTAATTAGTAAAGAGCGCCGCGGTGAATATTTGGGCAAGACTGTGCAAGTTATTCCCCATATCACCAATGAAATCCAGGCTTTTATTGAGCGTGGCGCCAAAGCCAGCCACGAAGGCCATGCCGACGTCGCTATTTGTGAAATTGGCGGTACGGTTGGCGATATTGAATCTTTACCCTTTTTAGAGGCTGCGCGGCAAATGAGCTTGCGCCTGCCGCTACATCATTGTGCTTTCGTACACCTTACCTTGGTACCTTACCTAAGTAGCGCAGGGGAGCTCAAGACCAAGCCTACTCAACATTCGGTGCAGAAGTTGCGCGAAATTGGCATCATGCCTACCGTCTTGCTGTGTCGAGCTGACCGCCCCATTCCTGAAGACGAGCGGGCCAAGATCTCCTTGTTTTCGAACGTACGCGACGAAGCGGTGATTTCCGTATGGGATGTCGACACTATTTATAAGATCCCCGAGATGCTTCATGCACAGGGGATGGATGACTTAATTTGCCGTGAGCTCCATATCGAAGCGAAGCCAGCCGATCTCTCCATCTGGGCGCACCTTGTCTATGAAATGGCCAATCCACAGCATGAGGTCACCATCGGTATGGTGGGTAAGTATGTGGAGTTGACCGAATCTTATAAGTCCTTGATTGAGGCCTTGCGTCATGCCGGTATTCACAACCACACTAAAGTCAATATTAACTATATCGATTCAGAGAATATTGAAAAAGATGGCGTTGATTGTCTTAAAGAAATGGATGCCATTCTTGTCCCAGGCGGCTTTGGAAAGCGCGGCACCGAAGGCAAGATCGCCGCAATACGCTATGCACGCGAGAACCAGGTTCCTTACCTCGGCATCTGTTTAGGCATGCAATTGGCCGTAATTGAATTTGCACGCCATGTGGCCCAAATTAAAGAGGCAAATAGTACTGAGTTTGATCCAGATACCGCGCACCCAGTTGTCGCTCTCGTTACCGAATGGCTTGATAGAGAAGGTCGCACCGAAACCCGTACTCATCAATCGGATATGGGTGGCACGATGCGTTTAGGTTCGCAACGTTGTCCGGTTAAAAACGGTACTTTGGCTCATGCCATTTACGGGGCTGAAGTAAACGAGCGTCATCGCCATCGTTACGAAGTCAACAACACGTATGTTCCGCGTCTTGAACAAGCGGGCCTGATTATATCTGCTAGAACACCGAACGAATCTTTACCTGAAATGATGGAGCTCCCAAGCAGCATGCATCCTTGGTTCTTCGGCGTGCAATTTCACCCGGAGTTCACTTCGACTCCTCGCGACGGCCATCCTTTATTTTCTGCCTTCATTAATTCTGCACTCTTGCATCATGAAGCGGTGCTCGAGCAAACGGCTTGAGGTTAAACAATGAGTCAATTTAAACTTTGCGGATTTGAGGTTGGGTTACAACATCGCTTCTTCTTAATCGCTGGTCCGTGCGTCATAGAATCCGAGCAATCTGCTTTAGATATTGCTGGGAAACTAAAAGAAATTACTGCTACCCTCGGCATTCCTTTTATTTACAAGTCCTCCTTTGATAAAGCCAATCGCTCTTCCGGCTCCTCTTTTAGAGGCTTAGGCATGGAGAAGGGGCTGGAGATTCTTGCCAAAGTTAAACGGGAAATCGGTGTACCCGTGCTGACAGACATTCACGATATTAGCGAGATTGCCGCTGTCGCAAAAGTAGTTGACGTGTTGCAAACCCCCGCATTTTTGTGCAGACAAACTGACTTTATTCGTGCCTGTGCGCAAAGTGGCAAGCCAGTCAATTTTAAAAAAGGGCAGTTTTTATCGCCTCATGAAATGCTCAACGTAATTGAAAAAGCCCGTGCTGCAGCAGCAGAAATGAATTTGCCTGATCAGTTTATGGTTTGCGAGCGCGGCGCTTCATTTGGTTATAACAATTTGGTTTCAGATATGCGTAGTTTGGCTATCATGCGCGAAACGAATGCACCCGTGGTATTCGATGCGACGCATTCTGTCCAGCTTCCTGGCGGGCAAGGGAGTTCGAGCGGTGGTCAGCGCGAATTTATTCCTGTATTGGCTCGTGCCGCGGTAGCTGCTGGCATCAGCGGGCTCTTTATGGAAACACATCCAGATCCTGCTAAGGCACTATCAGACGGCCCTAATGCGGTACCTTTGCACAGAATGCACGAACTATTGCAATCGTTGGTGGCAATTGATGCCGTTGTCAAAAATTCAGGTGAGTTTCTTGAGGACAGCTTTAAAGACTCACATTAAGCAGTAATTACTAATTCCATTTCATTAAGGAGAAGGTGCATGAGCGCCATTGTTGACATCATCGGTAGAGAAATTTTAGATTCCCGTGGCAATCCCACTGTTGAGTGCGATGTGCTACTCGAGTCTGGAGTCATGGGTCGCGCCTCTGTCCCATCGGGAGCCTCTACAGGCTCACGTGAGGCTATTGAGCTGCGTGACGGGGATGCTAAGCGTTACGCGGGCAAGGGCGTCTTAAAGGCCGTGCAGAACATCAACATTGAGATTGCCGAAGGAATTCTTGGTCTAGATGCTAGTGAGCAGGCCTTTCTTGACCACACTCTCATTGAATTAGATGGCACACACAACAAAGCTCGCCTAGGGGCAAATGCAACCCTAGCGGTTTCCATGGCAGTCGCTAGGGCAGCAGCTGAAGAAGCGGGTCTCCCCTTGTACCGTTATTTTGGTGGCACAGGAGGCATGCAGCTACCTGTACCCATGATGAACATCATCAATGGCGGTGCGCATGCAAACAATAGCTTAGATATTCAAGAGTTCATGATCATGCCGATTGGCGCGCAAAGTTTCCGCGAAGCCTTGCGTTGCGGCGCTGAAATTTTTCACGAGCTAAAAAAGATTCTGGTATCTCAAAACATGCCAACAGCAGTAGGAGATGAGGGTGGCTTTGCTCCCAACTTTAGAACCAATCAAGAGTGCTTGCAAACGATTTTGAAGGCGATAGAAGGCGCGGGTTATCAGGCTGGAGAAGATGTGGTGTTAGCCTTGGACTGTGCCGCTAGCGAGTTTTACAAAGATGGTAAGTATCACTTAGCTGGCGAAGGATTACAACTTACTTCAAGTGAATTCGCTGACTACCTTGGGCAACTGGCTGATCAATTTCCGATTGTGTCGATTGAAGATGGCATGCACGAAGGTGACTGGGATGGCTGGGCTGATATCACCCAAAAGTTAGGCAAGAAGATTCAATTGGTAGGCGATGATCTTTTTGTTACCAATACCAAAATTTTGCAAGAAGGTATAAACAAAGGAATAGCCAATTCCATTTTAATTAAGATTAATCAAATCGGAACTTTGACAGAGACTTTTGCTGCCATTGAAATGGCTAAGCGCGCTAATTACACGGCCGTGATCTCCCATCGCTCAGGAGAAACAGAGGACAGCACAATTGCGGATATTGCCGTTGGCACCAACGCGGGTCAGATTAAAACTGGCTCCTTATCACGCTCAGATCGTATGGCTAAATACAATCAGCTATTGCGTATTGAGGAGGATCTTGGTGATATTGCAACGTATCCTGGTAAGTCCGTTTTTTACAATCTAAAACGTTAAGCGCCCGCACTTCATCTATCTATGCGTATTGTTATCTACTCGATGGTGCTGCTACTGATTGCAATTCAGTATCCGCTTTGGCTGGGTAAAGGCGGTTGGCTTAAGGTATATGAAATGGAGCGTCAACTTCAATTGCAGCAGGCTAAAAATAGCCTGTTGAGTTTACGCAATACCAAGTTGAGTGGCGACGTGAAAGACCTTAAAGAGGGCACTAGGGCGATCGAAGAGCGTGCAAGAGTAGAGCATGGCATGATCAAAGAGGGAGAATTTTTTGTGCAAATTCTCCCTGCAAAAAAAACTTCGGAGAGTACTGCTAAACCCTCTGAAGTGCAGTAGTAATTTAGTGCCCGCTAGAGGGTGGTCTAGTGGCGTCTAGCAGTGAATCTGTTTTAAATACTTGCCTGCAATCCACTGGATCGAAGTGGTAGGATTTTGCACAAAAGTCACACTCTGTTTCAACGGCGCCCTGTTCGGCGAGAATACTTTCAACCTCTGCCTCTCCCAACATCCTCAGTACATCAGCTACTTTGGTACGCGAACAACGGCAAGCAAATTGAATTGCCCTTGGTACAAAGCTCCGCACCCCATTTTCTGCAGATTCTTCCAAAAATAAGCGACGCAAGATTGTCTGAGGCGCAAGAGTAAGTAGCTCCTCCGGTGTGATGGTGTTGCCAAGCGTCTGAATGCGTGCCCAACCTTCAGCGGCCACTTGGGGATCCAAGTGAGCATGGCCTCCCGAGTCAGGCAGGCGCTGTAACAGCAGGCCTCCAACATGTGTCTCGTTGGAGGCCAACCAAATTCGGGTATCGAGTTGCTCGGAATTTTGCATATAAAGTGCAATGGCCTCTGCTGCACTTGTAACAGGCTTAATGACGGTGCCACGATGTTCTTGCAGGGCAACAATGCCTTGATAGGGAGGCTGGCCAGGCTCTCGATTGGCTGGGTCCAGAGTGATTACCAGGCGACCGCTGCCAGAGGCGTCCAATAGCTCTCCCAGTGTTGCCTCTGGATTAATTTCGCTGGGGTCTACGGCAAGTTTGACAGTGGCCCGCATCGTTAAATCGGATTTACACTCAACCACGAGGAGCGAGATGGGTCCATTGCTTTGGGCCTGGATAATTAATGTGCCATCAAATTTGAGGCTGGCGCTTAAGAGAGTGGCCGCACCAATAAAATCACCCAATATTTTTCTTACGACAGGGGGATCGTTGCGGCGCTCTAAAACGGCTTGCCAAGCCGTGCTAATGGAGACTATCTCCCCCCGAACAGGTGCGCCATCACAGATAAAGACGAGTAATTCATTCATAGTTCAAAGTATCCACTTTTTTACAATATTTTTTACAACATATACACTTTTGATTCTGAAAAAGAACCACTTGTACTGAGATAATGTCCCTTATGCATATTAGAACCCGTTTTGCCCCCAGTCCTACTGGTTTTATCCACCTAGGCAACTTACGTAGCGCCCTCTATCCTTGGGCTTTTGCCCGCCACAATCAAGGCGACTTTATTCTGCGAATCGAAGATACGGATGTTGAACGTTCTTCGCAAGAGGCAGTAGATGTCATTCTTGAGGGAATGGCTTGGCTTGGCTTAGATGTCGATGAGGGGCCGATCTATCAAATGCAAAGAATTGATCGTTATCGGGAGCTGATTCAGAAGCTTGTAGATAGCGGCTTAGCCTACCCTTGCTATATGAGCGAAGACGAGCTGAATCGTTTACGCGATCAGCAAATGGAGAATAAAGAAAAGCCGCGCTATAACGGCTTGTGGCGTCCTGAGCCTGGCAAAACCCTGCCACCTATACCTAACGGTATTGACCCAGTCATTCGCTTTAAGAACCCTATCGGGGGCAGCGTGATCTGGGATGATGCAGTCAAAGGTCGGATTGAGATCAGTAATGATGAGTTGGATGACCTGGTGATAGCTCGCCCTGATGGCACTCCAACTTATAACTTTTGCGTGGTAGTGGACGATCTCGATATGCGGATTACCCATGTAATTCGGGGCGATGACCACGTTAACAACACGCCACGTCAAATCAACATCATGGCTGCTTTAGGTGGCGCAATGCCGGTCTATGCCCATTTGCCTACCGTACTCAATGATGCCGGCGAGAAAATGAGCAAGAGAAATGGCGCGATGAGCGTGCGCGACTATCAAAAAGCGGGGTATTTGCCGGAAGCAATCCTGAATTATTTAGCCCGCCTTGGCTGGTCACATGGTGATGCAGAAATCTTCACCAAAGAACAGTTCGTTAACTGGTTCGATCTTGCAAGCTTAGGCCGCTCGCCCGCACAACATAATCCTGAAAAATTACTTTGGCTGAATCATCAATATATTCAGCAGACTGATCCTGAAGTCCTGGCGCAATTGTCAAAACCGTTCGCACAACAACTGGGCATTAATACAGAGCGCGGTCCAAATTTTACGCAGGTAGTTTCACTGCTGAAAGACCGAGCAAATACGCTCATAGAAATAGCTCAAGGGGCAACGCTCTTTTACTCGCCAGCACCGCAACTCACGCAAGAGCAAATAGCCCAAAATATCCCCACGGAGATAGTTCCTGCCCTGACTGATTTAATTGAAGTGCTAAAAACCGCGGAATCAAATAAAGAGTCCTATAGCGCTGCTTTTAAGCAGGTACTAAGCAAACATCAAATCAAAATGCCTGCCCTAGCAATGCCAGTGCGGTACGCGCTTTTTGCCACTACACAGACACCAGCGATTGATTCTGTCTTGGTTGTACTAGGTAAAGATGAAGTAATTGAACGCCTTTCAAAGGTGCTCTTGTAATCAATTTGCGCACAGAATGAAAAATAGGATAAAATCTTGGATTGTTTTGGATGTCTTGCTGTTTTATTGTGAGATTTCGGGGGTATAGCTCAGCTGGGAGAGCGCTTGCATGGCATGCAAGAGGTCAGCGGTTCGATCCCGCTTATCTCCACCAAGCATTTAAAATAGCAGTATGTAGTAGTCCAGGTCCCCATCGTCTAGAGGCCTAGGACATCACCCTTTCACGGTGAGTACGGGGGTTCGAATCCCCCTGGGGACGCCAGAATTTTTGGCAGTATGTTTTAGTGGCAAGTTGTTGTATGTAGTACTCGATAGTATTAGGAGCGGTAGTTCAGTTGGTTAGAATATCGGCCTGTCACGCCGAGGGTCGCGGGTTCGAGTCCCGTCCGCTCCGCCAAGTTTTTGGCACGACAAGTAGTTGTAGCAATTCAGTACTTGTTGTCAAACGTGATAATGAAAGCCACCTCTCAGGGTGGCTTTTTGTTTATCTGCAAATGCCTTATCTTGGTCCGTCTTTTGCTTTTCATTTTGTGGGTTGGCAAAAAGTCTAAGGTCTACGCCCCTGAATAATGCGGACTAAAAACATCACAACGGCGATAACCAACAAGATATGAATAAATCCACCGAGCGTATGTGAGGAGACTAATCCAAGTATCCAAAGGATGAGGAGTAGAACTGCGATGGTTTCAATCATAGTAATCCTTGCTTAGTTAATTCCTTATGGCGAAGTAAATAGGCCAAATTCATTATGTGCTTAGATTTTCCTTTTGCGGAGAAAACTCAAATGATGGGCAACGACTATAGCTTGCGTTTTAAAGATGCTATGCTAAATCGTTATGACCATTCCCAAGCCCATCAAGCATCGTACTAACCGGTCTGGGGCTCTGAGGGCCGCAGTGCTCGGTGCGAATGACGGCCTGCTGTCCATTTCCAGTCTCATGCTAGGTGTGTCTGCCGCCGACCCGAGCTCCCATGGGCTAATAGTGGTGGGTTTGGCTGGATTGATTGCTGGCGCACTCTCTATGGGTGCTGGTGAGTTTGTTTCGGTGAGCTCCCAGGAAGATACTGAGCAAGCTGATTTGGATGTTGAGCGCTTAGAGCTACTGCACTCATCCGCCCACGAAAAAGATGAGTTACGGGATATGTATATCCACCGTGGATTGGATAAGGCGCTCGCAACCCAGGTAGCCACTCAATTAACGGCGCATGACGCGCTAGGAGCGCATGCTCGTGATGAGATAGGTATCACCAGCAGCCTAAAGGCAAAGCCTCTTCAAGCTGCATTTGTTTCTGCAGTAAGCTTTACTCTAGGCGGGGCAATACCGCTCTTAGCGCACCAATTTGCTGCTCTTGATTATCAAATGCTCACTGTTGCACTCATATCACTAGTCTCTTTGGCTGGGCTAGGTGCACTAGCTGCTTACGTAGGCGGCGCATCCATGCTGCGAGGCGCATTACGCGTGCTAGTGTGGGGGGCAATAGCCATGGCCGTCACAAGCGGCATTGGTTCGCTGATTGGATCCATTGCACCGCTTTAAAAAATTAACGTTCGCGCAACTTAATTACGAGTTCTGGATTTTTCAGCATCATTTTTTCCAGCAGTAAAGATTGTTCATGCATTTGATTAATGAAGTTACTCGTTTCATTGGCAACAATTTCTCTTTCGTTATCAACGGTAATCATGTGATAACAGTTCCCAAGCCAAATCACCTTTTTTATTTCTGACTTGGCTAACTCTAAAATAATATCGACATTTTTTGGGGAAGCTGTTTCATCATCGATGGAATGAATAATGAGTAAATTGGCGTGAATATTTTTTAGATTTTTAATGACGTGTTTTGCTAGGCCGGCGGATTCATAGAGATGTCGGGCTGGCAAATGCGCCGCCCCAAGCTCGCTAACCTTGTTGGCCTCAACCGATCTTTGAATGCGACGACGCAAATCAGGATTTTTAACGCCAAATGGCTCTTTTTCCATATAGTGCCAGTTACGAAATCCCAGACTGTAAGCCACTGAGAGCAGGGGGTGGTACCAGCTCATAGCCCAACCATCAAAAGCCAATACAGTTGACAGTAAAACGACACTCTCAATTTGCTCATTTTGCTCTGCAACAGCTAATGCCAAAGTAGCCCCCATACTCAGGCCAACCAAGGATACTGACAAATGGGTTTTAAGCAAATCTACAACCAGGTGATCCACATAATCGACCCAAGAAGCGAAGCCCGTAAGGCCAGTATGTGCTGAGTAGCCAGGGATTCTGGGGATGGCTAGAGTATGTTGAGATTGACGCAGCAATCGGGGAACCACTCCCATTTCTAGTTCAGACCCGCACAAACCAGGCAGCATAATGACCGCATGATTGCTGGAGCCTTGATAAAATGCCTCAAAGGGTGCAGTATTTGGCTCTGTAGTCATTCATAATCCTGATTTATTTAATAGCGTAATTATTGCCGATGCAGCTTAAAAATGTAAAAAGATGGGCCAATTCAGGCTTCGCAGGCTACTATTTTGCGATTTTGGGTGTGTTTTTAGCTTTTTGCATCCGCTTTACTTTGCATCCGCTTTTGCAAAGCGGTCTACCGATGACGTTCTTCATCTTAAATACCATCTTAATTGCCTTATTTTTTGGCTACAAGCCGAGTTTACTAACCGTCGTTATCTCGGCTCCGCTTGCTTTATTCTTTTTCGTGCCACCGTATTACTCTTTCAATATGCCAACGCCGGGCGATCTCTTTATTTACCTTTCTTACATATTGGTCGCCATTATTGCCGTGGTGATTATTGAATGGCTTCAGCGGGAGCGTTTCAAGGCGATTTTAGTATCGCGGGTTAGTGATAGCCGCTATCGCCTGTTAGCTCAGGCAAGCTATTCATTGCGCATAGCCCAATCCAATGAAAACCAAAACAATTCCTAAGTAGGCCAAGTTCACGCCCACTGTTTTTACTAAAGCCAACCGTTTTGTTGGGAGATTGCTACTTCACCTGCTTCATTTGCCCCTCCAGCAAAGTAGGTGAACCCACCAAACCGAAAGAACCTCATAAGCAATCTAAAAATTGGCTTGAATTGCGGTCAATTATGTTTTCCTCCGTCATCAAATCAAACGGGGTTTTGGTTTAATATAAAAATGTACCCCTTCTTTCAATGAATCCTAAAAGTTCGTGAAGCTTGTTCTGTTTGTGCTTTTGCAATAATTAGATTGTTCTAACTAACCCCTTCCTGAAAAGGCGGCCTAAATGAAAACGTATCCAATTGCCCTCGAATTAACGGTGTGGGTCGAAATGGGCATTCATCAATACGAAATCACTATTGATGAGATATCAACGCTTTCCGCAAAACGAACCGATGACGTGTTGCGCTCACGCGAACTGAGTGTGACCGAGGTTGGTTTCTTGATAGAGGCTATTGGCAGAGTGGGGGTTCCTGTACTTGAAAACGTAAGCGCTCCATCCAATCAAGCCAGCTCAAGTTATGAGCTGATTATTGAATCTGCGCACTTTTCCGTTGAGTTCAACTGGGAAAACCTTGACCTTGAATCAGACCAAACTGGTTCATTAGTTTCAATTTCCAGCTTGGCCGAGATCATTGAAGATTTTGGGCAAGCACACTAAGTTTTGACGTGATTGCCGCCAGTCCAAATGCATAAGATGAAAATGGCTTAGTTGTCATGAGCAATAAATCCCTTTTTCTATTACGGCACGCTAAAGCTGCTTCGAGCACAGATCTCCTTGCCGATCAGGATCGCCCTTTAACGGACAGGGGCGTGAAAGATGCTAAAAAATTGGGTGATAGGATGCACAAAAAATCCTACAGCTTTGATTTAATTTTATCGAGCCCAGCGATTAGGGCGATTACCACTGCTCAATTAGTTGCAAATCGACTGGGACACAAGCAAAAATTTCTTGCAGTAGAAAAAAGCATTTACTTGTGCGATATGGAAACTTTAATAGATGTTGTTGCAAATATTCCTAAAAAGATCGATACCGTCCTATTGGTAGGGCATAACCCAGGCTTATCTGATTTAGCCTGCTTCTTGGCGGGTGAACCCATCTCAATGCCTACTTGTGCTTTACTAGAGCTCGTATTCGAAATGAAAACATGGGATCAAATATCACCAAACTCGCTATCAAAGATGCACTTAGTCAATTAAGATTTTTTATGCCTGCTTTAAACCACAATGATGCACTGGGAAGTAGATGACTCCTCTAGATAGCCTACAAAATACGGTGGAAACAAGTCGCGAGTTTGAAATCAAACTACTGTTTCCAGAAGAAAAATTCAAGCCATTAGAGCAATGGATTATTTCCAAAGGGGGGGTGCGCCGACAGCACTTACAGGCCGCTTATATTGACACCCCTGAATTTTTATTAGCCAAGTCAGGCGTAGCCTTGCGACTTCGAAAAGAAGGTAGGCAGTGGGTACAAACACTGAAGATCGCTACAGCTAATCCGCTGGATCGAATTGAGCATAACGTCCCTTTAGTTTCGTCAGGCGCTCAAATGCCGAGTTGGTCGATTGATCATCACCAGTATCATCAAGCGGGTGAGCTATTAAAAAAATTGCTGCCCCATTTATCGACTGAAAATCTTAGAATTTGCTATCAAACAGACGTTTGGCGCAGAAAAGTCCATATCAACACACGCAATGGCATTCTTGAATATGCCCTTGATGAAGGCATTATTTTTGCAAACTCACCTGAAAATCGTCTTCAGGAGAGGGTGTGCGAGCTTGAAATTGAATTAATTCAAGGATCCCCAGCAGATGTGATGCGCCATGTTCAAGCTATGGTTAAGCGCTTTAAGGCCTATGTAGATACTCGCAACAAAGCAGAGCGGGGATATTTACTAGCAAAGGGCCTTTCGGTTAGCCCTGCGAGCCGAGCTGAACTCGTTTCTTTAAAAAACTGTACCACCAAAGCCAAGGTGATTCATCGACTATTAGATGCTTGCCTTATGCAGATTTTGCCTAACCAAAGTGTTCTTAATCTAAATGGCCATAACCAAGATGAACATCTTCATCAATTGCGAGTAGGTTTAAGAAGATTAAAAACCCTTCTAAAGTATCTGGCCTCCAATGACCTCTTTTTGAGCCCGGAAAATCAAATTGCTTTAAGAGAAGCATTTCAACAGTTGGGTGAGCATCGAGATGATAGCTATATTTCTGGGACGCTAAATCCTTTAATGCGCTCCTTAAGCGGCCCGTCAATTGACCTGCAGGCTGGCGAGAGCTTGCCTCATCCAAACCTGGTCACCAAAAGCGTCCGTTTTCAACTTTTATTACTGGATATCATGTTGCTGAGATATTCACCCTCCTTAGAAGGGGAAGAAATCAAATTAAGTAAAAATACAGCGGATAACATCAGAAAACCCTTTGTCAAAACGCTCAAACGAGCTTACCAATTTTGCTTTACCCAAAGCGCACAGATCAATTTCCTCGAAGATGAGAAGATTCATGAATTAAGAAAGAGACTTAAATTTTTGCGCTACTCACTCGAATTTTTTAAGGACTGGTTCGATAAAAATAAATTCAAGCCATTTTTTAAGTTGCTTACAAAGACTCTAGAAGAGCTGGGGCAGTTTAATGATATTTGCGTTGCTATTCATCGAATCGAGCCCATGACAGAGTCAAATCCTCAATTCTTTTTCGCCTTAGGCTGGCTTAAGGCGGAGCGCGTTAGGTCACGAGAAATCTGTATCAAGAATATTAAGGAATTAATGGCAGTTAAGACCGCTTGGTAAATGTTCTAAAACACTAGCCATTTTTTGACAATATTGTCATTAAGAGGCTTTAAAGTATTTGGAAAGTAGTTTTCGTAAGATCGACTAAAGGTGCTGTGCTGATGATGAAAAGTGTTTTAGAGCGCTTATTGGGAATCCGACCCGCGACGCCGAAATCCTCCTCAAGAAATGACATCTCCTTCGAGAGCATAGAGCAAGTGAGGGTAGATCCTACTGGGCCGATAGAGAAGGAAGATATCCTACCGTCCAGCCCGGTTGAGTTGCAGCAACTCGATGATCCAATATCGATAGATGCCCCAATAACAATTCAGCCCGAGACCCGCTTTTTTCAGCTAAGCAATGCAGGGCATGCCAGAAAAGTGGCCTACACCGTATCGGGCAATCCAAATGCCGTAAAGGTGCTGGTTTGTTTGCCGGGTCTGCTCGAAACAAAAGCATCTTTTTTAGAGCTTCACAACTACTTCTTAAATTTTTCTGAATGCTTAGTAGTCAGCATAGATGTCTCGGGAAGAGGGGAGTCTGATCACATTGGCGCATATGGTGAGTACAAAATGTCAATGTACCTTCAGGAAATCGAAGGGTTGATTAAAAATACCATCTTGACCAAAAAAGATCGATCTGTGCAATTAACAGTTCTAGGAACGAGTATGGGTGGCGTTTTAGCAATGTACTTAACAAAAACTTTTCCGAAGAATATCGTCGGAATCGTATTAAACGATATTGCATTAACGGTTAATTGGACATCCTTATATTCACTATATAAGTCAATGAAAAATGGGATCGGTTTTAAGGCGGCCCGTCAAGTTGCCGTGGAACTAAGCGTTGACGAAAGGGCGATTGCAGATGTCCAACGCCCCGGTCACTTTGATCTGTCGTACCGCGCCGACATATGGGGCATGAACTTTCATGAAGCACTTGAGGGATTCAAGGGTAAGGTAGGGCTAATCTATGGCAGCCAGTCTGAAATTTGCACCGAAGAACGGGTAGACGAAGCAAAAATCTATTTGCCCACATTGGATACTTGTAAAATTGAGGGAGCGGGACATCCCGCCCCGTTTAATGTGAAGGCTTGCCACTTTATTCAATCGCAAATGGCGGTCGTAAGCTAACTATTTATATGATTCAGATTCAGCTTGAACTTCTCTGACGTCCAGCTCACCGAAGAGAAATGCGCCCACGTCAACCTCTTGCCAGCCCATATCATGAAAGACGTTTCCATAAGAGCCCGAATATTTTCTTGAGGTTTCATAAAAAATATCAGAGAGCTCATTACGCTCTTCCTCATCAATGGTCTCGGAAAAATAGATCACTTTTTCTCCATCATAGGTTGTGCTGATAGAGGCTCCCGAGATGTCTTTTAAACAAATACCCACTGCGGGTTTATAGTTCTTCATAAACTTAGGCTTAGTTGCAGTGATTACGGAGCCAAGCTTCCAAACAACTCCACACTTAATTTCTTTATTGTCTTTTTGAAACACATGACGCTCAACTAATGAGCCCATTTCCAAGGGGATAATTTGATAGATCATAAAATTCTCCAGTTCAATAGAAAACGTTTCTAGCTGAAGTTTTATTGTGTTTTAGGATTGTGACAATACGAATACACATGAAATAATATAAAAAAATCCTCTTGGAATGGTGCTCAGCCACAAACCAAGAGGAAGATGCATAAACAGACTGCGCCATCTATAGAGCGCAATCAATACAAAGTCTATTTATTAGGGTTTTTTGGCGGGCGTAATTGCAGCAGCCATTGCGTCCGTATAGACTACTTTTACTTGCTCACCAGCCTTGATGTCTGTCATTAGCGCAGGATTTTTCACAGCTACAACTGTAATTTTCCCACTTGGCCCCTTGACTGATACCAGATTTTTGGTTTGATCCACATTCACTATGTCTGCAATGATCGTGGTTGTATTGGAGATTGTTTGAGCTGGCTTCTCTCCCTTTTTAGCAATGCTGGCGGACTCGGTTTCGACCTTACTGCGAATGCCATCACTTTTTGTTTTAATCAATTCGATTGCGACCGACATCGAGTAGGTCACGCTGAGGTGATCCCCTTTTTTAATTTGATTGAAGTTGGTGATTTCTGGACCAGCAGTAAATTGCGACACACCTTCTTTATTTTTAAAATAAATAGTACGGGTCTTTTTATCAATTTTGCTGACATTGCCCTCATATAGCTCATAAGTATTTTCAGCAAAGGCTGCATCAACCACTACTGGTTTTTCAGTTTGGGGCGCCTGTGAAAATGCAGAATGAGTAACTAAAAATGTGCTGGTTGCAAGCAGCGCGGCGGCAATGTATTTAATTTTCATGATTTTTCCTTTTATTGAAGATTACCGTTCTGATATTAGCGTATTTCTATTGCAGGATATGCCATGGGACAGCTTATTCCTTTAATAGATAGGCGTTCACTTGTTTGATAGTATTCATCCTTTAAGTAATTCAACACATTAAGGTACAAAATGCCCAAATTTGCAGCCAATCTCACAATGCTGTTTACTGAAAAGCCATTTATGGAGCGCTTTTCCCTCGCCAAAAAGGCGGGATTCAATGCTGTAGAGTTTCTTTTCCCCTATGCCTACGAGGCCGAGGAAATCAAGGCTGAATTGGATAAAAATGCCCTAGAACTGGTTTTACATAATCTTCCCGCTGGTAATTGGGAAGCAGGGGAGCGGGGGATAGCTTGTTTGCCTGATCGAGTGGATGAATTTCGTCAAGGAGTCGTTCAGGCAATCCAGTACGCGCGGATTTTGGGTGTGAAGCAATTAAATTGCCTTGCCGGAAAAACGCCAAGCAATGTTGCGCCAGAGTTAATCAAAGCAACCTTAGTTAATAATTTGCAGTTCGCTGCAGCTGAATTACAAAAGGCCGGCTTAAAACTTTTGGTCGAGCCAATCAATGGATTTGACATACCAGGATTCTATCTTTCTAGTACCGCCCAAGGCATCGCGATATTAGATGCTGTGGCGAGTGAGAACGTCTATCTGCAATATGACATTTACCACGCCCAACGTATGGAAGGGGAGTTGGCTAATAACATTCAAAAATACTTACCTAGAATTGCGCACATTCAGCTTGCGGATAATCCCGGCCGGAATGAACCGGGAACGGGTGAGATTAATTATCAATACCTATTCAATTTATTGGACCGCATTGGGTACACGGGCTGGATCGGATGCGAATATAAGCCCCTCACAAACACTGAAGAGGGGCTTTCTTGGCTCACCCAATATCAGTAATTGTTCTGCGTAAGCTTTATTGCGAAGTATTAAAATTATCTTCTTACGATCTGCTGACATTTTTAAATAGGGTATCTATTAATGAGTAATCAACTAAAACTAGGTTTTATTGGCTTGGGTATTATGGGCGCACCAATGGCGGGCCACCTAGTGGCGGCAGGCCACACGGTTTACATTAATACGCGCAGCAAAATTCCAGATGAGTTGTCTCAATCAAAAGCGATTCCTTGTGCCAGCCCAAAAGAGGTTGCTGAAAAGGCAGACATCATCTTTTTGATGTTGCCAGATACATCCGATGTTGAAAACGTGCTATTTGCAGAGCAGGGCGTTACATCAGGTTTAGCTAAGGGTAAAGTAGTTGTAGACATGAGTTCTATTTCTCCGATTGCAACGAAGGAGATTGCTCAGAAAATTAATGCTCTTGGTTGCGACTACTTAGATGCCCCAGTTTCAGGTGGTCAGTTAGGTGCTAAAAATGCCACTCTCACCATCATGATTGGTGGCGATGAGTCAGTATTTGAGAAGATCAAGCCAATATTTGAATTAATGGGAAAAAATATTACGCTAGTTGGAGCTAATGGCGCCGGTCAAATTACTAAGGTGGCCAATCAAATTATTGTCGCCTTGAACATTGAGGCAGTAGCTGAAGCACTGGTATTTGCATCTAAAGCAGGTGCTGATCCAGCAAAAGTGCGCCAAGCTTTAATGGGCGGATTTGCCAGCTCTAAGATTTTAGAAGTGCATGGCGAGCGCATGATTAACCGCACCTTTGATCCAGGATTTCGGATTGAACTTCATCAGAAAGATCTCAATTTGGCTTTAAGTAGCGCAAGAGCATTAGGGGTGTCACTTCCAAACACGGCAACTGCTCAAGAGTTATTTAATTCTTGCTCGGCATTTGGCGGAAAAGCGTGGGATCATTCCGCCATGGTTAAGGCTCTTGAAAAAATGGCTAATTTTGAAATTGGCCAAAAATCGTAAGCTTTATTCTCTATGACTAAGAAAACATTAGTGGTCTATCTGCATGGCTTTCGCTCATCACCCAATTCAACCAAAGCGGTGTTGACAGGAAATGCCATAAAGGCGCTTTTGACTGATCTCCATGCATATGAATGGTATTGCCCTCAGTTGCTTGCCTCGCCTAAGGAGAGCATCGCTATGGTTGAAAACTATATTGATGCGTCTAATGCTGAGAGCCTAGTCATTATGGGATCTTCCTTAGGTGGTTTTTACGCCAATTATTTGACCGAAAAATACCAATGCAAGGGCGTTGCTTTAAATCCAGCAGTAAGGGCTGCTAGAGAATTGGCGCCTCATGTGGGGCTCATGACTTGGTATGACAGCAATCTACCCCTTGATTTTCGCTCTGAATATGTTGATGAACTAAAGGCGCTTCAGGTGGAGGCGATTACAAATCCGACGCGATATTTCTTAATGGCTGCTAAAGGGGATGAATTACTCGACTGGAAAGAAATGGCTGAGTTTTACGATAGTGCGCAACAACTTGTTTTGGAAGGTAGCGATCATGGTATCTCTGGTTATGCAGATCATCTGCCAGCAGTAATTGAGTTCATTCAGGCATCAATAATTTCTTGAGCCCCACATTAGCGAAGTTTAAATACTTTCGCAGTAAATCACTTTGGATTTTATTTTTTGCGGTAGTGGTGTCTATTACGGGGCATGTGATTTTATTTTTTGGCATTCCGTTCTTGTCTTTCGGGAGCCCCCCGAAAATAGCGGATAATCTCATCATCAAAACCGAGTTGCGAGTTGAGCCGCCGAAGAAAATTCAAATGGCTGCAAGCTCTAAAAAGAAGCAAGTTTTGCAAAAATCGAATACTGCTGACTTCAGCCCGCCATCCGATTTACAGCAAGCAGAGCAGGGTGGGGGTAAGCAAGAAGGACAAGCTTTCAAACTTCCGGAATCGAGTATTTTGTACTACGACGCTTATGTGGATGGGCAGCTTTATCAGACTGGAGAGCTTAATTGGTTTGTAGAGGGCAACACCTATCGGCTTTATATTAATATTCCCTACGCCTTTGTTGGCCCCTTTGTCTTTGAGTCCCGGGGTACGGTAGATGCCTATGGCATAGCACCCACGATTTATTGGACTCAACGCGGTACAAAGCCACCACGATATTCTCGTTTTGATAGAAACGAAACAGGGGGAGGAAAAATGTATTTCTCCGAAAAACCAGAATTTACTCCCGATATAGCCCCTGGAACACAAGATCGCTTCAGTCTATTGTTTCAGTTGGCCTCATTGCTTAATGGTAGTGACAAGATCGATGAGGCAGAGAGTATTCGCTCTATACCCGTTGTGGATTACAACTCACTTGAGATGTGGCAATTTAAGAGTTATGGAGAAGTGATTTCAAATGATGTTCCCAGTTTAGGTATTACTACCAATCGCCATTACGCTCTAATGCAACGGGAAAACGATCCGTACAAGCGTCAGGTTGATATCTGGCTTTCAAGGGATTTGGATTGGTTGCCAGGCAGAATTCGCTCTCAAGAGACCAGCGGACGAACTTTAGAGCTGGTTTTCAAGCAAAAAGCAGCAAACACATCGATACAAGCTAAGAGCCAATAATCAGGACCCTGGCCTCGATTTAGATTTCTAAACCGAATTAAATCAACTATTTTTTGTTTTATTGGATTTATTAGGATGATTTAACAGCGCACCCATCATGGTGTACAAAGCGGCGCCTGACATGGAAACAGCAAAAATCCCTGAGAAAGAGATGATGATTGGCAGAATACGCCAATGCGGGTCTAGATTAAAACTTCCAAATCCTACTGTTGTGTACATTTCGCCTGCAAAGTAGAAGGTTTCATGATTTTCTGGGAATACTTGAATTACGGCGCATGCATACGCCCAAGCAATGATTTCGAATAAATGGACGGCGATGATCATCAGTATGGCAATGAAGTAGGAGACTATGTTGGCGCCAAATATCGATCTGACCAACATCTTTTCATCAATCCAATGGAATGTACCAGCGACTGATAGAACGGCTACGCCATGGAGCGTTAACATGCAGCAGGTAAATATCAACAAGCCCCATATTTGCGTATTTCCTAAATCTGCATTGAGGTCGGCAAAGAGAATCTGAAAAGAAGGTAGGCTGCTTAGTATTTGACTAAAGTTCATTTAAAAGCTTTGCCATTTCTTCTTTGACATAATAATGATTATACGCAATAAAGCAATATATCAATCATCAAGGATTCTTTAAGGGGCCGCCGGGATAAGTCTCCTTAAAGAGCTTTTGCCATCTAGACATTAAGCCCTCCTTAATTCCTTCTTTATCAAATAACGCGGCTACATCAATAGCAGAAAACCCAGCAGTATTGCGAAGCTTCAAATCTGCTCCAGAGTCCAATAAATACTTAACCAATTGGTCATTGCCGGATTGAGCGGCCATCATGAGAGACGTTGTATTGCTTGGACTTAATGCGTTCACTTTGGCGCCATTAACGACTAAAAACTGAGCAATCTCCAGCCTCCCCGTCGTGCTGGCATATTGCAAGGGCGTCCAGCCAAGTCGATTTATATCGGCACCTTTACTTACAAGCTCCTTTACAAGGCTCAAATCACCATCAATTGAGGCCATCATGAGTGGCGTTTCGTTGCTAGAATTTGGTAAATTGACGTTAGTAGCTGGATTGGCTACCAGTAAGTCTATGACTTTAAATGATTTTTCTCTTACCGCAATCAATAACATCGGATTGCCTTTAGGGTCCTTAGTATTGGGATTAACGCCCTGAGAAATCAAGGATTTCACCTCAGATACATCATCGAATTTAGCTGCTCTGGTGAAGTCAGTAACTTGATCGGCAGTTTGAGCCAATAAACCACCTGAAAAACACCATAAAGTGCTTAAAAGGAGTTGTTTATACTTAAAGTTAAAAATCATATTAATTCTTTAGATACTTGAAAACATTGGAAAAAATTGCTGGAAGTTTGCTCAGCAAGCTGGTTTAGCGGCACACCCTTTAGTTCGGCAATAAATTCTCCGACCTTTGAAACCCAGGCTGGTTCATTGGTTTTCCCACGATAAGGAATAGGCGCTAAATAGGGAGAATCTGTCTCTATCAGCATTTTTTCAAGCGGCACCTGCTTACAGGTATCTTGCAGCTCTTTAGCGCTTTTAAAGGTAACTATTCCAGAAAAGGAGATAAAAAACCCCATTTCAATTGCCGCAAGGGCCATTTCTGTGCTTTCCGTAAAACAGTGCAGAACCCCGCCAATACGATCAGCGCCCTCCTCCTTCAGGATTTTTAGGGTATCAAGTGACGCTGAGCGAGTGTGAATGATGAGCGGTTTTCTAGAGGCAATAGACGCTCTGATATGTACCCGAAAGCGCTCTCTTTGCCATTCCATGGATTCGTAGCTACGATCACCCATGCGGTAATAATCCAAGCCAGTTTCACCAATTGCAATAATTTTGGGATGCTTGGCCTGCTCAACCAAGAAATCGAATGTGGGTTCAGGGGTGTCCTCATAATCCGGATGGACGCCTACAGATGCGAACAGATGGGCATGTTCCTGAGCAAGTTGCAGCACCTTCGGAAAATCAGGGATGTCTACTGAAACACATAACGCATGACTCACCTTGCATGCGGCCATATTAGCAAGCACTTCAGGTAAGCGCTCTTGAAATTCAGGGAAATCGAGGTGGCAGTGCGAGTCAATGAACATAGAAAGGTATTTTAGTCTTCAAACATTTGCTGATATTGGGAAAGCAATGCTTCTAACTGAATTCGGTTTGCTAAAGGATGGGTTTCGTGACGACGCGCTTGCAATAATGCCTTCCAAAACCGCAGCAGCTTCGGCAATCGCACCTGTATTGCCAAACCATGAATCATTTCTGCGCGATTAGGGTAGTAACGAGTCACACCCTGCTGAGCAACGCTCTGCAAATCTGCAGTCCAGCGCTGCATGGTAGCCAAGAGCTCAGAATAACGGGCTTTATGGATCTTTTCAGCGGTTTCCAGCCAATGGATGCGCGCTCCCTGGGCAAGTGATTGCAGTAAATAACGAGAGGCCTGTAATGCGATAGTGAGCTCATCTTTTTCATCTAGGCTAGCCCTTGTTTTCAGCGCTTGAAGAACATCATAGGGTACACCCCCCAATTCGTTATACATTTCCTTGACAGCATCCCTAGATAATTTCAATGCAGGTAGCGATCCTAATTGCTTTGTTAGCCAAGCCAGTCCATCAGCCTCATCAGGACGAGGGGCGCTTACTAAACGACACCGAGACCGAATGGTTGGGAGCACTCTATCTAGGCGATTGGCCAATAAAATAAAGATCGTTTTGCTGGGCGGCTCCTCAAGAGACTTCAAAAGCGTGTTTGCCGAATCTGGGCGCAGTGCCTCTAAAGGGTAAACCAAAATGACTCGATTGCCACCGCGGTGCGAGCCGATGGAGAGACCCTCAATTGCACTACGCGCTTCTTCAATCGCAATATTTTTCTTCTCTTTTTTTTCGGAGGCCTCACCATCAGAATCAGTTTGTGAGCTCCTCCCTTTTTTTGGCGTCTCTACATCAGCATCAAAATCACCATGGGGCAATAGTGAGCGATGTGTCTCTGGTACTAAAGCAATGAAATCTGGGTGATTTGCGGACAAAAACCAATGGCAGGCTTCGCACTGATTACATGGTTTTGCGTGGCTTGCATCCTTGCTCTCGCAAAGCAAGGCCTGTGCTAATTGCAGGGCAAACTCAAATTTGCCCACCCCAGATTGACCGTGAATTAAGACGGCACTTGGAAAGCTATCAAAATTGAAGTGCTCCCAAACTGGCTGCAACCAGGGCGCAATTACTCTATAAACCGCAGAATGAGAAACGGCCTCGCTCATTTAATAGGGATGGGAAAGGATTGCAATTCCAGCCAAATACGCTCAGGTGTTTGGGTGGCATCAACCAAATGAAAGCGCTGAGGGTCTAACTGAGCGCGTCGTAAATATTCTTGGCGGACTCTTTCAAAAAAATCGAGGTCCATCTTTTCAAATTTATCTGGTTCGCGAACCTTTGAGCGACGGGCCTGCGCTACCGACCCTGGCAAATCAAACAAGATCGTGAGATTGGGCTGCAATAAAGTGCCGTCATCACAGCCCTGTACCCAGCGCTCTAAAATATTGAGTTTTGCTATATCGAGACCCCGACCACCGCCTTGATAGGCAAAGCTGGCATCGGTAAACCGATCAGAAATCACGATCTTGCCAGCCTCTAAAGCAGGTTCGATCACTTGCGCTAAGTGCTCACGGCGAGCAGCAAACATGAGGAGTGCCTCTGCCTCCAAGTGCATTGGACCCTCCAATAGGAGGGAGCGTAACTGCTCCCCTAAGGCGGTTCCGCCTGGCTCTCTAGTCATGACGACCTCTCGAGCTGGATATTTTTGTCTCATTAACTGACAAAAGGCGTCGATATGCGTGCTCTTGCCTGCACCGTCGATGCCTTCAAAGCTAATAAAGTATCCTGGATTGTGAGCAGTCTTCATCTAGTGAGGAAATAAAAATTTGAAGTGTTATTGTTTTTTGGGCGCTAACTTGCGCTGATATAAATCTACTGCAGATTCATGCTCGCGTAAGGTGCTGGAAAAGTGACTTGAGCCATCCCCTTTAGCCACAAAAAAAAGCGCCTGGCTATGCTCTGGGTGTGCGGCAGCCAAAAGAGATTCTCGACTAGGCATGGCAATGGGAGTGGGTGGCAGGCCTTTCAACATATAGGTATTGTAGGGACTGTTGCGGCGAAGGTCGGCTTTTTTCAGATTCCCATTAAATTGAGGGCCAAGACCATAAATAATCGTTGGATCAGTTTGTAAGAGCATGTTTTTGTTAAGACGATTCACAAAAACGGCCGCCACTAAGTTCCGATCGACTGATCTACCAGTTTCCTTCTCAATAATCGATGCTAAGGTGAGTAGTTGATAAGGGTTTCGATAAGGACTTGGCAAGTCCTTTTTTAGCCATACGCTATCTAGCTGCTTCTGCATGGCGACAACTGCCCGACGGTAAATGGCGAGATCGCTATCGTCTGGGTCAAAGGTATACGTATCTGGAAAGAATAAGCCTTCTGCACTGGGGTAATCAAGCTTGAGTGAGTCCACGAAGTTTTGGGAATTCATATTCTTTGTTAAATGCACTAGCGCCGGATGCGCATCTACGAGGGCGCGCACTTGCCATATAGTCATTCCTGGAATGATGGTGAGACTCTCTTTTACACGTTCACCTCGAGCCATTTGAAGCAAGATGTTTCCTGTACTACTTCCTAGAGGCAGTAGATATGTCCCTGGTTTTAATTTAGATCCAACAAATAAAGCATAAGCAGCTATTTGAAAGGCCGTTGCTGAAGTACGCACACCCTGATCTGCAAGTTGTTGACCAATACTTGCAGTCCCAGACTGCGGATTGACTTTGACTTTGAAGCTACTGTCATTCCCATTATTGGGATTAGATGGTGTTACGGGCCAATATAAAATCCCAGCGTACAGCATGCCAACACAAATTAGTGGCAATAATAAATAAAGCCATAAAGGCGTTGCCCCTGTTTTTTTAAAAAAGAGTGGATTTTTCTGAAAATTTCGATTCATCAAGCTATGATAAAAGCTCATGAATACATTCAGTGAAATTCCCGCCCTAGAAACCCCTCCCCTGCTTGCGGGCTGTTCTGACTTGCCTGAATGGGGTCTTATTCTGGTCGAAGGTCCAGATGCCACTCAATTACTTCAGAGTCAGCTTAGTAATTCGGTCTTGAACTTACGCAATACCTTGGCTGGGGAAATTGCTCGGGGGCATGATGCAGTTCGACTGGCGGGCTATTGCAGTCCCAAGGGTAGGCTTTTGGCTAGTGCATGGCTAGGCTTATTTCCGCAGGAAGATGAATCTATTCGTTACGGCTTATTTATTTCAAAAGATATTGCCGCGGGCATTGCTAAAAAGTTATCCATGTATGTTTTACGCTCCAAGGTCACGGTCAAGGATGTTTCCCATGAATGGCAAATCACGGGGCTTTATGATTTAAGCTCTAACATAGATAAGCCATCAATAGAATCCGATGCTCTAGCGCTCAGCATGCCTGATGTCCTCATCAATGAGAAGTCATACAGTCGATTACTCATCGCGCGCCCTTCGAGCAGCTCTCAGAAAAAGATCGATGTCACCGCCTTATCTGAATGGAATTCTTTAGAGGTGCTGAGTGCCATTCCCAGAATCGTGCTGGCTACACAAGAGCAGTTTGTGCCACAAATGATTAATTTCGAATCCGTATTAGGTGTCGACTTTAAAAAAGGGTGCTACCCCGGACAAGAAATCGTTGCGCGTAGCCAATATCGTGGTGCCGTCAAACGGCGCTTGCAACTAGCCCATTTAAAGTCCGCTCAACTTAGCTTAGAAAGCTATGCTCCTGGTACAGAGCTTTATCACTCTGGCGACCTATCACAGCCTGCTGGAATGGTAGTTCTTTCTGCTCCTAACCCCCTAGAACCCGGCAGAATCGACATGCAAGTTGAGTGCAAACTGGATGCTCTGCAAAACGGCGACATTCATCTTGGTAGCATTTCAGGTCCTGTGTTAAAAATAGATGCATTGCCCTACCTTTTGCTCGAAATTTAACTTTAGAACCCATTAATTCAATCTCATGTGCCTGATTCTTTTTGCTTGGAAATCTCATCCAGATTATCCCTTGGTGGTAGCAGCAAATCGCGATGAATTCTATGAACGCGATACTGAGCAACTCGGCTGGTGGGATGAGCACCCCCATGTTTTGGCGGGCAAGGATCGGGCTGATGTTTTGGGAAGCCCTGGGACATGGCTGGGCTTTACCAAAACCGGACGTTTTGCTGCATTGACCAATGTACGGGCGCCTAGTGAAAAAAATCCTGATGCACGCACTCGCGGCGAATTGTCTTTGCAGTATTTAACTAGTAAAAACAAGCCTCACCAGTTTATTCAGGATCGTTCCAAGCATTTTGATCAATACAACGGCTTTAATTTGCTGATGGCTGATCTGAGCGATCCCGAAAATGCAGAAATGCATTGGGTCAGCAATCGGCTGATGATGGGGCAAAGTGTGCGCCCCCGCAAGGTATTTCCGGAACAGGCTTTAAGCCCGGGGGTGTATGGCCTTTCTAATGCCATGCTTGATACTCCATGGCCCAAGGTGAACCACCGCATTGCTGCATTTGCACAAACGCTTGCGATGGATAGTGGTGATCTCAGGAATGCAGATCGCTATCTTCACTTATTAGCAGACACTCATGAGGCTAGCCCCCAAGAGCTTCCCAGTACAGGCGTTAGCGCAGAATGGGAACGTGCGTTGTCCTCTGCATTTATAAAAACCCCAACCTATGGAACGCGTGCAAGTACCGTTTTGCGGGTTCGCAAGGATGGTAATTTTGAAATGGTAGAACGGCGTTTCAACGCTCAGGGCACCATCGGTCATGATGTGGTGACTGGCGAGCTTAGCGCGACCCCAGCAATTTAAGAGACCGAGCTCTAATCAGTCGGCATTCTGAGCAGGGTTGATTACTCGTTCACCATCGACATTCTTACTTGCAAGATGTCTTAAGAATTTAAATGTGCCGCTAGCCATGCAGCAGATATCTCCCTCATCGTTGTAAAGCTTCGCTTCACAGAAGGCCATCGTTGCGGTTCTTCTCACAGTATCTGCCTTTACACGCAAGATGCCATTAGCCGCCTGCATAAAGTTGTTTTTCATTTCAATGGTCACAACGCTGCGATCATCTGGATCACTGGAGCGAGCTGCAACTGCCATCGCCACATCCATCAAAGTGAGTAAAACTCCGCCGTGGGCCACATTCCAAGTATTGGTGTGTTCTGGCTTAAGGGCTAGCAAAATTTCACCTTTACCCATTTCTGCGCTCAACAATCGCACGCCCAAGAGCTTCAAAAAGGGTACGTTTAATTCCTCGCCAAGGTTAGCCAGTTGGGTGGAAGGATTCAATTGCACTTTATTTTTCATCAGATTATTTTAGTGAGTTCTGTGACTGTTGCCAATTCCCCATAAAATAAGATCATGGCTTTTACACTGCGCGGCGACGATGTCTGCCAAAAAACACTCCCCACCCCCCTACCCGATCCTTATTGGGTTGCTTTTTCTCCCTCGGCGGCTCAGTGCATCGGCATCCCCTTATCTAAAAATGCCTTACCAAGTGATCCTAAATGGCTAGATGTGCTAGCTGGTAATGCCTTGGAAACTGAAAAGAATCAATTTTTAGATCCACTGTCGACGGTATACAGCGGTCATCAATTCGGCGTGTGGGCGGGGCAATTGGGCGATGGTCGCGCCATCCTATTGGGGGATATAGGTGACCAAGAGCTACAGCTCAAGGGAGCAGGCATGACGCGTTACTCCCGCATGGGTGATGGACGGGCTGTCTTACGATCCTCTATTCGTGAATTTCTTTGTAGCGAAGCAATGCATGCCTTGGGAATTCCCACCAGTCGAGCTTTAGCGGTGGTTGGCTCTAAATTACCAGTTCGCCGCGAGACCATCGAAACTGCCGCGGTCTGCTCGCGTTTTGCCCCGAGCTTTATTCGCATTGGCCATTTCGAACATTTCGCCTCGCTGCAAAATCTCGTGCGACTGAAGGAGCTGGCTGATCTTCTAATTGCGGATCATTTTACCGAGTGCCTTCAGAGCAAGGCTCCTTACCTAGAGTTATTCAAAGGGATCTTAGGTCGTAATGCGAAATTGCTAGCCCAATGGCAAGCAGTAGGCTTTTGCCATGGCGTTCTCAACAGCGACAATATCAGCGTGCTGGGCCTCACCATTGATTACGGCCCTTTTGGCTTCTTAGACCAATTTCAAGTGGATCATATTTGCAATCACAGCGATCACTCTGGACGCTACGCCTACCATCGGCAACCACAAATCATGCATTGGAATATGGCCTGCCTTGCTAGCGCCTTTTTGCCCTTGCTGGAATTAGACCATTCAGACAAAGAATCACAAGATCTTTTGCATGCTGAAATAGATACATTTCCAGTGATCTACGCCCAAGAATGGCAGCGTTTGTTTAGGGCTAAGTTAGGCTTACAGCAAGCGGAAGAAAGTGACATCGCTTTAATAGAAAATTTAATGCAAATGATGCACGCCTCTAGGGTTGATTTCACTGGACTGTTTCGGGGCTTAAGCGATATCAAAAAAGATTCAGAAATTACTTCAATTCGGCTTAGGGATGAATTCGTTGATCGTGAGCAAATTGATCAATGGTTAGGTCAGTACATACATAGGCTGCAATCTGAATCTTTATCAGACCATGCAAGGGCACTATTGATGAATCAAACCAACCCCAAATTCATTCTCAGAAATCATTTAGCTCAAGTTGCAATCGAAAAGGCTCAGCAGGATGACTTTACTGAAATCGCTACATTGCTCAGCTTATTGAATACGCCATATGATGAGCATCCTGACTTTGAATCGTACGCCCTCCCCCCACCAATAGATATGCCATTAACCGCAGTAAGTTGCTCATCTTAAGCAAAAGGACTGATGTGAAAAAAACAGATCAAAAATACAAACAGGCATTAACTGACATCCAATATCGAGTCACCCGCGAAGCCGCTACGGAAGCCCCTTTTACGGGTAAATTTTGGGATCATTGGGGGGATGGCCGCTATACCTGCGTCTGTTGCGATACCCCGCTATTTAAAGCGGCCACTAAGTTTGACGCTGGTTGTGGTTGGCCAAGCTACAGTGCGCCTGAGCAGGAATCCGCTATTACCGAGATTCGGGATACGACGCATGGCATGGTGCGCACTGAAGTACGCTGCAGTCAATGCGATGCTCATCTCGGGCACGTTTTTAACGATGGGCCTAAGCCAACAGGATTGCGCTACTGCATCAACTCAGCATCGCTGAACTTTGAACCATCGGCAAATGCCAAGCCAACGGAGTCTGAATAAGTCATAAATTGCGGGATAATGCCCATATGAAATTTTTATTCGACCTTTTTCCCATCATTCTGTTCTTTATTGCCTTCAAGTTTGGCGATATCTACACAGCAACCATTGTGGCAATGGTTGCTACTATTGGGCAAATTTTATGGGTCTATTATCGCCACCGGAAAATAGATGCCATGCAGTGGGTCAGTCTTGGCATGATTTTGGTTTTTGGCAGCCTCACGATCTTTTTGCATGACAAAACTTTTATTCAGCTCAAGCCAACCGCCCTCTATTGGCTGTTCTCTTGCGCCTTGATTGTAAGCGCCCAGTTTTTTCAGAAAAATTGGATTCAAGTACTCATGAGCAAGCAAATTACCCTTAAGGAAGCCAATGCTAAATCAGCATGGGAAAAATTGAATCGCCTGTGGGCAATCTTCTTTTTCTTTATGGGTGCATTAAATCTTTACGTTGTCTTTGAATACTCTGAAGAAGTTTGGGTGAACTTTAAATTATTTGGTAGTACTGGACTGTTGATCCTATTTGTCATCTTGCAAGGAATTTGGCTAAGTCGTCACATGGAGCATCCTGCGCAATGAGTCTGAATCAAGATCGTATTCGCTTATTTGAGGCGGATTTGCAAAGAGTCTTCGAGATCACGGAAATGCTTTTTGAAGACGAAAGTCATTTGCATGCAGGTCATGCAGGGGCAGCCTCTGGAGGGGGTCACTTTAAACTGACCTTAATTAGCCCAGAATTTCAAGGCCTTAACACCGTAGCGCGGCATCGGGCTATTTATGCCGCCTTAAGTTCGCATTTTCCCGATGCGATTCACGCTCTTAGCATTCAGGCGCTCACCCCTAACGAACGCCCTTCATCCGTGTGAGATGCATTAAGATATTTAAGAACCCCATTCATCCATTACTTCTAATGACCATGTCAAAACAACCTTCATTTTTCATCATCGTCGCTCTCTTCTCAGCGCTTGGAATGACTACGGCATTGGCCCAAAATGCGGTCATCGTGAACGGCAAGCCCATTCCTAAAACGCAATTAGATAAATTAGTAGCCAAATCTGGCCAAGCAGATAATCCACAAATTCGTGAGCAAGCTCGTGAAATGCTAGTAACCCGCGAACTGATTATTCAAGAGGCTAATAATCGGGGTTTAACTCAGAATGAAGCAGTACGAGAGCAACTTGAGCAATCCCGCATGGGCATTTTAGTAGCCGCGGTTTTTCAAGACTATATTGAAAAAGAAGGAGTCTCGGAGGCTGATTTAAAGACAGCTTATGATCAAGTCAAGACTCAATACACAGGCGGCAAGGAATATCACGTTAAACACATCTTGCTTGATAAGGAAGCAGATGCGCAAGCCATTACCGCTCAAATCAAGGCCGGTGCTAATTTTGGGGAAATTGCCAAAGCAAAATCCAAGGATCCCGGCTCCGCACCTAGTGGTGGCGATTTAGGTTGGGTGAGCGATAAAGCGCTCGTTCCAGAATTTTCTAAGGCGATGGTACAGGCTAAAAAAGGGCAGATTACAGATAAACCAGTGAAGACCCAATTTGGTTGGCACATTATTTATGTAGAAGATACTCGCGATGCTAGCGCCCCTTCTATGGAGGAAATAAAAGATCGTTTGAAACAGATGATCACTTCGGACCAGAACTGGCAAAAAGCGAAATTTTCTGAAATGCTGCAAAAACTTCGAGCTAAAGCAAAGCTACAGTAATTTACAACATCCGCCCTTACTAACCCAGGAATCAACCTGGGTTTTTTATTATGTAAAGCCCAACATAAATTGTAAAAACCCTTTATATTGAATAAATGATGATTTTGCACACCATGCTACGCGTCGGCAACTTTGAGCGCTCAATTGATTTCTACACCAAAGTCATGGGAATGAATTTGTTGCGCAAGACTGATCGTCCTGAACAGAAATATACTTTGGCTTTTGTTGGTTTCGGCAAAGGAAATGCAGATGGTCAAGCCGAACTAGAATTAACCTATAACTACGGTGTTGACAAGTATGTAATGGGTGATGCCTACGGTCATATCGCTATCAGCGTTGATGATGCCTATGCTGCTTGCGCGCAAATCAAAGCTGCTGGAGGCACAGTCTCTCGTGAGGCAGGGCCTCTTTTAGGTGGCGGTAGCGTTATTGCCTTTGTCACTGATCCGGACGGATACAAAATAGAATTGATACAGCGTTAAATTTGCTCTAAAGAAGTTGCAATGGCATTGAGTTCAACACCGCATCAATTTCAGGTGATTCAATCTCTTACTGAGATCAGAGCGCAAGATTGGAATGCCCTCCTCCCTTCTGACGCAGGCCCCTTTCTTAAGCATGAGTTTCTGCTTGCTCTAGAAGAATGCGCTTGTGTAGACGGAAACACGGGTTGGCAAACAGCCCACCTTTTAGTTCGATCTAGCGACTCAAACATCATCGGAGCGATGCCCCTCTATTTAAAGCAACATTCCTATGGGGAGTTTGTATTTGATTGGTCTTGGGCTGAAGCCTATGCGCAAAATGGGCTTGAGTACTATCCAAAAGCGCTCTGCGCAATACCATTTACCCCAGTGAAAGGCCCGCGCCTTCTCGCATTGCCTGGCGATGAAAAAGAGACTATACAAACACTCTTAGTGACGGCTTTAAAATCCTTAATCACTGACAACGCACTTTCTTCAGCGCACATTTTATTTTCAGAGCCCGCTGAACTCACCAAATTAACAGAGCAAGGTTTTATGCTCAGGGATTCTGTGCAGTTTCATTGGCAAAATCCAGGTTATCAAGATTTTGAACAGTTCCTCGCAGCATTGAATATGAAGCGCCGTAAAAATATTCGGCGTGAGCGAGCGCAAGTCGCATCTGCTGCAATTCACTTTAAGCACATTCCTGGATTGCAGGCCACGCAATCCGATTGGGAATTCTTTTACCGATGTTATGCAAATACCTATTTAGAGCATCGCTCAAGCCCCTATTTAAGCGCTGCATTTTTTCAAAAACTGGGTGAAGTTATGCCTGAAAATCTACATCTTATTATTGCTTACCGCAATGAGCAGATGGTAGCCTCCTCCTTATTATTTGTTGATAAATTAGCTTCCGCTGCTTTTGGAAGATACTGGGGATCAACTGAATTTATTCCCTGCCTGCATTTTGAAACGGCGTATTACCAAGCGATCGAATATTGCATCAAAGAGGGTATTCGAACCTTTGAGGGTGGCGCACAAGGGGAGCATAAGATGGCCCGGGGGTTTTTACCCACCACAATTCAATCGGCCCACTGGATTGCAGATGCCCAGTTTGCAAAAGCAATTGAGCGCTTCTTAGAGCGCGAACGGGCTGGCATGGCGGCTTATGTTAATGAGCTTGAAGAGCACAGTCCTTTGAAATCGACTACAGTGTTGCTATGACTTCAAATGACAATGTAAATAATTCCGAAAATACCGCCAACTCTCTTGCTGTAGGCGATGATGCATCTGATTCACCCTGCATTGGAGTCTGCACTACGCTCTATGACGAAATCTGCCAAGGGTGCGGACGTACCTTGGGTGAGGTAAGTAACTGGGTCTTTTTAAGCCAAGAAGAGAAAGAAGTGGTTTGGAAGCGCATACGAGCCGATGGCACTGCAATGCGCTTTCAACGTCAAATTAAAGCGGCGGGCTAAGCCACTACCCAGCTAAAGCTTGGCTTCGAAGATATTCCTCGTAAGTGCCAGAATAGTCCTCAATTTTTCCGTCAGGTTTCACCTCAAGAATACGGTTCGCTAGAGCAGAAACAAATTCTCGGTCATGTGACACGAAAATTAAAGTGCCTTCATATTTTTCTAAGGCAATCTGTAAGCTCTCAATAGATTCCATATCCATATGGTTAGTTGGCTCATCCATCGCTAACACATTGTATTTCTGGAGCATCAACTTGCCCCAAATCATCCGGCCCTTCTCGCCACCAGAAAGGATTTTGACGGACTTGCTAATGTCATCACCCGAAAACAATAAACGCCCTAGAGTGCCACGAATACTTTGATCGTCATCGCCAGAGTTACGCCAGTCATTCATCCAATCCATCAGGGTAATATCTTTAGCGAACAGATCGGTATTGTCTTGAGGCATGACGCCGGTGTTTGCATTTTCAGCCCATTTCACATCGCCACTATCAGCCTGAATACCATCAAAGCGTTTGCTTAAAATGGTTTTCAATAAGGTGGTTTTACCCGCCCCATTTTGTCCTATGATCGCTACTTTTTCGCCTGCACGAATGGCAATTTTAAAATTCTTAAAGATGGTGCGATCAAATGATTTAGTCAACGCATTGCATTCCACAGCCATATTGTGGAGCTTCTTTTCAGAGTCAAAGCGGATGAAGGGATTCTGCCGAGAAGACGGCTTAATCTCCGTAATTTCAATTTTTTCCAATTGTTTTTGGCGTGAAGTTGCCTGGCGAGCCTTTGATGCATTTGCAGAAAATCGACTCACGAAGGCCTGTAATTCTGCAATCTTTTCTTTGGCCTTCACGTTTGAACTTAATTGCTGCGCTCTCGCCTGTACCGAGGCCAACATATAGGAATCGTAATTGCCTGGATAGACTTTGAGGGTACCAAAGTCCATATCCGCCATATGAGTACAGACTTCGTTCAAGAAGTGACGATCGTGAGAAATAATCACAATCGTACTTTTAATTTGGTTCAGGATATCTTCTAGCCAATGAATAGAGTGAATATCTAAGTTATTGGTTGGCTCATCGAGCAGAAGTACATCCGGATCGGAAAACAAGGCTTGCGCCAATAAGACACGCAACTTCCAGCCTGGTGCAACGTTGCTCATTAAGCCATCGTGCTGTTCAATTGGAATACCAATACCCAAGAGCAATTCTCCAGCCTTGGCTTCAGCGGTATAACCACCGTATTCAGCATACTTACCCTCAAGTTCTGCGGCCTTCATGTAATCTTCATCAGTCGCTTCTGGGTTTGCGTAAATAGCATCGCGTTCCGCTGCAGCGCGCCACATTTCCTCATGACCCATCATGACTACATCCAAAACACGTTGGTCTTCGTAAGCAAATTGATCTTGGCGCAATTTACCCAAACGAATCCCTGGCTCTAAGCTGACGTTGCCGCTAGTAGGCTCTAATTCACCCCCAAGGATTTTCATAAAAGTGGATTTACCGCAACCGTTTGCGCCAATCAAGCCATAACGATTTCCTCCGCCAAACTTAACGGAGATATTTTCAAACAGGGGTTTTGCCCCAAATTGCATGGTGATATTAGATGCGGACAGCACGGATAAGCTCTGACTTTCTGGTATTCGGTTTAATGGGGATGGTGCAGATTTGCACCAAAGACTGCTATTTTAACGGTTTCAAACGGCAAAGACTGGAAATGACACTTTTACCTTAAAAGGACTGAAAATCGCATGAACGTCATAGAATTTCAGAATGGCGGCATCTCACCTCTTTCATCTCAATTTAATGGCAGAATGGGGTTTACGCAGTAAAAGTAGAAAATTAAAGCCGAATATTGCCATTTTCTTACCAATTTATGTTTCCGAAAATCAGTTCATTGGCTTAACCACAATATGACTAAAGCGCACTTCCACTGGGATGATCCCCTGCTTCTTGATACTCAACTAAGCGAGGACGAGCGCATGGTTCGGGATGCCGCCGCAGAATATGCTCAGGGAAGCTTGATGCCTCGCGTACTGGATGCATTTCGCAATGAAAATACCGACCCCTCTATTTTTCTTGAAATGGGTCAATTAGGTCTGCTCGGCATCATGATTCCAGAGCAGTATGGTGGCAGTAATTTGAACTATGTTTCCTATGGGCTCATCGCCCGAGAAGTTGAGCGGGTCGACTCAGGCTACCGCTCCATGATGAGCGTTCAATCGTCCTTGGTAATCTTGCCCATCAACGAATTTGGCAGCGAAGCGCAAAAACAAAAGTACTTACCGAAACTCGCTAGCGGAGAAATGATTGGGTGTTTTGGCTTAACTGAACCCAATTATGGTTCTGATGCCGGCGGGATGCTTACCCGCGCAAAAAAGGTTCCTGGTGGCTTCTCTCTATCAGGTTCAAAAATGTGGATCTCAAATTCACCTATAGCCGATATCTTTATTGTTTGGGCTAAAAATGATGCGGGTGATATTAGAGGTTATATTTTAGAAAAGGGGATGAAAGGTCTTAGCGCCCCGAAAATTGAAGGCAAGATGAGTTTACGGGCCTCCATTACCGGTGAAATCGTCATGGATGAAGTATTTGTCCCAGATGAAAATGAGCTCCCTGGAGTCACAGGCCTCAAGGGACCGTTCACCTGCCTCAATTCCGCCCGTTACGGTATTGCTTGGGGAACTTTAGGTGCTGCCGAATGGTGCTGGCACGCCGCCCGAAAATACACTATGGATCGCAAGCAGTTTGGTCGCCCCTTAGCGGCAAATCAATTAATCCAAAAGAAATTGGTTGATATGCAAACTGAAATCACCATGGCCTTGCAGGGATGTCTACGCCTTGGTCGCATGAAAGATGAAGGCACCGCGGCACCCGAGATCACCTCCATGATGAAGCGCAATTCCTGCGGTAAATCACTTGAAGTGGCACGCTTGGCAAGAGACATGCATGGCGGAAACGGCATCTCCGATGAATACGGCGTTATTCGCCATATGCTTAATTTAGAAGTTGTGAATACTTATGAGGGCACTCATGATATCCACGCGCTCATACTGGGGCGTGCGCAAACGGGTATTCAGGCGTTTAGTTAAACACCTTGCTTTGCCAAGATAGTCTTAGCAGCCTGAGCAAAGGCCAGATCACTGTCATCCTCGAGCAGAACGAAATGATCCGCACGGTAGTGGGGGAAATTTCTTTCGATGGAGGACTGATAGGCCGGGTCATAGTGCTTCACTAAGAGCTCTTCAACTAGCGCATCAAAATGACCTGCATCGATAGCCTGATTCCATAATTCAATTTGCTCTTTACCGTAACGCGAAGTAAGTAAGCTCAATTTCTGCTTAAAGCTGGCTGCATCAGCTACGAAATGCTGGTACTCCCGCAGCAACCAAGATACGCGAGTATGTGTACTAGAACGAAGCTCAACACATTGACCCATGCGAATTTTTTCCATGAGCGCATCTGGAATATGAACGCCACCCACCTTCTTACTCTCAGATTCAACAAATACAATGCGTGAAGAATCCATTGAATTTAAGGCGTGCCACAAATTCGTTTCAAAGCCCTTTTGCGAGGGTTGGTCAATCCGCGGTTCATTACCCAAAACCGAGCCACGATGAATGGCTAAGGCCTCTAAGTCCAGCACTTGAGCGCCTAAAAGACTGAGCTCCTGAAGAATGCGAGTTTTGCCACTGCCCGTCATGCCGCATATCACCTGAAAAGAAAAAAGGGTAGCTGCCTGCACCAAACCATCAATGACAGTGCGTCTAAAGCCTTGATAACCACCCTCTAGTTGCAGCGCTTTCCAGCCAATCCGATTCAGGACATGAGTGAAGGCCCCGCTGCGCTCCCCTCCCCGCCAGCAATAAATGAGCGGACGCCATTCACGAGGAAATTCAATCAGAGAATCTTCCAAATGGCGCGCAATATTTTTTGAAACGAAGGCCGCGCCTAATTTTTTTGCTGCAAATGGTGAAACTTGGGAATAGAGCGTGCCAATCTCAATGCGCTCCTCGTTACTCAACACGGGGTAATTGATGGCGCCTGGAATATGATCTAGAGCAAATTCAGCTGGAGAGCGAACATCGATGATGGTGTCAAACTCATTTAACGCGCTAGTGAGTTTTTCAATAGGAAGAATCGATTGATTACTTAATTGCAAAAACGATTCCTAACGCAGACCAGCAAGAATTGCTTCTGGCCATGGAGTAGCTACATCAGTTATCAGATCTACCCACACCATTGTGGCTCCGCCCTCAGCAACCTTCACTTCGGGCGCAGAGGTCAAAAACATTGCGTTGTAGACATCCATACTAGTTCTTCCAATGGCACCGACATAGGTCTTCACAATCAATTCACCAGGGTACGACAGCTGTTGATAGAAGTTGCAAAAACCATTCACCATCAACATGCCCGCATCTTCAGTATGGGTAGACTGCTGTAGCAAGGAAATCCACTCTATTCGCGCCTGCTCCATAAACCGAAAATAAATCGTGTTATTTACATGACGATAAGCGTCCATGTCACCCCAACGAATTGGCACGCGGGTTTCATGAACCAACCGTTTTTTTGCTGGAATTTCAATACGCATAGACTCAGCTTCTTATAAAATGATTAGCGTACCTGCAGCGCCAATTGATACAAATTCGTTGAACGAGCACCAGATCGACAAAAAGCCAAGATAGGTCCAGGAAGCGTTTTTAGTAAACGGGCCATTTCCACCACTTGCTCTGGCGTAATGGAACCAGAAATTACTGGCAAATGCGCATAATGCAAACCCAGTTTTTCTGCTTGGGCTTCAATTTCAGCGCTAGTGGGCTGGTCTGTGCCACCCTCAAAATCAGGGCGGTTGTTGATCACGCTTTTGTAGCCTTGCGCAACTACAGCAGAAAGATGATCGGGCTCAATTTGACCAATCGTTCCAAATTGGTCATTGTGACAGGCGATGGGTAGATTCATCTGATTCTCTTATTAATAAGTTGATAGGTGCAATATCTTGATTCTAAATCAGGTGGTCTTCTTGTGGTCTGCAAAGAGGCGATTGCAAACACCCATACCAATAAGCATGGCAAGCACAAACACAAGGGCCTTTATATGACCGGAGCCTAAGGCAACAATCACCGGCCCAGGACAAAAGCCAGCAATACCCCAGCCTGCACCAAATATTAAGCCACCAATTACAAGCGGTTTAGTAATATCCCTCTTGGTCGGAATTTGGAGCGCGTTACCGAAGAAAGATTCGGTCTTTTTGGCTGCCAAATAAAAACCAGCCAGACCTACCATCACAGCGCCACCCATGACAAAAATGAGGGATGGATCCCAATTACCAGAAATGTCCAAAAAATTAAGGATTTTTTGAGGATTGCTCATCCCGGAAATTAGTAATCCCAAGCCAAAAAGAACGCCAATGAAATACTGGCTCACGAGTGAAACATGTTTTTTCATGTACTTACCGCCAATACATGGCGAATCATGTAAACAACCAGAAATCCTGAGCTCATGAAGGCAACGGTTGCCACCAAAGAACGTGGTGAGAGACGGGAAAGGCCGCAAATTCCATGGCCACTTGTACAGCCAGAGCCATATTCAGCACCAAATCCCACTAAGAGGCCGGCCAAGATAATGAGAGGCCATTCAGTATCGATAATTTGCAAGGGATGCATATCAAACATCAGCGCGGCCCAAAAAGGCGCAGTCAAGATGCCGAGGAGGAAAGCGACGCGCCAACTCCAATCGCCAGCCTTAGGACGCAGTAAACCAGAAACAATTCCGCTAATCCCCAAAATACGGCCGTGCAATAAAACATATAAAGCTGCGGCAATTCCTAAAATCATCCCGCCTAATAGCGCGGGACCTGGCGTGAAGGATACCCAATCAATGTGCATGCATATCCCCAGTCATATTCTCTAAATCCCGTTAATTAAGCGCAAGGACTTGGTGCCATTCGATACTCAAGATAACGAAGTGCTAAAAAAGCACCTAAAACAAATCCTGGGAGAGCTAAAAATGATCCTAAGGCTAAAGTAGATACACCACTGATGCCCTGACCAATTGTGCAACCCAGAGCGGTAACGCCACCAAAGCCCATGAGCGCTGCGCCAACCAGATGATTGGCCGTATCCTCGGCTGTTGTAAAAGATTCCCAACGAAAGGATTTGGTCAGGAGCGCATAGGTCGCCGATCCAAAAATCAAGCCAAAAACTGCAACGATGCCAATAGATAGGGTTTTTGAAACATCGCTATAAAACATTAACCAATCCAAGGTGTAAGCATAAGGCGACACAAAAGAAAGGCTCTCCATCTTGCCGGAGTTTGTCACCAAAAATACCTCCTCTAGGGTATTTGGGTCTTCGGATACAAAAGCCAAATAACCTGAAATCCACCACACCAAACAAATTACCAATCCAACGCCAAACCCGGCCAAGAGATTATTAAAAGTCCAAAATGATTTATTGATTAAGGCGGAAAGAATCAATGCGCAACCGAGGAAGCCACCTAAGAGAATATGTATCAGCGCCCTACTCGCCCCTAAATGCATGCTCAGCATACTAGGCAAGTCTTGGGGTGTAGAAAGATTGAGAGCAATAGTATCCAATGTATTGACACGCAACACAGCAAGAAAACCACGCAGGGTCATATAGGCAACTAAGCCTAAAACCATAAACACCACTAATGACTTGAGATTACCGCCCCCAATCCTAATGAGAGTCTTGCTGCCACACCCAGACGCAAGCACCATGCCAAAGCCAAAACACAGACTTCCAACAAGGATGGAGACATACATTAGTTTGCTATTGGTATAAATCGTTTTGGATGTATCAATAAATCCAAGGCTAGAAAGCAACATGACGCCAATCATGGCTATGCCAATAGCAAGGGCCCATTGACGAATTCTAGACAGATCCGAAATCAGCAACCAGTCGGTAATTGCGCCCATCGTACAAAAACTGGTTCTCTTCATAATGGCACCCAAAATAAAGGTAACAAAAAAAGTGAGCCACAAGGCTTGATGGCTAATGGAAATAAGGTCTACTGAATTCATATAAAAAACGGGCTATTCTTTTTTAAGGCTTGATATAAGCGAAATGATTAATGAACTGCAAATCCGCGATTTTCACAACGCCAGATGGAGTGAAATCGGCGTCCAAAATAAATTGGCCTTTGGATAAATTGCGATTTTTGAGAGTGATCTCACAAACTTCGAAAGAAACTCCGCGTGATTTTAGTGCGGCGATTAACGGCGCATATTCAATATTATTCTTTTCATCTTTAGAACCCTCCATCAACAAGTCCACGCCCAAAGAATGCGTCACAACAATAATATTCGTTTGAGGAGAGGTGTCCAAATGATTGCGAATATTTCTCAAGGCTTTTAAACCTTGAAGTTGGGCATCATCAACGTGATACACCACCTTTGTTTGGGCAAGCGCTTGATTGGCGTAGGATGCAGAGCAGAGCACTAGCAATGCACAGCATATAAATTTGAGTATCGGGTTAAGTGAAGTCATGACGTTTTTTCTGTGTTTAAAAATAGATTAGCTATGCTTAATTGCAAGGCCTTGATTCATTGAAACGCCTTCAATGATGGGTTCATTGAGCTTCTTGGGTTTAATAATTTTCTGGTCTTTTAAATGGCGCGTCATGAGATCCCAAATAGGCTCACCATTAAGTTCACGGGCATCTTCACTAACAGGAGCCCAACCAGCAACGCGGTACCGCTTGCCAGCCTCAATGGGCTTACCACCAAGATGCATTTTTGAAATGCGTTTACCCATCAATAAATTGGGGCTGATGGTGTAATTAAGGCCACCAACCCGCACCATATCCCCTCCTTGCTGGTAGTAAGGATCGGGGTTAAATAGATTGTCTGCCACATCCTCCAAGATCGTTTTGATGTTTTCTCCGGTTATCAACGAGACCGTGGTGTAGGGATAAGTGATCGCAGTTTGATCCATTAGCTTTTCTGTTGTAATGGTTTCACCTGGCAATAAGGAAGTTCCCCAGCGAAACCCTGGAGAAAAGGCAATTTCAGCATTCTTTTGCGCCATGAGCCCATCCAAAATGACTTGATCGAAACTGCCATTAAAATTGCCACGGCGATAGAGTAAATCCTCGGTAATGGCTAAGGGGGTATTTAAGCGCGCCTCATAAGGCGCCCTCACCTTAGTGATCAGTTGCTGCATTGCAGAATCTGCAGGTATTAAGTCTGAAAAAACTGGTAGCAGCTTATAGCGGAAATCAATTACTTGACTCCCCTTCACCTGAAAATCAAGTACCCCTAGAAATTTTCCATTTGAACCTGCATTGGTGACCAAAGTAACGCCACCGGCATTGCGAACTTTTACGGGTACTGGTACTCCATCATGCGTGTGTCCGCCCAAGATCGCATCTAGACCGCGAACACGTGAGGCAAGTTTGAGATCAACATCCATCCCGTTATGAGACAACAAGACAACCACCACCGCCCCTTGCGCACGAACTTGTTCAATCGTTTTTTGTAAGCTCGCCTCTTGAATTCCGAAAGTCCAATTTGGCGTGAAATACCTTGGATTGGCTACGGGAGTATATGGAAAAGCCTGTCCAATAATAGCAACGGACACCCCATTCATTGATCGCAACGTGTATGGCGGAAAAACATCATCGCCAAAGTCGGCTGTCTTAATGTTTTGAGCTAGAAAGTCTATTTTTCCCTGAAAATCATTTTGAATGATTTCTAAAACACGTTGCTCACCGAGTGTCATTTCCCAATGGGCAGTCATGACATCAACTCCCATTAACAAAGCGGCATCCACCATGTCTTGACCTCGGGTCCACAGCGCCGTAGCGGAACCCTGCCAAGTGTCTCCACCATCTAACAATAAAGACCCCGGTCTAGAATTCTTTAATTGCTTTATTAAAGTAGTGAGGTGTGCAAACCCACCCATCTTCCCGTATGTTTGAGCTGCCGCAGGAAAGTCTAGATAAGTAAATGCATGAGCATCTTTTGTGTTGGGAGCAATGCCATTGGCTCTTAAAAAGTATTCTCCAACTAAGTGTGGCGTTTTATTGGCCTGTGACCCTACGCCAATATTAACGCTCGGCTCTCGAAAATAGACTGGATTAAGCTGGGCGTGACAGTCGGTGAAGTGTAAAAAATTCACATTGCCGAAACTGGGTAACTCGTAAAAAGAGCTCGCGCTTTTTTGGGCTTTTGCCAATTCAGATTGCAGCGCCATGCCACCAGCAGAAGCAATGGCTAATGCCTGCAAAAAGTGGCGGCGATTAAGCGACATTCCAGACTATTGGTTTACTGGTGACAGGGGGTCGAGCAATAACGCCATCACATCTTGCATCTGTTGCTGGGTCAGTATTTTAAAATGCCCAAAGCGCGGCATATTGCTGCAGGCGTTGTACGCCTTGGAGTTATTAATGCGATTCCATGTATAGCGTATGACTTCATCTGAATAGCCGCGTAATTTACCGTAATTCCACAAACTGGGGCCAATGTTTCCATAAGAAATTTCTTTGCGATTGATTTCGTGGCAGTTGTAGCAGCCGCCGCCATTCACCGCATTGGCAGAATCACTCCAAGTTAAACCGCGACCACTTTGAGCAACTAGCTCCCCTTGCTGCCAGTTGCCCAAATACTGGCCATCTGTCGGTTGAGTGATGCTGGCCATATTGCGCTTCTCGATTTCCGCAGCCTGAGCAAGGGCGGCCTTGCTATTGCTCAACTGCGGCTTAGAGCAAAATTGTTGGGTTGGATCTTGTTTAATTCTATCCATGCCAGCAATACCTTGAGCCCTAAATCCAGTAGACAATATTTTCTCAAATTGAGCATCTAAATTAGCTTGGGAATGGGCAAATGAGCTCATTGTCAAAAACAAACATAAGGCAAGGCACTTATTGAAATGAGTTTTCATAATCATCGCTTTAAGCCTGGGGTTTGAATCGTGCCGCCATTTGCATTCACCGCCATGTACATCGAAATAGCCGTCAGCAAATCCGATCCGTAAATTGGAAAAGGAAAGCGCTGTTGCCGATAGCAATCATTTAAACGCGCGCCCATAGTCCAAAACTCTCCACTAGAGACGCGATACGCCGGCCAAGAGCCCCATGCTTCGGCGGCGCCTGCTTGCGTTGAAATATTGGGAAGGTCTTGCAGTCGAATCCGCTTACCAGTGGAGCCATGGCATGAAGCGCAAGAAAAATCCATTGGACCGCCTTGATAGTAAAAAGCTTTTTTGCCTAATGCGTAGGCTATTTTCTCTTGAGGATGTTTTGTGCTTACCGCTACTTTAAGCCCCTTCGATTGCGTAACTACATACGCAACGATGGCTTCCATTTCCTTCTTTAGGCCCTGACGAAATGGGGCATCAATGATTTCTTGTGAAGATATTCCTTGCAAGGAACTCATGCAAGTTATTAGGCGCGATTCTAAGTCTTGCACTTTCTTAGTATCAGCGAAGTACTTGGGAAGTTGAGCGGAGGCACCCTTCACTACTCCAGCACCCAAGCCAAGATCGCATTTCTCTAAAGTGGCATTTTTTGGGCCCGCGGGTTTTTTCCACAGCTCTTCACCAGCAGCTTCATAGAGCTCAGAGGGATTGCCATCGGCAATCATCTCGCGATACTGCGCAATTCCTTCGGCCATAGATTGAGCCTGCGCTAGAGCTGCGGCACTGAGCAGTACAACTGCGAGGAGCGATTTAATAATGATCCGAGGCACTTGAAGGGGCTCTTAAATAGTTAGTTCTTAGGCTGCAGTAGTTTCATCTGTGCGCTTATCGCCCCGGGTATCTACCCAGCTCACCACAATCTTGTCGCCTTTAGCACCCTTGTATTTAAAATTTAAGAAAGGGTCTTTAGAAACCGCTGATCCAAGATCGGCTGTAAAAACATCCTTCCCTTGCGCCTTCACATTCACCGTGGTGATAAACCAAGCTGGGATGATTTTTCCAGCCGCGTCTTTGCGTTGACCAGATTCCATATCGTGCTTCATTAAAATCTTGACATCGACAACGCCGTTATTCTCGGCTGCTCTAATGCGCATTGGATCACTCATAGCTACTCCTTAATATCTTGATCGATTCTTATGTTTTGGGCAAAGGTACTTAAGGGCTTTAACCGCCGCATCCACCCAAGGTCACTTTGATTTCTTTAACAGCCATAGACCACTTTCCTTCCGCTTTTACAAGCGCATAGACATTAGAGGTTTGCGCCATTTTGATGCGGGTAGTTACAAACGAATCTGTGCCAGCTGGAATTGAAAATTGTGCCGCCAAAGTATTTGGATTTTTATCTACCAAAATAGCAATCTGTTGGGCCTTCAGGCTTGTAGAGATACTAACCGGGACAACTGCGCCATTTTCAGCAATGTCGGGTGCTGTTAGCGTGACCAAGCTGGATTTTTCTGGAACACCGCTACCGAGGGCTTTGTAAACCTCATCAAGTGATTTTCCTTCAAAAGCGGCTTTATTCCACTCTTCCGCTTGTGCGGTAGAAATTAAACCTACCGAGGCCATTAAGCCAAATAGCGCTGTATATTGCATTAATTCGCGACGCTGCCGATACATACTAGTCCTTATTTAACCCAATAGACGGGCCATTAAAATGAATGTAAGCTCCATTTTACAAGGGAATATGCATTTACTTCTGAGCTTACCTCGCCTTTACAGCCTGCCATCGAGCTTATCAAGCAAAATAACAGCCATTACCCTTAAAACTCACTCATTCTTTCCGACCCATTTTGTTTGATATCGAAGCACTCCTTCTCTCTTTTAAATTAGCACTTTGGACCTTGGTTGTCCTCTTGCCCATTGGCACCTGGGTCGCTTATTCCCTCACGGCAACCGGTAAATGGAAGTCTTGGCTAGAGGCTGTACTTGCGCTTCCCTTGGTTTTACCTCCCACGGTTTTGGGTTATTACTTGCTTTTAGGCTTAGGCGGCATGAGTTTCTTGGGGTTTCCTCTAGCATTTTCTTTTATCGGCATTGTGATCGCATCATGCATTGTCAATATTCCCTTCATCATTCAGCCGATTCAACGTGCGTTTGAGTCAATTGATCCTGAAATCAAAGAAGCAGCCCAAATCAGCGGCCTTAGTCAATGGCAGTCCTTTCGCTTGATAGAACTACCTTTGGCATGGCGTGGCATCACCAGCGCGGCAGTGCTCACCTTTGCCCATACTTTAGGGGAATTCGGAGTAATCCTGATGGTGGGAGGAGCTATCCCCGGAGAAACCAAAACAGCATCGATCGCTATTTACGACAAAGTTCAAGGATTTGATCATTCAGGTGCGAGTGTTCTATCACTCCTATTGCTGAGTATTTCACTAGCGGCAATCGCACTGTCTTATGGTGTTTTTGGTAGAGGTCGTACCCAATTTGCGAGAGCGAATTAAGAAAGTTATGCTCAAAGTCAAAATAGCGCAAGATAGCCCCACCCCAATTCAGATTGACTTAGAGTGCGCGCCTGGGGAAATGCATGCTCTTGTTGGCCCGTCGGGTAGTGGCAAAACAACGGTATTACGCACCATTGCTGGTTTGAGCAACCCTCATAGCGGAAGAATAGAATGCGATGGTGAAACTTGGTTTTCAGCTTCAGAGAAAACTGGACCCGCCCAAGTATTAAAAGCTTCCCGGCGCTCATGCGGCTTTCTATTTCAGCAATACGCCCTATTTCCCCATCTGACTGCTTTGCAAAATATCTGCATTCCATTGCACAATTTAGTGCTCAATGTCGATGCACGAAAACAACTTGGGCAAGAGTGGCTCGAGAGAATGGGTATCGGTGCATTAGCTAAGCGCTTCCCGCATCAACTATCCGGTGGCCAGCAACAAAGAGTCGCTTTAGCGAGGGCACTTGCCCGCAAGCCAAAAGCCTTGCTATTAGATGAGCCCTTCTCCGCAATTGACATACCAACGCGCCAGGGTTTGTATAAAACGCTAGCTGAACTTCGCTCCGATTTAAATATCCCCATCCTACTAGTGACTCATGACTTGCGTGAGGCGGATTTATTGGCCGATAGAATCACTGTGATTGATGACGGCATTAGCTTGCAAACCGCTACGCCCCAAACACTCTTTCATAAACCCAGAAACTCACGGGTAGCAGCCTTGGTGGGAATTACCAACTTATTTCATGGAAACTTCAACGCAGGAAAGCTTGCCTGGCAAGGCTGCGATCATATTTTTCAAGTAATAGACAAAGGAAAAATTCCCCCTAACACGGCGGTAGCCTGGGTAATACCGCAAAGCGGTCTTAGCGTTCACAAGACCGCGAATGACGCCACCTTCCCCGCAATTGTTGAACAAATTTCTAGCCTGGGTCAAATAGCGGCAATTCAATTGATGGTGCCCAACAGTGAACTACGGGTTAATTGGGAAGCCTCAGTTGCTGAACTCAGTCGCCTAGAAATGGCGATAGGTCACCAAATGCATATCCAATTTGATCATGGCAAAATCCACATCATGCCATTGAGGCCCATCAATGATCCGAGACTATTTCAGCACACTTTTAAGCGCAGTCTGCTTTAAACCTTACGCGCCACAAGTCCCAATAGAGCGGACATGCCACTATGTCGAGATCCTTCAGACAGTTCCTTTTCGTAAGAACATAAATCAAGGATATTGAAGTTTTGAAAAGCCGCTTGCATGGCATTCTCTGTATATAAATGGGCAATATCAGCAGGGCCGCCCGTTTTATATTCAAGTTGCTTGGGTGTATAACCTTGCAAAATCAGCCAGCCTCCTGGTTTTAACGCCCGCTCGATCGATTGAAAAATCCGTCCACGCATGGCTGGGTCAGCAAACTGAATAAAAATGGCGATGATTGCATCGTAAGTGTTCTCAGGCCACGCAAAGCTATCCACGTCAGAAAGCACACATTCAATCGTCACCTGATTTTCTTGAGCCAACTGCTTAGCCTTACTAATAGCAATATCTGAAACATCGAAGCTAGTAACCCGCATACCCTGCCTTGCCAACCAGACACCATTACGACCTTCGCCATCGGCAATACATAGAACCTTGCTCTCGGGCTGTAAATACTGAGAGGCTTGCTCGACCAAGTACTCATTCGGCGCCTTGCCAAAGATAAACTCTTCTTTGGCATAACGTTCATTCCAAAACTGGGTGGCGTCGTTACAGGACACAGTAGAACAATCTATTTCGAGGGCTTTTTGAAGCCACTGATGAGATCATTTTTTAAATCCAGCACATTTTCGAGGCCAACAGCAATCCGCACAAGACCATCAGTAATGCCAGCCGCCTTGCGTGCCTCAGACGCTACTCTGCAGTGCGTCGTCGTCGCGGGATGCGTAATAGTAGTTCTGGTATCGCCTAGATTGGCGGTGATAGAACAGAGCTGAGTTTGATTGATGAGTTTAAATGCCGCTTGCTTGCCACCTTTGAGGGTAAAAGACAGGATAGCCCCGCCCGCCCGTTGCTGGCGTTTTGCTAATGCATATTGGGAATGCGATTTAAGCCCAGGATAAAAAACCCGCTCTACTCCAGGCTGCTTCTCAAGCCATTGGGCTAAAGCTAAAGCATTGGCACTTTGTTGCAGCATTCTGAGCTCAAGCGTTTCCAGCCCTTTAAGAAAGACCCAGGCATTGAAGGCGGATAAAGTGGGCCCAGCAGTGCGCACAAAAGGAAACACTTTACCCATAATGAATTCTTTACTACCAACGATAGCGCCACCAACAACTCTTCCTTGGCCGTCTAAATATTTAGTTGCAGAATGGATAATGACATCCGCACCTAAAGCCAAAGGTTTTTGCAAAGCCGGCGTGCAAAAACAATTATCGACTGCAAATATGGCGTTCGCTTTTTTTGCCACTTTCGATATCGCCTTGATATCGGCTATTTCCGTTAAAGGATTGGAGGGGGTCTCTAAGTAAAATAATTTAGTATTTTCTTGAACGGCCGCTTTCCACGACGCAATATCTGATAAATCGACGTAGGTAGTCGTTATTCCAAAACGCAGCAAGATACTTGAAAATAACTGAATCGTTGCACCAAATACAGAGCGAGAGCAAATCACATGATCACCCGCCTGTAACTGCACCATTGCCAAGGTCATGATGGCGGCCATTCCTGAAGAAGTGGCGATACAAGCCTCGCCACCTTCTAAGGCCGCTAAGCGATCTTGAAACATGCTCACTGTGGGATTGGTAAAGCGAGAGTAAATAAAGCCTTGGTCAGCATGCGCAAATCCATCGGCAGCTAATTCTGCGCTATCAAAGCAAAAACTTGAGGTCAAAAACATGGCCTCAGAGTGTTCTTGATACTCTGCTGTACGGCGTGTACCGGCTCGAACTGCCAATGTTTCTTGTGCCAGTTTAGAAAAATCAGGTTTTTGTCTGGTAGGTTTGCTCTTCATCGTGCTATTTTGACACTGATTTAATCAATGGCTGTCGCTTTTTAGTCTTCGGTCGCCAAATGCAAATGGAGCTGTGAGCGGGCGAAATCACTTGAATCACGCTGTCGATCCGCCATTGCTTCAGAAGTATTGCGGGCCGCTTCTAGCGCATCCAAGTAAGACTCATTAATATCGCCAGTAACGTAACAGCCGTCGAAACAAGAAGCTTCAAAATGCTCAATCTCAGGATTAATGTCCCGAACAGCTTGCTTCATATCCTCGACGCTTTGATAAATTAATTGGTCTGCCCCAATCATCTTATTAATTTCTTCATCGGTACGGCCATAAGCTACTAATTCGCTACGCGTGGGCATATCGATACCGTATACATTCGGAAATCGCACGGGAGGAGCGGCCGAGGCAAAAATCACTTTCTTAGCGCCAGACTCACGGGCCATTTGCACGATTTCAAATGAGGTTGTACCGCGCACAATCGAGTCGTCCACAATCAGAACCGTTTTATCTTTGAATTCAATCCGCATGGCATTGAGTTTTTGACGAACTGATTTTTTACGAACCGCTTGACCTGGCATGATGAAGGTTCGGCCGATATAACGATTTTTAAAAAAACCTTCTCGATAATCGATACCCAAGCGCTTAGCAACCTGCATCGCCGCAGGTCGACTCGAGTCAGGGATCGGCATCACCACATCAATCTCAGAGACGTTGGTTTCTTTGCGAATCTTTTCGGCAAGGTAGTCACCCATGCGCATACGAACGTTATATACAGTCACGCCATCAATGGTTGAATCAGGACGAGCCATGTAAACATATTCAAAAATGCAAGGTGTAAGGACGGCATCAGCAACGCATTGGCGAGTATAAAAATTACTATCTAGATCAATGTAAATGGCTTCGCCAGGATTAACATCGCGTACAAATGTGAATCCCAAGCCCTCTAAAGCAACTGACTCAGAAGCAATCATCCACTCAGGTCCCTTAGGCGTATCGATACGGCCAATACACAAGGGACGAATACCGAATGGATCACGGAAGGCCAATAAGCCATAGCCTGCAATCAACGAAACCACTGCATACGAACCTTTGACGCGCTTGCTAATTGCGGTAACCGCGTTAAACATGGCATCTTCATCGAGCGCCACGCTGTTCGTTTCTTTTTGCAATTCATCGGCCAAGACATTGAGCAATACTTCTGTATCTGAACTCGTATTAATATGACGACGATCTCGATAAGCCATTTCAACTCTTAAGCTTGGCGCATTAGTGAGATTGCCGTTATGGGCAAGAATGATTCCGTAAGGAGCGCTGACGTAGAACGGCTGCGCCTCTTCTTCACTACTGGCAGATCCAGCAGTAGGATAGCGCACCTGGCCAATGCCAGCATTGCCAACTAAGCTGCGCATATTACGCGTTCTAAATACGTCACGCACTAGACCGTTTGCCTTGTGCATCGTAAATGAATTGCCGTTCATCGTCGCAATACCAGCCGCATCTTGACCGCGATGCTGAAGCAGTAATAATGAGTCGTAAAGTAATTGATTTACTGGGGAGTGAGAAACTGTTCCAACGACGCCGCACATAAGCCTATATCCCTATTGTTATTGAAGGTGTAACAGTGGGTGTAATTTTAGGTAAGACATCGCCTAACTGCTTTGCCCAGTCGGCAGGTAGCCAACCTTTAATTAATCCCGCTGCCATATCTATGGCGGGCCGCGTAACGGCATTTTGCCAAGCTTGACTTTGGGGTATTGGTGTTAGGGCTGCCAAGGTTGCCAAAATAACAATAATTAAACCACCTCGTAATAAGCCAAAGATCAGACCCAATAAACGGTCCGTCATGCTTAGCCCCACCGATAAGATAATTTTCTGGATGACATTACCAATTAAACCGCATACCACCAAAGTTAATATAAAGAGGATGAGAAAGCTTACCCCTAAACTTAACAGTTCATCAAGGTGAAAAGTGGAAAGCCACTCTGTGGAAAGATAGCTGGTGTAGTGATACGCCACCCAACTAGCAACAACCCAAGAAACCAGCGCTAAGACTTCTTTAAATAATCCTCGAGAAAGTCCCACGAGTCCAGACACAAGCAAAACCACTAGGGTGAAATAATCCACCGTAGTGAGCTTGAGGGTAGACAGTAAATCCATTAAGGCGTACCCATCTCAACAAGACGGGGTGATAGTCCAAGGGCTTTAATCTTCTTTTCAGCTGACTCTGCAACTTCTTTATCGGTAAATGGTCCGGCACGCAAAACAAATAGCTTTGCTCCATCTTCGCCTGTTTTATTTGTGACTACATAAGGAATTTTTTGATCTTTTAACTTGGCAATCCAACCTTTGGCTCGCTCTTCAGACGCGAATGCGCCAATTTGAACCACGTACTTCCCTGTTGAAGCTGGTTTTTTTGGTGCGTCATCTGGGCGTGGTTTTGCAGGCGCTGCAATCACTTCTTCACCCGCAGCCAAGCCTAGACCATTATTCTTAGAGCTGGTAGGTGGAGTTGGGGCTGATTTAGATCCCTGTTTAGATTCTTCTTTTACTTCTGAATTGGCTGTGGATTGCGAGCTATTTGCCTCAATATTGACTGGGGCTTCTTTTGCTGCGGGGACGTTTGTTTTTACTTTTTCAGTAACCGGCAGTGTCTCAACTGGGGCTGGCTGGCTGGTAATAATATTTACCGCAATATCGTTACTACTTGCTTTGGGCTTGTTATCCAAAATGCGGGGCAGTCCAATTACAGCAATCAAGACCAAAACTGTTGCGCCGATGAGGCGATGCCTAGCCCGCTGACGCTCTGGATCTTCCGTTAACGCTAGATCATCATGTTCTTGAGCGCGCTGAAAGGTGCGGGCGGGAATTTTGGTGGTGGCGCGGCGAGCACCTACTGGGCCTCTTCGGAGGTCATCACCCTTAGGGTCACGTTTAAAAAACGTTGGTAAACGAATCATGGATCAATGTGCCTGGTTGTTTCGATGAGCCATTACTCCTGCGACGGTATAAAACGATCCGAAGACCACTATTCTATCACCGTCTCCCGCTTTAGATAGTGCATTCTGGTACGCATTTGCAGGGTCAGGAAAGCATTCAATTCCACCGTCATCACCCTTTTTAACTGCTACCCCGAGATCTTCTAGCGTTTGGGATAAAACCTGAGCACTAGCAGCCCTAGGGGTTGGTAAATCGGTACAAAACCAGAAATCGATTGTCCCCAAAAGGGGTTTGATAACCCCCGCTATATCTTTATCTGCCATTGCCCCAAAAATGGCATATGTATAGGGGTGATAACCCATTTTATCTAGCCCTTGTGCCAACGTGGCGGCAGCGTGGGGATTGTGGGCAACATCCAAAACGATGGTAGGTTGACCAGGAAGTACCTGAAAGCGGCCAGGTAATTCGACTAAGGCAAAACCATTACGAATATCTTGAGCACCCACTGGTAATCGGTGATGGAGCGCCATTAATGCTGCAATTACCGCTGATGCATTGAGAATTTGATTTGCGCCACGGAGGGCTGGATAGCCTAAACCGCTAAACCGCTTTTGCCGCCCTGCCCAACCCCATTGCTGTTTATCACCCTGAAAGTTGAAATCCCTTCCCTGTAACCAAAGATCACAATCAAGCTCTTGAGCATAGTCAATCAAAGATTGTGGGGGCACTGGATCACCACATACGGCAATAGAACCCTGGCGAAAGATACCAGCTTTCTCTCGACCAATTGCTTCTCTAGTACTTCCTAAGAAATCTGCGTGGTCAATATCAATGCTTGTCACAATGGCGCAATCAGCGTCAACAATATTCACGGCATCTAAACGTCCGCCCATACCCACCTCTAAGATCACGGCATCTAAATTCGCTGTAGCAAAGAGGTGCATGATTGCTAAAGTAGTGAACTCAAAATAGGTTAGCGTAGGTGCATTGTTAAGGCTACCGCGCGCTTTTTCTACTGAGGTGAAATGCGCCATCAACAGTTCATCCGTAACCTCTGCGCCATTAACACGGGCACGTTCATTGAATTTCAACAGATGGGGCGACATGTGGCAACCCACGCGATAACCCGATGCCAATAAGATGCTCTCTAGGTACGCACATGTGGAGCCCTTGCCATTTGTGCCGGCAACAGTGATAACGGGGCAGCTAAATTCAAGCCCGAGCGCTTCTTTCACCCGCGCGATCCGCTCCAAGCCCATGTCAATACCTACGGGATGAGCGGTTTCGAGGTGACTAAGCCAAGCCGCTAGGCTGGTAAAAAGAGTGGGGGTTTGTGAAAGAGAGATCAAGCGCGTTACGCAGCTGCGCTCCCCGCTGACGCAGGTTCGGGAAGCTGTTGAAGTAATGCCAGTAATTGGGCGATTTCATGCCGCATGTGACGACGATCCACAATCATGTCTATGCCACCATTTTGCAGAAGAAATTCTGAACGCTGAAATCCTTCGGGCAATTTTTCACGCACGGTTTGTTCGATCACACGAGGACCAGCAAAACCAATTAAGGCTTTGGGCTCAGCCATTACTACATCGCCCATAAAAGCAAAGCTTGCTGAGATGCCACCCATCGTTGGGTCAGTGAGCACGCTAATAAAGGGCAATCTTTTTTTGGACAGGCGCGTCAACATAGAGTTGGTCTTAGCCATCTGGAATAAAGAAAGCAAACTCTCTTGCATCCGGGCGCCGCCGGTAGCTGTAACACAAATAAAGGCGCACTTCTTATCAAGGGCTTCTTGTACTCCGCGCACAAAACGCTCACCGACTACTGAGCCCATTGAACCCCCCATGAACTGGAATTCGAAACAGGCAACTACAGCAGAAAAATTCTCGATTGCGCCGCTCATAACAATTAAGGCCTCAGATTCACTCGAGGCATCTGAGGCTTCTTTTAGTCGATCAGAATATTTTTTAGAATCCTTAAATTTCAAAGGATCTGTCGGAAAAATATCAGCCCCAATTTCCTGCCGCCCCTTGGAATCCAAAAGACTATCTAGGCGTTGTCGCGCGCCGATGCGCATGTGGTGACTGCATTTTGGGCAAACAGAGAGATTGGCTTCAATGTCACTGCTATAAAGAACCGTTTCACAACTGGGGCACTTCAACCACAAACCTTCAGGAACTGATTTGCGATTCGCAGGGTCAGTATGCTGAATTTGTGGGGGTAATAATTTATCTATCCAACTCATGGGCGTTTTGCTATGTACGAGCTCAGCTATCTAAAGCCACTCGAATTTCTCTAATGAATGCCTCAAGTGATTGTACTGCCTCGTGTGGAGGCGCCTCTTCTAGCAGACGAATAATACGACTACCAATGACAACGGCATCTGCTGAAGTAGAAACTGCCCTAGCGCTAGCAGCGTCATGAATACCGAAACCAACCGCAATAGGTATCGCTGTCTCTTCACGAATTTTCGGAATAATGCTGGCTACATCATGGGTATTTAGGTTTGAAGCTCCTGTGACTCCACGCATTGAAACGTAATAAATATATCCTGAGGCAATTTTTGCAGCAGCTTTGATGCGATCTACAGATGAGGTGGGTGCTAATAAAAAGATAGGATCAATATCAGCGGCACGCATCTTGGCGGCAAAATCAACACACTCTTCTGGCGGATAGTCGACAACTAACACACCGTCTACGCCAGCATCTTTAGCTTCTTGCGCAAAGCGCTCTGCTCCCATTTGCTCCACCGGATTGGCATAGCCCATCAATACCACTGGCGTTTTAGCATCCGTCTTACGGAATGTTTTCACCATCTCCATACAACGATGTAGTGTCACGCCCTGCGTCAATGCCCTTTCAGAAGAACGCTGAATGACGGGCCCATCTGCCATCGGGTCAGAAAAAGGCACCCCTAACTCAATCAGGTTTGCGCCACCCCTGACTAAGGCGTGCATTAATTCCACGGTCAACTGAGGGTCTGGGTCACCAGCGGTGATAAAGGGTATTAAACCCTTTTTTCCTGAGGCCTTTAATTCCGTAAAGAGTGTATTAATTTTTGACATAAATAATGAAGTAGTTAACCTGCAGATCCAGTAGCTTGTGCAACAGTATGCATATCCTTGTCACCGCGACCTGAAAGATTGACTAAGATCGTTTTATCCTTCGATAAAGTAGGGGCAAGCTTGCATGCATAAGCTAGCGCATGCGCTGGTTCTAGCGCAGGAATAATGCCTTCAATCTGACAGCAATCATGAAAAGCTTTCAACGCCTCTTCATCAGTAATGGCGACATATTGGGCGCGATCTGAATCTTTTAACCAAGCGTGCTCTGGGCCCACTCCGGGATAGTCCATACCAGCAGAAACTGAATGCGTCTCTGCGATTTGTCCGTGCTCATCTTGTAAAAGATAGGTGCGATTGCCATGAAGTACCCCTGGCTTACCTACGCACAAAGCAGCGGAGTGCAAACCACTCTCCAGGCCATGACCAGCGGCTTCAACCCCAATGAGTTTTACAGAGGGGTAATCAATGTAGGGATAAAAAATGCCCATGGCATTAGAGCCACCACCGACACAAGCTAAAACATAATCAGGTTGGCCGCCAATGAGTTCAGGCATTTGCACTTTACATTCTTCACCAATCACGCTCTGAAAGTCCCGCACCATCATTGGATAAGGGTGTGGTCCAGCAACGGTGCCGATAATATAAAAGGTATCTTCTACATTAGTTACCCAATCGCGCATGGCTTCATTTAGCGCATCTTTCAGGGTCTTGGTACCAGACTCCACAGGAACCACTTTAGCGCCAAGCAATTTCATACGGTACACATTCTGAGCTTGACGAGCAACGTCAACAGAACCTTGATACACGGTGCAATCCAAACCAAATCGTGCGCAAATCGTAGCAGTAGCAACGCCATGTTGACCTGCACCAGTTTCCGCAATAATGCGTGGCTTGCCCATGCGTTTGGCCAACATCGCTTGGCCGATCACGTTATTAATTTTGTGCGCGCCAGTGTGATTCAAATCTTCACGCTTGAGATAAATTTGAGCGCCGCCTAACATTTCACTCCAGCGCTTGGCATGGTAGATGGGTGATGGGCGACCTACAAAATGCTTGAGCTCATAGTGAAATTCTTTAATAAACTCGGGATCAATTTGATATTTTGCGTAAGCTTGCTTTAGCTCCTCCAAAGCAAACATCAGTGTTTCAGAAACAAATACGCCACCATAAGGACCGAAGTGCCCTCTTGCGTCTGGCTTATCGTACATAAATACCTCTTTTGATTAATTGCGGCACATTAAATTGACTGCTTTGAATCCGCATCGCGGACAGACTGAATAAACTGCTTCATCAAAGCGTGGTCCTTAATACCCTTGCTGATTTCAACGCCACTTGAAACGTCTACTGCACAAGGATGAAGGCGAGCAATCGCCTCACCCACGTTGTGTGAGTTCAATCCACCACTCAAAACGACCCGAGGCGCGTTTGCGCTTATCCATGCTTGAGGAATCCCCTGCCAATCAAAAGGAACGCCTCCTCCACCGTAGCCCTCAACTAGAGCATCGAGCAAAAAAGCGTTTGCCAACCCGTATTGTAGGGAAAATTCTTCAAATGCGAACTGGGCCCCTACTCTGGCTGCTTTCATCCAAGGCTGCCCATCTGCCAGGGTCTCGCAGCGCTCTGGCGTTTCATCGCCATGAAACTGCCACAGCGTAATGGGGGCGGCAGCCCGAATCGCTGCGAATTCAGCATCTGAGGGGTTCACAACCAGCCCAACCGCATCAACACCTACTGGTAAACGGTTGATTAGTGAGGCTGCAATGTTCGGAGTTACGGCTCTGGAGCTAGGTGGATAAAAAACAAAACCGAGAGCGTCAACCCCTGCCATAACCGCAGCATCTACGTCTTGAGGCAGTTTTAAGCCACAAATTTTGACTCTGGTGTGTCTTGGGGCGTAAGAAAGTAAGCTCATAGACTAATGATAAAGCCTTACAGTAGATTAAAAAGGCTTAATGCGGACCCAACAGGCTGTAAGGTAGCCACGAGTTTTGCAATGCGGGCTCGGGAATAGCAAATTCAGCAGGATAGGCAATTTTCGTCAAATACAGTCCATCTGGTGAAAAAGTGGGTGCTGCAATGCTGCGGTCTCGAGCATCAAGTACTACTTTCATCCATTCCGAGGTTTGCTTGCCAGTGCCTACCGCCAAAAAGCAGCCTATTAAATTACGCACCATGTGATGCAAAAAAGCATTGCCACGAATTTTGAAATAGAGCCACGGGGCTTGGGAAACAATTTCACAGGCATAAAGTGTTTTCACTGGTGATTTACTTTGGCACTCCGCCGACCGAAAGGAGGTGAAATCATGCTCACCAATCAGGCATTCTGCCGCCAATTGCATCGCCTCAATATCAAACCAACGCGCCTCAGGGAGCATCACATAACCTGCTCGCAAGGCAGACATGGGCGACCGGCATGGTCCAGCGTGTAGCGCGTAAATATAGGTACGCTCAAAAGCTGAAAAACGGGCACTAAATTCCCCTGAAACCGGTTTCGCCCAATTAATCACAATGGAGTCTGGCAAGAAGGCGTTAACGCCCCTTACCCAAGAAAAAGATTCCCGTTCTACAGGTGCGTCGAAATGGACTACCTGCCCCAGTGCATGCACTCCAGTGTCAGTTCTGCCAGCAGTTACAACACGAATAGGCAATGCCAATAGATCTTTGCTGCCAATAAAATCGGTAATTGCCTTCTCTAAGACATCTTGCACCGTATTTTTGGAAAGTTGCGATTGCCAGCCTGAATAGGGGCTCCCGTCATACTGCAAACCCAGGGCAATTCGCATCGCCGAGCTTTAATTCAGACGGCTTGATAGCTCGGAAAGCAATTCCTGAGTCTCAAGTGTTATTACTGGATCTACTGAACCCATTAGCGCAACTTCTTCAAGTGTTTTTTTGGCGGCAGAAAAATCCTCAATCGTCATGTACGCACGAGCCAAATTCAACTTTACCCTCAAAGTATCTATCACCGCGTCATTGGAAAGGGTAGACGTTGAAAGGGCGGACCGAGGATCTATTTTTTTGGGTGAAAGATTGAGATCGATGCCGGCAAACAAGGCCTTAGCTCTTGCGGGCATCGCGCTTACTGCCGTGCCATAGTCTATTTTTTGAGCGGTGGGTACAACACTCTGGTTGAAGCTCACCATTTCAGAGCGGCGGGCGTTCCTAGCCAAAAACCATAACAGTAATCCTGTGAAAATAATGAACGTCAATGCAACAGCTGCTGGGGCAAAAGTGCCGCCACCAAAATAATCACTCTGCCAGTTGGATGGTGTTGACTTGGTCTTGGCTTTTTCAATGAGAAGTTGCAGGTCTGCGATATTTTTTTCTAATTCAGCCACGCGCTCTTTAGTTTGCTCGAGAACCTTCTCTTGCGCCACGAGTTCTTCGGTATAGCGTAACTCCTGCGCATTCCCATCGGTGCTAGAGCCAATTTTTAGGCGATCAGAGTTTGCCAAGGCAGCATCTTTAATGGCACCACCGTCCTTTTTCCCAAAAGACTGCGCGTCTTTTTCGGCCTGCCATTCCGCATTAGACTCGGCAACAAACTGACGTGCCTCAGCAGGACTAATAGAGCGCAGTAGTGCTTGATTTGGTTTGGCTAACTCAGCACCTGCTTGCAGGCGATTGATATTGCCGCTTGCGAACGCATCGGGGTTTGCCTTGAACAGGGCTAACATGGCCTGGTCTAGGCTGGCGCCATCAAGTTGAGGTGCCATTTGCGCTGCAACTTCAGAGAGTGTTTGGCCGGACTTGACAATAATTTTTTGGCTATCGCCCAAGAGCAAGGTGAATGCCTTGGTAATCTCGCCAGATGACCACTTTAAGTTGATCAACAAGTCGGTAAAGGGGTCATCGCTGATTGGGATAGGCTTGACCGTTTCAACCAATACCATTAGCTTTTCTTGGGCATTTCGATACACCATTGATTGGATATTGAAATCAAGCACCTTTGCAGAGATGCCCAGACGCTCATAGACAACTTTGGAGGGTATAGTGGCTTCGAGGGTACTTAATAAATCAGACTCTTGAGTATCTAAGCGAATCGGAATTTCAACACGCAATGGCTCTCCCGGCTGCGAGAGAAGCAGCGGAGAACCTAAAGAAACGGCAGTTGCGGCATAAGACAAGCAGAGCAAAATACTTAGAACGGCAAGTCTAAGTATTTTGGGAGTGCTAAAAAATGACATCAACTCTCTAGCAAAATACGCAACATACGACGCAAGGGCTCAGCTGCGCCCCATAGCAATTGATCACCCACTGTAAAGGCGCCAAGGTACTCAGGCCCCATAGCCAACTTATGCAAACGACCAATCGGCACGGTTAAAGTGCCGCTCACCGCTGCTGGGGATAACTCGCGCTCTGTAGTCTCACGATCATTCGGAATGACTTTGACCCACTGGTTGTCATTGGCCAATATAGATTCAATCTCTTGCAATGGGATATCTTTTTTTAACTTCACAGTTAAGCCTTGCGAGTGGCAACGCATTGCGCCTACGCGTACGCAAAGACCATCGACTGGAATACTTCCGGCAGTACGGAAAGCAGGCAAGCCTAAAATCTTATTGAATTCAGCCCCGCCCTTCCACTCTTCCTTTGTTTGGCCGTGATCAACGGGCACATCTATCCAAGGAATGAGACTTCCGGCCAGAGGCGTATTGCGAAAGTGCTGCTTGGGAAATTGCTCTGAACGCAAGGTTGCCGTTACTTTGCGGTCGATATCTAATATCCAAGATGATGGATCAGCTAACTCTGTGGCTACACAGTCACGTAAAGCGCCCATTTGCAGTAAAAGTTCACGCATATTTTGAGCGCCAGCACCAGAGGCGGCTTGATAGGTCATTGCGCTAATCCACTCCACCATATTGGCTTTTACCAAACCACCCATGGCCATCATCATCAAACTCACGGTGCAATTACTACCAATCCAATTTTTTCCACCAGCTGCTAAAGCCTTATCAATCACTGGGCGATTGACGGGATCCAAGATCAATACCGCATCTTCTTTCATGCGGAGCGCGCTAGCGGCATCTATCCAATGCCCAGTCCAACCCGCTGCGCGTAGTTTAGGAAATACGTCGTTTGTAAAATCGCCACCTTGACACGTCAAAATTATGTCGCAACGCGCTAAGGCTTTTAAGTCGTTAGCATCTAGCAAAGAATTTTCAGACTTCGTTACTTTTTGACCATTAAATAAAGGTACAGCACCACCAGCCTGGCTAGTGCTAAAAAATACTGGCTCGATCAGATCGAAATCTTTTTCTGCCAGCATTCTCTCCATGAGCACGCTACCGACCATACCTCGCCAGCCGATGAGGCCAACTACAGGAGCATTTAAATTTGTCATTATCTTAATCGGCTAAAAAATTGTTTGAACGGGTTTGCTTTAAGAGAGTGCGGCCACTACTGCGTCACCCATCTCTTGTGTGCTTACTTTTTGAGTACCTGCGGTATAAATATCCGCCGTTCTCAAGCCTTGAGTGAGGACAGATTGCACTGCCGCTTCGATTCTGTCAGCCTCAAGCGGCATCGCCAAGGAATACCTGAGCATCATTGCTGCAGATAAGATAGTTGCTAGCGGATTAGCAATTCCTTTTCCGGCAATATCGGGAGCGGATCCATGGCTTGGTTCGTATAGTCCCTTATTGTTTTTATCCAATGATGCGGAAGGCAACATGCCGATGGAACCTGTCAACATCGCCGCTTCATCTGACAGAATATCTCCAAACAAGTTTCCAGTAACAACCACATCAAATGCTTTTGGCGCTCTCACTAATTGCATGGCCGCATTATCAACATACATATGCGATAACTCTACGTCCGGATAGTCTTTAGACAATTCAATCATGACATCACGCCACAGTTGGGAAGTTTCCAATACATTTGCCTTATCCACGCTGCAGACTTTTTTACTACGCTTGCGCGCTGCTTCAAAAGCCACCCGACCTATTCTGATGACTTCAGGTTCGCTGTAATGCATTGTGTCGTAACCTTCGCGAGCGCCTTTAAACAATGGCAACTCTGAAGATCGAATCCCGCGCGGCTGTCCGAAGTAAATATCACCATTGAGTTCGCGGATGATCAAGATATCGAGACCGCCAACAATTTCCGCCTTGAGACTAGAGGCTGCCGTCAGTTCGTCATAACAAATTGCTGGTCTAAAGTTAGCAAACAGCTCTAAGTGCTTGCGCAATCCCAGAATCGCTTGCTCTGGACGCAGCTCACGTGCCAGCGTATCGTATCTCCAATCACCAACAGCGCCAAACAAAATCGCATCTGCTTCTTTGGCTAACTTCAAAGTAGCTGGCGGCAAGGGATGACCAGAGATATCGTAGGCTGCACCACCAACGGGCGCTGTTTCTAGGTCAAATTTTGGGCTAAGCGCGTTAAGCACTCTGACGGCTTGAGCTACGATTTCCGGGCCGATACCATCGCCCGGTAGAACTGCTATTTTCATATGAGGCCTTTAAACTCGATAAAACTATGGCAATTTTGTTGCAAGCCAAGGCATTTTAAGGATGCGCTCAGCTTCATATGCCTTGATTTTATCTGCATGTTGCAGAGTTAAGCCAATATCGTCCAAACCATTGATTAGGCAGTGCTTTCTGAACGGAGCTACATCAAAGCTATAGCTCGTATTGTCTGGGGTAATAACAACTTGCTTCTCTAAATCAATCGTGAGTTGGTAACCTACGAAAGCGAGAGTTTCGTTAAATAAGTGATCCACCTGTAGTTCGCTCAAAACAATTGGTAGCAGACCGTTTTTAAAACAGTTATTGTAAAAAATGTCGGCAAAGCTAGGGGCAATAATTGCCCTAAAACCATATTGCCCCAATGCCCACGGAGCATGTTCACGCGAACTACCGCAACCAAAATTCTTACGAGCCACCAAAATACCTGCGCCAAGATAACGAGGCTGATTTAAAACAAAATCAGGATTTATTGGCCGTGCGCTACAGTCTTGTCCAGGCTCACCGTGATCAAGATAGCGCCATTCATCAAATAAATTTTGACCGAAGCCCGTTTTTTTGATCGATTTTAGAAACTGCTTTGGAATAATGGCATCGGTATCCACGTTCTCGCGATTAAGCGGAGCAACCAAGCCTTTGTATATCGTAAATTTTTCCATGATGGTGAGCTTTGCTTCTTTTCAGTGCGTCTTAGTTCACAGGGGTAACAACGACATCCTTACCCTTGGTCTGTGATTGATTATTTTGATTTTGTGTTTTGGAAGATGCGCCCGACCCGCCCATAGAGTTACCCATGTTTTGCAAATCCTTACCCATCCCCTCCATGGTGCTGCTACAGGCTGAGATAACTAAACCTGCGCATGCCACAAGCGTTAATTTTTTAATCATGGTTAACTTGAATAGTGTAGACACGTTTTTCCTTAAGAAATCTTACGGATATCAACGAAGTGGCCTTCGATTGCAGCGGCAGCAGCCATTGCTGGGCTTACTAAGTGAGTCCTACCGCCATTGCCCTGACGCCCTTCAAAATTACGATTTGAAGTCGAGGCGCAACGCTCGCCTGGCTCGAGTCGATCTGCATTCATTGCCAAGCACATCGAGCAACCTGGCTCACGCCACTCAAAACCAGCCGCCTTAAATACCCTATCCAGACCTTCACGCTCAGCTTGCGCTTTAACTAAGCCCGAACCTGGCACTACCATCGCCAGCTTGACATTAGCGGCTACTTTTTTACCCAAACGATCGACCACCTTAGCGGCCGCGCGTAGATCCTCGATACGACTATTGGTACAAGAGCCAATGAAAACTTTATCGACATTGATATGACTCAACGGTGTATTGGGAACCAAGTTCATGTACTCTAACGCCCGCTCCATTGCAGAACGTTTATTGGAGTCGAGCTCTTTTTCTGGATCAGGGACTCTGTCAGCGATGGATAGCACCATCTCAGGTGAGGTGCCCCAAGTGAGCTGCGGTGCGATTTCTTCTGCACGCATTTCAATAACAACATCAAACTTTGCATCGACATCCGAATGCAGTGTGCGCCAATATTGCAAGGCATGGCGCATGCTTTCACCTTTAGGGGAATAAGGGCGGCCTTGAATATATTCAATCGTGGTTTCGTCAACGGCGATGAGACCCGCCCGTGCGCCCGCTTCAATTGCCATATTACAGATGGTCATACGACCTTCCATCGACAATGCGCGAATTGCCTCGCCAGCGAACTCAATGGTGTAACCAGTACCGCCTGCAGTTCCAATCTTGCCGATAATCGCCAAAATAATATCTTTAGCCGTTGAGCCTGGTTGCAAACGACCGTCAACTCGTACCAACATATTCTTGCTTTTTTTCATCAGCAAAGTTTGTGTTGCTAAGACATGCTCTACTTCAGATGTGCCGATGCCAAAGGCTAAGGCACCAAATGCACCATGCGTGCTGGTATGAGAATCACCGCAGACCACAGTCATGCCTGGCAAAGTAGCGCCCTGCTCTGGCCCGATGACATGAACGATTCCTTGTCTTGCATCGCTCATTTTGTATTGAGTGATGCCAAATCGATCGCAATTGTTATCTAAGGTATCAACTTGTAATTTGGAGATCGGATCGGCGATGCCTTCAGAGCGATCAGTTGTGGGTACGTTATGGTCTGAAACGGCCAAGTTGGCTGATACACGCCAAATAGGACGGTCAGCCAAAAGCAGCCCCTCGAATGCTTGGGGACTGGTTACTTCATGAAGTAACTGGCGATCAATGTAAATCGTTGCAGTGCCATCTGACTCTGAATAGACCACATGGTCATCCCATAATTTGTCGTAAAGCGTACGTGACATGGAAACCTTTAGCTCTTATGAACGAGTAGCAATATTAGAAACTTTACGAACCGTTTCTCCGACATACAGCTGTCTAGGACGGCCAATTTTAAACTCAGGGTCGGTGATCATTTCTTCCCACTGAGCGATCCAGCCAACTGTTCTTGCAAGCGCAAAAATACAGGTAAACATTTCAGTTGGTACGCCCAATGCTCTTTGGACAATTCCAGAGTAGAAGTCGACGTTCGGATACAGCTTACGACTTACAAAATACTCATCTTCCAAGGCAATCTTCTCGAGTGTCATGGCAAGCTTAAACAAGGGATCATTCTCTAGTCCGAGCTCATTTAACACTTCATAGCAAGTTTCACGCATGAGTTTGGCGCGAGGATCAAAGTTTTTGTAAACACGATGACCAAAGCCCATTAAACGCACATTCGAGTTTTTATCTTTTACTTGTGCAATAAATTCGCCAATGCGTTCAACGCCACCATTGGCCTGGATTTCATTGAGCATTTCAAGGCAGGCCTCGTTGGCGCCACCGTGAGCTGGACCCCAAAGGCAAGCAATACCAGCAGAGATAGCGGCAAACGGATTGGTGCCTGAAGATCCGCACAAACGTACAGTCGAAGTAGAGGCATTCTGCTCGTGATCTGCATGCAGAATAAAGATGCGATCTAAGGCCTTTACCAAGACTGGATTAATTTGATATTCCTCGCAAGGGTTAGCAAACATCATGCGCATGAAATTGGCTGTGTACGACAGAGAATTATCTGGATACACGAATGGCTGACCAATCGAATATTTGTACGCCATCGCAACCAAAGTAGGCATTTTGGCAATCAAGCGAATTTGCGCAACCTCACGTGCCAAAGGCTGGGTGTAGTCTATCGAATTATGATAAAAAGCTGCCATCCCCCCAACAAGACCGGTCAATACCGCCATTGGATGGGCATCACGGCGGAAACCGCGCAAGAAAAATTGCATTTGCTCATGCACCATTGTGTGATGCATCACCATAGTTTCAAAATCCTTTAACTGCGCCGCATTGGGCAGTTCACCGTTGATGAGCAAATAGCACACTTCAAGGAAGTCACAGTTATGCGCTAAATCTTCTATAGGGTAGCCGCGATAGAGCAACTCCCCTTTGTCGCCATCAATATAGGTAATCTTGCTATTACAAGACGCCGTAGAAAGAAAGCCTGAGTCGTAGGTAAATTTTCCAGTTTGGCCGTAGAGCTTACGAATATCAATGACGTCTGGACCAATCGTGCCTTTGTAAATAGGCAGATCGATATCTGGGGTGCCATCTGAGAACGAGAGTTTTGCTTTGATATCCGATTCAATCATTTGTAATCCTTAATCCCTCAAATTGACCATAAGAAAAATATGATCGCATGTTTAAATTATCAATACACCAGCTACTAAATTATTTTGCTCTCAGCTTTTGCAAAATGGCTTTAAAGAGTTCAGTTTTCGACTCAATTTCCATGGATGGTACAGAGTCTTTGCGACCGATTAACAAATCCATCAAATCATTGTCCTCTAGAGCCAATAAACCACTCAGCACTTCACCATCTGCAACGCTTAATTGAGCGCCGTAACGCTCAAAAAAACGGTGCAGAATAATATCGTTCTCTAGCAAGCCCCTGCGGGCATCACTTTTAAGGCGATACAACTCCGCATTGCCAAGAATCATACAGCCCTGCGAACCATCAACTCTTTGATCTTGCCAATTGCTTTAGTTGGATTCAAATGCTTAGGACACACATCCACGCAGTTCATGATGGTATGGCAACGGAACAAGCGATAGGGATCTTCGAGATTATCCAAGCGCTGAGCAGTTTCCTCATCGCGACTATCTGCAATAAAGCGATAGGCTTGCAATAAACCAGCTGGTCCCACGAATTTATCCGGGTTCCACCAAAATGAGGGGCAAGCGGTGGAACATGAAGCGCACAGAATGCACTCGTACAAACCATTCAACTCCTCGCGCTCTTCCGGACTTTGGAGGCGCTCTTTTTCTGGGGGAGGAGTATCGTTCACCAAATAAGGCTTGATGGATAAATACTGCTTGAAGAACAACGTCATATCAACGATCAAATCGCGCACCACTGGCAAGCCTGGTAAGGGACGCAAAGTAATGACTTTAGGCAAGGTCAACATATTAGTTAAACAAGCCAAGCCATTTTTACCGTTAATGTTCATCGCATCGGAACCGCAAACACCTTCGCGGCAAGAGCGGCGATACGAAATGGATTCATCTTGCTTCTTCAGGGAGATCAAGGCGTCTAACAACATGCGCTCGCCTGTGAGCTCCAACTCATAACGTTCCATGCGAGGCGCCGCGTCGACGTCTGGGTTGTAACGGTAAATTTCAAATACTCGAATATCGCTCATATCTATTCTCTCTTATCTATAGCTTAGAAAGTACGTTCTTTAGGAGGAATTGACTCCACGGTCAATGGCTGTAGCTGCACAGGCTTGTAGTCAAGTCGATTACCTTCGCTGTACCAAAGCGTATGCTTCATCCAGTGCTCGTCATCACGATGCTGATGATCATCATGTGAGTGGGCTCCACGACTTTCCTTGCGAGCTGCAGCAGAAATCATTGTGGCATTCGCTGTCTCAACCAAGTTGGCAACCTCAAGCGCCTCAATACGAGCAGTATTGAAAATCTCTGACTTATCTTTAACCCACAAGTGCTTAGCGCGCTCAGTTAACTTGGCCATCTGACGAACACCTTCATCCATCAATTCTTGGTTACGGAAAACACCAGCGTATTTCTGCATGGTTTTACGAATGTCATTCGCCACGTCTTGAGCATATTCACCAGAAGTGGAATTATCTAAATGAGCGATTCGCTCTAAAGTTAACTCACCCGCATTGGCTGGCAATGGTTTGAATTCCCTACTCTTCAGACCCATGTCCACAATGTGATTACCCGCAGCGCGGCCAAAGACCAATAAGTCCAATAATGAATTGGTGCCCAAACGATTCGCACCATGCACAGAAACACATGAGCACTCACCAATTGCGTAAAGGCCGTTGACTACTTCGTTATGTTTACCATTTCCTGGAACAACCACTTGACCGTGGATGTTGGTTGGAATGCCGCCCATTTGATAGTGGATAGTAGGCACGACCGGAATGGGCTCTTTTGTCACGTCTACGTTAGCAAAGTTCATGCCGATTTCATAAACTGATGGCAAACGCTTCATGATGGTTTCAGCACCGATGTGCGTTAAATCGAGGACCACATAATCGCCGTTGGGACCACAGCCACGACCTTCTTTAATTTCTTGATCCATGCAACGTGAGACAAAGTCACGTGGCGCCAAGTCTTTATAAGTTGGCGCATAACGCTCCATAAAGCGCTCACCATCCTTGTTACGCAGAATGGCGCCCTCACCTCGGCAACCTTCAGTAAGCAATACACCTGCACCAGCAACACCAGTCGGGTGAAATTGCCAAAACTCCATATCTTCAAGAGGAATGCCAGCACGTGCAGCGATGCCCATGCCATCACCAGTATTGATATAGGCATTCGTAGACGCATCCCAAATACGACCAGCACCACCAGTGGCCATTAATACAACTTTAGCTTCGAGAATATAGACTTGCCCTGTTTCCATTTCAAGGGCAGTGATCCCAACAACATCTCCTGCGTCGTCTCTAATCAGATCAAGCGCTAGCCACTCAACAAAGAAATTGGTTTTGGCGCGCACATTACGCTGATATAAGGTATGGAGCATGGCATGACCAGTTCTATCGGCGGCTGCACAGGCGCGTTGCACAGCCTTCTCACCGTAGTTCGCTGTATGACCGCCAAAGGGACGCTGATAAATAGTTCCGTCTGGATTTCGGTCAAATGGCATACCAAAATGCTCTAACTCGTAAACCGCTTTAGGTGCTTCGCGGCACATAAACTCAATCACATCCTGATCACCCAACCAATCAGATCCTTTGATCGTGTCATAAAAGTGATAGTGCCAATTGTCCTCACTCATATTACCTAGGGCGGCGCCAATACCACCCTGCGCAGCAACGGTATGAGAGCGCGTTGGGAATACTTTGGTGACTACCGCTACATTGAGTCCGGCTTCCGCCAATTGCAATGAAGCCCGCATTCCTGATCCACCGGCACCAATGATTACCGCATCGAAACGGCGTGTTGGTAAGGCCTTTTTAATCGCTGTCATCGAATTACACTTTCCACAAAATTTGTACAGCGTAGGCTGCACAGGCAAGGAGATAAAGAACTGTTAATACTTGTAAAGTTAAGCGCACGCTGAGGGGTTTGATGTAGTCCATCCAAATGTCGCGAATTCCAATCCACGCATGGTAAAACAGGCTAATAAACGCAAGTAGCGTTAGCAACTTCATCAATTGATTGCTAAATAAAGCGGACCACCCTTCATAAGTACCGCTACCAGTAATGGCGAAGTCCACTAACAAAACGATAGTGAAAACCACCATTACTACCGCAGTCACGCGTTGAATAATCCACTCCGTTAAACCGTAGTGCGCTCCTACAACTAGGCGTTTTGGGCCGATTTGATAATTTGGCATGAGATTTCCTTATCGAAGAGGGCTTAGTACAAGCCAAATAATTTCAGACCTACGACCGCGGTCAACGCTAAGCCCAAGGCAAATACAAAAATAGCGGAACGGTTCGCTTCATTTTTTTCAACGCCAATCTCGAGATCCAATAAAAGATAACGAATCCCTGCGCAAAAATGATGCAAGAAAGCCCAAATTAAGCCCAAAAGAATGAGCTTGACAAAAATATTGCCCGTAATTGCCTGAAACTTTTGGTAGCTCAACTCCGAGGCGAGGCTTTGATCCAATAAATAGAGCAAAAAAGGCAGCATCAAAAATAAGGCGGCGCCGCTAATTCGATGCAGGATTGACACTTTGCCAGCCCAAGGAAGCCGATAGTGAATCAGCTGCGCTAGGCCGATATTACGAAAAACTGGCCTGTCTTTTTTTACTTCGTTCTGTGCATCAACCATGGGCAATCTCTTTGTTTAGGTGGAGGTTCAGTGGGACTTTGTTGTGTTGCAACATATTCTATTGGAAAACCACAAAGTTATCGGGGATTTTTAATGTTTTAAGGGGTTTATTAAGGTTATTTAGTTCAGTTTATTCTCGTAATGGTGTTCTGTTGTGTCATATAGCGCACGGCGCACTTCTACAGGTTGATCCCCATAAGTAAAAGCGACACGCTCTACAGAAAGCACTGAAGAGCCAATAGCAAGATCAAGATGGCAAGCTATCGAGGCCTCCAAAGAAGTTGCCTTAATTTGCTCTTCTGCGCGAACCATATGCGTTGCATACTTACTCTCGTAAAACGCATAGGTTAATCCTGGCCAAGATTTCAAGGCATCTAAGGTAAGACCCTCAAAACGCGTCACGGGTAGCCAGATTTCTTCAAAAACGATGGGCTTGCCTGAAAAGCTTTGCACCCGCTCTATTCGAAATAAGCCCTCTTCTGCGCTTAATTGGAGCAATTGGCTAATCCGGGGATTGGGCTTGGCAATTTCACAGAGTAAAAAGTGGTTCTTAAGCAGCAGTTGCTGCCCGACATCCGGTGCTAAACGCAGAAAGCGATAGTGCCAATCTTCCCGTTGATGGGTAGCAACAAAAGTACCCTTACCCTGTTTGCGCACCAACAAGCTCTCCGACGCCAACTCATCAATCGCCTTGCGAACCGTGCCTTGACTGACTAAATACCGCGCCGCCAGTTCCATTTCACTCGGTATCGCCTCTCCGGGCAACCATTCCGAAGCCTGCAGACGAGCCAAAATAAGGGCTTTAATCTGTGCGTACAGAGGGCTAAAAGAGGCTACAGGGTTTATGACTGCAGGCAAGCTGACTCCAAAACCGTAATGTTGGTGGGGTGAACAAAATTCAAATAAGTCTTATATAAGACATATTAACAGAGTAATGAAACCTACACACGTTTGAATGGATAATAAGGAGGTTTTCATTAGTCAACCCTAACTGGAGTTATTAGTAAATGGCAAAAGCCCCAATGCGTGTCGCCGTCACAGGCGCAGCCGGACAAATCGGATATTCCCTTCTATTTCGCATCGCCAACGGCGATTTATTGGGCAAAGATCAGCCCGTAATTCTGCAGCTGCTTGAAATTCCCGATGAAAAGGCACAAAAAGCCTTGACTGGTGTGATGATGGAGCTCGAAGATTGCGCGTTTCCTTTGCTCGCAGGAATGACGGCTCACTCTGATCCGATGACCGCATTTAAGGATATTGATATCGCATTGTTAGTTGGCGCACGTCCGCGCGGTCCTGGTATGGAGCGCAAAGATCTGCTATCAGCAAACGCACAAATTTTTACGGCTCAAGGAAAAGCATTAAATGCAGTCGCTAAGCGAACTGTCAAAGTGTTGGTTGTTGGAAATCCAGCCAATACCAATGCGTATATCGCCATGAAGTCAGCGCCAGATATTCCTGCGAAGAACTTCACCGCCATGCTCCGCCTTGATCACAACCGCGCTCTTTCGCAATTGGCAAGTAAGTTAAATAAGCCTGTCAGCGAAATCGAAAAACTGATTGTTTGGGGTAACCACAGCCCAACGATGTATCCCGATTATCGTTTTGCTGATGTTGCAGGTCAATCCGTTAAAGACGCAATCAATGATCCTGCCTGGAATAAAGACGCCTTTATTCCTACCGTGGGCAAACGGGGTGCAGCAATCATCGAAGCGCGTGGTCTTTCTTCCGCTGCTTCAGCCGCTAATGCAGCGATTGATCACATGCATGATTGGGTTCTCGGCACTAATGGCAAATGGGTCACCATGGGTATACCATCTAATGGAGAGTACGGCATTCCTGCTGAAGTCATTTATGGTTTCCCAGTCACATGTGAAAACGGGGAATACAAGATGGTTGAAGGCCTAGAGATCGATGAATTTTCACGCGAACGCATGAACCACACTCTCAATGAATTGCTTGAAGAGCAAGCCGGTGTTAAACATTTACTTTCCTAAGGATACTATGAACTTCAAGAAAATAGCCATAGCCATTAGCTTGGGATTTTCAGTCAGCTGCATGGTTGATGCATCGGCTGCATCTGACGAAGTATTTACCTGGACCTGTGGTGAAGGTAAGGTATTTAAAACTTCCGGAACTACTGAAAATGTTCGCCTAGTTTGGGAATCTAAGACCTACGAATTAGAGCGACAAAATTCCCTTCCAGGAAGCCTGCGTTACAAAAATACTTCCTCAGGTCATGACCTGGTCGTATTGGGAAACAAGGCGATGCTCTTCAATATTAGGACAAGCACTCGACTGGCTGATTTTTGCCAAACTGCCGATATGAAGAGTGGCAAGCCACCACACTTATTTGCCGGTGTGGAGCCATTTGTTCAAAATTAAGTTATCTTTATTGCGTTAATAAAAAAGCCGAGAATATCTCGGCTTTTTTGTGCCCACGATTTATTTGTTTAGTGAAAGAGGGGTTGCTGCATAGGTGCGTCATCAGGCATTTCTGCATGGACCGCTTCTCCAGATCGATCAGGGAACAACGGTGCCCCACAGTCATCGCAGAGTTCTGGCTCAAATAACATGGCATGACGAAAAACATCTTCAACACCTGCGTCGCGCAAAGCATCGCAAATTTTCTTGATCGGACTTTCATCATCAGAGAGATCATTTAAGGCGTCGCTCGCTACACTTTCGCGGTCATACAAGGGCCAAATCACACCGTACATGACGTCTGATGAACCTCTAGGACTAAAGGAAATTCGGTATTCATCAGCCTGATCTTCGCCAAATGCGGCAACCACGCATGACAATCCCGCCGGCAAGATGCCAACGGTACTCTCCATGAAATTCACTGCCGCGCGGATGCTCATAGGCCTTACTTGTTTATCTGCCAGACGGCAGTTAGTAAAGTAAGCTTCGGGCAGCAACAGCTCGAATTCACAACCAGGCAACAAAGAAGAAACTGGTTCTTGCATCGCACTTTGCCAGCCAATTAAACTCATCCCACGCTCAACACGCGCAGGAGCTTCTGCTTGCCAACGAAATAGTGGCTTGCCCGTAGGTGTGGTCACCGCTGCAATGATAAAACGGGGATCAGCTAAAACCGCAATGGTTTCCGACATATCGCGCAACTCGATTTTAATTTCACTGCCTGTAATTGCTGCGTTTGCCAAGGACTCCGTTAGTAATCGAGTTTGACTATGCGAATGGGGCATTTGATCAATGCTATACAACCAAGGAACAATCGCTAAACGGGTTTCTGGAGCAGCAATAAACTCATGCAAAGCAGATGCCGTTGCATGAATTCCATGTACCGATAATGGACCAGAGGGAATTTGATAGCGAGTATGCGCAACGATAGGTAGCGCCAATAAGAGCACATCCCATTGCTGTCCTTCATGCTCCATGACCAAAGACTCTGCCAAGGTTTCGGCACTATCAGCCAGCACTTCAAATGCCAAAGTATTAATACGAAAAGTTTGATCTAAGGCGGCGTCAATGACGTTTTGATTTTGACTCTTTAATAGACGCATGAGTCGAGTATTTAGATGCTCCTCCCAATAGAGGTCTTCAATTTTGCTGCCAGAGGCGGCAAGTGAAATGGCGTCAGCTACTAAACGCTCAACATCTGGCGAAGCGCGCTGCGATGATTTACTTCGATGAACGGCCATATTATTTTTTCTCCGGACGGCGAAATACTGGCTTATCGGGTTTTGATTCAGATGGGATAAATTGATATCCGTCGACGTTAAATGCTTTGAGATCCTCGGGATCTTGGATGCGGTTCTCAACCACGAAGCGCGCCATTAAGCCGCGCGCTCGTTTCGCATAAAAGGAGATGATTTTGAAGGCCCCATCTTTGCCATCCTGAAATACCGGAGAAATCACTGGGCAAGCCAAAGCCTTAGCCTGAACCACCTTAAAGTACTCTGTAGAAGCTAAGTTCAGTAATGCAGGCTTCTTACTCTTGTCTAAAATCGCTTTTAAGGAGGCTGTTACTTTGGTGTCCCAAAAAGCATATAAGTCTTTACCTCGCGCGTTTTTGAATGAGGTGCCCATTTCTAGGCGGTATGGCTGCATTAAATCTAAGGGCCTTAAAACACCGTATAAACCAGACAGAATGCGTAGATGATCCTGTGCAAATGCCATGGCTTTGCTATCGAGCGTTTTCGCATCAAAGCCTTCATAAACATCCCCATTGAAAGCGTAAATGGCAGCTTTACTGTTCTCTTCGGTGAATTTTTTTGACCAAGCCTGATAGCGCCCCAGGTTCAGAGCAGCCAACGGATCAGAAAGACTCATCAAGCTTGCAAGCTCTGCGGGGGCTAGCTTCTTGAGGCCAGTAATCAATTGGGCAGATTCGGGGATAAATTCAGGCAAGGTAGGAGACTTGACCGTGACCGGAGTTTGATAATCCAATGATTTAGCAGGTGAGAGAACGATCAGCATGGCACAATTTAATAATGTATTTTGTTCATTCTACTGTTCATACCAACGCCCAGCTCAAATCTGGACTCCCTGAGCGCTTAGATCCCCATCAGGCCGCTTTATAGCGCAAACTAGGCTACCTTTTTAATTTTTACTCAGCGAATTTATTTGTGAACCCCCTTACACCTCTTGTACGAATCCTCTCTTATGCAGGCTTAATTCCATTTATCGGCCTAGCCTTGATGGTTCAACTCGCACCCCTCCCCCTAAATTACCTTAGCGCAGAATCCCTTGCGAGCTACGGCGCAGTAATTACGGCATTTACCGGAGCAATGCATTGGGGCGCCAATTTACATACCCTTGGCCAATCTCCTGCGCAAGATCATTGGGAAAGACGTAATGCCTGGATCTGGGGTATTACCCCCTCACTAGTGGCATGGCTGGCACTGCATATTTACATACCAGTAGGTCTAGTGATCCTAGCGTCCATTGTGCTAATCCAACGCAGCATTGATCAAAATACCTATCACTATTATTTTTCAAATGAGGCAAGCAGGAAAGCATTCCTCACAATGCGCAATCATTTGAGCTACGTTGCAGCAGCCTGCTTAGTTTGGGCGGCAATCGTCATACTCGTGTTGCAAAATTAATTCATCGAGAACATGGGTAACCTTTTTGACAGCCCTCCTACTCCGCCTCTAGCTGAGGAACTCCGCCCACAAAGAATAGAAGAGGTGATTGGGCAAGAGCATCTCTTAGGTGAAGGCAAACCCCTTAGTCTGGTTTTTGCCTCCGGCAAACCCCACTCGATGATCTTATGGGGGCCGCCTGGAGTCGGAAAAACTACGCTTGCCCGCTTAACTGCACACGCTTTCGATCGAGAATTTATTGCGCTTTCCGCAGTACTCGCTGGCGTGAAAGAAATTCGTGAGGCCATTGAACGAGCCCAGCAAAATCTAGAACAGTACGGCAGACAGACCATCTTATTTGTTGATGAAATTCATCGCTTTAATAAAAGCCAGCAAGACGCCTTGTTGCCCCATGTAGAGTCTGGCCTCTTGACCTTTATCGGTGCCACTACAGAGAACCCCTCTTTCGAGGTGAACTCCGCCCTTCTATCGCGTGCACAGGTCTACGTCTTAAAGTCACTCGAGGCGGAAGATCTGAAGAAGCTATTTCAACGAGCGCACGCGTTTGCCCTGCCGACCATTGAGTTTGAAGAAACAGCTATTGATTATGTAATTACCCAGGCAGATGGCGATGCACGTCGCTTGCTAAATCTAATAGAGCAAGTAGCGAATGCCGCCACAGGCTCTAAGGCCCCACTCGACAAAATTCAACTGGATTTTGTTCAAAATGCTCTATCGGTCACTGCGCGTCGTTTTGATAAGGGCGGTGATCAGTTCTACGATCAAATTTCTGCATTACACAAATCCGTCAGGGGCTCAAATCCCGATGCGGCACTCTATTGGTTTTGTCGCATGCTTGATGGGGGCGCTGACCCACGGTATTTGGCAAGGCGCATTATTCGTATGGCGTGGGAAGATATCGGCTTAGCTGACCCTAGAGCAATGCAAATAGCCAATGATGCCGCCCAAACCTTTGAACGCTTGGGATCACCCGAGGGTGAGTTAGCATTAGGTCAAGCGGTTATCTACTTGGCTATTGCGGCAAAAAGCAATGCCAGTTACAAAGCCTTTAACGCCGCACGAGCCTATGTTTCTCAGGATCAAAGCAAATCAGTACCCAACCATCTTCGTAATGCGCCCACGAAGTTAATGAAAGAATTAGGTCATGGCAAAGAGTATCGCTATGCACATGATGAACCCCATGCATACGCTGCCGGTGAAGGCTATTTACCCGAGGGCATGCAAGAACCCGCTTGGTATAAACCCGTCGATCGCGGGTTAGAGTCGCAAATTGCAGAAAAAATGGCCTTCTTAAAAAAGCTGGATGAAGAGGCAGGAAAAAAATAAATCCAGTTAAAACTGACTAATGACATTCTGGTTTATCGCAACTGATGAGTAATACAATTAAATCAATGAAGTCCGCCCTTGGAGCTCACCCCCTTCCCCATCTAATTTATAAGGAAATATAATGCGCAATCTTTTTGCCAGCTTGTTATTGGTTCTTACCTGCCTCTCAAGCTCTGCCGCTATGGCAGGTCCTAAAGTGGAGTTTAAAACCACAATGGGCAACTTTGTAGTGGAGCTAGATGATGTTAAGGCGCCGAAGACCACCGCTAACTTTTTAAGTTATGTCAAAAGTGGTTTTTATAACGGCACCATTTTTCATCGTGTGATTGATGGCTTCATGATTCAGGGCGGTGGTTTTACTGCTGACATGAATCAAAAGCCGACCAATGCGCCAGTAGTTTCTGAGGCGCAAAATGGTCTCAAGAATCAAACTTACACCATTGCAATGGCTCGTACTTCCGATCCCGATTCAGCTACTGCTCAATTTTTTATTAATGTAAATAACAATGAAGCGCTGAATTACCCAAACGCGATGGGCAACGGTTACACCGTATTCGGAAAAGTGATTTCAGGAACGGAAACGATTGATGCGATTCGCAAGATCTCTACGATGGTTGCCTCCTCACCAAAAATGGGGCGTATGTCTGATGTCCCTAGCAAAACAGTGACCATTGAATCGGCTGGCGTCCTTAAGTAATTCGCGAAACAACTAAGCTCGAAGCACATGTAATGATATTGCTTGATGACGCTCAAAGTACTGATGCAAGACCCTCGAGCCGTCTTTATCAAGAACCTATTGCCTACTGGAGGATTGAGCCCAGTGGGCAGTCCGCGGAAGATGTTCTGCAAACTGCAGAATGTTTGCGGGATCTAGAGCAGGCTCTCGCCAAGGGCGAATATGTTGTTGCAGCATTTGCCTATGAATTAGGCCAGCAATTTCACGATCTTCCTGCACGCCCTAGCTCACACCCACTCATTGAAGCTTGGTCATTTTCTAGCTACCAAACACTCTCCAAGTTAGAAGTGGATGCGTGGTTAGCAACGCAGTTAGCACTGCTGCAAGAGGAGCAGCGACTGTGTGGAATCAGTGATGTTCAACTGTCTTTGCATGAGAGCGACTTTGCCAAAGATATTTGCACTATTCAAGAGTACATTCGCAATGGTGATGTTTACCAAATAAACCATACCTTCCGCATTACCGGCAAAGTGTATGGCTCTCCGCTTGCTTTGTACGCACGCTTGCGGGCGCGCCAGCCAGGTCGATTCGGGGCTTATATTGATTCTGGTACTCACTTTATTCTTTCGCAATCACCCGAGCTCTTTCTGCAGCGAGAGAGTGATACGTTAAAAGCCATGCCTATGAAAGGCACTGCTAATGCCCTTCAATCGACGGCCGAGCACTTATCCTCTGATCCTAAAAATCAGGCTGAAAATGTGATGATCGTTGATCTACTGCGTAATGACCTCAGTCGCATCGCGGAACTAGGTAGCGTGCATGTCCCCGCCCTTTTTAGCGTTGCACAACATGGTGATGTTTTGCAGATGACCTCAACGATTGAGGCTCAGGCTAAATCCCATCTCACTCTCTTAGAAATACTCAATGCGGTCTTTCCCTGCGGTTCCGTTACGGGGGCACCAAAGAAAAGGAGCATGGAAATCATTCAAGAGTTGGAGCCGACCGACAGAGGCTACTACTGCGGTGCCCTAGGTTGGTTTGATCCGCAAGGAGATTTTGCCTTGAGCGTGCCGATTCGGACAGTTGAAATTGAGCGTGTAGAGGCATCTCAAGCAAGCACCTTTGTCTTGGGGGTTGGTGCCGGAATTACCCATGACTCTCGCGCTCAAGAAGAATGGGAAGAATGTAGTGTTAAATCCGCTTTTCTGACTCAGCTACCTAGCCAGGTAGGACTCTTTGAAACCATCTTGGTTAAGCACGGCACGGCTCAAATGCTGGCGGCGCATTTGCAGCGTATGCAAACCTCTGCCATGGACTTAATGATTCCATTTAATCTTAGCGAGGCTGAGAGACAGATTCATCAGGCAGTCCTTCTCGTGGATAAGGACTACTCCTATCGCCTCAGATTGGATTTATCTCCTTTTGGAGAGATCGCTATTAAAACCTCTGTATTCGAACCCCTCCCAAAGATAGTCAAAGTTTTTTGGGCTAGAGACCTATTGCCTGAAAGTAAGCAAGGCATGATGTATTCAGGTAATCCGCTGTTAAGGCATAAAACGCACTCTCGAGAGGTCTATGATCAAGCTTGGCAAATAGCTGAATCTCAGGGTGGATTTGATGCTCTATTTATCAATGAATATGGTTTGGTAACAGAAGGTGGAAGAACCAGTGTTTTTATTAAGCTAAAAGGGGTGTCTGGGTGGTTTACACCCCCTGTTTCTGCGGGCGTTCTTCCGGGCGTGATGCGCGCCAAAATTCTTAATGACCCACATTGGAATGCCCGTGAAGCTAACCTGACTATTGAGGATGTTTTAATGGCAGATGAACTGATGCTTACCAATGCCCTGCGCGGCACTATCACCGCCTCTTTTTAGAAAGTCTGCATGAAGTTTTGTTCAAACTGCGCCCTTCCTATTTCCGTCAAGATTCCAGCAGATGACTCGCGTGAGCGCTTTGTCTGTGAAGCTTGCGGGATAGTTCATTATCAAAATCCCCGGAATGTTGTGGGCAGTATCCCCGTGTTTGGCAAACAGGTATTGTTATGTCGGCGCGCTATTGAGCCTAGGCTTGGATACTGGACGCTACCAGCGGGTTTTTTAGAATTAGGTGAAAGTACCAGCGCAGGGGCCGCCAGAGAAACACTCGAGGAAGCTGGTGTTGAAGTCCAAATTGGTCAACTGTATTCGGTATTAAACGTACCCCAAGCACAGCAAGTCCATTTTTTCTATTTGGCTAGAATGACAACGCCTGACTTTTCTGCCGGTGAAGAAAGTCTCGAAGTGGCTTTATTCAATGAAAATGAAATTCCTTGGGATGACATTGCATTCCCTACTGTGCAATACACGCTGGAATGGTTCTTTGCTGATCGCGCATCAGGCGCATTCAATACAGGCCTTGACGCTCAGGTGCATTGCCGCGACCTCCTTCCAAAAAAGCAGGTTTAAAAAACTCGCTTAGAAACTATGGGCACCATTCACTGGCTAGGCGCTAACGATCCCTTCCCCAATCCACTGTATCAAGAAGATCCAGATCCCACCGTCCCTGGCTTAATTGCGGTGAGTGAGCGAATCTATCCAGGGCAGCTAGCAGCCGCCTATCAATCCGGTATTTTTCCTTGGTACTCCGATAATCAACCCGTACTATGGTGGTCACCAAATCCACGCATGGTCTTAAAGCCAGCGGATTTTGAATGTCATCACTCGTTTAAAAAAACGATACGTCAATTTCTGCTGGATCCTCACAGCAATATTATTGTGGACGGTGATTTCGGGGCTATTGTGCGTGCCTGTGCAACAAGTACACGCAAAGATCAAGATGGCACCTGGATCACTCATGAAATCATGGATTCTTATACGGCACTTTTTGAACAAGGGCGAGCACATTGCATCGCAATTACGCAGGGTCAACAAATCATTGGGGGTTTGTATTGCGTTTCTTTTGGCACAATGGTTTTTGGTGAATCGATGTTTAGCCGCCAACCTGATGCCTCAAAGCTGGCCCTAGCGGCACTCTGCGCTTTTTGCCTGCAACAAGGGATTGGCATGATTGACTGCCAGCAAGAAACAAGTCATTTGAGCTCCTTAGGCGCGAAACCCATTGCTAGGGTAGATTTCCTTGAGGCTCTGCAGGTCGCTCAAAATCAATCTACTATAGAGATTCTATGGAAATTTGATAAAGCAATTTTGCGGCATTGGTTATGACAAAGTTAAATGAGCTTCCCTTAACAACGTTGCAGTTTTACGCAACAGCAACTTATCCATGCAGTTATTTTCCCACCCGGATTGCACGGTCCCAGGTTGCAACACCTGCCCACCTTATCAACACAGATTTATATGGTGAGCTCGTTGATGCAGGATTTCGGCGGAGTGGTCTTTACACCTATCGACCTTATTGCGATGCCTGCAGAGCTTGTATAGCCTCGAGGGTATTGGTCAATCAATTCAAACCCAATCGAAGCCAACGGCGCGCAAGCAAGCGTCACCAAGACTTAGAAGTGCATGTTTTGGATTTAGGCTATCAAGAAGAACACTTTGCACTTTATCAAAAATACCAAAAAGAGCGTCACACTGGTAGTGCTATGGATGGGGATGATCAAGATCAATATACTCAATTTCTACTGCAAAGTCGCGTAAACTCGCGCATCGTTGAATTCAGAGATGGCGCTTTAGGAGTGACTCCTGGTCGTTTACGAATGGTGAGCATGATTGATATTCTTGAGCAGGGAATTTCATCGGTATATACCTTTTACGATGCGAGTGATAACGGATCTAGTTACGGAACCTACAGCATCCTCTGGCAAATTGAGCAAGCCCGTGAACTCAATCTGCCCTATCTTTATTTGGGCTACTACATAAAAAATAGTGAAAAAATGGCTTACAAGGTCCTCTTTCAACCCCTTGAAGGTTTGCTCGAGAATCGCTGGCAGCCCATCATTGGGCCATAATATCTAACCATGATTGATAGTTACGCATATTTACGCCCCTTACTCTTTAAATTAGACCCCGAACAATCCCATAATTTAGCGCTTAGCAATTTGGATCGTGCGGAGCGCTGGGGTTTACTCAAGCTTCTCATCGAACAACCAGTTTCCGACCCCAAAATTGTTTGTGGCATTGCCTTTCCTAATCCAGTGGGACTTGCCGCTGGACTCGATAAGGATGGCAAACACATTGATGCACTCGCCGCACTTGGATTTGGTTTTCTTGAGATAGGTACCGTCACTCCTCTGCCACAAGCAGGCAACCCAAAACCGCGCATGTTTAGACTCTCTCAAGCCCAAGGGATTATTAATCGCATGGGCTTTAATAATGATGGTGTTGAGACTTGTGTGGAACGAGTTAAGCAATCTAACTTTTGGCAAAACGGGGGGGTACTTGGTTTAAATATCGGCAAAAATGCAGCCACCCCAATTGAAAGCGCCGCAAGCGACTACATCAAGGCGATGGAATCTGTTTATGAAATTTCTAGCTACATTACCGTCAATATCTCTTCGCCCAATACGCAGAATCTACGTGCCCTCCAAGGTGAAGATTTGTTGCGCTCATTACTCAGGGACTTGAGCGAAGCCCGCCAGCGACTTAACGATAGTTACAGCGTGCGCAAGCCCCTCTTCTTAAAAATAGCACCAGATTTACATCATCAGGATGTCAATCTGATTGCTGATCTTCTGCAGGAATTTGGCATTGACGCCGTAATTGCCACCAACACCACTATCGCTCGGGAGTCAGTAAGTAAATTAAAGCATGGACATGAAGCAGGCGGCTTATCAGGAGCACCGCTTAAGGCAGCCTCAACGGACGTCATTAAAACGCTGCATGCGCGTCTGCAAGGCGCTATACCGATCATCGGAGTGGGTGGCATTCTGTCTGGTGCTGATGCCCAAGAAAAAGTAGCGGCTGGCGCTAGCTTAATCCAGCTTTATAGCGGACTGATTTTCAAAGGGCCTGCACTGGTTTACGAATGTGCGACTGCCTTAAAGCAATAGAGCCTAATGAATCTTTGCGCTGTGTTGCTGATTCGGTTTTGAGTCACACAATAATAAATATCTATTTAATCCGTTTCTAGGGGGAGTTTTCAATGCAACAAAAATGGGGAATTAGAGGAATGGCGGTTGCGCCGCATTCCCTCGCATCAGGTTCGGCCTTAGCTGTTCTTAGGGAGGGAGGCAATGCCTTAGAAGCAATGGTTGCTGCCGCCGCAACGATTGCGGTGGTCTATCCCCATATGAACTCCATAGGTGGCGACTCATTCTGGGTAATTCACTCCCCTGGCAAGGCAATGGGTGGCATTGATGCTTGTGGTGCAGCAGCAGGTTTGGCTACAAAGCAATGGTATGCCGATCGGGGGATAACCCAATCGATTCCCTTTCGCGGTGCTTTAGCAGCCAATACCGTTGCCGGAACGATTTCTGGCTGGGGTGCAGCGCAGCGTCTTTCAAAGCAAGGTCTTGGAGGAAAACTACCGCTCTCCCGTTTGTTAGCAGACGCAATTTATTATGCCGAACACGGTGTACCAGTCACTTATAGCCAATCAAGCTTGACTGCGAAAAAACAGGAAGAGCTCAGCCCTATTCCTGGTTTTGCCAAAACCTTTTTAGTTAAAGGTGAGGCTCCTGAAGTTGGCAGCATTTTTAAACAAGAACGTCTTGCTAGGACTTTAGACCAGATTGCTCGTAAAGGGACTGACGATTACTATCGCGGTGATTTAGCAAACTCGCTTGCGCAAGAATTAACCGATCTAGGCAGCCCCCTCCGACTTGACGATCTGCGTCGGCATCGCGCGCAACTGATTGATCCCTTGCAGTTAAAGCACAGCATGGGCAAGGTCTACAACATGACTCCGCCTACTCAAGGTGTTGTGTCACTCATGATCATTGGCATCTTAGATCAGCTGAATTTAAAGCGCTTCAAAGTCGATAGCGCGGAATATGTCCATCTGTGCGTCGAGGCCACAAAACAAGCTTTTAAAGTGCGTGATGAGTTTGTGACGGATCCTGCTTATATGAAAAGAGATCCACAATCCCTCTTGTCTCCCGCTTTCCTTAAAAAATTAGCAAGCAATATTAATTTAGAAAAGGCATTGCCATGGGGTCAAGGTAAAGGTCCGGCGGATACGATTTGGATGGGAGTAGTCGATGGGCAAGGAAACAGCGTTTCCTTTATTCAAAGTATTTATCATGAGTTTGGTGCTGGGATCGTGCTCCCTAGTACAGGCGTTAATTGGCAAAATCGGGGTTGTAGTTTTTCTTTAGATCCAGCAACTCTCAATCATTTAGAACCATATCGCAAACCCTTTCATACGCTCAATCCAGCGCTCGCCTTATTCAAGGATGGACGCACGATGGTCTATGGCACGATGGGCGGCGATGGACAACCCCAAACCCAATGCGCGGTTTTTACACGCACTGCAGTTTATGGGCTAGATCCACAAGATGCTATTAGCCGTCCACGTTGGTTGCTGGGACGCACTTGGGGTCAGACTAGCGATAGCCTCAAACTCGAATCCCGTTTTAATCCTTCGGTCACCAAAGAGCTGCATAACTTAGGGCACGACATTGAAATGCTGGATTCGTTCGATGAGAGCGTTGGTCATGCTGGTTGCATTATTCGCGATCCCTCTGGCACGCTGCATGGTGGCTGGGATCCAAGGAGTGATGGCGCAGTTAGCGCATTCTAGAGTCTTCATACCCCTTGAGGCAATAAAAAAGGGCCAGTCACTTCAAAGTGATTGGCCCTCATGCATTAGTAGTACTCAATCTTTAGCTTGCTTGCGTTTTTAAGTATTTAGCACGCATAGGACGAAGCACAAAGAAGGCTAGGATTGCCGCACTGGCATCCAAAATAATCATGATTGTGAAGACAGGCATCCAACTATCTGTTACTCCATGAATATACGCTGCAACAGGCGCTCCGATAATGGATCCCACACCCTGAGCCATATACAAAAAGCCATAATTTGTGGTGGCGTGTTTTTGGCCAAACGTGTCTGTCAAGGTGGATGGGAATAAAGAGAAAATCTCGCCCCAACCAAAAAATACAATACCTGACATCAACACAAACATGACCGGATCTGAGCGAGTCATGACCCAGACAAACATCGCTACCGCCTCAAGACCAAAAGCAATAGTCATCGTGTACTCACGGCCAATGCGATCAGAGATCCAACCAAATAAGGGGCGAGTAAGGCCATTGCAAACACGGTCAATAGTCAATGCCAGCGGCAATGCAGCCATACCAAAAACCATTGCCGATGTAATACCAAAATCTTTTGCAAAAGCACCCATTTGCGATATCACCATCAGACCTGAGGTAGACATCATCGACATCATTAAAAACATTAACCAGAAAACGGGGGTTTTCAGCATTACTTTAGGAGAGACTCCTGAAGCAGCTGCTTCAATTTGGCTGGCGGTTTGCGTACGATCGGCATGCGGTACACGAATACCCTGAGCAGCCAATAAACCAACGGCACCAATAATGTAGCCAAAGACTGTTAAGGTTCCTTGCAGGCCTGACTCAGCCAAACTGGTTGCAATTGGGAAAGTGGTTAATAAAGCGCCGATGCCATAGCCGGCTGCAACCATGCCCACGGCAAAACCACGATTGCTTGGAAACCAGCGCACCATCAAACCAACAACACCGATATAAACAATGCCGGTACCCAGTCCCCCCAACACACCATAAGTAATATAGAGATTAGATACCGTAGTTACATTAGCCGATAAAACCCAACTTGCTCCGGTCAACACCGTACCGATAGAAAGCAATAAGCGAGGGCCAAATTTGTCGACTAAATAGCCTTGAAATGGCGAGAAAAAGGTTTGCAGCACAATCAAGATGGAAAATGTAATCTGTAGCTCGGTCAAAGTAACGCCTAGCTGACCCATGATTGGCTTGGTAAAGAGCGCCCAAACATACTGAGGGCTGGAGATAGCCATCATACAAATAACACCCAAAGCCAGTTGGATCCATTTCGATTTCAATGGGTTACTGCTTGTACTTTGCAAACCCATGGTTGATGAACTCATTGCAATATCCTTAAAGTGTGAGTGAGGCTGAATAATTAGAACAGTACTAATTGTGAACTAGACCCATCCATCCAAGCCGTAAAAATCCCGCTTATGGTGCGTAATGCATTCTTTCAATGCACTATATATTTAAATGCACTGTTTTCCAACTCCTCTTATTCGCAAATCGACCTCTTTTTTAAAAACTCCTAAAAAGACTTCATGAGATTACATTTCATAATATGCAATTTTGGGGAAAATCGATACAATATTCAGCATGAGTGAAACTAAATCCCTCGCCGCCAAGAAGATTCCTGGGGAAGTTGGTAAAACCGCCATCCAGGTGGTGGAGCGCATGATGAACTTATTGGATGCCTTAACAATCCATGAGGAATCCAGCAGCTTAAAAGATCTAGCTGCCCTCACTTCCTTGCACCCCTCTACCGCTCATCGCATATTGAATGACTTGGTAGCCTGCAGGATGGTCGAGCGTGGTGATGGTGGTACCTACCGCTTGGGCTTGCGCTTGCTAGAACTCGGTAATTTAGTAAAAGCTCGTCTCTCTGTGCGAGAAGCCGCTCAAATACCAATGCGTGCTTTGCATAAATCTACTGGGGAAACCATCAATCTTTCGGTGCGCCAAGGAGACGAGATTGTTTATGTTGATCGCGCCTACAGCGAGCGCTCTGGAATGCAGGTGGTAAGAGCAATAGGTGGTCGTGCCCCGCTGCACCTCACCTCGGTTGGTAAATTATTCTTAGCAAGTGATGATGCCAATCAAGTTCGCGCTTATGCTGCTCGCACTGGTTTAAATGGGCATACTAAAAATAGTATTACCGATTTAGTACGACTAGATAGAGAGCTTGAAGAAGTTCGTCAACTCAGTACCGCCAAAGATAATGAAGAGCTTGAACTCGGCGTAAGCTGCTATGCAGCATCAATTCTGGACGACTCGGGTAAGTTGGTCGCTGGTCTCTCACTCAGCGCGCCAACGGATCGTATTCAGGCTGATTGGTCGCGCTCGCTGCAAGAAACTGCCCTGAAAATTTCAAAGGGCATGGGGTATAAGCCTAAGTTTACAGACCCGACCGCTGATTAAAAAGCCTCTTTACATTAAACGCCGAATTGGCTGAAGTTCCCCAGAACGTTCATACCAGTCTTTTACGCGTACAGCATCCGCAAAGCGTGACTGTGTCCCAACAGAGTCCAAAAATACCAAGAGTAAAGGGGTGTTATTCACGCGAGCCTGCATCACTAAGCACCGTCCGGCAGCATTAATGAAGCCAGTTTTTTGTAAGCCGATATTCATATCGCCGGCTCGTACGAGGCGGTTCGTATTTAGAAAAATTTGGGGACGCTGGTTGATAACCATGGTGAGCGTTGGCCAGGTAGAAAATTCACGAATCATTTTGTATTGATAAGCGGCATTAAGCATGCGTGTCAAATCTTCAGCTGAGGCTACATTTTCACTAAGCAATCCAGTCGGATCAGCAAAGTGCGAATGATTCATGCCAATTTCCTTCGCTTTGCGATTCATGGCCTCAACGAATGCGGGAATGCCGCCAGGATAATTTCGACCCAAAGTATAGGCAGCTCGATTCTCTGAGGACATGAGAGCAAGGAGGAGTGCTTCTTCCCGAGTCAGGACGGTTCCCCTAGCCAAACGTGAGGTGTGATAAATGTGCACATCATCGGCATTAATTTCAACCGCTTCATCCATTGGCAATTTGGAATCCAGCACTACCATGGCGGTCATTAACTTCGTAATCGATGCAATCGGCAAACTTACCGCTGAATTCTTCTCGTAATAGACTTCTTTAGTATCCTGATTCACGACCATGACTACGCTAGATTTGAGGCTCAACTGATCATTCTGGCCACGCAATCCAAGGGCGGTTGCCAGTGAGGGCGCTGTTGCAACGGCAACTTGGGTCGAGCGCGTCACACTGGTGCGGACGGATTTCTGTGACTTCTTAGAAGTTTTAACAATCTTAAGGGATGTTTTAGCTGATGCAGTTGCAGGTTTAGCAGCGCTTGCCACATTATCTTTCGACGCCCTGACAGACTTGGCAGACTTGGCAGACTTGCTTGAATTGGTTGCTTGGGTAGACTGATCGGTCGAGGCTACTGCTACAGTCCAAGTTACGCCCACCATCCATAGGGAAACGCCAGCCGCGGACAAAAATCGATTCAAACGCATCCCAAAAATACCTTCATAAACTTTCAACATACCGAATGATAAATAACTTTCTCTCAACGCAGAGATTTATCTAAACAAAGCAAGCTTGAAAGCTGTGCCATCAAAACGAATTTATTCTGCAATCGTAGCCACAGAATTTGATTTGCGAGCATTCACCAAAACCACACCAGTCATCGTTAGTGCTAGACCAACCGCCATCATGGCAGTAAAGGGTTCATTAAAAAGGAGCCAAGCCATAGCTGCGGTGAATGGTGGGGTCAAATATAGCAAACTAGTAACTTTAGTCGCAGCGCCCTTACGAATCATCATATAGAGCAAGCTAATAGAGCCGATTGAGAGCGGGAAGATCGCCCACAACATTGCCACGATAACGGGAGTATTCCAAACGATTACGCCTGACTCCAGGAAATACATACAAGGAAAACACAGAACTGCTGAGACGCTAAATTGAATTAAGGAACCAGCGCGAAGATCAAATACTGGGCAATACTTTTTTTGATACAAGGTGCCAAATGTAATTGATAACAAGGCCACAAACGCCAAAATATAACTGAGCAAAGGAATGTGATTAAAACCGATTTTTTCAACTACGACTAAAGCCACTCCAGCAAAACCAAATGCTAGACCTGACCACTGTCTTGATGAAACTTTTTCAGAAATCCAAGCAGCAAACCAGGCCGTTAAAATCGGCTGTAAGCCAACAATGATGGCAACTAAACCCGCTGTCATTCCCAAACGAACAGCGAACCACACTCCCAGCAAGTAACCAAATTGAAGTAATAAGCCAGCTACGGCAATATGCCGAACCTGAGGTAAGCTAGGCCATTGCATACGCCAGACCAGACTGAGTGCGGACATCGCAATCAACACGCCAATAAAACGCCAAAACAAAAAGGTAGCTGGCTCAACATAAGGCATCGCAAGACGGGCAATGACAAAGCCAGTACTCCAAATCAAGACAAAAAACGGAGCAATCAACCAATCAAGTTTTACATTCATATCTTGCTAACGGTAGCCTTGGAAATTGTATGGACTGATTTTAGGCTTATTTCTTTGGGCCCATGAAAAAAGCCCTAATAAATCAGGGCTCCTTTTAAACCGCAGAACTCATTACAAAAGCGATTTAGTGCGCCTTCTTTTTTACCGGCGGCAAATCGGTGCAATGCCCAAGTGCCGCTTCAGCAGCCAGTCCAACGGATTCACCTAAGGTTGGATGGGGATGAATCGTTTTGCCTATATCTACAGCATCCGCACCCATTTCAATCGCTAAACAGACTTCCCCAATTAAGTCTCCGGCGTGCGTGCCGACAATACCACCACCAATAATCCGCTTAGACGTGGCATCAAAAATCAATTTTGTGAAGCCCTCATCTCGACCGTTAGCAATGGCTCTGCCACTAGCAGCCCATGGAAACAAACCTTTTTCGTAGGCGATGCCTTGCGCTTTACATTGCTCCTCTGTCATACCAGCCCATGCAACTTCAGGATCGGTATAAGCTACCGACGGAATTTGCTTCGCATCGAAATAGGACTTATGCCCGGCTGCTGCTTCAGCGGCTACATGGCCCTCATGGACTGCTTTATGGGCCAACATGGGTTGACCGATTAAGTCACCGATCGCAAAAATATTAGGGACATTGGTGCGCATCTGTCGATCGACAGAAATAAAACCTCGCTCGTCAACATCAATTCCTGCGGCGGCAGCACTGATCTTCTTACCATTAGGCGAGCGCCCCACTGCTACCAAGACCAAATCATAGGTTTGCGGTTCGGCTGGGGCATTTTCACCTTCAAAAGTGACTTCAATCCCTTTATCTGTAACTTGTGCTTTGGTAGCACGAGTTTTAAGCATGACTCTTTCAAAGCGGCCTGAGTTGAACTTCTCCCATACTTTTTCCAAATCGCGATCAGCGCCCGCCATGAGACCGTCCAACATCTCCGCAATATCAATGCGTGCACCAAGCGTGCTGTATACCGTCGCCATTTCTAGCCCGATAATGCCACCACCAATCACTAGCATCCGCTTGGGAATACTCTTTAAAAGTAGCGCTCCCGTGCTATCTACAATGCGGGGATCAACTGGCAGGAATGGGAGCTTCACAGGTTGACTGCCTACGGCAATGATCGCCTTCTGAAAGCGGATCACTTCTTTTTGACCAGTCGGCTCTTGACCTTCACCATTCGTCATCTCTACTTCAACGTGATTCGCGTCAAGAAAGCGCCCTAAGCCACGCACAACTTTGACTTTACGGGCCTTGGCCATGCCAGCTAAACCACCGGTTAATTTAGCGATGACTCCATCTTTATAGGCACGCAATTGATTCATATCAATCACAGGCTCGCCATAAGTAATCCCGTGATGGGACATGGTTTTCACTTCATCCATTACTGCGGTGGTGTGAAGTAATGCCTTTGAAGGAATACAACCTACGTTCAAGCACACCCCACCCAAGGTAGCGAAACGCTCGACTAATATGGTATTCATCCCCAAATCGGCACTCCGAAATGCAGCACTGTAACCGCCAGGACCAGCACCTAATACCAGCACCTCACACTCATGATCCACCTTACCGCTGTATTGATTTAATGCTGTGACAGGCGGGGTTGATGGTATTGCTACTGCGGGTGAAACTTGCGCTGCTGGCTGGGGGGCGGGCTGAGAGACTCCTATTGGTGCCGCAGAGTCTGCCACTTCGATTTCTGCAATCACACTCCCCTTGCTCACCTTATCGCCAAGCTTAATCACTAGACTGGTAATCGTACCCGCGACATCCGCAGGAACTTCCATGGTGGCTTTATCTGACTCGAGCACTAAAAGCGCTTGTTCTTTCTCAATACGCTCACCCACTTTTACCAACACCTCGATTACGGGAATATCAGCGTATTCGCCAATATCAGGCACAAGAATCATTTGCTTAGCCATCAGACTTCCTTATAAAGTTGCGCGACGGAAGTCGGACAAGAGCTGGGCAATATAAACTGCAAAGCGGGTTGCTAATGCACCATCAATCACTCGATGGTCAGCGGATAAAGAGAGCGGGCAAATCAGACGAGGAACAAATTGCTTGCCGTCCCAGATTGGCTTCATTGCAGCCTTACTGACGCCCAAAAGCGCGACCTCAGGGGCGTTGACGATTGGGGAAAAATACGTACCGCCAATACCACCTAAAGAAGAAATTGTGAAACTAGCCCCTTGCATTTGATCGGGCTTTAATTTGCCCTCTCGAGCCAAAGCAGCAAGTTCGGAAGTTTCACGCGCTAAGGCAAAGATTCCCTTTTGATCTGCATTGCGAATCACTGGCACTACTAAGCCATTCGGTGTATCGGCTGCAAAGCCAATGTTGAAATACTTCTTGAGCACCAAGTCCTCGCCGTCAAGTGAGCTATTGAACTCAGGGTATTTTTTGAGGGCCGCAACCGCAGCCTTCATCAAGAAAGCCAACATTGTAATTTTGACGCCCTGCTTTTCATTTTCTTTATTAGTCAAAATACGGAATGCTTCTAAGTCAGTAATGTCAGCATCTTCGTGATAAGTAACTGCCGGAATCATGACCCAATTACGCGCTAAATTAGCAGCACTCAATTTCTTAATACGACTGAGTGGTTGGCGCTCAACCTCACCAAACTTGGTGAAATCGATTGCAGGCCAAGGAAGTAAACTTAAACCACCCAAGCTGCCATTAGATCCTGTTGATGCGACTCCGACACCACCACTCATCGCAGCCTTAACAAAGGCTTGCACGTCCTCCTGAGTAATACGTCCCTTTGGACCTGAGCCATTGACCTGATCAATTGTCACGCCTAGTTCGCGGGCAAATTTACGCACTGATGGGCTTGCATGGCTACCGCCAAGCTCAACTGTTGCCGGCTGAGCGCTCAATGGGGGTGGCGCTGGTGCACGCGCAATGGGAGGCTCTACTGGCGGCGTTGCTTTTGGAGTCCCGGGAGCTGGTGCCGGGCTCGGTGCTGGAGCAGCAATGGAAGCGACTTGACCATCCTCCTCCAATAGCACCACGATCGATCCCTCAGAAAGAGAGTCGCCCACCTTTACTTTGACTTCTTTCACCAAACCAGAGTGAGAAGAAGGTACATCCATCGTCGCTTTATCAGACTCTAGTACAACGATAGATTGCTCTTTTTCAATCACATCGCCGACTTTGACTAACACTTCAATGACGGGTACATCTTTGTAATCCCCAATGTCGGGAACTTTAATTTCAAGTATTTGGCTCATGGTCTTTATCTTTTAATTAAACCGTCATTGGATTAGGCTTGTTAGTGTCAATGCCATATTTCTGAATAGCTTGAGCTAATTTCTGACGATCAAATTGGCCGGCATCTGCTAGAGCGCGCAAGGCTGTTAGCACTATCCAGCGCCGATCTACCTCAAAGAAATCACGTAATTTCTCTCGCGTGTCCGAGCGACCAAAACCATCAGTCCCTAACACCTCATAACGACGTCCAAGATGTTGAATTGCAGGGCGGATTTGCTCTGCAAATAAACGCATGTAATCTGTTGCCGCAATCACGGGACCGGCTGTATCTTTAAGGCGCTGCTCAACGTGAGAGAGAATTGGCTCTGCAGTGGGATTCAGTAAATTGGTGCGATGTACATCAGCCCAATTACGCCCTAATAAGTTAAAGCTAGGACAGCCCCACAGATCAGAAGAAACACCCCAATCTTGATGAAGCAAATGTGCCGCCTCGATCACTTCACGGAAGATCGTTCCTGAACCTAATAACTGAACCCGAAGTGACGCTTTTGCATCGCCAACCGAATTTAATTTATACATACCCTTAATGATGTCTTGCTCCGCTCCCTTTGGCATTGCGGGGTGGGTATAGTTTTCATTCATCAAAGTGATGTAGTAGTACACATCCTCTTGCTCTGCGAGCATGCGACGCATACCATCTTGAATGATTACCGCAACCTCAAATGAGAATGTAGGGTCATAACTCATACAGTTAGGTACCGCTGCGCTCCATACTTGACTATGGCCATCTTCGTGCTGCAAGCCTTCGCCATTTAAGGTGGTTCTGCCTGCGGTACCACCTAAAAGGAAACCACGACTGCGCATATCTCCAGCGGCCCAAGCTAAATCACCAATACGTTGAAAGCCGAACATCGAATAAAAAATGTAGAAAGGCAACATCGGCACGCCATGGGTAGAGTAAGCAGTCGCAGCAGCAATCCAATCACACATGCCACCCGCTTCATTAATACCCTCTTGCAAGATTTGGCCGTGCTTATCTTCTTTGTAAAACATCAATTGGTCATGGTCTTCTGGCGTGTAGAGCTGACCTAACTGATTCCAAATACCGAGTTGACGGAACATTCCCTCCATACCAAAAGTACGGGACTCATCTGGCACGATGGGCACTACCCGTTTGCCCAATACTTTGTCACGCACAATCGTATTGAGGATTCGGACGAAGGCCATCGTTGTGGAAATCTCACGACCTTCAGAAGTGGCCTCAAGCATTGGTGCAAATACTTCAAGCGAAGGCACTGGCAAGCTTTCCGCCTTCATGCGGCGCTGAGGCAAGTAACCACCCAATTCTTGACGACGCGCCTTCATGTATTCCAGCTCAGGACTACCTTCGACGAATTTCACCAAAGGCATCTCATCCAACTCTTCGTCTTTAACGGGGATTTCAAAGCGATCACGGAAACGACGGACATCATCGTCATTCATCTTCTTCGCTTGGTGCGCAATGTTCATTGCCTCACCAGAAGCACCCATGCCGTAACCTTTAATGGTGTGCGCCAAAATAACCGTAGGTTGCTCAGCATGATTTACCGCAGCATGAAAAGCAGCATAGACTTTGTGCGGATCATGGCCACCACGGTTCAGCTGCCAAATCTCATCATCACTCCAGTCATTGACCAAGGCTTGTAGTTCAGGCGTATTGAAAACTACCTTGCGTACATAGGCGCCATTCTTAGCCTTCATTGTCTGGTATTCGCCATCAACGATTTCACCGAGGCGCTGCATCAAGATGCCTTTTTTATCGCGCGAAAATAAGGCATCCCATTGACCGCCCCAAACGACCTTAATCACATTCCAGCCAGAGCCTCGGAACTCGCTCTCGAGCTCTTGGATAATCTTTCCATTACCCCGTACAGGTCCATCTAAACGCTGTAGATTGCAGTTGACTACAAAAATGAGGTTGTCGAGCTTTTCGCGGCCAGCCATACCGATAGCACCCAACGATTCAGGCTCATCCGTTTCACCATCGCCTAAAAATGCCCAAACTTTGCGGCCCTCTGGCTTGATAAAGCCGCGATCTTCCATGTAGCGCATAAAGCGCGCTTGGTAAATTGCCATGATGGGTCCTAGACCCATGGATACAGTTGGAAATTGCCAAAAATCGGGCATTAACCAAGGGTGCGGGTAACTTGAAACTCCCTTGCCACCAACTTCTTGACGGAAATTATGAATTTGCTCTTCTGCCAATCTACCCAACATATACGCTCGAGCATAAACACCTGGTGCTGAGTGTCCTTGAACAAAAATCAGATCGCCACCGTGTTCTGGTGATGGGGCATGCCAAAAATGATTGAAGCCCACATCATATAGAGTGGCAGCAGACTGAAAGGAAGAAATATGGCCGCCCACATTGGTATCCTTATTCGCTCTGAGAACCATTGCCATCGCATTCCAGCGGGTATAAGACCGAATCCGGTGCTCTACATTTTGATCCCCTGGTAAGCGTGCCTGAGCCTCAACGGGAATGGTATTAATGTAGGGGGTTTCAGCGTGAAATGGCTGGTTGACGCCATTCGTGCGCGCATGAGAAATTTGCTGATCTATTAAGTAGGCGGCTCTTTCAGGGCCTTCGTTTTTAATTACGCCATCTAGGGCTTGTAACCATTCTTGGGTTTCGCCTGGATCGACATCCTGCGCATTTTTGGTCCCTAAAATCTGCTCTGGAACTGCTGCCATGAACTGCCTCCATTAGATGTAGCTTGGTAATAAAACTTAATAGGATTATTCTAAAAAGGTATTTAGGGCTAAACAAGCAGTTTTTCACATAATGGGAGTATTTCTCATAATGCGATATTTTATTGCACTGCAAAGAAATAGCTCAGCCAACACATTTAGATGCCTAGATGAACAGATCAGGCAAAATAAGTTCATTCCATGAATAAACTTGTCTCATCTATCGCACAACAGAACCCCATTAAGTGGTTTCGTAAAATTCGGGGCTTTAGGCTCGTTTACACCCCACTTTTAGCAATTGTTATTTTTACCGCCGTGATGGGCGTGATCTTGGGTACATTGCAACTTCAAGAGAAACACCAGCAAGAAGCCGCTATATTTAGAGAGCTCTCATTTGCAAAACAGCGCATTCAATTAAGAATGATAAACAATAGCGAGACCCTATCGGCGATCAGTAGAGATTACGTAAGTGGCTATGATCAGGTCAAAATAAAAGAGAGCGCGGTTGATCAAGCGATTCACATGGTGGCAAGTAATCATGAAATCGCCAAGGTAATCTGGCTTAGCCCTAGTCGCCAGATCCAATGGCAAGTGCCAGCAGTAAATACCAAAAAAGAAGCATTGGATCGGTACCAGAGTACGCCAGATGTGGAGAAGGCGCTCCAAAGAACCGTTAATCTCAGTTTAGAAACGAATCGCCCTGCATTCAGTCAATTCATCCCCCTGGAATCAAATAGTGAAAATACTGGGAGCAAGGATGTTCGCAATGTTTTTTGGGAGGTCATCCCCAATCCTGGGGCCGATAATTCCAACGGTATTTTCGCTGTTTTATATACGACTCAAGGTCTACTGGGCATGATTCCCAGTGAACTTAAAGCCATGTATCGCTTCACCTTAATCGCAGATGAAGAAAAAGTGATTGCGATATCCTCAGATAAAAATACGCCCCGACGCGCCTTAAGTAACCAGACTACTTTAGACATGGGCGCATTTAGCCCCAACCTCACCTTACGGATTGATTCCTACCCTCCTCCGACCAACGTGACTTTTAGGATGTTGATTGCGGTCACTCTTGGATTAAGCGCCTTCGTAATCTGGAGCTTATGGTCTGTTTTAAAGCAGATGCAAGTTCGTCAAGAAGCCGAGGCTAATCTCAGAAAAGAAACCAGTTTTCGTAATGCGATGGAGAATTCGACTCCAGTAGGCATTCGCGCGCATGATATGGAAAAGCGGATCACCTATGTGAACAGAGCTTTCTGCGAGATGACTGGTTGGTCTAGTGAAGAGTTAATGGGTCTGGCACCGCCATTTGAATTTTGGCCAGATAGCAGAAAAGATGAGCTCTCGGAAAAAATGAATGAGGCCTTTCTATCCTCCTTTTCCTCAGAAAATAAAATTGGTATTGAGGGAATGATTGTGCGACGTGATGGCGCGCAAATTCATACGCGTACTTTTATTTCCCCCCTCATTAATGAAAAGGGAATCCAAACAGGTTGGGTTGCGTCTTTAATTGACATCTCGGAACCCAAGAAAATTCGTGAAGAGCTCGTTGCATCGCAAGACCGCTTTGTTACTGTGATGGAAGGGCTTGATGCAGCAGTGTCAGTAGTCTCGATCGATAAGGGAGAGCTACTTTTTGCGAATCGTTTTTACCGAGAACATTTTGGTGAAGGTGCAACTGGCCACTTCCAGCTGGCAGGAGGCGAGCCCGAGCAAAATTCAATGCGGGAACTAGGTGAGGAATTAAATGACTTTGACCAGACCATTCCGCCCTCTTATTTACTGCAAGAAGCCGAATCCGAAGAAATCGAGCTACCCGGCGTTACCAACACTTGGTATGAAGTGCGTCGACGCTTCATTCCATGGGTTGATGGTCACTTGGCACAAATCCTGATTGCGACAGATATTACTGAGCGCAAACACGCGGATGATATATCGCGCCAGCAAGATGAGCGCATGCAATTTACCAGTCGCTTAACCACGATGGGTGAAATGGCCTCGTCACTTGCTCATGAACTGAATCAACCGCTTTCTGCAATTTCAAACTACTGCATGGGGGTTGTCAAACGCTTGCAAGGATATTCAGATCCTGCGATTGAGAAAGACATCCTGCCCGCGCTTGAAAAAGCCTCCGAACAAGCTCATCGGGCAGCCACCATCATTCAACGTATTCGTGGCTTTGTAAAGCGCAGTGAGCCGCAGCGTCAATCGACTGATATCGCTTTAATTATTAATGATGCAGTTGGCTTAGTGGAGATTGAGGCGCATCGTCAACGCTTAAGCATTACCTCAAACGTCGCCACAGACTTACCCATGGTTGAGCTAGACCCAGTTCTGATCTTGCAAGTATTGGTAAACCTGCTCAAGAATGCGTTAGACAGCGTGCGCGACGTGTACCCCCTCTCATCTCGCTGGTCAGCACCCCCGGTGACGATCTCCGCTGATTTAGATACCGGCTCTTTTCCGGCTACTTTGCGCATTCAGGTAACAGATGCCGGTTCAGGCATCCCCGAAAATATCATTGAACGAATGTATGAGCCATTTTTTAGTACCAAAAATGACGGTATGGGTATGGGGCTCAACATCTGCCGCTCCATCGTAGAATCGCACCATGGTCGGCTTTGGGCCAAAAATCACATGGATGCAGAACATACCAAAATGATTGGCTGCACCTTTACAATACTATTGCCGATTGATTCTCCCGATTCTGAGAGAGCAATAGCCAACGCTTAATCCGTGTTTCACCTTTTTGAGAGTCCACATGAACACCATTGTCAGAGCTAAACCGAATCAAGCTGAAGTTGTTTATGTTGTCGACGATGACGAAGCGGTGCGCGATTCCCTCACTTGGTTGCTAGAAAGCAATGGCTATGTTGTACGCTGTCATACGAGCGCGGAACGCTTCTTGCAGTCACTGCAGAGTACGGATAAATCCACTATCTCCTGCGCAATCCTCGACGTCAGAATGCCCGGCATGTCTGGGTTGGAGTTGCAAGAACGCTTGCTTGCTGAAAATCTGCCTATTCCCGTTGCTTTCATTACAGGGCATGGTGATGTCTCCATGGCAGTGTCAACCATGAAACGTGGCGCGGTAGATTTTATTGAAAAGCCATTTAAAGAAAATGAACTGTGCAGTCTCGTTGATCGCATGCTGGTCAAGGCTCGGGTAGATTATTCACAAGCTAGCCAACGTAAGGTGACTCAAAGTTTGCTGAGTAAACTCACCGGCCGCGAGCGGCAAGTACTTGAGCGGATTGTTGCAGGTCGCCTAAATAAGCAAATTGCAGACGATCTGAGTATCTCTATAAAGACTGTAGAAGCCCATCGCGCCAATATTATGGAAAAGCTCAACGTCAATACGGTTGCCGACCTACTTCGCTTAGCCTTATCAGACCCCCAACCTAATTAACTTGCCCATGCCAGCCCAGCTACTAGACGGAAATCTTCTCTCAAAAAAACTGCGCGCAGAAATCGCCGCACGCGGCGCGATTCTGACTGCTAAAGGAACGCGACCCGGTTTAGCCGTCATTGTGCTGGGCGACAACCCAGCCAGCCAAGTGTATGTTCGTAACAAAGTAAAGGCATGTGAAGATGTTGGCTTTCATTCAGTATTAGAGCGTTACTCCGCTGATCTAGATGAGGAGGCTCTGTTGGCGCGCATTGCAACACTGAATGCCGATCCAGCGATTCATGGCATCTTAGTCCAGCTCCCGCTACCTGAACATATTGCTGCTGAGCGCGTACTTGAAGCAATCGCTCCACATAAAGATGTGGATGGCTTCCATGTCGCCAATGCTGGCGCTCTCATGGTTGGAAATCCTGAATTTAAACCGTGCACACCGTACGGCTGCATGAAGATATTAGAAAGTATTGACTACCCTATTCGAGGCGCAAGAGCTGTGATTGTCGGCGCCTCCAATATCGTTGGCAAACCAATGGCGATGCTCTTGCTGCAAGCTGGCGCTACTGTAACTATTTGCAATAGCAAAACACGTGACTTGGCTCACCATACAAAAGATGCGGATATCCTGGTCGTTGCCACTGGCAAAGCCAGAATGGTTACAGGCGATATGATTAAAACAGGTGCAGTAGTCATTGATGTGGGAATTAATCGCTTGCCTGATGGCAAACTCTGTGGAGATGTCGATTTTGATACCGCCAAATACATCGCTGGCTGGATTACCCCAGTTCCAGGTGGAGTTGGTCCGATGACAATCACTATGCTATTGATGAACACCTTAGAGGCCGCAGAAAAATCTGCCAAGCATTAGCTAAATCATCGCCAGTCCGTTAAGCTAGAGGGATGACTACTAATAATCAGCTCACCCTCCCCGATTCATTAAAAAATAACCCTTTACTGTCTTTTGGTCGCGACATTGCTAGTTACGCAAGTATCAAACCCGAGCATATCGCACCGGCAATCGACTACTTGCTTGAACAAGCCGAGCAGGCCGTGGTGATTGCAACTACAGCCGATACTCCTGCGTCATGGTCCAGTCTAGCTGAGCCGCTTGAAGATGCAACGGAGTCTTTAGGAAGATCTTGGGGCGTGATAGCTCACCTCAATAGCGTGGCCGATACATCTGAGTTGCGCTCAGCCTATGGGGCGATGCTTCCCAAAGTTACGGCTTTTTTCTCTAGTTTGGGACAAAACTTGGCTTTGTATGACAAATTTAAAAGCTTGAGTCAAAGCCCAGAATTCAATCAACTGAGTGTTGCTCAAAAAAAAGTTGTCAATAATTCATTAAGAGATTTTCGCTTAGGCGGCGCTGAATTGGCGCAGGCAGATAAGCCCCGTTTTGCAGAAATTCAAGATGAGCAGGCGCATCTCGCCAAGGCTTTTTCAGATCACGTTTTAGATGCAACTGATGCATTTATTCATACCGTTTCAGATGAAGCTGATTTACTTGGACTGCCAGAGGATGCTATTGCTGCCGCTGCCGAACTGGCTGAGCAAAAGAAAGTTCAAGGATGGGCTTTTTCTTTGCACTTTCCCTCTTACTATCCAGTGATGCAGTACGCGGAACATCGCTCCTTACGCCGCACGATGTATGAGGCGTATGTCACTCGATGCTCTGAATTAGCCCCTCAGTTTGGCAATGGTGAAGACGCTTGGAATAATTCAGAAAATATGTTGGCGCAGCTACGCCTTCGCAATGAAGAAGCGCATTTACTGGGCTACGCAAATTATGCGGACTTGAGTTTAGCTGCAAAAATGGCTAAGGACGTGGCTGAGGTAGATTTGTTTTTAAATGACATTGCCCAAAAAGCTAAGCCATTTGCCAAGCTCGATTGGCAAGAGCTAAGCCAGTTCGCCAAGTCGCAACTTCATCTTGAGGGCGAACTGCAGCCTTGGGATATCGCATTTGCTGCAGAGCGCTTAAAACATGAGCGCTACTCTTTTTCAGAAAATGAACTCAAACAATATTTTCCACTTCCAAAAGTTTTAGAAGGTCTATTTGGAGTGATTCAAAGTTTATTTGACGTACAGATTGAAGGCGCTGACTTACCCACTTGGCATGCAGATGTGAAATCCTTCTCCATCAGCAATCAGGCTGGTGAAAAAATTGCCTATTTTTATTTAGACCCTTACGCTCGGCCTGGTAAACGGGGCGGCGCTTGGATGGACGATGCCCGTGGGCGACGTCAATTAGCGAATGGGGAGATTCAAGTGCCGGTAGCTTACTTGGTGTGCAACTTCGCACCTCCAGTGAAGTTGAATGGCAAATTGCGTCAACCTACCATTACACATGACGACGTCATAACGCTGTTTCATGAAAGTGGTCACGGTTTGCACCACTTGTTAACCCAAGTGGGAGCACTTGGGGTTTCAGGTATCAATGGTGTCGAGTGGGACGCGGTAGAGTTACCCAGTCAATTTATGGAAAACTTCTGCTGGGAATGGGAGGTACTCGAAAAGATGACAGCCCATGCGGAAACTGGCAAGCCCTTACCCCGAGACTTATATGAAAAGATGTTGGCTGCTAAAAACTTCCAAAGTGGTTTAACTACGCTACGCCAAGTCATTTTTTCCTTGGTGGACTGGCGCCTGCACTCGACGTTTGATCCTAAAACCACTGAAGAGCAAGCTGTTTTAGACTTTTCCCGAAAAATTGCCGACACTTACAACGTCATTCCACAACCTACGATCTCTCGCTGGCTTAATACCTTTAGCCATATTTTCTCAGGTGGTTATGCAGCAGGTTACTACAGCTATAAGTGGGCGGAGGTGCTCTCTGCAGATGCTTATTCAGCATTTGAAGAGGCCGCAAAATTAACTGGTTCAGTGTTGAATGCGGATACTGGAGCGCGCTACCGTACTGAAATTTTAGAAGTGGGCGGCAGCCGTTCGGCAGCCGAATCCTTTAAAGCGTTTCGTGGGCGCGATCCTAAGATTGATGCCCTACTACGCCATGGTGGTCTTAGCAAAGAGGCTTCATTAGAGGGTTAAGCTTTAATTTCTGCGATGACGGGTGCGTGATCAGAAGGTTGCTCCCATGTTCGCGGTACCTTGTCTATGATGCTCGAGAGGCAGTTAGCCTTGAGAGCATCACTTAACAAAATATGGTCAATCCGCATCCCAGCATTACGCCTAAAACCCATCATGCGGTAATCCCACCAGCTGTAGGTTTTTGGGGCCTGTTCAAACAGCCTAAATGAATCATAAAGCCCAAGGTCGAGTAAGCCTTGAAACGCCTCACGCTCAGGTGGGGAAACGAGATTCTGACCCTCCCATGCCTTTGGGTCATGCACATCAGCATCGGTTGGTGCAATATTGAAGTCACCGAGTAAAGCGAACCGTGCGCTGTCTTTTAACTCAGTTTCTAACCAAGAATGCAGGGCTGTGAGCCAGCCTAATTTATAAATAAACTTCTCGCTATCAGGCGATTGGCCATTTGGAAAGTAAGCCGAAACAAGGCGAATTGGTTGCATGCCCTTAAAACAGATCGTGGCAGCCAAGATTCGCTGCTGCTCATCTGCATAGCCAGGAATATTTCTTAGGGGCTTTAGAAAGGTGGTTTCCAAATCGGTTGCTATTGGTGCCAAGGCCGCACGACGCACCAAGATAGCTACGCCGTTATAGGTTTTTTGCCCTGCTGCCAAACTTATATAGCCCGCAGCCTCAAGTTCTTGATGAGGAAACTTATCATCAGTCATTTTCAGCTCTTGCAAGCACAAGGCATCGATCGGCTTTTTAGCGGCCTCTTGCTCCTCTAACCAACGCTTTACATGAGGAAGGCGGACCTTTAAAGAATTAACATTCCAAGCGGCTATGCGAATTGATTCAGTCATCTAGCTTTAACTCTTGCAATTTTCTGGTGATAGTATTTCGACCGATTCCGAGGCGCTGGGCTGCCTCCACTCTTCTGCCGCGAGTCACTTCAAGAGCCGCCTTGAGAACAGTCTTTTCGAACTGGGCACTTAGAGCGCTGAAGACGTCTTTCTCACCGTCTTGTAGCATTTTGACCGCTAAGCGACCAAGACCGCTTTCCCAGTCGGCTGTATTTAGGCGGCTGGGCAACATCGCATTGATAGTAGGCTCTCCTTGCAGATGCAAGGGCTGCTGAGGTGTTTCCGCTAAAACGTCAGCCGGTAAGTCACTTATGCCCACAATATTGGCGGGCGTCATGACCGTTAACCAGTGACAAAGATTTTCTAATTGACGCACATTGCCTGCAAAAGGCATATTGCTCATTTGCTGTAAAACTTCATCAGAAAGTTTTTTTGCTACTACGCCAAGGGACTTTGCGCATGCATCCATAAAATGCTTTGCTAAAACAGGAATATCTTCAGAGCGCTCGCGCAATGGCGGCATCCGCAAGCGAATCACATTGAGGCGATGCAATAAATCCTCTCGAAATGATCCTGAAGCAACTTTAGATTCTAAGTTGTAATGGGTCGAAGCAATAATGCGTACATTGGCTTTAATAGGATCTTGACCACCAAGGCGGTAAAAGTGACCATCAGTCAAAGCACGTAATAAACGGGTTTGCAATTCGAAAGGGATATCGCCTACCTCATCAATTAATAAGGTTCCACCATCAGCCTGTTCAAAGCGTCCACGTCGCATAGTCAAGGCACCAGAAAATGCGCCCCGCTCATGACCAAATAACTCAGACTCTAATAATTCTTTCGGAACCGCTGAGGTGCTAAAAGTAATAAAAGGCCCCTTAGCGCGAGGACTGTGTTTATGCAACGCTTGAGCAACTAATTGCTTACCGGTACCTGACTCACCGGTAATGAGCGTGGTGGAATGGGACTGGGCTAGGCGTCCAATAGCGCGAAACACCTCCTGCATCGCTGGCGCCTGACCAATGATCTCAGTAGAATCTTGCCGCCAAGCTCCGATCTCTTTATTGGCGGGTTGATTGCGTTCGCCATGCACTATTGCTCGACGGATCAATTCAATCGCTTTATCAATATCAAATGGTTTAGTCAGATATTCAAAGGCGCCCCCTTGCAGCGAAGAGACCGCAGAATCCAAATCAGAATACGCCGTCATGATGATTACGGGTAATTGTGGGTGGGTTTCCTTAATATTTTGTAATAAATCTAAACCATTCCCACGCGGCATCCTAATGTCAGAGATGAGCACTTGGGGGATGTCTTTTTCTAAGGCATCCATCACATCATTTGGGTTTGAAAAACTCCGGTGCGCAATGTTTTCTCTTGAAAAAGCCTTTTCAAGGACCCAACGTATTGATTGGTCATCATCCACAATCCAAACGGGTTTCATGATTATTTCTCCTGAGTGCGATATGGAATTTGAATATGAAAGTCAGTATGACCGGGCCGGCTCTCACAAGCGACGAACCCTTGGTGCTGCTGAATGAAGGTTTGTGCCAAGGTAAGGCCCAAACCACTGCCGCCATTTCGACCAGACACCAAAGGAAAAAAGATACGTTCGCGAATATCTTCCGGTATACCAGGTCCGTTATCGATGACATGCAAATTCAAAGCTAGTTTGTAGCGTTTTTTTGAAATCGTTACTGAGCGGGCCACACGGGTTTTTAATTCAATCTGTGCGGTGCCCTGCTCTATCTCTTCACCTAAAGCTTGAGCTGCGTTGTGTGCGATATTTAGTGTAGCTTGAATAAGCTGTTCACGATCTCCCAATATATCGGGCAGGCTTGTATCGTAATTGCGAATAATTCTTAAGCCTTTGGGAAATTCAGCCAACACCAAACTGCGCACCCGCTCAAGCGCTTCATGTACGTTAAATAACTCCATCGCATGGGCTTTGCGATGTGGCGCCAGCAGTCTATCTACTAAAGCTTGTAAACGGTCGGACTCTTTAATGATGACTTGGGTGTATTCATGCAAACCTTTATGCGGCAACTCATACTCCAATAACTGCGCCGCCCCCCGAATACCTCCGAGAGGATTTTTGATCTCATGCGCTAAATTACGCATGAGCTGTTTATTGGCTTCAACTTGTTGGGTGACCCTCTCATCACGCTCGCTGCGCAACTGTTGATCAATTGGAAACCACTCCATAATCACTAAGCTGGGGTCGTCTAACAGTGCAACTACTACATGTGCTGGAGTTGAATCTTGATGAATACTTCCAGGCAAGGCATGCAACACCAGCTCTTGACGTTGGGTAGAAAAATGACCTGCACAGACCTCGGAAATCATGTTGTTGAGTGGTGGATTGTCACCAAACAAGTCAGGTATAGATTGACCCTCAAGCGATTTACGGGAGGCATCAAGCGCTAATTCTGCGGCAGGATTCGCATAGGCTAGCTTGAGGTTTTCAGCATCGAAAACCACGATAGCATTGGGCATTTGATCGAGCAATGTCGGAAAAAAAGGAGCAGCCGAAGCTGCCCCTTTGAACGAATTGCGCAATAGACCTGCGCTCAATTTCTTTCCTTCGATTACAAAGAGTAATACATATCGAATTCGATAGGATGAGTAGTCATACGGAAACGTGTGACATCTTCCATCTTCAGTGCGATATAAGCATCAATCATGGAATCAGTAAAGACTCCACCGCGCGTCAAGAACTCGCGGTCTTTGTCCAAAGCCGCTAACGCCTCTTCCAAGCTTGCGCAAACGGTTGGGATCTTTGCATCTTCTTCTGGTGGCAAGTCATATAGGTTTTTGTCTGCAGCTTCACCTGGATGAATTTTGTTTTGCACGCCATCTAAACCAGCCATTAACAAGGCAGAGAATGCCAAGTATGGGTTAGCTAATGGATCAGGGAAGCGTGTTTCAATCCTGCGTCCCTTAGGGCTTGAGACGTGAGGAATACGAATAGACGCAGAGCGATTACGCGCAGAGTAAGCCAACTTCACTGGCGCTTCAAAACCAGGCACCAAGCGTTTGTATGAATTCGTACCTGGATTGGTAATCGCATTCAATGCTCTAGCGTGCTTGATGATGCCGCCGATATAAAAGAGGGCAAATTCAGATAAACCAGCGTAACCATTGCCAGCAAATAAGTTCTCGCCATTTTTCCATACAGACTGGTGCACATGCATACCAGAACCGTTATCACCTACAACAGGCTTTGGCATAAAGGTAGCGGTCTTGCCATAAGCATGGGCCACGTTTTGCACAACATACTTCTGCCAAATAGTCCAGTCAGCGCGCTCGACTAAAGTGCTGAACTTGGTACCTAGCTCATTTTGGCCTTGGCCAGCAACTTCGTGATGGTGAACTTCGACTGGAATGCCCAAGGACTCAAGAATGAGACACATTTCCGAACGCATGTCGTGGAAAGTATCCACTGGTGCAACTGGGAAATACCCGCCTTTTTTACCTGGACGATGACCTGGATTGCCGCCTTCCATTTCGAGGCCAGATGACCAAGGGGCTTCCTCAGAATCAATCTTCACAAAACAGCCTTGCATGTCAGCGCCCCAACGCACGCCGTCAAAAATAAAGAACTCTGGCTCTGGGCCAAAGTAAGCGGCATCGCCTAAACCTGTACTTTTTAAGTAGGATTCAGCGCGCTTAGCAATAGAACGGGGATCACGATCGTAGCCCTTACCATCGGACGGCTCAATCACGTCACAAGTAATAACTAAAGTAGGCTCTTCATAGAATGGATCGATGTAGCAAGCAGTTGGGTCTGGCATCAATAGCATGTCAGACGCCTCAATCCCTTTCCAACCAGCGATGGATGAGCCATCAAAAGCGTGGCCACTCTCGAACTTATCTTCATCAAATGCAGAAATAGGAACCGTGGTGTGTTGCTCTTTACCCTTTGTATCTACAAAGCGGAAATCAACAAAAGTACATTCTTTTTCTTTAACTAACTTCATTACATCAGCGACGGTCTTCGTCATGCAAATCTCCTCTATGAACTTTGTTTGTTTCAAGCAGCCAAGTTGCTTTTAATGAACTCTAATTTACTCAAGCAACCCCGCTAGAACATTGATTATTGCACTAATGAAGTGCTGAAATAGGGTTGCTTAGGCAGAAAATGGCCCAAAACGCACTAAAATAGTGCAATTAGGCGGGGGTGATGTCGTGAATTTCATAACCCAGCGCCAGTGTGCCCGTTCGTAATGCAATCCAAGCATCTTTTAACAAGGCCGCGCTCCCTTTAATGCCGAGCTCAATATGACGCTGGGCGTAAACACCCCCTTTTGTCGCGTCACCAACTGAAGGCAAACTAAATACCTTTACCCCTGGAAAGTTCGCCTCAATACGCTCCATTAAGGGGGTCAAATTCGACTCAATACCTTTGGGGACAATAAAGCTCTGCTCCTGCTGATCCGTTTGATGAAATAAGTCGGAATAATAAGTATCCATGCACCATGCCATCATCGGCCCTGCCATCACAGGAAAGCCTGGTAAAAAATGATGCTCTTTAATACTGAAGCCAGGAATTTGGTTATAAGGATTGGGAATGATGTCGCTACCTAAGGGAAATTCACCCATTTTGAAACGATGTTGATTTTCTGGAGTACTCAGATCCGCCAAAACAGGATCCCCTTCCGCCATAGACTGAATACGCCCTGCAATCAGCTCTTGCGCGCTTGGATGGAGTTCCGTTTTAGTACCTAAAGCTAAAGCTGCGCATTCCCGCGTGTGATCATCGGGAGTGGCGCCAATACCGCCAGTACTAAATACGACATCGCCACTAGCAAAACTTTCTTTTAAGGTTGCAGTGATTTGCTCGATATCGTCAGCGACATACTTGGCCCAAGCAAGACTTAAGCCCCGCTCCTTGAGCAACTCAATACACTTACTAAGATGCTTATCTTGTCTGCGACCCGATAAAATTTCATCGCCAATCACAATCAATCCAAAACGCCTAGCCAGAGTTTTGGGTGCCTCGATTGTTACTATTTTTTTTAAATCAACCATGACAAGACAGCTCCACTTATACGATCGGTGTGTTTACAGGCAGTGGCAAATGCAACTCAGCTTGGCGCAACTCCTTTAGGGCGCTCAACAGGAAATGAGTAAACCATAAAGCAGCAAAAACAAAAATGAGGGAATAGATCCAAAGAGCAAAAAAACTCACCACTGGAAAGAACACTAAAGCCAACACTGAGCTTGCCCAAAAAAAGGTGGGCACAGCCCCTACCATTCCAGTAATAATACCCATGCTCAAGAGGGGCCAACGATACCGATCGATGAGTTTTTTTCGCTCATCACTGCTAGCGTGCTGTGCCAAAACATCAAAAGACATTAAGCGCATCGTCAGCCAACCCCACAGTAAGGGTGGAAGTACGGCGACAAGCGGCGGTATCCACCAGACAGGCAACGTCAATATGGCGATGACTAGACAAAGTAAAGCAGACCAAAGTGTGTAAGCAATGCTTCCAAATACGCCACTCGTTTTCTTGCGCTCAATATCCACATAGGATTTATGCAGAGCGACATTGCGCACAATCTGTGGGACTGTAGCAAAGGCAATAAATACCAGCAGACTGATGGTGATCAAGGGAATAATCAGGGTGACGAAAAAAAGGGGTGCAATCCATGCTCTGGCATTTTCTAGGCCGGCCCAAATCAAGCCACTTTGAATCCAGCTTGTGAAAAGCGAGGTAGTTAAAAATTGGTTCAGGATCTCTAATGCTGGCGTCCAAATAGCCCAGATTAAACCACCCCAAAAAAGCGAGACAATACAGAATGGACGCAAGCTAAACCACAGCATTTTTGGATGCATCATGCCAATCAGAGCTACTCCAAATGACTTTAAAGCCAGCTGTAGCCCAGACGTCATGGGGTAGCCAGCCTCATTTGCCACGCAACTCGTTAATCGCGTGACGCAGAGTTTGCCATTGCTGACTCAAAATATCATTCGACAGCTCTAAATTACGGACGCCAGTTGGGTACACGGTTTTGGTAAAAATGGCCGTACCAAATACCATATCCCACCAAGGAAATAAGACGCCAAAGTTACAACCTCCAAGCACACCCGGTTTTCCAGGAGCCTCATACCCATAACCAACAGCGTGATGCAGCCGGTGATAGAGCGGAGAGACAATAAGGTACCTTAAGAGACCCAAGTCCACCTTGATGTTGGCGTGTTGCCAACTTTGAATAAATTCACTAATGACGACAATCAGAATAAATTGACTTGGAGAAACACCAAATAGTAATGCGAAGAATGCAAAGGTCAATGCTCGTAGAACGTCATCTAAAAAGTGATTGCGATTATCAGACCAAGCGGTCATTACCGTTTGACTGTGATGTAAGGCATGTAGTTGCCACCACCAATTAAAAGCGTGACTTGCACGATGGTAAACATAGTCAACAAAATCAAGCATGATGAAATAAATGAGGAAGCTGACAACGGGAATTGCCGTAATGGGCGGCCACCAAGACTCCACGTTAAGTCTGTCAAATCGAAAATCATGCAAAACAGAATCAAACTCAAAGAAAAATCCCGAGAGGCCAATAAAAATGATGCCTTGAAATATTCCTAAGCGATGAATTAAGGTGTAGATGAAATCTGCTTTACTTGCTTTAGCGAAACGCTCTTGCACCTCGGCATAGTGGAATCGCTCCCACGTTCTCAGGACCAAGGCAATCAGGAGGATTTGAATGCAACCCAACAGAAACCAGTCGAGGCCATCGTAGATATCTTCGGTCCAAGCGGTGAGGTTTAGTTGATACAACAACGGACTCACAACATTGGCGAAAAGATAATCTTCGGCCCAACTGTAACCGTCAGATAAATAAGAGAATAAAATGCCGCTTTCCATTCCCTATTATGACTTAATTGCTCATTTTCGGTAGCGTAGCAAAGCAGAATCCGCGGCCCTTAAGCTTCGCAATTAATGCCTCTAAAACAGCCGGCGCCCAAGGATCTTTTCTGGACCAAATGCCTAAATGGGCCATGGCAATGTCTCCATCCTGCAACTGAACGCTCGCCTTCTCCAGCAATACAGCGTTCGGATGGGACTTGGAATTAAGCTCATCACCCAGAAAACCGGCAGCATTCCAACCAATATGGTCATATCCGCAAGCATCACCCATTTGAATTAAACGAGGGGATGTTTTGCCCCCAGGGGCGCGCCAGATCTTTTGAATAGGTGCGTAGGTTAATTCTAAAAAGCGGTCATTTACTCGACGAATTTCACGACACATCATCGCTTCTTTGTACAAAATAGTCATGCCCGCCTTGGGACCAAACTGCGGTTTCTCGTAGACTTCGCCCAAAGGCCCATCTTTTACAAAGTAGACATGATCATACGTATGGCTACCAAAGTGATGTCCCTCAGCGAGGAGGCGTTGCCAATAACTTTTCCAAGAATCATCCAAAGCAAAATCGCCACGACTCGTTTTCTCATTTGCCAAGAAAAAGGTCGCCTTAACGTTTTGTCGATGCAGAATATCGGCTACGGTCTGAGCAACTGACATATTGCCAGTATCAAAGGTTAAATAAACTGTTTTTTTACAGGCAGCGGCTTGTGCAAACACCGAAGTTGCGCAACCAAACATGAGTAGCGCTGCAATAGCTAAGAAAAAGCGGCGCTGAAGCTTCATGTGCTCTCTTTATTCCCAAGCCGCCCGTGGATAGAAAAATACGCCGTGAGGAGACTTTCCAACGGGAATCACATCAAGCAATTTCATGCTGGGAATGTCAATCACCCCAACCTTTTTGGAAAACCGAAAAGTCACCCATAAGGTTTTGCCATCCGGCGTGATTTCCATATCGTCAGGTCCCGATGGCAGACCAGTGATGTCACCCACTTTTTCCAATGTTTGCATATTGAGCAGGCTGATGGTCGAGGAAATACGGTTACTTACAAATACATGCTTTTTATCGCCGAGGGGTCGAAAGTTGTGCGCGCCTTTGCCAGTAGTGATGCGCTTAATTTCCTTACGATTCTTCCAATCGATCACTTGCACGTAGTCTTCTCCAGTAATACCAATAAGAAGATATTGATCGCCCGGGGTCATCCATAACCCCGCTGGAACTTTACCCGTGGGTATAGTCCATATTACGTTTTGCGAGTCTAGATCAATGGCAGCCAGCTGATCAGAATCTTGCAGGGTAACAAAAGCCAATTTGCTATCGGCGGTAAAGGCAATATGACTAGGCGTTCTACCCAACTTAATTGATTTGACTAACTTTAACGCGGTGCCTTGGGCAGAATAAATATCCACCCGATCTAAGCGGTTGCCGTTAGCAACAAACCATTTATGGTTTGGTGAGAAGCCAATTTGGTAAGGATCAATCACATCCGGAATTCGACCAGTCAATTCGCCATTGAGGGGATTCATTAAAACAACATCATTTCCCGCTGCATTCGCAATTAATAAGCTCTTCTGATCAGGAGACATCATTAAGTGGTGGGGTTGCTTACCGACCGGTATCGTCTTTATGACTTTGTGTGTAGCCATATCAATCAAGCTGACTGAAGCACCTGCCGAGTTCAGCACGATCGCCACTTTGGGCTGAGCCTTGGAATCGACTACCTCGGGGGCTGGCGTTTGAGCTTGTAAGGCAATGCTAAATAGGCCGAAAGCCGCAACGGCTAGCTTCGGAAGGCTACTGGAAAGACTGTTTCTGAGGTATTTGGACATATCTCCCATTGTAAACATGCGTAGGAAAATGGTAGAACCCAACAGATTCAACAGCTTTAAGGCTTAGCGCAAACTTGCCAACACTTTCTCAAGTCGTTTGAGAGACATCGGGCTGGGCGTTTTTAGCTCTTGAGCATACAGAGCAACTCGCAACTCCTCTAGTTGCCAGCGAAAATCGAGTAAAGCTTGATCTTCGTTGACTGCGTGGCCTGAACTGCCCTTGTGCCCCTGCATGCGCTTTTGCCAAGGACGCTCTACAGACTCCCAATCATTTTGACACTGCGCGTCTCTAGCTGGATTGGTTCGGAGTTTTTCAATGCGCAATGCAATTGCCTTGAGATACCTGGGCAAATGAACGAGTTGTGCATAAGGGATATTAGCGACCAACCTTGGGGTAATTAAGCCCTGAAGTTGTGACTGAATATCGCTATGAGCCTTAGGGGAGATAGCCTTAGCTTGCGGCAATTTTTTAAGTAAATCAGCATAAGCCTGCAAAGCGGCCAAAGTGTGTTTTGCAATTTCTTGTGCAATCAAAGCCAATCTGGGCTTGCCGGCCTGTAAACATTCCTCAAACTGCTGGGCATTGACTGGTAGGGCTTCGTGCATAAACGCACGTTCAAGCGCTCGTTGCAATATTTGCTCAACCAGATCGTCTGCTGAACCAATATTCATAAACAATAAACCCAACTCCCGAATGCCTGGTAACTGCTTTTGCAGTGACTTCAAGGTATCTTTATTTGCTAAAGCAAAGAGGCGACGCAGTCCTTGCCAGTGAGCTCTTCTAGCGACTGTTAAATCATCAAAGACTTCTAAGTCGCATGATTGAACCCGATCTACGAGGGCCGGGTAACCATACAAAGTTTGGTTGCCTTTCTGAAGTTCTAGAGTCTCAGCAAGCTCTCCGAAGTCCCAGGCGCGATAGCCGCCCTGCTCTACTAATCTCTGGGGTGGAGTAGTTGTTGTCAACTCTGGGCGTGACTCAGGCGCTGAAGATTTAATCCCCAAATCTGTTTGAGCTACCTCATGCGCAATCGCCTGAAAAGCATTGCGTGCAGTTTCACCATACTCCGATCGAAGGCGCGATAGATTCCGCTCCAAATTGAGTTGACGGCCATGCTCATCAATTAAACGGAAATTCATAAACAAATGTGCGGGCAGGGACTCCATCCTAAAGTCTGTGGCTTTTATTTCTAAGCCCCGCTCTTTACGAATATCTTTGATTAGCGTTTCTAAAAAATCCCCAACACCAAATAGACCCCCCTCTAGCGCGCGCTCTAAGAATGACTTTGCATATTCCGGCAAGGGGACGCAATGGCGACGTAATTTTGGGGGAAGCGATTTGAGAAGCAAAAGCGCTTTTTCTTCGCACATTCCCGGCACCAACCAATCACAACGACGACTATCAATTTGATTTAACAAAGTTAACGGGACAACTAAGGTAACGCCATCCTTGGGGCTGCCAGGTTCAAAGTGATAGGTCAAACTGAGCTCGGAACCACCAACCACCATTTTTTTCGGGTACCTATCCACTGTGATGCCAGCCGCCTCATGCCGCATCAAATCATTTTTTGATAAACGAAGTTGGGCATCTGCCTCTAAACCACCTTCATCCAACTTTCCATTGAGCCACGCTCGCATACCCTCTCTACTCATCACCTGTGAAGGAATACGTGCTTCGTAGAAGGCGCACAACAAGTCATCATCAACTAAAACGTCCGGACGTCTAGAGCGGTGCTCAAGTGCCTCAATTTCTTTGATGAGGCGGCGGTTGTGCCAAAAGAATCCAAAACAATTGGGATATTTTTTTCTAGCGTCAGCTTCGGTCTCACGCATTAAGGCTGGCGTATCCATCCGCCCAAACATTTCCTCCTGCACCAACGCTTGGCGAATAAATAGTTCACGAGTCAGTTCGGGATCGTACGGCGCATAACGCACTTTTCGGCCGTGATAAATCGGCAAACCGTACAAGGTGCCTCGCTCAAACGCCATGACCTCACCTTGACGACTATCCCAAAGAGGATCACTCAAGGATTTAATCAATCGATGTCCTGCAACCTGCTCTACCCATTGAGGCTCTATCTTGGCAATCGTGCGGGCAAACATACGATGGGTTTCTTGCAACTCCCCTGCCAAAATCCAGGCCCCTGCTTTTTTACCAATCGTGGATCCAGGCCAAATAAAAGGGCGAATCCCTCTGGCGCCAACATAGCCCCCAGTTTTGCTCGCTCGCTCTTGGGATTTTTCATCCTCTTCTTTTTTGGCAACATAACCAAGCAAACCCGTAAGAAGTGCGAGATGAACTTGCTCATAGGTAGCAGGTAAGGCATTTTCTTTCCAGGCTTTTTCCCCGAGCATCGTATGAAGCTGCCCGTGCACATCACGCCATTCACGCAACCTTCTAGGCGATAAAAACTTACTGCGGCAGAGCCCTTCAAGCTGGCGGTTACTATGTTTATGTTTCAGAGCGTCTTGATACCAATCCCACAGTTTTACAAAACTCAAAAACTCAGAGCGCTCATCTGCGAACTGTAAATGGGCTTGATCAGCAGCAGCGGCTTGATCCATTGGGCGCTCGCGTGGATCTTGCGTAGCAAGCGCGGAAGCAATGATCGTGACCTCACGCAAGGCATTTTGTTCTTTTGCGGCTAGCAACATACGCCCTATACGAGGGTCCAAAGGCAGATCGGCTAATTGTTTTCCAGTGGGCGTCAGTTTAAATAAGCGATTGGAGTCTTGCTGACTTACCCCTGCCTGCTCAATATAAGCAATAGCGCCTAATTCATCGAGCAGTTGCACTCCGTCAGCAATTGCCCTACCCAATGGCTTGTCAATAAAAGGAAAATCTTGAATTTTGGGTAGGCGCAAATAGGTCATGCGCAGCAGCACTGCAGCAAGTGAGCTGCGTAAGATTTCAGGGTCGGTAAATGGTGGGCGACCCTGATAATCCTGTTCGCTATAAAGACGAATACAAATACCATCCGAAACTCGACCACAACGTCCCGCCCGTTGATTGGCAGCGGCTTGCGAGATCGGCTCAATTTGCAACTGCTCTACTTTATTGCGGTAGGAATAACGCTTGACGCGAGCTAGGCCACTATCAATCACATAACGAATATTAGGTACGGTGAGGGAAGTTTCAGCGACGTTCGTTGTCAAAATGATGCGCCGACCATTGCCTGGATTAAACACACGCTCCTGCTCAGCTACCGACTGACGCGCAAATAGACTGAGAATCTCCGGATGAAAGCGCTGCTGCAAAATCGGATCTTTACGCAATGCCTCTGCACAATCCCGAATTTCTCGCTCCCCAGGCAGAAAGACCAACACATCGCCAGCACCGCCAGATCCTTCGCGCCAAACATTTCCAATTGCCTCGGTGACTGCCTCAGGGATCTCTTTAGCCTCTTTTGAGGCTTTCTTGCCTTCGGGCCGAGCATCCGGCTCGAGAGGCGCATAGCGCTGCTCAACCGGAAACAGTCTGCCACTCACCTCGATTACGGGTGCTAGCGTGCCATTTAGGGTAAAGTGCTCAGCAAAACGCCGCGCATCGATTGTTGCAGAGGTAATGATTAACTTGAGATCCGGACGTTGTGGCAACAATTGCCGTAAGTAGCCGAGCAGAAAATCGATATTCAAGCTACGTTCGTGCGCTTCATCAATAATGAGCGTGTCATAGGCCTTCAACTGGGGGTCCCGCTGAGTCTCCGCCAGCAAAATGCCATCCGTCATCAACTTAATTGAAGTGCCTTGGCTAGTTTTATCGGCAAAGCGCACTTGATAACCCACGTCTTGACCTAAAGGAGTGCCTAGCTCTTGAGCTATGCGCTTGGCTGTGGCTGTCGCCGCAATACGACGGGGCTGAGTATGGCCGATAAGCTTGCCGCCGTTTAGGGTGCCTCTACCGAGGTCTAGGCAGATTTTGGGCAACTGGGTGGTTTTGCCCGAGCCAGTTTCGCCACAAACTATCACCACTTGGTGAGATTGCAGGGCATCTTTGATAATCTGGCGCTGACCCGAGACCGGTAATTCTTCGGGAAATCGGATTTCAAGCTTCCGGCGACTATTGGAAGTGGATGCCGTTATGAGGCTCTCATCGGGTTTTTGTTGGTTTATAGGCTCTTGCACCCTATAATTTTCTCACTATGCCGACAAATGCACCGAATTCCGTTTCCAACTCTGAAGAAACAAGTCCTAATTTTCCATTCGTGGGGTGGTTGCGCGACGTAGCGCCCTATATCCACAGCTTCCGCGAAAAGACCTTTGTCATCGCTTTTGCAGGAGAGCTGGCCCAAGAGATCGGCCTTGAGAACTTGATTGAGGATATCGCCATGCTCCATGCGATGGGCATGCGCATCATCTTGGTTCACGGCATTCGCCCACAAATCGAAGAGCAACTCACACTGCGCAATATCCAAAGTCAATTTGGTAAGAGCGCTATGCACAACTACCGCATCACCGACGCCGCCGCTTTAGAGTGTGTGAAAGAAGCGGCCGGCGAATTAAGATTAGACATTGAGGCCGCCTTTAGTCGTGGGCTGCCAAACACCCCAATGGCAGGTTCACGTATTTCGGTGATTTCAGGTAACTTTATTACAGCGATGCCAGTGGGCGTAGTTGAAGGTGTGGATTACATTCACACTGGCTTAGTGCGTAAGGTCGATTCGACCTCCATCAAAATCTCTTTAGATAGCAACAAAATTGTGTTGCTGTCCCCACTCGGATTCTCCCCCACTGGGCAAGCATTTAACTTAGCCTTCGAGGATGTTGCCGCGTCAACCGCGGCCGCTGTCAAGGCGGATAAATTGATTTTCCTCAGCCCTTACCCAGGCTTAAAAGATAGTGACGGTGATTTCATCACCGAAATGTCAATGCCGCAATTAAACGAGTACATTACACAGCATCCCGATTTAGACCTGGGTATGAAAAACCTACTCAACATCTCCGGAAGAGCGATTCGTGCAGGCGTTAGCCGAGTACATTTCTTGCCCGCAAATCAGGATGGCGCTCTGCTTGAGGAACTCTTCACGCATGATGGTATTGGCATGATGTTAGCTTCATCCGATATTGAGAATTTGCGTGAAGCAAATCAAGATGACGTTGGTGGTATTTTGCAGCTCACCAGTCCTTTGGAAGAAGAAGGTATCTTGGCTGCACGCGGCCAAGATGTCATCGAGCGGGATATCCACCGGTTCTCCGTGATTGAGCACGACCGCGTCTTGTTTGGTTGCGCCGCCCTCTTTCCCTTTCCCAATGGTATTGGTGAATTGGCTTGCCTCGCAGTCGATCCAGATGTTCAAGGTTCAGGTGATGGAGAGCGCCTACTCAAGCGGGTTGAAATGCGTGCAAAGCAAGAAGGTATTAAGAAATTATTTGTACTAACAACTAGAACAGAACATTGGTTTTTAAAGCGTGGCTTTAAACGCGCCTCTGTGGATGACTTGCCGCAAGAAAGAAAGCAAATTTACAACTGGGACCGTAAGTCAATGGTCTTAACCAAAGACCTATAAGCATTACTTGGCATTAAACAAAACGCATTTAGAAAGGCATTAGCAATGGCACGGATGGTTCAATGTATCAAACTCAATAAAGAAGCCGAGGGCATGGACTTTGCTCCCTTACCCGGGGATCTCGGCAAGAAAATTTGGAATCAAGTTTCGAAAGAGGCCTGGGCTGGATGGTTAAAGCATCAAACCATGTTGATTAATGAGAATCGCTTAAATATGGCCGATCCTAGAGCGCGTCAGTATCTTTTAAAACAAGTGGAGAAGTACTTCTTCGAGGGCGGTGCCGATATGGCGCAGGGTTATGTGCCCGAGGCAGAGTAAGCTTTTTAAATACTGCACTGCATTACTTAAATTAAATGAATATGTTGTGCAAATGCTTGACGGTGGATTTGAAGAAGCATAGGATGAAGTTGTGGTTGGGTAGCATTAGTGCCCAATCACATTGGCGCAAGCCACTTAAGCTAAGCATATCTATATGCTTATTGGGCACTCGGAACATCATTCTTCCATTTGCCTCGCCATGGAAACCATGGCAAACGAACCCGATGGGATACCCCGTCGGGTTTTTTATTTAGAAAGTGATTCGACTCACGCCCGAAGTACCACTAACCAACAAAATGCTTGCTTTTTCTTGGGCGAACAAGCCCACTGAAATCACCCCAGCAATTTGATTGATTTGCGATTCCAGCAATAATGGATCGGTAATAACAAGACCGGCAATATCTAAAATCCACCCCCCGTTGTCCGTCACAAATGGTTGGCTGGGAGTTTGCTCAAGATCCAAACGGGTATTTTTAGCCAAACGAAGAGTAACTACCCCGCCTAGCTTTTCCAATTTACGGGCCACCACGCCTTGAGCCAAAGGAATAATTTCTACTGGTAAGGCAAACTTTCCGAGGGTGGGCACTTGTTTGGAGGTATCGCAGATGCAAATAAACTGCTTTGCCATAGAGGCAATAATTTTTTCACGGGTTAAAGCGCCGCCCCCGCCCTTAATCATATTGCCATCAGCATCGATTTCATCTGCGCCATCGACATAAGCGGGTAGTGAAGAAACACTATTAGGATCAAGCACACTAAATCCATGCTTAAGCAGGCGCTCTGTAGTCGCATTAGAGCTAGAGACAGTGCCAGCGAAATGATCTACGTGAGGTGCCAGCGCATCAATGAAGTAATTGACCGTCGAGCCAGTACCTACGCCAATGATTTGCCCTGCAGCCAGCTTGAGCACCTCATCACGAGCCGCCTCCCCCACCAATTGTTTTAGTTGATCCTGATTCATCTACTTTGAGGCCCTCATCTAGACTCTTTTGGAGTAATTAATATATCTATCATATGATATTGAACATGATTGCTTAAATATAAAACACTTCATTGTCCAATGACTACTACTACTACTGCGTTAGATCAACTTAAAAAGATGACAATTGTCGTCGCTGATACAGGCGACTTTGAGCGCATGAAAGCCTATCTACCGCGTGACGCCACGACAAATCCCTCATTAATTTTAAAGGCTGCACAACAGCCAAACTACACGCATATATTGCAAGGGTTAAAGGTATCGCACCCCCACCTAAGGCCCGCTGAATTGGTTGACGAGGTGTTGGTGGCTTTCGGCTTAGAAATCCTCAAAATTATTCCAGGGCGCGTCTCAACAGAAGTGGACGCTAGACTTTCTTTTGATACTGCAGCGACTATCGCTAAAGCCAAACGCTTAATTGAGCTGTATGAATCACATGGAATTGATCGCCAGCGTATTCTTATTAAGATAGCCGCTACTTGGGAAGGCATTCAAGCCGTTAAAGCTTTAGAGGCTGAAGGCATTTGCTGCAACGTCACTTTAGTTTTCTCGCTCATTCAAGCGGCCGCTTGCGGCGCAGTGAATGCGCAATTAATCTCCCCCTTTGTTGGGCGCATCACGGATTGGCATAAAGCCAAATTAGGCAATGCATGGAATGATCTTAGCAATGGCGGCCCTCATGATCCCGGCGTGACTTCGGTCAGGCGTATTTTTCATTACTTCAAGCATTACGGCATCTCAACCGAAATCATGGGCGCAAGCTTTCGAAATATTCAGCAAATACTCGAACTAGCTGGGTGTGATCTATTGACAATCAGCCCTGAGCTTTTAAATGAGCTTCAAACAAATGATTCTCCAGTAATTAGGAGATTAAATGCACTGGACTCTGCGACTGCAATCAGCGCGGAACAAATTGGGCAATTGCAATTAGATGAATCGCAGTTCAGATTAGCGTTAAATAATGATCCAATGGCTACGGAGAAGTTAGCTGAAGGCATACGCAATTTTTGCATCGATACTGACAAACTCGAAATTCTTTTGGGTCAGTAATTCGTCAGGGGTTTTACATGATCATTCAGTGTCCGCATTGCGCAAAGGGGAACCGCATTCCCAATGAAAAATTGCTACAAGGGCCAATTTGTGGCGCCTGCAAGCAAGATTTACTCTCTTTACCTATCAACGCCAACACTGGTCAATTTACTGACATCATTACGCAAACAAGCCTAGCTGTGATCGTGGATTTTTGGGCGCCTTGGTGTGGCCCCTGCAAATCATTTGCGCCCACGTTTCAGGCGAGCGCCATCAAACATGCCCAGAAAATTATTTACGTCAAAGTAAACACGGAAGCAGAGCCTGCCCTAGGCTCACAGTTTAATATTCGCTCTATTCCGACCCTGGCTGCATTTAAGTATGGCAAAGAACTCCAGCGCATTAGTGGCGCTTTACCACCCGCCCAGTTAGAGCAATTCGTCAACCAATTGATCGCAGCCTAGAGGAAAGCAATCGTCACTAATCCGTCTTGGATTGTTTTGGCAGCTTGGCAATCCGCTGTCGTAACGCCTCATATAAGCAAACGCCACTGGCAACAGAAACATTCAAGCTTTCCACAATACCTTGCATGGGGATCCGCACTAATTCATCACAGGTTTCACGGGTCAAACGGCGCATCCCCTCACCTTCCGCACCCATCACGATACCGATAGATCCAGTCAAGTCGAGATCGTAGATTGATTTTTCGGCTTCATCGTCGGTGCCGATCAACCACACGCCGGCTTCTTGCATTTCGCGCATACTGCGCACGAGATTTGTGACCGTAATCACCGGAATCACTTCAGATGCGCCACTAGAGACTTTACTTACTGTGGCGTTAATCGAGGCTGAACGATCTTTAGGGATTACAACTGCGTTCACCCCTGCGCCATCAGCTACCCGCAAACAGGCGCCAAAGTTATGTGGGTCAGTAACACCATCTAGAACTAAGAAGAGTGCCTTGCCTTGATTGCTCTGTGCATCTTCAATGACTTCGGTAATGGTTCTAGCAACAGTAATCTTTTCTGCTAAAGCCACTACGCCTTGGTGCCGATCATGGCCAGCCAACTGATGTAAGCGCTCCGAGTCTGCTGCGTGCAAACGCTCGCCCAAGATTTCTTCTGCCTGTTTCAAAAAATCACCCATACGGCGGTCGCGGCGACCTGGGTCAAAATACACTGACTTAAGACTTGCGGCATCTACTCGTAAACGGGCTTGTACTGCATGAAATCCAACTAATATTTGTTTCATTAATCTTCTGTTTAAATGTCTTACTTACGTCTTGCATTGGTACTGCGAACAGGCGGCTTGCTACCTGCTGGTTTGCCAGCAGCCCTGCCAGGCTTGGTTGGCTTACCGCTATTCGCTGTACTACGGGTGGACTTACTTTTCGACTGACTTGCACCCAAGTTACCTGCGGTTTTAGCGGCATTCGCATTCACTCCGCCATGTTTTTGTGGAGCTTTATTGCCAGGTCGAGTCTTTTTAGGCGCCGCTTTCTTATTGGGATTATCAGATTCGCTAGCCAAAATAACCTGACGGCGACTAGAAGAAGCTCCTGGCTCTAAGCCAATCGATTTTACTAAACTGAATTCGATTTTACGCGCATCCAAATCGACGCGACTGACTAAGACATGAACTCTGTCACCAAGACGATACCGAATGCCAGTTCTTTCGCCGCGCAACTCTTGCCGCGCTTCATCATACTGAAAGTAATCGCCGCCTAGTTCAGTAACATGGACCATGCCTTCAACAAATAGATTCTCTAGTTGAATAAACAGGCCAAAGCTGGCGACGGAGGTAACAGCTCCCGCATACTCTTGCCCAAGATGGTCGCGCATGTAATAGCACTTTAACCAAGCCTCTACATCACGTGAAGCTTCATCCGCGCGGCGCTCATTGGAAGAACAATGTACCCCTAGCTGACCCCAAATTGGTAATGCTGCATTCGCCCCCTTAGGTAAGCGCGTGCCTTTCGCTGTTGCTTCTTTTGCGTCGCTTTGAGATTTTTTAGCATTGACCGCATTCTCCCGAGCTTTACCTTTACGGGGCAAAGTTAGATTCAGGGGAACTTTGGGTGGCAATACTGGGGTGTAAGGTTTTTTTGCCAAAATCGATTTAATGACCCGATGAGTCAATAAATCTGGATAGCGCCGAATAGGGCTAGTGAAATGAGAATACGCTGGATACGCTAAGCCAAAGTGGCCATCATTGTCCGGCTGGTACATCGCCTGTTGCATCGCTCTGAGCACAACGGACTGCAACATATTAGCGTCAGGTCGATCTTTCACTTCACGCATCAATTTGGCAAAGTCTCTAGGCTTGGGCTTGTCTCCGCCATCAAGTGACAAGCCTGAGGTGCGCAAAACTTGTCGCAATGTCACTAGCTTTTCCTCGGAGGGTTCGCCGTGAACGCGATACAAACTTAAATGCTTATTCTTCTCAATGAAGTCTGCTGCGCAGACGTTGGCTGTCAGCATGCACTCTTCAATCAAGCGGTGCGCATCATTGCGTAGGCGTGGCTCGATTCGCAAGATCTTACCTAGCTCATTGCTAATAATCTGCGTTTCGGTTGTCTCGAATTCAATAGCGCCGCGTTTATGGCGTGCTTCAAGCAAAATTTTATATAGCGCGTACAAATTGGTTAAGAGCGGCCTATATTCTGCATAGCGGGTCGCCTCTGGACCTTTACTATTGGAAAGAATTTCCCAAACTGTATCGTAAGTAAATCGTTGCACTGAATGCATTACGGCAGGGTAAAACTGGTAGGCTAAAACAATGCCGTTGTTATCCACCACGGCATCACACACCATGCATAAACGGTCTACATCAGGATTGAGAGAACACAGCCCGTTGGAGATCTTCTCTGGCAACATCGGGATGACTCTTCTTGGAAAGTACACCGAGGTTGCTCTTAATAAGCCTTCATCATCCAAAGGATGGCCAGGCTTCACATAATGTGACACATCAGCAATACCAACAATCAAACGCCAGGCCTTGGTTTTGCCATGCATCACTGGCTCGCAGTAAACCGCATCATCAAAATCGCGGGCATCGGCACCGTCAATGGTCACCAGCGGAACATCGCGCAAATCCACTCGCCCCTCTAAGTCTGCTTGCAAAACACTATCAGGCAGCGCATCCGCTTCTTTTTTGGCTGCCACAGAAAATTCATGGGGCACACCGTACTTACGCACGGCAATTTCAATTTCCATACCGGGATCATCGATCTCACCCAATACTTCAACTACCCGCCCTACTGCCTGACGATAGCTATCTGGATAGTCAATGATCTCGACACTTACTACTTGACCTAGTTTTGCATCGCCCTGCCCTTTAGGTGGAATTAAAATGTCATGGCCAATACGCTTATCTTCTGGTGCAACAATCAACACGCCGTTTTCATTTAAGAGTCGGCCAATCACTACCTTATTTGCATGCAGGACCACTTCAACAATTTGCCCCTCGGGCCGTCCGCGTCGGTCCGTTCCTAAAACACGTACATTTACTCGATCACCGTGCATCACGCGTGACATTTCTTTTTCTGACAGAAAGATATCCTCGCCACCGTCGTCGGGGATCACGAACCCAAAACCGTCTCGGTGTCCTTGGACCGTACCTAAACGATCAGCTTCGCGAGGCACCACTTCTTTTGCTTTACGCATTCAATTCCTTTGGCAATAAAGCCTTAATTTGTTATTTTTATTATCAACTAGCTTACTTTATCAAACAGTCAAGTCAGTGGTGAAAAAGCCAGTACCCGTTGAAAAGATCAAATATCAATGAAAACTCGGTTCCACCCTTATAATACCCACATGCCCAGATGGCGAAATTGGTAGACGCACCAGCTTCAGGTGCTGGCGATCGAAAGGTTGTGGAGGTTCGAGTCCTCTTCTGGGCACCAAATTGAGTTCACGCCAACAGGAAATTAGCTCTCCTGAACGGCTTTCCAAAGCAACAAAGCATCCATTGTTTCAGGCACATCATGCACGCGCATAATGGCTGCCTGGCGATCGGCGGCCATGACGACTGCCGCAAGACTGGCAGCAAGCCGTTCATGAGAGTCTCTTCCCGTAATTTTGCCCAGCATCGACTTTCTAGAGATACCCGCCAGCACTGGATAGCCCAATTCCGTAAATTCCTTCAAGTTGGCTAGCATCTGCAAATTATGCTCAAGGCTTTTACCAAATCCAAATCCTGGATCCAGCGCAACCCGATCCTGCGCCACTCCATTCTCCCGCAGTAACGCTGCTCTTTCTTGAAGAAACAAACCGACCTCAGCAACCACATCGCTGTATTCAGGATTAAATTGCATCGTCAAAGGGTCACGCTGCATATGCATCAAGATGATGCCGCATTCATTACCAGCTATTGCGGTGACATGATCAAGGACCGCCTCTAGCGCGCCATCTTGACGTAAGGCCCAAATATCATTCACGCAATCAACACCAGCAAGCAAGGCTTCGCGCATAGTCTCGGCTTTATAGGTGTCAATAGAAAGAGCAACTCCACAATCCTTCAGCGCTTCAATCACAGGCAGGACGCGATCCAGCTCTTCTTGTAATAAAACCGGTACCGCCCCTGGACGAGTCGATTCACCGCCGATATCAATGATGTCAACACCATTTTGAATCATGAGCTCTGCGTGTTGCATGACATCACTAAGCGACTTTAGTTTTCCGCCATCGGAGAAAGAATCTGGCGTGACATTCAGGATGCCCATCACCAAGGGTCGCCCTATTTTGGCGAAGTCAAAAAGAAAACGCCCGCAACGCCATGTTGCGGGCAAGTTTTTACTGATCATGGAAAGCGCTCAGTAATACGATCTAAGCGGTTGCGGGTGCACTGCCAGCAGTAGGCTCGGGTGCGCCAACAGAGTTTCCAAACACAGTAGGAGGCGGTGGTTTAGGCGCCTTCGGTGGACGTCCAGCCATGATGTCGGTGATCTGCTCAGCATCAATGGTTTCCCACTCAAGCAAAGCCGCTACCATTGCCTCAACCTTATCGCGGTTCTCTTCAAGAATAGAACGCGCTAAAGCATATTGGCTATCAATCAAAGCGCGGATTTCTGCATCTACTTTTTGCTGAGTCAATTCAGATACCGTCTTGGTACTATTTCTACCGAAGATGCTTTCTGATTCGGTATCAACATAAACCATCGTGCCTAAACTATCACTCATGCCGTAACGTGTCACCATGTCGCGCGCCATCTTGGTAGCGCGCTCAAAATCATTAGAGGCGCCAGTGCTCATGGAGTGCAAAAATACTTCCTCGGCTGCGCGACCACCAAACAAAATGGCCAGCTCTTCCAACATGCGATCTTTGTACAGATTAACGCGATCAAACTCAGGCAGCTGCCAAGTGACACCCAAGGCCATGCCGCGCGGCATGATCGTGACTTTATGCACTGGGTCCGCCTTTGGCAATACTTTGGCGACAACTGCATGGCCGGACTCATGGTAAGCAGTGTTACGGCGCTCTTCTTCACGCATCACCGCAGACTTACGTTCAGGACCCATGTAGATCTTATCTTTAGCATCCTCAAAATCTTTCATGTCCACAGAGCGCTTATTACGACGCGCCGCGAATAGAGCAGATTCATTCACTAGATTAGCTAGGTCCGCACCGGAGAAACCTGGTGTGCCGCGCGCCAAAACTGCTGCATCAACATCGGGATCAATGGGAACCTTACGCATGTGTACTTGCAAAATTTGCTCGCGACCACGAATATCAGGCAAGCCAACATGAACCTGACGATCAAAGCGACCTGGACGCAATAAGGCTTTATCTAATACATCTGAACGGTTGGTAGCAGCCACGACGATCACACCACTATTGCTTTCAAAACCATCCATCTCAACCAACATCTGATTCAGGGTTTGTTCGCGCTCGTCGTTGCCACCGCCCATACCAGCACCACGATGACGCCCTACGGCATCAATCTCATCAATAAAGATGATGCAAGGAGAATTTTTCTTGGCATTGTCAAACATATCGCGTACGCGCGACGCACCAACACCAACAAACATTTCCACAAAATCAGAACCGGAAATAGAGAAGAATGGCACCTTCGCTTCACCAGCGATAGCGCGGGCAAGCAAAGTTTTACCGGTGCCTGGAGGGCCAACTAGCAAGACACCATGCGGAATGCGTCCACCGAGTTTTTGAAACTTCTGCGGATCCTTCAGGAAGTCTACGAGCTCAAAAACCTCTTCTTTAGCTTCATCACAACCAGCAACGTCAGCAAAGGTTACGGTATTGCTGTTCTCATCAATTAAACGGGCCTTGGATTTACCGAAGGAGAACGCACCGCCTTTACCGCCACCCTGCATTTGGCGCATCATGAAGAACCAAAAACCAATGATCAATAAAGTAGGTCCGAGGTAATAGAGCGCTGATACAAACATATTAGGCTCGTCGTCCGCTTTACCAGTGACTTGAACGCCGTATTTCATGAGGTCGCCGACCATCCAAATATCCCCGGGGGAAATAATGGAATACTTTGTGCCATCGTTAGGAGTGACTTGCAAGGTGCGACCTTGCACATCAACGCGCTTGACCTTGCCTGCTTTGGCATCGTCCATAAATTGTGAATACGTCACCTGAGTTTGTTCTTTAGGCTTATCAAACTGCTTAAACACAGTGAATAGCACTAGACCCACAATGAGCCACACGCCGATTTTTTGCAACATATTGCTGTTCAAAAAGAGACCTTTGCCGGATTAATCCGGGAGTTAAAACGGATTGCAATAATAGTATTTGATTCTACTACCAGCCTTTTTCAAGGGCTTGGAGTGGATTTATTTAAATAAACCCTTGTGCTTAGTGGGTTATTTAGGTGATTTGAAGTTTCTACCTAGCAAAAAGATCTCTGAAGATTTAGCCCTGGAGGCCTTAGGTTTTCTAGAAACTACGGTTTTAAATGACTTTTTAAAAGTTTCTACAATTTGGCTATAGCCACTGCCATTGAAACACTTGATCAAGAGTGCGCCCTCAGGTTTGAGATGCTTCAGGGAAAAATCTAAGGCAATTTCAGCTAAGAAGGCCATGCGAGCAGCATCCGCAACCCCCACTCCAGAAAGATTAGGCGCCATATCTGAGAGCACTAAGTCCACTTGATGACCGCCTTTATCGGCCAAAATGGCCTCTAAGGCCTGCAGGCCCTCGTCCTCGCGGAAGTCGCCCTGAATGAAGTGAACGTCCGCAATATCTTCCATGGGCAAGATATCGATCGCAATAATGACGCCATCAGGCTTGCCAGATTCAACCAAAGGATTATTTTTGCCTAACTCGGTAAGTCGGTTACGTGCGTATTGAGACCAGCTACCCGGAGTACTTCCCAGATCGACAATGGTCATGCCCGCTTTGATTAAATGATCTTGCTCGTCAATTTCGCTCAATTTGTAGACAGCGCGTGCACGATAGCCCTCTTTTTGAGCCATCTTGACATAAGGATCATTTAAATGATCTTGTAACCAACTTTTATTAAATTTATTCTTCGCCACAACATACCCACTTTCGACTGCTATTTTCGCTGTTTCCCACGTGTAAGGCAAAAGGTATTACGGCAATTTTCCGATTTACCCCACTTAATCAGCATAAAGAGTGCTCTTATGCCGAATTTGAGCAACTCAATGCTCTATCATTGAGCCCATGACTGCACTAACAATTACACCAGCCCAACGCAAATCCCTCAAAGCGGATGCCCACGACCTCAGCCCGGTCGTCATGATTGGCGGTGATGGCCTAACCCCTGCGGTGATGAAGGAGGCTAAATCAGCGCTTTCCCATCATGGCTTGATTAAAATACGCGTATTCGGCGACGACCGTGAGGCTCGCATCGCTATTTACGAAGAGCTATGCGCTACCTTAGGCGCAGCTCCTGTTCAGCATATTGGCAAACTGCTCGTAATTTGGAAGCCCAAGGATGTGGTTGATGCTGCACTCCTGAATCTCGCAAGATCTGGCAAACAAACTAAGAAATCATTACAAGCGCCACGCACCAAGCGCCAACCCAATCGTGTAGTTGCAAAAACAGGGGTTCGTACTAGTACCTCGGATCGCTCAGATAGACGATTGTCCGCTAGCAAGTCACCGTTTGAGCGCGCAGCTGCGGTAAAGAGTGCGGTACCCAAAAAACGGGTGTTACGCGCAGATGCTGCTGAATCTAAGATTGGCTGGTCTTCGCCAGGTTATCGCAAAGCTACCGCTGCGCCGGCCCCAATTAAGAAACGCAAAGTGCGTATGAGCAGCACGAAGAAAAAGTCACTCGGATCTTAAGCAAGTTAACGCTTGGTAGAGTACCAAACTAGAGATAAGCCAAGTAGACTTTGCAGGAAATACACCAAGCTCGACACTTGATGTAAGCGAGCAAACAAAACGGCTTGCGAGGTTTCTGTTACTGAAACCCCATTTAGCGTTGCCTGATCTTTTAAAGAACTCATCCACGGCAAGAAAATAAAGGCGGCTGCCAAGGAGCATGCCAACATCGCTATGAGAATCCAGCGAATTCGGCGTGACATGCTTCCTTGGGCTTGGTCTAAGCGGAAACCCAAAATGAGCAGCATTAAGTTGAGGGCGATGCTCACGTAGGTTTCAGTATGAATGAGCCTACCAGCTACCATGCCCGCTACCTGTCGATCATCAAGGGCGGAGAAAAGCATTGGGACCACTAAAAATCCGACAGTGATGAAGCCCCCGACCCAGATCCCAGCTATCAAGTCAAAAACACGCTGGCTAGCAAAGCGCATTAGAGGTAGCGCACCGCCAAGATTTCCACATCTCGATTGCCAGCTGGCGCCTGAACTGCTACAACATCACCCTCTTCCTTGCCGATCAGTGCACGAGCAATAGGCGAGCTAATGGAAATCTTGCTAACCGCAATATCAGCCTCGTCGTCACCGACAATTTGATAGGTGAGCTTTGTACCATCTTCTAAATCCTCAAGATCTACAGTGGCACCAAAGACAATGCGACCGGCGACATCCAAGGTAGAGGGATCGATAATTTGAGCTGCAGAAAGCTTGCCCTCAAGCTCCTGAATGCGCCCTTCAATAAAGCCCTGCTTCTCTTTAGCTGCGTCATACTCCGCATTCTCAGAAAGATCGCCTTGCGCCCGCGCTTCAGAGATAGCGTTGATCACAGATGGACGTTCAACATGCTTCAAGCGATGCAACTCCTCTTTTAAGAGTTCTGCACCATGTTTTGTAATTGGAATTGTGCTCATGCTTCTAACCTAAGGAAAAGGACTCACCCCAGCTCTTCATTGAGCTAGGGGAGTTTGATTTTAAATTACTTGAGGGACCGATGTAAGTTTTGCAAAGAATAAACCTCAAGAGACTCTTTATTGCCATTTTGGGAGGCCAACAAGCCATCCATTACAGCGCGCGCTGCACTGATGGTTGTGTAGTAGGTCACATTATTTGCCTGCGCGCTAGTCCGAATGGAACGTGAATCCGCAATCGCAGTGCGCGTTTCATCTACTGTGGTGAACACCAATGAAATCTCGCCGTTCTTAATAAAGTCCACGATATGTGGACGTCCATCTTTGACTTTATTCACCACTTTCACAGGCAAACCAGCAGCTTCAATGGCGGCGGCGGTTCCCTTGGTGGCGACCATCGGAAAGCCCAGCTGATGCAATAGCTTAGCCACCTCAACTGCCTTGGGTTTATCAGCATCTTTAACAGTCAACAATACCGTGCCACCTTTGGGCAACTGAACGCCAGCGCCTAACTGTGACTTAAAGAGTGCTTCGCCAAAGGTCTTACCTACTCCCATGACTTCGCCAGTTGAACGCATTTCTGGCCCAAGAATTGGGTCAATCCCAGGGAACTTATTGAATGGAAATACCGCTTCTTTCACGGAGAAATAAGTAGGAATCACTTCTTGATGAATGCCCTGCTGATCCAAAGTTTGTCCAACCATGCAACGTGCCGCGATCTTGGCCAGTTGCAAACCAGTTGCTTTAGAAACGAAGGGAACTGTGCGTGAAGCACGGGGATTGACTTCTAGAACATAAATCACATCCTCGCCATCCACATTTTGAATGGCAAACTGGACATTCATTAAGCCGACCACATTGAGGCCTTTCGCCATGGCCGCTGTTTGACGTTTAATCTCAGCAACAGTAGATTCAGAAAGCGTATAGGGTGGCAACGAACATGCGGAGTCACCTGAGTGGACACCCGCTTGCTCGATATGCTCCATCACGCCGCCAATGAATACCCTCTCACCGTCACTAATGCAGTCCACATCACATTCAATCGCATCGTTCAAGAAGCGATCTAGTAAGACTGGTGAATCATGAGAAACCTTAACTGCTTCACGCATATAGCGCTCGAGATCACGGCCATCGTGCACGATCTCCATTGCGCGGCCACCTAAAACATAGGAGGGACGCACAACCAATGGATAGCCGATTTCTTCAGCAAGCTTAAGAGCTTCATCTTCAGCACGCGCCGTACGATTCGGTGGTTGTCGCAGATTCAGTTCATGCAACAACTTCTGAAAACGCTCACGATCTTCGGCAGCATCAATCATGTCAGGTGAAGTGCCGATAATCGGCACGCCGTTTGCCTCAAGATCTAAAGCTAACTTCAATGGAGTTTGACCGCCGTATTGAACAATCACGCCTTTAGGTTTTTCCTTGGCAACGATTTCAAGAACATCTTCTAAAGTTAAAGGCTCAAAATAAAGGCGATCGGAAGTATCGTAATCTGTTGATACTGTCTCGGGGTTGCAGTTCACCATAATGGTCTCGTAACCATCTTCACGCATTGCTAAGGCAGCGTGCACGCAGCAATAATCAAATTCAATGCCTTGACCAATTCGGTTTGGGCCGCCACCCAAAACCATGATCTTATCTTTAGCACTTGGCAATGACTCGCACTCACCATGCTCAGCCTCATAGGTTGAGTAGAGATAAGCAGTATTGGTTGAGAACTCCGCCGCACAGGTATCTACTCGCTTGTAGACCGGCACAACGTTAAGGCGATGACGGGCAGCACGAACGGATGCCGCATCTGCACCTAGCAATTTTCCAAGGCGGCGATCTGAAAAACCTTTTTGCTTAATAAAACGAAATTCAGGAGCGGAAAGGCTATCAATCTTGCGCTGCTTGAGTTCGGCTTCCATCGTCACCAGTTCTTCGATTTGCTCTAAGAACCAGGGATCAACAGACGTCTCCTTATAAATCTCATCTAGACCCATACCCATTCTGAAGGCATCTGCTAGATACCAAATACGATCTGGTCCAGGCTCACCAATCTCTTGAATGATGTCATCTAGATCGGTGGAAATTTCATCCAAACCATCGACCCCAACCTCTAAGCCGCGTAAAGCTTTTTGGAAAGACTCTTGGAAAGTACGGCCAATTGCCATCACCTCGCCAACCGACTTCATCTGTGTCGTTAAGCGGGAGTCCGCTTGAGGAAATTTCTCGAATGCAAAGCGCGGAATTTTAGTGACAACGTAATCGATCGAAGGCTCAAAGGAAGCGGGTGTTGCGCCGCCAGTAATGTCATTCTTGAGCTCATCTAAGGTATAGCCCACTGCCAGCTTAGCGGCAATTTTCGCAATCGGAAATCCCGTCGCTTTCGAAGCTAGAGCAGATGAACGCGAAACCCGTGGGTTCATCTCGATGACGACCATGCGTCCGTCAACAGGGTTAATCGAGAACTGTACATTGGAGCCGCCAGTGTCCACACCGATTTCGCGCAACACCGCAATCGATGCATTACGCATGATTTGATATTCTTTATCAGTTAAAGTTTGCGCCGGCGCAACAGTAATCGAATCGCCAGTATGTACACCCATTGGATCTAAATTCTCAATAGAGCAAACAATGATGCAGTTGTCGGCACGATCTCGTACCACTTCCATCTCAAACTCTTTCCAGCCCAACAAAGATTCTTCAATCAACAGTTCACGTGTAGGCGAAAGATCAAGGCCGCGCTTGCAAATCTCTTCAAACTCTTCGCGGTTATACGCAATGCCGCCACCAGATCCACCCATCGTGAATGAAGGTCGAATGACCACCGGAAAACCAGCGCTACCAGTTAACTTCTGAATACTCAACTGAACTTCCAGCGCCTCTTCCATCGAATGGGCAATACCTGATTTGGCGGAACCCAAACCAATCTTGGTCATGGCCTCTTTAAATTTTTGGCGATCTTCCGCTTTATCAATGGCTTCAGGTGAGGCGCCGATGAGCTCACATCCGTATTTTTCGAGTACGCCATGACGATGTAAATCCAATGCACAATTCAAGGCCGTTTGGCCGCCCATCGTTGGCAAGATCGCATCGGGTTTTTCAATCGCAATAATGCGCTCGACTACTTCCCAGGTAATGGGCTCAATGTATGTGACATCCGCCATTTCCGGGTCTGTCATGATGGTGGCTGGGTTACTGTTAACCAAGATGACTTTAAAGCCCTCATCACGCAAAGCCTTACAGGCTTGCGCGCCTGAATAATCGAACTCACATGCTTGGCCAATCACAATCGGACCAGCGCCAATAATTAAAATACTCTGGATGTCGCTACGCTTAGGCATTATTTGCCCTCCTTCTTGGCAGCATTCATCAGCTCCATAAAACGATCAAATAAATAGGCTACATCGTGAGGACCAGGTGATCCTTCAGGATGACCCTGAAAACAAAACGCCGGCTTATCTTTCCAAGCTAAGCCTTGTAACGATCCATCAAAGAGGGATACATGGGTGATGCGGATGTGGTTTGGCAAGCTAGCGGCATCTACTGCAAAACCATGATTTTGCGAAGTGATAGCTACTCGTCCAGTATCAAGATCTTTTACGGGATGGTTAGAGCCGTGATGGCCAAATTTCATCTTGATTGTTTTGGCACCGGCAGCCAAGCCCATAATTTGGTGCCCAAGACAAATACCAAATGTCGGAATCCCCTGCTCAATAAACTCTTTAACAGCAGCAATCGCATAATCACAAGGTTGGGGATCGCCAGGACCATTCGAGAGAAAAATGCCGTCGGGATTCATGGCTAGAACTTCCGCTGCACTGGTTTGTGCTGGCACCACAGTAATTTGGCAACCACGCCCTGTCAGCATACGTAAAATGTTTCGCTTCACGCCAAAGTCATACGCAACGACTTTTTTAACCGGCTTACTTTGATCTAATGTTTTGAAGGCTGGAGTGCCATCGGGACCATGCAATTCCCATTCGGCTTCGCGCCATTCATAAGGGGCTTTTGTACTGACTACTTTAGCCAAATCTAAACCAGACATACCGGGAAAGGTTTGCGCTAATTGAAGCGCTTTTTGAGTAAGGGATTCGATGTCATCTCCCAACTTGCCCGCCACAATTGCGCTGGCTTGAGCGCCGCCGTCTCGCAGAATACGAGTGAGTTTGCGGGTATCAATTCCAGAAATACCCACAACACCAGCTTTGACTAAGTAAGCATCAAGGCTTTCTTCAGAGCGAAAGTTGGACACCCGCTTAGACAGATCTTTGATGACTAAGCCAGCTGCGTGAATTTGCGCGGATTCCGTATCTTGATGATTGACCCCAACATTCCCAATATGGGGATAGGTCAAAGTCACAATTTGGGACGAATAACTTGGGTCAGTCAGAATTTCTTGATAACCGGTCAGTGCTGTATTAAATACCAGTTCACCGGAAGTTTCACCAGCGGCGCCAATACTGAGGCCACTAAAGATTGTGCCGTCGGCGAGAGCCAGTACGGCAGGAGGAAAAGAAGGAAGCAAGGGTGACAAACCATCTCCAGTCCCTGCTCCATCCGACGCTCAACACCCCAAAAAGACCAACCCAGGACTGTTTGTGCGGGAGGTGAGTGTCTTTAAGCGCTAGGGTAATTAATTAAGTTTCGAATGGGAGAATAATACCATTTTTGCGTGCTTAACCCCTGAAACCTCGACTGCACCTGCCTTCAAGGGCGCCACCAATGTCAATCTTAAACCCCTTTGCTCATTAAGATACTAAATTCTGCTCCATAACAGTCTTGATTTGAGTCAAGACAGTTTGGTCCTCCATCGTACTAATATCGCCTGGATCGCGCCCCTCAGCCACCGCTTGCAAGGAGCGTCGCACAATCTTGCCCGAACGCGTCTTTGGCAAGGCGGTAATCACATAGACACGACTAGGCCGCGCAATTGCGCCCAATTGATTGTCGACGGTCTTCATGCACTCTGCCTCTAACTGGGCGACATTAGTTGCATCTCGAGGAATCACAAAAGCAATCGCAGACTGTCCCTTAAGCTTATCTTCGATACCCACGACCGCAACTTCCGATACATTCGGATGACTAGAAATACTTTCTTCAATTTCACGAGTTCCTAAGCGATGTCCGGCAACGTTAATGACGTCATCCGTCCTCCCTAGAATAAAGAAGTAGCCATCTTGATCTTTAATACCCCAGTCAAAGGTGGAGTAAATCATCCTGCCAGGAATGGTCTCCCAATAAGTACTGATAAAGCGCTTGTCATCACCCCAGATGGTTTGCATGCAACCCGGTGGTAATGGGCCCTCAATTGCAATAACCCCTTTTTGATTTGGGCCCAACTCTGCCCCACTGGCGTCATCCAATAACTTCATGTTGTAACCAAATGACGGCACACCGGGAGAGCCAAATTTAGAGGGGAGTGCCTCAACCCCTCGTTGAATCGCCAATATAGGCCAGCCGGTTTCGGTCTGCCAGTAGTTATCCACAATGGGCTTGTTGATCGCACCATGAATCCATGAGGCGGTTGGCTCATCTAGCGGCTCCCCTGCTAGGAAGAAAGTATGCAGACTCGATAAGTCATATTGCGTTAAGAAACGGGGGTCATGCTTTTTAAGCACACGAATAGCGGTCGGTGCCGAAAACATCACAGAGATCTTGTACTTCTCAACCAAGCTCCACCATATGCCTGCATCTGGCCGCAAGGGCGTTCCCTCGTAGAGGACTGTTGCCATGCCATGCAGCAACGGTGCATAAATAATGTAGCTATGACCGACAACCCACCCAATATCAGATGTGCAAAACATTGTCTCACCGGGTTTGCAACAAAAAATATGGTTCATGGTGGATGCAAGCGCAACCGCATAGCCGCCAGTATCCCGTTGCACACCTTTAGGTTTACCTGTAGTTCCCGAGGTATACAAAATATAGGAAGGATGAGTAGCATCGACCCACTCAATGGGAACGAGATCGTGCAGGTGCTGCGCTCGCTCAAGGGCGTAATCCAAATCGCGCCCAACGACAGGTGTAAATGCTGCTAAACCGCGATTCACGATTAAGACTTTTGCTGGCTTGTACTGCGAAAGTGAAATAGCCTCGTCAAGCAAGGGCTTATAAGGAATCGCTTTGCCCCCACGTGAACCCGCTTCCGCAGTCACAATCATCTTAGGTTTAGCATCATCAATCCGCGAGGCTAAGCTATGGGAAGCAAAGCCCCCAAAAACCACAGTGTGAATTGCGCCAATGCGGGCGCAAGCGAGCATAGCAAAACAAGCCTGAGCAATCATAGGCATGTAAATTAGAACTCGATCGCCTTTTTGAATGCCATGCGCTTTAAGGATAGCCGCCATGCAATTGACTTCATCGTAGAGCTCTTGATAGGAATACACTTTTTCTTGATTAGTTTCCGTAGAGACTGCAATCAAGGCAGCTTGCTCAGCGCGATCAAGCAAATGGCGATCCACCGCGTTGTAACAAATGTTGGTGAGGCCGCCCTCGAACCAAGTTGCAAAAGGAGGGTTGGAGTAGTTCAGGACACGGGTGAAAGGCTTTTCCCAGTGGATCAGCTTGGCTTGCTCTCCCCAAAAATCGTCTGGGTTTTTTATAGAGCGTTCGTGTTCTGATTTATAAGACATGTTCAACCTCAAAATGGAATAAACAAACTACTGATTCTTACTAGTTCCCTTGCTGCTTAGAAGCTGTGTTGAGCCACTAGGCGACTTTGCAACTTCCTTTTTCGCAGATTTTGTACTTGCTGTCGATGCGGATTTACGCTGAGATGAGGAATTCCTCGCAGAAGAAGTGTCTTTAGCTGAATGCTTTGCAGTCTTTGGGCTGCTACATTTAGCCCCCTTTGCGCATTTTTTGGGCGCTGGAGGAGCGGGCTTTTCAAGGCTGAGACTGGCGTTTTCTGCCATTGCAACGGAGATATCCCCAGAGCTCTTAGCTGTTTTCGGGATTAAAACAGTCGATCCTGCCTTAATAAGCATCCCCTTTGGAATGCCATTCACATCTCTCAGAGTGTTGGGATCTACCCCAAGGTTTTTCGCCACCTGATCCACGTTCTCCGTTTTGACTACCTGCACTGCTGACCAGGAAGAAAGTGGCTTGTTGTATTTTTTCAGATTTTCTTGAAAGACTTCAGCGTGACCGAATGGCAACAGAATCTGCTGATTGGCATTACTCAGAATCACGGGTTTATTAAAGGAGGGGTTGAGATTATGAAACTCCTCCGCAGGTAGCTCGGCAAATTTAATGGCCAAGGGGAGATCAATATCATTACCCACATCGATAGCTACAAAGTAGGGGTGATTTTCTAGATCGGGCAGAGTAATGCCATAGGCACTGGGATCAAGCACAATTTGGCGATAAGCCATCAGCTTGGGTACGTAATTGCGAGTTTCATTGGGTAACTTGAGGCTGAGATAGTCTGTAGGCAAGCCCGCAGCCTCATTGCGCTTCTGCGCTTTAGATACGTTCCCTGAGCCCCAGTTATAGGCGGCTAAAGCCAATTCCCAACTGCCAAACTGATTGTGAAGTCGTTGCAAATAATCCAAGGCAGCATCGGTAGATTGCAATAAATCCCGGCGCTCATCACGAAAGACATTTTGCGTCAGACGAAAGTCTTTACCGGTTGCAGGCATGAACTGCCAAAGACCCATCGCCTTCGCGCCCGACTTGGCCTGAGGGTTAAACGCACTCTCTACAAAAGGAAGTAGCGCTATCTCGGTAGGCATATTGCGCGCATTGACCTCTTGTACGATATAAAACAAATAACGCGAGGAACGTGTCATGGAGCGGTTCACATAATCTGGACGGGCACTTAACCAACGCACTTGGTCTAGTTCGAGCGGAGTATTCATGGGCTCTATTGCATAACCATCCCGAATGCGAATCCAAAGATTACTGGAAGGCGCATACAGATCGCTTACCGATTGAGTCTGCAAGTTGACTCGCTTGGCTTTGGCTACCTTGGAGTTTACAGCCGCTGGAGTATCAGAAGACCAGTCATTCATCCCCGCGCAACCCGTTAAACCAGCAATCAGTACGATTGCCACACAACGCCAAAACATCAGAACCGGTCCTTCCATGCACGGATGATGGCTAAAACATGGGCCGGGCTAGGTAAAGACTTCTCGCCCGAAATCTGCAAGGCAGATTCAATCACCTCTTTTTGATCGCAGCGCATAAATGGATTGACTTGGAGCTCCTGACCAATGGTCGTTGGCAAGGTGGGTAAATTTTTTGCTCGCAGGGCCTGAGCTTTCTCGGCCCAAGTAATGAGATTGAGATTATTTGGCTCCACTGCCAAAGCAAAACGAATGTTTGATAAGGTGTACTCATGAGTGCAGTAAACCAAGGTGTTCTTTGGTAGAGCAATGAACTTGGCGAGTGATTGACTCATTTGTGTTGGAGTACCTTCGAAGAGTCGACCGCAACCAGAGGCGAATAAGGTATCACCGCAAAATAGCATCGGCTCCTGAATGTTTTCTTGCATATTGGCAAAGTAGGCAATATGACTCAGCGTATGGCCAGGAACCTCTGAAACTTCGAACTTGATGCGCGGACTAGCTATCTCTAACTTATCACCCTGCATTAGCACTTGGGTGCGGCCAGGAATATTGTTACCAACTGGGCCATATACCGGAATGGACTCTCCCAAGGCCTCTAGGAGCTTCAAAATGCCACCCGTATGGTCAGCATGATGATGGGTAATTAAGATTCCCTTGAGAGTCAGCTTTTCTTGCTGCAAATAGGCAATTACGGGATCGGCATCACCTGGATCAACGATGAGCGCAGAATCGCCGTCGTGGATACACCATAAGTAGTTGTCATCAAAGGCCGGTATAGGCCAAACTTGCAATAAAGTATTCTTCAACATATAGCCATGATACCAATCCCACCTACCCCTTCACAGATCCCCGCCCCACCATGGAGTTCATGGGAAAAGTGGCTGCAATCTCCTCCCGGTCGCTATGTACTGAACTGGGAGCAAACATGCGTCAACCAGATCGTGGATGATGTGTTTGGTTTCTATGCGGTTCAGGTGGGTTTGCCTCAAATCAACACCCTCGCTGAGAATCGCATGCCCGTGCAGGCCCTCCTAATGCACGCGAATGACAGGGAAAACCACGCAAATTCTACTCATTGGCACCGAATTGAAGGGAACGCTACCGAACTCCCCTTTGCCAATGAAACTATTGACTTACTGGTGTTACCCCACGTCCTTGAATTTGCCGCCGATCCCCACCAAGTTTTAAGGGAGGCCGAGCGCGTGTTGCGGCCAGAAGGTCGGCTGATTATTTCTGGGTTCAACCCCGCAAGTCTTTGGGGAGCCCGCCAATATCTCAGTCGGCTGATTGGCAACCCCTATCTACCCCGGGACGGTCAATTTATCGGCCTATTGCGAGTTAAAGATTGGCTACAGTTACTCAATTTCTCCCTAGATCGGGGTCATTTTGGTTGTTATAAACTGCCCCTGCAGGGTGAGACGAGTATGGGGCGAATGGACTTTTTAGAGTCAATGGGTAATCGTTGGTGGCCCATCTTTGGGGCAGTCTTTCTGATTTCCGCCGTCAAGCGTCAACAAGGTATTCGCTTAGTAGGCCGCATGCCACCGTTGCGCGTACCGAGTATCCCGCAACTCAGCCCTGCGGCCGAGAGTCGTAAACATCATCAAACCCACCAAGAAAAGTAAAGAAGTTCATGCCGGACAATTCAAATTTGCCTCACATCATTATTTATACCGACGGTGCCTGCAAAGGCAATCCTGGACCTGGCGGCTGGGGCGCCGTTTTGCGCTCTGGCGAACATGAAAAACATATTCATGGCGGAGCAAAACATACTACCAATAATCGCATGGAAATTAGTGCCGTAATCCATGCTTTGCGAGCCCTCAAGCAAAGGAGTTCGGTTGAGCTTTGGACGGACTCCCAATATGTGCAAAAAGGGGTAACCGAGTGGTTGGAAGGTTGGAAGAAACGGGGCTGGAAAACCGCTAGTAAAGACCCAGTTAAAAATGCTGATTTATGGCAAGAGCTTGATGCTCTGCTGCCGGATCATCAGATTTCTTGGCACTGGGTACGAGGACACAACGGCCATCCCGGAAACGAACTTGCGGACTTGTTAGCCAACCGTGGCGTTGAAGAATTTCTTCCATAAATTATTCGGTCTGCTGAGCCACCCTGATTAACCTTATGAGAAAATTCATTTATAACTTGGCTCCGCTTTGAGTCAAACTACATTAAGCGCTTAGGAATCCAATACAGATGCGTCAAATCATTCTCGATACTGAAACAACCGGTCTTAACCCTGCTACTGGGGATCGCATCATTGAGATTGGTTGTGTAGAAATGGTTGACAGACGCCAAACGGATCGTACCTTTCACTATTACATTAATCCAGAGCGCGATATTGATGCAGGTGCTTATGCGGTACACGGCTTATCCCGCGAGTTTCTATCCGATAAGCCGGTGTTTGCCAATATTGTTGAGGAACTCATTGAGTTTGTCGATGGTGCTGAAATCATTATTCACAACGCCGCCTTTGACTTGGGCTTCTTGGATAATGAATTCACTTTACTCAAGCGCCCTAGCTTTAGATCGCTCGCGGCAAAGGTAACGGATACCTTGCTAGACGCGCGCCAAATGTTTCCAGGCAAGCGCAACTCACTTGATGCCCTGTGTGAACGCTTCTCAATCGGCAATCAACACCGCACATTGCACGGCGCGCTCTTAGACGCCCAGCTCCTTGCAGAAGTCTATGTTGCGATGACCCGTGGCCAAGAAGATCTTTCGATTGATCTAATTGACTATACGGTAGGTACAGACGCTACAGGTCAGATGAAGCCGCTACCCACCAAGCTTAAGTTGATGCTTGCTGGTGCAGATGACTTAGCGCTCCATGAAACAATTCTGGTCGAGATTGCCAAAGCCAGTAAAAAGGACTCCGTTTGGAGTCCTGCTGATACCTTGAACTAATTAGTACATCTGACTTTAGATTGCTGCAGCGATAGCCTTTCCTAGGTCATCGGTTTTGGCAGTGCCGCCTAAGTCGGGTGTGAGGGCCGTTTTACCTGCAGCCAATACTTTTTCAATTGCAGTAAATACCGCCAAACCCGCTTCTGGATAACCCAAGTGATCCAGCATCATTGAACCGCTCCAGATTTGCCCAATCGGATTGGCAATCATCTTGCCGTAGATATCGGGTGCCGAGCCGTGCACTGGTTCAAACAGGGAAGGAAACTTTCCTTCGGGATTAATACTGCCTGAGGGAGCAACGGCAATCGTGCCAGTACAAGCAGGACCCAAGTCAGACAAAATATCGCCGAATAAATTACTCGCCACAACCACATCAAAACGATCAGGGTTCATCACAAACTGAGCTGTCAAAATATCAATGTGGTACTTATCTGATTTGACGTCCCCGTATTGCTTGGCCATTGCCTCAACTCGCTCATCCCAGTAAGGCATGGTGATAGCAATCCCGTTAGATTTTGTCGCTGAGGTTAAATGCTTTTTAGGACGGCTTTGCGCCAAGTCATAGGCGTACTTCAAAATACGATCAACGCCATGACGGGTGAAAACGGATTCTTGAATCACAAATTCTCGGTCGGTATCCGGGAACATTTTTCCGCCAACGCTCGAGTACTCGCCTTCGGTATTTTCACGCACAACGAAGAAATCAATATCCCCTGGTTTGCGATTGGCCAACGGGCAAGGTACCCCAGGCAATAAACGTACTGGACGTAAATTGACGTACTGGTCAAAACCACGGCGGAACTGAATCAAGCTGCCCCAAAGTGAAATATGATCTGGAAGAATTTCAGGCATCCCCACCGCGCCGAAGAAAATAGCGTCGTATTGCATCAGCGTTTCGAACCAATTGTCCGGCATCATCTTGCCGTGCTTTAAATAATAATCACAGCTGGCAAAGTCAAAATGATCAAATTGCATGCCAATATTGAATTTTTTATTCGCCGCCTCAAGCGCGCGTATACCTTCAGGCATTACCTCTTTGCCAATACCATCGCCTGCAATCACGGCAATTTTAGGATTCAGAACTTTTTTCTTGGCATTCATCTTCAATAGACTTTCAATGGATATGGAATAAGCGATAGCTTAACTGATAGCGCGACGGATTTCATCGGCTTTGGATTTAATGGTCTTCACGGATTCACTATCGTGCTCGGATGCGTTTTCAATGGTTTCGGGCTCAGCTTCTTGCATCCGGATATTGTCTTTAGGACAAATCGGTGCGCCGTAGGTGGCCCAACGTTTTAATAAAGTCACTTCATAGCCACACTGGCCACACTTAGCCTTGTTGCGGCTAGCATTGCTCGGACGGGGCGGCGGAAAGACAATGGCTTGATGGGGGTAAGGTCCTAATTCTTGGCTAATCATCATCAACTTCACCACCAAGGCCTCGGTTGCATGGGCCATTCTGGCGGGACCTTCTAATCCAACAGTTTGTGCGATGCCCTTGAAGTCTGCGCCATGTCCACTAAAGCAGTCATCTACGGCATGACAGAGTTCGTGAACTAGAGTGTCTAAAAGCTGGACTGGGTCATCTAATTTCGGGGAAATAAAGATCTCATTAAAACCCCCGCCCGAACGCTCACGCGGCCAGCATTGACCCAATGTGGTTCGTGGGCTGCTTGATGCCGGAAATCCGCAAGACACTCGGACTGGTGGAATGGCGTAACCTGCTTTGGAAAACACGGGTTCCAGATGTTTTACAGCATCTTCCAACCAGGCTTCTCTAATAGAATGCTGCTTCATTGCTTAATATACCCAGTCATTAGCGCTGACCAATCTTCACGTTACCAAAGATGGCTTGCGCTTCACGGGGTAAACAGCGCCAATAGCGCTCGTTGGAAGACACAATACCCCCGAGAGCGGTTGCTGCCTCCCATCCCCAGCGTGGTTTGTATAAAAAAGCGCGGGCCAATGCAATCAGGTCAGCGTCACCACTGTCTAATATGGCTTCTGCTTGGAGTGGATCAGTAATCAAGCCAACAGTCATTGTTGGTAAGCCTGATTTTTCTTTAACTAGCTTTGCAAACGGCACCTGATAATTTGGTCCTACAGCAATCTTTTGCAAAGGCGAAACACCCCCTGAGGAAATATGCACGTAGTCACAGCCTAAGGGCTTTAATTGCGCCGCAAACTCAGCTGTTTCTTCTGGTGTCCAGCCCCCTTCTACCCAGTCACTAGCCGAGATTCGGTAGCCCAAGACGCCTTTGTAAGCTGCGCGCACCGCCTTGAACAACTCCAGCGGAAAGCGGATGCGGTTCTCAAAGGATCCGCCGTACTCATCGCTACGTTGGTTGGCAATTGGGGAAAGGAATTCGTGCAACAGATAGCCATGGGCACCATGCAGTTCAATACCGTCGACGCCAATTCGGTCGGCCCGCTGGGCGGAGGATACAAATGCCGCAATCACACTGTCCAGTTCCGCTTTGGAGAGCTCATGGGGTAAACGCTCTCCTTCAATCTGCGGAATTGCGGAAGGAGCCTCTGTTTCCCAGCCGCCCTGCTCCAAAGAAAGTAGCTGACCACCACCCCAAGGGGTTGCGCTTGAGCCCTTACGGCCTGCATGCGAGAGCTGAATAAATACGGGAGTAGCTGGCGCCAGTTTGCGTGCGCGGGTTAATTTATCCGCCAACGCAGCCTCAGTGCGGTCATCCCATAAACCCAGACAAGCTGGCGTAATGCGGCCCTCTGGGGATACGCCGGTGGCCTCGATAATGAATAAAGCAGCACCGCTATTGAGTAGGTTAGCCCAATGCATCAGGTGCCAATCCTGCGCCTCCCCTTCAATTGCTGAGTATTGGCACATAGGGGCCACCACAATGCGGTTAGCCAGCGTTAATGGGCCGCGAGATGAATTCAGGGTAAAACCAGAAAATAGCATGCTCATACAAATACCTTTAAAAACTGAACCAATGGGTGAAAAAGTTTAGAATTGCGCAAGACGATAGAATAACCAAATTCAGAATACATAAAACAAAGCCCCGGTGACGCTTACCCGCTGCACTGCCGCATTGCCTAACAACCCTAGTACAAACCTGCAACTTAATTAAGTTAATTACTATGAATCCTACTCAAGCCTTTGAATCCACAGAAGATATTGGTCACTTTGTTGGCGGCAAGCTCGTCAACCCCACAGCCGGTCGCTTTGGTGATGTATTTAATCCCACTAAAGGAACTGTTGCCCGTCGCGTAGCCTTAGCTAGTCGCAAGGAAGTTGATGACGTAGTTGCTGTAGCCCAAGCGGCTTTTCAGACCTGGGGGCTCACATCGCCACTGCGTCGCGCACGCATTATGTTTAAGTATTTAGAGCTACTCAATGCCCATCGCGATGAACTGGCGGCCATCATCACTGCCGAACATGGCAAGGTATTTACTGATGCTCAAGGCGAAGTCACCCGCGGTATTGAGATTGTGGAATTTGCTACCGGTATTCCTGAATTACTTAAGGGCGATTACACCGAGCAAGTTTCTACTGGCATTGACAACTGGGTCATGCGTCAGCCCTTAGGCGTGGTTGCAGGCATTACGCCTTTTAACTTCCCAGTGATGGTGCCAATGTGGATGTTCCCAGTGGCGATTGCCTGCGGTAACACCTTCATTCTCAAGCCTAGCCCAACTGATCCCTCAGCCTCTTTATTGATGGCTAAGCTATTAAAAGAAGCAGGTTTACCAGATGGCGTATTTAACGTTGTTCAGGGTGACAAAGAAGCTGTTGACGCTTTGATTGAAAACCCCGATGTAAAGGCCGTGAGTTTTGTGGGCTCTACTCCAATCGCTAACTATCTCTATGAGCGTTGCGCCCACTTTGGTAAGCGCTCCCAAGCTTTAGGTGGTGCCAAGAACCACATGGTCATCATGCCTGATGCGGATATCGATAAAGCGATCGACGCCCTAATCGGTGCTGCTTACGGCTCTGCTGGCGAGCGTTGCATGGCAATCTCTGTAGCGGTGTTGGTAGGCAACGTAGCAGAGAAAATTATGCCTAAACTGATTGAGCGCACTAAGACCCTCAAGGTCAAAAACGGTATGGAACTTGATGCAGAAATGGGTCCTATCGTGACCAAGGTCGCGTTAGATCGCATTACTGGCTATATCGAAAGCGGCGTTGCCTCTGGAGCGAAGCTCTTAGTAGACGGTCGTGGCTTAAAAGTAGACGGCTATGAAGATGGCTTCTTTATTGGTGGCACCTTGTTTGACAATGTGACTCCTGAGATGAAGATCTACTTGGAAGAAATTTTTGGGCCAGTTCTTGCCTGCGTACGTGTCGCGAACTTCACCGATGCATTGAATTTAGTGAACTCCTGCGAATTCGGTAACGGCGTAGCCTGCTTCACTAGTGATGGCAACATCGCCCGTGAATTTGCCCGTCGCGTTGAGGTGGGCATGGTCGGCATCAACGTGCCAATTCCTGTGCCAATGGCTTGGCATGGTTTCGGTGGCTGGAAAAAATCCATCTTCGGCGATATGCATGCTTATGGCAAAGAAGGCGTTCGCTTCTACACCAAGCAAAAGAGTGTCATGCAGCGCTGGCCTGAGAGTATTGCTAAGGGTGCAGAGTTTGTAATGCCAACTTCGAAGTAAATGCCTGATTAATCAGTTGTAGATCAAAGAAAAATAGCGGCCCTAGGGTCGCTATTTTTTTACTTACTCAGCTCAATAAGATAGTTACTGCAGAGTATTTTTTAACGCTGGAATCATCGGCACGGCCATGATCTCAATACCCTCTTCACGCAAGGCTTCGGCCTCGTCTAAAGTAGTCTGCCCCCGAATACTTCTCTCAGGGGACTCGTTATAGTGAATCTTCCGCGCCTCATCTGCAAAGTCGCTACCAACATCCTCGGAGCGCACCATCAGTTCGCGCATTCCCTTTAAAAAAGCTGCTTGTACCTGAGCTTCTAATTGCGAATGGTCGGCGCCTGTCAGGGCCACTACTTCGCCCGATAGTTGCTGATCGGCAGAGGGTGCCTTATCTGGCTGCGCAACGGTGAGTGCAGATGAATGCACAGACGACGCTGCAGGCTCTTTGTGGGTGCTGGATTTAGCAATATGAGGTGCCGAGGGCATCCGCGTAATATCAGTGCTCTCGCATAAAGGGCAAGCCAGAATCCCTTGCGCTTGCTGGGCAAGGCAGTCTTCTTCAGAAGCAAACCACCCTTCAAAGTGATGGTCTAGCGGGCACGCAAGGTTATAAACTTTCATAAGACCTATATTGGGGCAGAAATAACATAATCAATGCCCTATTTTAGTAGCTTCAGACTAAAAGCTAGGTGATCGGATGCGCTTTGACTAAGCCACGGCGGTAGCGGTCCAGCCAGTAGGTGGCGATGGTGGTTTTGACATCGGTGATTTCGCCCTCTTCAACCCAGGCGATAAGTTGTTCTAGGGGCGCAGCAAATACATCCAAAAACTCTTCTTCATCTAATTTGCTATTACCAGGCACTAGGCCCTCAGCTAAATAGATATCAATAAATTCCGTGGAATAAGAAATCACTGGATGAATACGGCGAATAAAATGCCAAGTCTTGGCCGTATAACCAGTCTCTTCCAGTAGCTCACGTTGGGCGCAGACTAACTCATCTTCACCAAGGTCTAACTTACCAGCTGGGATTTCAATACAGACCTTGGCAATTGGATAGCGAAACTGGCGCTCTAGAAGCACCCTACCGTCATCCAAAATGGCCACGATGGCTACGGCGCCCGGGTGGGTAAGGTATTCACGGACGGCTTCATTGCCATCGGGCAGGCTAACTTGGTCGCGCTTCATCTTGAGGAAGATACCGCCGTAGATATCTTCGCCCGATAAACGCTCTTCTCGCAGATGCACATCTCCCAGCGGGAGATCTTTGTAGAATTTAGCGCTCATCTATTTACCCTCAGTTGATCACGCTGCAATTCTAGCGAGAACTAATTACCCAATAAAGTGCGGCGCATGGCATCTAAACACAGACTCATCAAGCCGGATGGCAAGACGCCCAGAGCCAACACTAATATGGCATTGAGGCCGAGTAGGCTTTTTGCAAATCCCGAGCCGCTAATTTGTGGAGGATGCTTGGCATTGGGCTCATCAAAATACATGACTTTCACAACCCGCAGGTAATAAAAGGCGCCAATCAATGAGGCGATCACCGCAATCACAGCAATAAACGTATGTCCAGCATCTACCAAAGCTTCTAACACTCCCAGCTTGCCAGCAAAGCCGACCGTTGGCGGAATTCCTGCCAAGGAGAACATCATCACTAAACCAATAAAGGCAAACCAAGGATGAGTTTTATTTAAACCTTTGATGTCATCTAAAGTTTCGCAGTCATGGCCTTTGCGAGATAACAAGAGTAATAAACCAAAGCTTCCTAAAGTCGTGAGGACATAAGTCACCATATAGAACATCGAAGCGCTAAAGGCGTGATCATCAAATACCGACAACATACCTAATAATACGAAGCCCATTTGTGCAATCGCTGAGTAGGCCAACATCCGCTTCAAATTGGTTTGGGCAATCGCGGTGATGTTACCGACAAGTAAAGACAGAATCGCCAGCAAGACCAACATGGGTTGCCAGTCGCCTAAAAGTGGCAACAAGGTATTTACCAATAGACGGAACATCAATGCAAAGGCCGCCAACTTAGGGGCTGCAGCAATGATCAAGGTCACTGCAGTCGGCGCACCTTGATACACATCAGGTACCCACATATGAAACGGTGCCACACCCAACTTGAAGGACAGGCCAGCAACAATAAATACCAATCCAAAGGCCATCACCAAATGATTGACGCGGGGGTCGGCTACCGTCTTAAAGATCTCAACTAAATCAAGAGATCCAGTTACGCCATAAAGCATCGACATGCCGTAGAGCAGGAAGCCAGAAGCCAATGCACCCAACACAAAATATTTAATTGCTGCTTCGACGCTGCGCTCATTGCTGTGACGCAGTGCAACTAAGGCGTAGGTAGGCAAAGCCATAAGTTCTAGACCTAAATACAAGGTCAGTAAATTAGCGCCAGACATCAATACCAGTTGACCCAATAGAGCTAACAATACGAGCACGATAAAGTCTGGACGGAACATCGAGCGATCCATCAGATATTGCTTGGAGTACACCAAGCTCACTAGCACAGCACCACAAGAGCAGGCCTTGAGTAAATTGGAGAAGGGATCGGATTGGAATAAGCCGTTGAGCGCCAACACAGAGACATCTCCGATGCGGCCCACAAAAGCAAAGACTAAGTAGGCCAACAAAATAATGGAGAAGAAGTAGACAAAGCCCACGCCTCGTGGCGTATGGAAAATATCTTGCTCTACACCAGGGGTGGCTGGCTGACGCTCAGGCACATAAACACTAGCCACCAGTAAAAAACAGGTGACTACCAATAGAACCAGCTCAGGCAGGATGGCGTATAGATCAAATGCTTGCATTAGCGTTTACTCAGAGTTTGCTGACAGCAACGTGCTGCAGCAGATTAATGACGGCTGGGTGAATGATGTCGGTAAAAGGCTTGGGATAAACGCCCATTCCCAATACGCAGATGGTCAATACGGCCATCATGCAATATTCACGGGCGTTCAAATCTTTCAAGGCTTCTACATGCTCATTATTAATGGTGCCAAAGAAAACCCGCTTGACCATCCATAAAGAATACGCAGCACCCAAGATCAAAGCAGTAGCAGCCAGTAGACCAATGACAAAGTCATAGTCCACTGCAGCCAAAATCACCATGAACTCTCCCACGAAACCAGAGGTTGCTGGCAGACCACAGTTGGCCATAGCCATGAGTACTGCGAAGGCAGTAAAGGCCGGCATGCGATTCACTACCCCACCGTAGTCTGCAATCTGGCGAGTATGCATACGGTCATAGAGCACCCCGATAGACAAGAACATCGCACCAGCCACGAAACCGTGTGAAATCATTTGCACAATACCGCCTTCAATCCCCAAAGGGCTGAAGAGGAAAAAGCCGAGAGTCACAAAGCCCATGTGCGCTACCGAAGAGTAGGCAACGAGCTTTTTCATATCCTTTTGCACCAAGGCAACTGCGCCTACATAAATCACGGCGACTAAAGAAAGAAAGATGACAAACGGGGCAAGAAATTGACTTGCGTCGGGAGCAATCGGCAAAGAAAAACGTAAGAAACCATAAGCGCCAAGCTTCAACATAATGGCAGCCAGTACAACGGATCCGCCAGTAGGCGCCTCAACGTGGACATCAGGCAACCAGGTGTGCAATGGCCACATTGGGATCTTCACCGCGAAGGCCATAAAGAAGGCGAAAAATACTAAGATCTGCTCAACGATATCGAGAGGCGCTTTTTGCCAAGCCAAGATATCAAAGGTATTGGTCACGTTATACAAGTACAGCATGGCCACTAGCGTCAACAAAGAGCCAAGTAAGGTATACAAGAAGAACTTAAAGGCTGCGTAAATACGATTATGTCCGCCCCACACACCAATGATGATGTACATCGGAATCAACGTCGCTTCGAAGAAGACATAGAATAACAATGCATCTAAGGCAGCAAATACACCAATCATGAGACCCGTCAGAATCATGAATGAAGCCATGTACTGCGATACCTTAGTGGTAATGGATTCCCAAGAAGCAACTACTACGAAAATGTTGATGAAGGCCGTCAAGACGATGAACCATACTGAAATACCATCTACGCCAAGGTGGTAATTAATATCGTATCTTGGAATCCAGCTAATCTTCTCAACAAATTGCATGCCAGGGTTAGCAACATCAAATTGAATGATCAATGGCAAAGTAGCGATGAACCCCAAAACTGCGCCAACCAGGGCAAGCCAACGCACGCCTGATGTAGAGTGCTCAGACCCATAAAACAAAATAATGAGGCCGAAAAAAATCGGGATCCAGATGGCAAAAGAAAGAATCATAGTGGCTACTTAATTAATAAAGACTTAGCGAACAAAAGGCAGATACGCATACAAAACCCAAGCTAGCAATGCAGCTAAGCCCGCAATCATTGCGAAAGCATAGTGATACAGATAACCCGATTGAAAATGGCGAATAACTCCGGCAAAGCGCCCTACTGCATACGCACTGCCATTCACAAAAAATCCATCAATGATTTTTTGATCACCACGGTGCCATAAGACGCCGCCAATCCAAAGCAGGCCCTTGGCAAAAACGGTTTGATTAAATTCATCTAAATAATATTTGTGATCCAAAACTTTCTTGAGCGGTGCAAAGGCTTGTGCCACTTGCCCTGGAACTTTAGGGGCCCAAAGGTAACCAATTGCTGCTGTCAAAACACCTAAGCACACCAAAAGTAAAACTGGTGAAGTAAAGGCATGCAGGGCCATAGCAATCGGACCATGGAATTCTTCTGCGAGTTCTTTCATGGCGGGATGCTTGCCGATGTCGACAAAAATGGAGTCGCCAAAAAAGGTGCCGAACAATAAAGGGGTGATCGTATAAAAACCAATGATGACTGAGGGGATTGCCAGCAAGATCAAAGGTAATGTCACAACTAAGGGCGATTCATGGGGTTTTTGGCCAGGTGCTAAACCATGGTGCGCGTGGTCATCGCCCTGCTCTGCATGCTCATGGTGATCATGGGCGTGGGCATCAGCATGACCCCAACGCGCCTTGCCATGAAACACGTAGAAGTACAAACGGAATGAATATAAAGCAGTGACAAATACACTAACCATGACAGCAAAGTAAGCAAAGCCAGAACCAAAGATATGACTAGCGGCTACCGCTTCAATAATCGAATCCTTGGAGTAGAAGCCAGAGAAAAACGGCGTACCAATTAAGGCTAAGTTGCCGAGCAGCATCATCAAACACGTAATCGGCATGTACTTCCACAGTCCGCCCATTTTGCGCATATCTTGCTCATGATGCATTCCCAAAATGACGCTACCAGCCGCAAGGAACAACAGCGCCTTAAAGAAAGCATGGGTCATCAAATGGAAGATGGCAACTGGATAAGCAGAAACACCCAAAGCCACGGTCATATAGCCCAACTGCGATAAGGTGGAATACGCAACCACCCGCTTGATATCGTTTTGGACAATACCCAGGAAGCCCATAAACAGTGCCGTGATCGAACCAATAATCAAAATGAAGCTCAGCGCTGTTTCAGAAAGCTCAAACAAAGGCGACATACGTGCGACCATAAAGATACCCGCAGTCACCATCGTCGCGGCGTGGATCAAAGCCGAAATAGGCGTAGGGCCTTCCATTGAATCAGGTAGCCACACGTGCAAGGGGAACTGTGCAGACTTGCCCATTGCGCCAATAAACAAGCAAATACAAGCGACAGTTAATAAACTCCAGCTAGTGCCAGGCAGAGTTTGTGCAGCTAACGCCGTGTTCTGTGAGAAGATCACGTCATAGTTCATAGAGCCTGTGCTGGCCAACAACAAACCGATACCCAAGATAAAGCCAAAGTCACCCACACGATTGACGAGGAAGGCTTTCATATTGGCGAATACGGCGGATTGACGTTCGAAGTAGAAGCCAATCAACAAATAAGACACGACTCCCACCGCTTCCCAACCAAAAAACAGTTGCAACAAATTGTTGCTCATGACCAGCATCAACATCGCAAAAGTAAATAGAGAAATATAGGAGAAGAAACGGTTATAACCCTCTTCGCCTTGCATATAGCCGATTGTGTAGATGTGAACCATCAAAGAAACAAAGGTCACCACACACATCATGGTGGCGGTTAAGGGGTCAATTAAAAAGCCGATGTCGAGATTGAGTTCGCCAAGTTGCATCCAGCGATAGACCGTACCGTTGAAATAAAAGCCATCATTGACTTGAGCCAATACAAAGCAAGACAAGACAAATGCAATCATCACACCGAGAATGGTGACAAATTGACAGGCGCCATGGCCAATACGATCACCGCCTAGTTTGGTGCCAAAGAGACCGGCAATCACAGAGCCAATTAATGGTGCCAACGGAATAGCGCACAGAACAGGAAGAGTTAAGGTCAATTGCATGACTAGCCTTTTAAGTGATCAAGGTCATCAGCATTAACGGTGTCTACCTTACGGAAGAGCACAACTAAAATTGCCAAACCAATTGCGGCTTCAGCAGCAGCCACAGTCAAAATAAAGAAAACGAATACCTGACCCGCCATATCTCCCAAATAATGGGAGAAAGCCACGAAGTTCATATTGACCGAAAGTAGCATCAGCTCAATCGCCATCAACAGCACAATCACGTTGCGGCGATTCAAGAAAATACCTACTACGCTCGTCGCAAACAAGATTGCGCCGAGAACCAAATAATGTGCCAAGGTAATGTTCATTTCTTCTCCGCTCTCACGTCTTGCTTAGCGGCCATATCAGTATCCATCTTCACAATCCGCATTCGATCTGCAGCGACCACATTAACCTGCTCTCCTACGTTCTGCGATTTGGAATCTTTGCGATTGCGTAAAGTAAGCGCTACAGCCGCGATGATCGCCACGAGAAGAATGACGCCAGCAACCTCAAATGCAAAAACATAATCTACGAAGATCAACATACCCAGCGCATGCGTATTGCTACTAGAGAGCTCCTCCAGCATTGGCTGAACAGGGGCACTTGTGCCAATAAAGCTGCGAATTAAGACTATGGACAACTCTAGAACAATCACAGCGCCCATCAAGAAAGCAATCGGAAGGAATTTCTTGTAATCGCGGCGGAGATTTTCAATGTCTAAGTCAATCATCATCACCACAAAAAGGAAGAGCACCATTACTGCGCCGACGTAAACCAAAATCAGCGCCAAGCTGAGGAACTCCGCCTGTAACAACATCCATAGACCAGATGCACAGAAGAAAGCCAGCACCAAGAATAAAGCGGCATTGACTGGATTGCGTGCAGTAATCACACGCAAAGCGGAGATCACAAGCAGGCCGGCAAAGGCATAAAAGAACACAGCAAAAAGAGAGGAAGTATCTATCGTCATAAATTAATTAAGCGTGTCTTGATTAACGGTAAGGCGCATCAGCTGCACGGTTTACTGCAATCTCTTTTTCGTATTTATCGCCTACAGCCAAGAGCATATCTTTTGTGAAATACAAGTCACCGCGCTTATCACCAAAGTACTCAAAAATATTGGTTTCGACAATCGCGTCGACAGGGCAAGCCTCTTCACAAAAGCCACAGAAAATACATTTCGTTAAATCAATATCGTATCGACTGGTACGACGCGTTCCATCATCGCGCTCAGCAGTTTCAATCGTAATTGCGTAGGCTGGGCAAACTGCTTCACAAAGTTTGCAACCAATACAACGCTCTTCGCCGTTTTCATAACGACGTAAAGCGTGCAAACCACGAAAACGAGGAGACTGCGGCGTCTTCTCTTCAGGATATTGAATGGTAATTTTGGGCTTGAAGAGATAGCGCCCGGTAATCGACATACCAGTCAGAATATCCTTCAGCATTAAGCTGTCGAGAAATTGGGAAATTTTCTTATACATAATTGATCAACCTACTTCCAAATATTCCATGGAGATACCACCCATGCACCAACAACGGCCACCCAAAATACGGAAATGGGAATAAAGATTTTCCAGCCTAAGCGCATGATCTGGTCATAACGATAACGGGGCAATGTGGCACGCAGCCAAATGACACAAGATAAGAGGAAGAAGGTTTTCGCAAACAACCAAAAGAAACCAGGAATATCGCGCAGTATTGGAAGATCAACAATCGGTAACCAGCCGCCTAAGAACATCGTCGAAGCCAAAGCAGCAATCATGATCATATTGGCATATTCAGCCAAAAAGAACATCGCAAATGCCATGCCAGAGTATTCCACCATGTGTCCGGCAACAATTTCCGATTCACCCTCAACTACGTCAAAAGGATGGCGATTGGTTTCCGCTACACCTGAGATGAAATAAATAATGAACATCGGCAACAGGGGCAACCAATTCCAAGACAAAAAATTCAAGCCAACGCTTGCGAAGTAACCTTGGTTTTGAGAAGCAACGATAGCGCTTAAATTTAATGAGCCCGATGTCAATAGCACGGTAACCAATGCAAACCCCATCGCGATCTCATAAGAAATCATTTGCGCAGAAGCACGCATTGCTCCGAGGAAAGGATACTTAGAGTTTGAAGACCATCCGGCCAAGATCACGCCATAGACACCAATGGAAGAGATCGCCATCACATACAGAAGACCTGCATTAACGTCTGCCAAGACCATTTTGGCTTGAAAGGGAATTACAGCCCAAGCAGCAAAGGCGGGCATGATCACCATTACTGGAGCAATGAAGTACAGCGTAATGCTCGCTTTAGCGGGAGAGATCAATTCCTTAAGAAGCAGCTTGAGCGCATCGGCAATCGGCTGAAGCAGACCCAAAGGTCCAACACGATTTGGTCCAATTCGAATATGCATCCAACCGATGAGTTTTCTTTCCCATAAGGTCAGATAGGCAACCGCGCCAAACATCGGCAGAACAATAATAATGATCCGTACTAAGGCCCAAACCAGGGGCCAGAGAGCACCGAAGACAGCTTCGCCTTGGGTATTAATGGAGCTTAAGAAATCTTCCATTTCGTTTCCTTAGGCTTTAGTCACAGTAACTGGTCCGAACATCGAACCCAGCTGGGAACTGATGCCTGTGCCAGCAGAAATACGTACCGTGTTTGCCGCTAAATGCGCTTCTAAGGTAGCTGGGGCAATCATTGATTGCGCTCCCTGCGTTACTGAAATCAAATCACCCTCACCCAAACCTAGCTCGGTGAAGAGCGCTTGACCTAGTCCGACTTGATTGCCGCGCTTAGCATCGCGGGTTGATTGCAGCGCAGGAGAGCGACGCACGATTTGATCACCGCCATAAATAGCAACATCTGAGAGACGCTCTAATCCAGTCGTTGAAGGCGCTATTGTTGCGGTTACAGCCTGCACGTTGACCTGATTGCTTAATTGAGCTTGAAAGTTTTCAGCGAGCGCTTCATCCAAGACCTCTTCAGGGGAATTGAATAAGAAGCCATCTTGTCCAAGCAATCCACCGATGACACGCAGCACCTTCCACGCAGGACGTGAATCACCCAAAGGCTTGACTGCAGGTTGAATCGTTTGCGCAGTACCGGCGGCATTAATAAAGGTAGAGACTGTTTCGGTAAATGGAGTAATTGGCAAAATGACATCAGCAACCGCCAAGAGCTCAGGACTCTGATAGGCACTCAAAGCAATCACGGTATGCGCCTGCGCGAGGGCTGAACGTGCCTGCTCAGGATTAGGCAAATCCAAATCGGGTTCGACATTCATGAGGATCACAGCGCGGCGCTCACCTGACAAAATTGATTGAACGCCAGGGCCGTTGGCTTTGACTACGGAAGCGCCAACTGCATTACCGCCAACTGGCAAGAAACCAAACGTAGCACCGGTATGCTCAGCAATGAATTGAGCCAATAAAGCCAACTCAGAACTCTGAGGATGGGCAATTGCAGCCGACCCTAAGAGCACAGCGCTTTTTGTACTCACCAATAACTTGTCTGCCAATGCTTGTGCCGCAGCAGAAATCGTGACATTCGCTACACCTGCGGGAGAGCCCACCGTTTTTGCTTTAGCTACTGCAGAAGCAACTTCGCTCAAGACGCTAACCCAGGCACTAGGCGCAACACTCATCCCGGAAATCGTTGGGATTAACCAATCATCGCCACCAGCATCAATGCGCAGTACTTGTAAATGACGCTTGGCTGCGGTGCGCAGTCGGGCAGCAATCAATGGCTGCTCTTTACGTAAAAAGCTTCCCACCACTAATGCGCAATTGAGTTCAGATAATTGGGCAATCGGCATTCCTAACCAAGGGGCTGATGGAGCGCCACTAACATTAACTTGGCGCAAGCGAGTTTCAACCTGATTAGAGCCTAAGCCACGAATCACTTTTTGTAAGAGGTGTAACTCTTCAACGCCAGAAATAGGGTGAGCTAAAGCAGCTACTGCTTCGGAACCATTTTCAGTAACGATCGTTTTGATTGAACGCGCTACATAGTCAAGCGCAGACTGCCAATCCGTTTCTAACCACTGACCGCCCTGCTTTACCATCGGTGTGGTGATGCGATCGGCACTATTTAGACCTTCATAGGAGAAGCGATCGCGATCACTAATCCAACATTCATTAATGGCTTCATTCTCTGCAGCAACTACGCGCATGACTTTATTGGATTTAGTTTGTACGGTAGTATTTGCGCCCAAACTATCGTGGGGACTTACGGAACGCTTGCGACCTAATTCCCAAGTACGGGCAGCATAGCGAAATGGCTTACTGGTGAGTGCGCCTACTGGGCACAAATCAATCATGTTGCCTGAGAGCTCTGAATCAACAGTTTGACCAACAAAGGTAGTGATCTCAGAATGCTCACCGCGGTTCACCATACCCAATTCCATCACGCCGGCCACTTCAACGCCAAAACGAACGCAACGGGTGCAGTGAATGCAGCGCGCCATTTCTTGCATCGAAATCAAGGGTCCAACATTTTTATGAAATACGACACGTTTTTCTTCTTCGTAGCGTGAGCTCGACTTACCATAACCAACCGCTAAGTCCTGTAACTGGCACTCGCCACCTTGGTCGCAAATTGGGCAATCCAAGGGATGGTTAATCAGGATAAATTCCATCACAGAACGCTGCGCATCAAGTGCTAAAGCGGAATGTGTGAAGACTTTCATGCCTTGGGTAACTGGCGTAGCACAAGCGGGCAGTGGCTTTGGTGCCTTCTCTACTTCCACTAAGCACATGCGGCAGTTAGCGGCAATGGAGAGCTTCTTGTGATAACAGAAATGGGGAATATATGTCCCGAGTTTATTCGCGGCGTGCATCACCATCGAACCCTGAGGAATTTCTACCTTCTTACCATCCAACTCGATTTCAACCATGCTCACTTGAAGATGTCCTGTACTCAATATCTTTTATAAAGGTTGCGCAGTATCTAAACAGCGCTTGTGTTCTATGTGATACGCAAACTCATCCATGTAATGCTTCAACATCCCGCGCACTGGCAATGCGGCTGCATCGCCCAACGCACAAATCGTACGACCCTGAATGTTGGCAGCTACATCGTTGAGTAAATCTAAATCTTCTGGGCGTCCTTGACCGTGTTCAATACGGTTAACAATGCGCCACAGCCAGCCAGTGCCTTCACGACAAGGAGTGCACTGACCACAAGATTCTTCGAAATAGAAATACGATAAACGCAGTAGCGCTCTCACCATGCAACGCGTGTCATTCATAACAATGACAGCACCTGAACCTAGCATCGAACCCGCTTTTGCGATGCTGTCATAGTCCATGGTGAGATCCATCATCTGCGCGCCAGGAATCACTGGAGCCGAAGACCCCCCAGGAATCACTGCCTTGAGAGTAGAGCCATCACGCATGCCACCAGCTAGCTTCAACAATTCTGCAAAGGGTGTGCCCAAGGGAATTTCATAATTACCAGGGTAATTCACATCACCAGAGACAGAAAATATCTTTGTGCCGCCGTTATTGGGTTTGCCGATATCAAGATAGGCTTGACCACCAATGGCCATAATGAATGACACTGCAGCAAACGTTTCGGTATTGTTAATCGTTGTTGGCTTGCCATATAAACCGAAACTTGCTGGGAAAGGTGGCTTATAACGAGGCTGACCTTTTTTACCTTCAAGCGATTCTAATAAAGCAGTTTCTTCGCCGCAGATGTAAGCACCCCAACCTGGAGCTGCGTGGAGCTCAAAATCAAAGTCACTGCCGAGAATTTTGTTGCCAAGATAACCTGCAGCGCGCGCCTCTTCTAGAGCTTCTTCAAAGAGTGTGTAGGTCTCCCAAATTTCACCGTGAATATAGTTGTAACCAACCGATGTACCCATCGTATAGGCAGCAATAATCATGCCCTCGATCAATGCATGAGGGTTGTGACGCATGATGTCGCGGTCTTTAAAAGTCCCCGGCTCACCCTCATCGCTATTACAAACCAAATATTTTTGACCAGGAAGCTGGCGAGGCATAAAGCTCCACTTCAAGCCAGTCGGAAATCCAGCACCCCCACGACCACGCAAGGAAGACAGCTTGAGCTCAGCAATGATGGCATCTGGCGTAATTTTTTCTTCGATGATGCGACGTAGCTGCACATAGCCGCCACGACTTTCATAATCTTTTAAGCGCCAGTTCTCACCGTTTAAGCCAGCCAGAATCAAAGGCTTGATGTGGCGATCGTGCAAACTCATCATGCTGATTTTCCTTCTGCACGTAGATCATTTAAAAGCGCGTCAATTTTTTCATTACTCATGAAGCTGCACATATGTTTGTTGTTGACCAACATGACAGGAGAATCACCGCAAGCACCCATGCACTCACCCTCTTTTAAAGTAAAGGTGCCGCAAGGCGTAGTCTCGTTAAAGCCGATGCCTAAAGTTTCCTTAAGGTGGGTAGCCGCTGTTTCACCGTGAGTTAACTGGCAAGGCAAGTTGGTGCAAATGACCAATTTGTATTTACCAACCAGCTTGGTGTCGTACATGTTGTAAAAGGTGGCTACCTCATCAACCGCAATGGTAGGCATCTCTAAAATGTTCGCAATCGTTTCAATCACCTCAGGAGAGACCCAGCCAATTTCAGTCTGAGCCGCAATCAAAGCGGCCATGACTGCAGATTGTTTTTGCTCAGGAGGATATTTAGCGATATTGCGAGCAATATCCGCTAGTGTTTTTTCAGAGAGTTGAAGTGTCGTTGTCATTAAATAATCCTTGGCACGCCCTATTAGCGGTCAATTTCTCCAAACACAATATCTTGAGTACCGATAATAGTTACCGCATCAGCCAGCATGTGGCCGCGTGACATCTCATCCATTGCGGCGAGATGCACAAATCCTGCCGCACGGATTTTCATACGATAAGGCTTATTGGCGCCATCAGAAATCAAATACACGCCAAACTCCCCTTTGGGATGCTCAACTGCCGAATAAGCTTCGCCATCAGGCACGTGCATTCCTTCGGTGAAGAGTTTGAAGTGATGAATCAACTCTTCCATATTGGTCTTCATGTCCACACGATTCGGTGGAGAAACTTTATGGTTGTTACTCATCACGGGACCGTCATTTGCTTTTAACCAAGCAACGCATTGCTTAATGATGCGGTTGGATTGGCGCATTTCTTCCATGCGCACCAAATAGCGATCATAAGAATCGCCATTCACACCTACCGGAATATCAAAATCAAGGCGGTCATAGACTTCATAAGGCTGCTTTTTGCGCAAGTCCCACTCAATGCCAGAACCACGCAACATTGGACCAGTAAAGCCCAGTTGCAAAGCGCGCTCAGGGGTAACAACCCCGATACCAACTAAACGTTGCTTCCAAATTCGGTTGTCTGTTAACAAATTGCAATACTCATCCACGTTGGCATCGAACTTGCCAGAGAACTCTTCAATGAAGTCGAGCAATGAGCCACTGCGGTTTTCATTTAAACGTTTGATAGCGGCATTACTGCGTACTTTGGTTTGACTAAACTGCGCCATTTTTTCAGGGAGGTCACGATAAACGCCGCCTGGACGATAGTAAGCAGCATGCATACGCGCACCGGATACCGCCTCATACATATCGAAAATATCTTCGCGATCGCGGAAGGCGTATAAGAATACAGCCATCGCACCCACGTCAAGACCATGGCAGCCGATCCACAAGAGATGGTTTAGTAAACGTGTAAGTTCATCGAACATCACGCGAATATATTGCGCGCGCAAGGGCACATCTACTTGGAGTAATTTTTCAATGGCGAGCACATAAGCGTGCTCATTGACCATCATTGAAACGTAATCTAAGCGATCCATGTAAGGAACGTTTTGAATCCAAGTACGAGTCTCTGCTAATTTTTCAGTAGCGCGATGCAATAAACCAATATGCGGATCGGCGCGTTGGATCACTTCGCCATCTAGCTCAAGCACTAAACGCAATACGCCGTGCGCCGCAGGATGCTGGGGGCCAAAATTGAGAGTGTAATTTTTAATCTGTGCCATGACTTAGACCGAGCCTCCATATTGCTCTTCCCGCACAATGCGCGGAGTAATTTCACGAGCCTCAATGGTGACTGGCTGATATACGACCCGCTTCAATTCAGGGTCATAACGCATTTCAACATTGCCAGTGATTGGGAAATCTTTTCTAAATGGGTGTCCGATAAAGCCATAGTCCGTCAATAGGCGACGTAGGTCATCATGACCTTCAAACAGAATGCCGTAAAGATCAAAAGCCTCACGCTCAAACCAGTTAGCTGAACTCCAAATGGGGGTAAGCGAAGCCACTAAAGGATAAGTATCCTCAGGAGCAAATACGCGCACGCGCAAGCGCCAGTTGTGCTGCAAAGAAAGTAAATGGGTCACAACAGCAAAGCGCTGTCCATGCCAAGCACCATCACGAAAATCTAAATAATCTACGCCGCATAAATCAATCAATTGCTCAAAAGCCAAAGAAGGATCATTGCGTAACAGCAAAGCAGACTCAAGATACGTATCCGCATTCACAATCACGGTCACCTCACCTAAGGCGACATCAATTGACTGAGCGCGCTTACCCAGTACTTTTTCAAGATTAGCCGCTAACTGAATTAAACGATCTGACATGGTTTAGGCCTTCCGCGCAATCGTGCTGTTACGGGCAATTTTTGATTGCAACTGAATAATTCCGTAAATTAAAGCTTCTGCAGTGGGAGGGCAACCAGGCACATAAATATCAACTGGTACGATGCGGTCGCAACCGCGCACAACGGAATAGGAGTTATGGTAGTAACCGCCGCCATTGGCACAAGAGCCCATAGAAATCACCCAGCGTGGCTCAGGCATTTGATCGTACACCTTACGCAGTGCTGGTGCCATCTTGTTGCACAGAGTGCCGGCGACAATCATCAAATCAGATTGACGGGGGGATGGACGAAACACTACGCCAAAACGATCCAAGTCATAACGTGCGGCGCCAGCATGCATCATTTCAACAGCGCAGCAGGCTAAACCAAACGTCATGGGCCACAAAGAGCCATTACGCGTCCAGTTGATCAACTGATCCGCAGTTGTAGTAACAAATCCTTCTTCGAGAACGCCTTCTAATGCCATAGCTATCACTCCCAGTCGAGAGCGCCCTTTTTCCAGATGTAAATAAATCCCACAATAAATTCCATGAGGAAAATCACCATGGAGGCATAACCAAACCAGCCAATATCACGCAACGCCACACCCCATGGGAATAGGAATGCGGTTTCTAAATCGAAAAGGATAAACAGGATCGCAATGAGGTAGTAGCGCACGTCAAACTTCATGCGCGCATCTTCAAAAGCTTCAAAACCGCACTCGTACGGGGATAGTTTTTCTGCGTCTGGCTTTGAAGGAGCCAAGATCTTCCCAAGGAACATGGGGGCCAAACCCACCCCAATACCTACGAGGATAAAAAGTAAAACAGGAAAGTAATTAGCGAGATTCAAAATAGTCCTGAGTCGTACATTCAATAAATTCTTAAAAGATCCTAATTTTCAATTACTCAACTATTTATGACATTGATACAAGTCAGAAATATGCCACATTTCACAATTTGGTGCCGACGGCGAGACTCGAACTCGCACGACCTAAGTCACTACCCCCTCAAGATAGCGTGTCTACCAATTCCACCACGTCGGCATCTTGTAAAAACATGTTGATTCTACTGCATTGCACATCTTTGTGATTTCAAAAGCTGCGTTTTATGCGCACCTTAAAAATCTGTTTTATTTCGGTACAGCCGGTTTCGTTGGATCCTGCACTGGAGCTGCTGGAGCTGTAGCTGGAGCAACCACGGGAGCAACGGTACCGCTAAGGATTCCAGGGCTCACTTCTTTCTTATTGCCAAGCCAGGTAATTCCTAGCGTGCAAAGAAAAAAGACGCCAGCGAACACTGCAGTGGTGTGAGATAAAAAGTTAGCGGAGCCGCTCGCACCGAACAAACTGCCAGATGAGCCTGAACCAAATGCAGCCCCCATATCGGCGCCCTTACCTTGTTGTAGTAGCACCAACAAAATTACCCCTAAGGCAGCGATTACCTGTAAAACGATCAATAATGTTTTTAACCATTCCATGGTTTATCTCCAAATAAAAACTAAGCCCGAGCAATCGCGAGGAAATCAGAGGGATTTAATGATGCTCCCCCAATTAACCCACCATCAATATCTGGCATTGCAAAAAGTTCTACCGCATTGTCGGGCTTCACGCTCCCGCCATACAAAATTCCCACATGAGAAGCGACATCCACATCGAATTCAGCTAATTGCAAGCGAATCGCATGGTGCATGTCCTGCGCAACTTGCGCACTAGCCACTTTGCCAGTCCCAATGGCCCAAATAGGTTCGTACGCTATTAAACAATCAGCCAATCGATCTTGCAAAACAGCAACCTGTTTGGCAATTTGACCTCGAACCACCTCTTCCTCGCGACCTGAATTACGCTCATCAGCCGTCTCGCCCACGCAAATGACGGGAGTCATGCCGCTGTCCAATACTTGCAAGGCCTTTTCAGCAACCTGCTCATCTACTTCATGATGAAATTGTCGGCGTTCAGAATGCCCCACAATCACATACTTACAGCCTAATTCCTTGAGCATTGACGCTGCAACCTCTCCGGTATGAGCCCCCGAAACATGAGCCGATACATCTTGAGCACCTAAGCTCAAGAAGGCGAGTGAGCAGTCTGCAATCAGCTGACTGCATTGTGCCAAATAAGGTGATGGCACGCATACGGCATATTGCCGACCTGCTGGCATACCCTGCTCCATGCCGCGACAAACGGTTTTGATCCAGTCAGCGTTCTTCGCTAGACTGCCGTTCATTTTCCAATTCCCAATCACAATCAATGGCCGCATGACTATCTCAATACACCCTCATTAGACCGTCAACACAATTTTGCCAACATGCTCAGAAGACTCCATCAAACGATGTGCGTCAGCAGCTTGGTCTAAACCAAAGGTCTGGTAGATCACAGGCTTTAATTTTCCGGCATTGAGCAAAGGCCAAATGCGCTCATATAACTCATGGGTAATTCGCTTTTTGAAGGCTACTGGGCGAGGACGTAAAGTTGAGCCGGTAATCGTTAAACGGCGCCGCAGAATCTGACCGGTATTCACCTCAGCCTTCGATCCTCCCATGATGGCAATAATCACAATACGGCCATCATCAGCCAAGCATTCGATTTCGCGCTGCACATAAGAACCTGTCACCATATCCAGAATGACATTAACGCCTTTACCGCCCGTTGCCTTTTTTACCTCTTCGACAAAATCTTGGGTCTTGTAATTGATTGCGAGATCAGCGCCTAAGGCTAAGCACGCAGCACACTTCTCATCAGTACCGGCAGTGACGAAGACGCGGTGACCCAAGGCCTTGGCAATCAAAATCGCAGTCACCCCAATACCGCTGGAGCCACCTTGCACTAATAGTGTTTCACCTTCAGCAAGCTCACCACGCATAAAGACGTTGCTCCATACGGTATAGAAGGTCTCAGGAAGCGCAGCTGCCTCTAGGTCAGTAAAACCCGTTGGATAAGGTAAACACTGCGCAATAGGAGCGGTACACAACTCTGCATACCCGCCACCTTGCACTAAGGCACAAACTTTATCGCCCACCTTGAGACCGAGTTCATTATCAGGATGTGATAAATCGCCGCCAACAATTTCACCAGCAACTTCAAGGCCGGGAATATCGGATGCGCCAGCAGGCACTGGATAGTGCCCCTTACGTTGCAGAACATCCGGACGATTAATCCCAGCTGCAAGGACTTTGATCAAGACCTCGCCCGTTCCAGCAGCCGGAGCGACTGGGTCGGGTCGAGTACCTGGCACCAACATTTCTGGTGGGCCAAATTCTTTGATTTCCATTACACGCATGAAAACGATCTCGCTAAGGTGGTGGTTAAGCTTGCCTTGTCAGTCTCTTAAGCGGTTTCATCAGTTGTTGGTGCAGCTGGAGCTGGAGTTTCAGCCACAACTTGTTCAGTCGCCTCTGCTGGGCCAGCTAAAGGAGCGATCGTGCCGCCCTCATCTGCCATGGCAGCTTTAAGGGATAAACGCAAACGACCGCGCTCATCTGCAGCCAATAACTTCACACGCACAACTTGACCTTCTTGCAAATAATCTTTGACTTCTTTCACACGCTCATTGGAAATTTCTGAGATGTGTAAGAGGCCATCTTTACCTGGCAGAATATTTACCAAAGCGCCGAACTCTAACAACTTCACTACCGGGCCTTCGTAGATCTTGCCTACTTCAGCTTCAGCTGTAATGCCTTCGATGCGGGCTTTTGCTTCAGCCATACCTTCAGCACTAGTTGAGGCGATGGTAACAGTGCCGTCATCTTTAATATCGATACTGCAACCAGTTTCTTTGGTCAAGGCCTGAATGGTAGCGCCGCCCTTACCGATCACTTCACGGATCTTGTCTGGATGAATCTTGAAGGAAACCATGCGGGGTGCGTGTGCAGACAGTTCAGTACGCACAGAACCCATTGCCTCTTGCATATTGCTCAAAATATGCAAACGCCCTTCTTTAGCTTGAGCCAATGCTACTTGCATAATTTCTTTAGTAATGCCCTGAACCTTGATATCCATTTGCAAAGCAGTAATACCATTAGCAGTACCGGCTACCTTAAAGTCCATATCGCCTAAGTGATCTTCATCACCCAAGATATCAGTCAGAACAGCAAAACGATTGCCATCCAAAATCAAGCCCATTGCCACGCCAGCTACGTGTGCCTTGATTGGTACGCCTGCATCCATCATGGCCAAACAACCGCCACAGACAGAAGCCATAGAGGAAGAACCATTGGACTCGGTAATTTCAGAAACAACCCGAATACTGTAAGCAAAATCTTCAGCGCTTGGCAGTACAGGAATTAAAGCGCGCTTCGCTAAACGACCGTGGCCGATTTCGCGACGCTTTGGGCTACCTACACGGCCAGTTTCGCCAGTGGCAAAAGGAGGCATGTTGTAGTGGAACATAAAGCGATCACGGTACTCACCTTCGAGGGCATCAATAATCTGCTCATCACGGGCGGTACCCAAAGTAGCGATGACCATAGCTTGGGTCTCGCCACGAGTAAATAAAGCAGAACCGTGGGTGCGTGGCAATACGCCGTTACGAATTTCAATTGGACGAACAGTGCGGGTATCGCGACCATCAATGCGTGGCTCACCATTCAAAATCTGGCTACGAACAATCTTGGCTTCGATTTCGAACAAGATATCGTTCACGGCAACGCCATCAACTTCACCTTCTTCTGACAACTTTGCCATCACTGTTTTAGTAATTTCTTTGAGCTTGTCTGAACGAGCCCCTTTTTGGCGAATCTGATACGCCTCACGCAATGGCGCTTCAGCCAAGGCAGTTACCTTTGCAATAAATGGCTCATCTTTGGCAGCGGCAGTCCAGTCCCACTCAGGCTTACCAGCCTGCGCAACCAAATCATTGATTGCATTAATAGCCGTTTGCATTTGCTCATGGCCATAAACCACTGCGCCCAACATGATTTCTTCAGACAATTGATTGGCTTCTGACTCCACCATCAATACCGCCGCTTGTGTACCAGCAACAATCAGATCGAGCTCGCTAGTCACTTGCTCTGAACGGGTTGGGTTCAAGAGGTATTGACCGTCGGTATAGCCCACACGAGCCGCGCCAACTGGTCCGCTAAATGGAATGCCAGAGATCGCTAAAGCAGCGGACGCAGCAATCAAGGCTGGGATGTCTGCAGGAACGTCTGGGTTGATAGAAAGCACATGCACCACAACCTGAACTTCATTCAAAAAGCCTTCAGGAAACAATGGGCGTAATGGACGATCGATCAAACGGGAAATCAAAGTTTCACCTTCTGATGGACGACCTTCGCGACGGAAGAAACCGCCAGGAATTTTTCCTGCAGCATAGGTTTTTTCGAGGTAGTCAACTGTCAATGGGAAAAACGATTGGCCTGGTTTAGCTGACTTAGAGGCAACTACAGTGCCCAACACCACGGTGTCATCGACATTCACAATCACTGCACCGCCGGCTTGACGGGCAACTTCGCCCGTTTCCAAAGTTACCTGATGATTGCCCCATTGAAACGTTTTTACTGCTTTATTAAACATCGTCATTCTGATCTTCTCCAAATTGTCTACGCAGACTCCACATGGAGTTCACGCTTGCCGTGGGATAAAGCAGTGTCACGGCAACACTGGAGCGAGGGAAGATTACAAGGGATGCCATTCCAGTGAATCTCTGAAATGAACTTCAGAAACCCATTGGAATGACACGATCCCCTACACAAATAATCTTGAAACGCTCAAATAAACATGCCATCTTTAGGGAATTGAGTCAGAAAAGAATCAATCCACATCAAGATGGCATTGCAGTACAAATGAATTACTTACGGAGACCTAATTTCTCAATCAAGGCGCGATAGCGACCCAAATCTTTACCCTTGAGGTAATCCAAGAGACGACGACGGCGTGAAACCATCTTCAACAAGCCACGACGGCTGTGATGATCTTTCGCATTCACCTTGAAATGGGGGGTTAATTCATTGATACGGGCTGTAAGCAAAGAAACTTGAACTTCGGGGCTACCCGTATCATTTTCGCTACGTGCATTGTCTTTGACGATTTCCGCCGTTTTAATATCAGCTACTGCCATTTTCATACTCCTTACTTGCGAACACATGAGCTTTCACCCAATTTGTGTCGTGCATACGTTAACAAAACAAAAAAGCTTTATAAATCAAAGCCATTGAATTGTAGCAGACCTTAGGGCAATTCCTTAGAACTGACAGTGAAATTTGCTATTCTGTGGGTATATCAACCGCACGCTTTAAAGCCCAATTCCCATGAAACCCTTCCTACGCCTATTCATTACCACTATTTGCCTCTTTTTCTGCCTAAACCAGACAGCTTTGGCGCAACTTTCCTCCGTTTTTGGGCCGGATAAGACTGTCGCTCAACAGCGCCAAGCGATTCTCGATAAGAGCGAGTCGATTTTGAAGCAGCTCTATCAGGCGCAGCCTAAATCAAAGGACTTAATCGCAAAGTCTGCTGGTTATGCCACTTTTAGTAACTTCGGCATGAAAATTCTCATTGCTGGAGGCGGAACTGGCTCTGGGGTGGTTGTCAATAAACGCACCGGCAAGAAAGTCTACATGGATATGGCCGAGGTTCAAGCGGGACTTGGCTTTGGCATTAAATCCTTCCAAAACATCTTTGTTTTTCAAAACGAGGCTGCCATGAATGAGTTCATTAACTCTGGCTGGACCTTTGGAGGCCAGGTGACCGCAGCTGCCAAATATGAATCTGATGGCGAAGCCTTTCAAGATGCCACCGTGGTCTCTGCCGGCGTCTTGATGTACCAACTCACCGATTCGGGCCTCGCCGCAGAAATCACCGGCAAAGGCACTCGGTACTACAAAGACACCGACCTGAATAAATAAATCCCCTTGATGTGACGCCCTAAATACAGCTTAGGGTGTCATCTGGGCATTCATTTTGGCTAAGCTAGGATCGTGCAATTTATTCAAGGCCGATAAATAGGCTTTTGCTGAAGCGGCAATGATGTCTGGATCGGTCCCTACGCCATTTACAATTCGACCGCCCTTTGTCAATCTGACGGTAACTTCACCTTGTGACTGCGTGCCAGAGGTGATTGCATTGACAGAGTAAAGTAATTGTTCAGCGCCGCTTTTAGCAATCAACTCGATCGCGTTGAGGCTGGCGTCGACAGGCCCATTTCCGTCTGCCTCAGAAGTCACTTCCTTATCCCCCATGCGAAACGTCACGCGGGAAGTGGGCCGCTCGCCCGTTTCTGAATGCTGGCTCATGGAGAGGAAATGGTAATGCTCGCCCTCTTCCGCTGCCGCAGAATCGGACATAATCGCAATGATGTCCTCATCAAAGATTTCTGCCTTCTGATCCGCCAAGGTTTTGAATCGAACAAAGGCCTCATTTAAATCAACCTCTGTCTCAATCGCAATACCCAATTCATGCAAGCGTTGCTTAAAAGCATTGCGGCCTGAAAGTTTGCCGAGCACGATTTTATTGGTAGACCAGCCCACATCTTCTGCGCGCATGATTTCATAAGTCTCGCGATTTTTTAAGATGCCGTCTTGATGAATTCCAGACGCATGCGCAAAGGCGTTGGCACCTACGACTGCTTTATTGGGTTGCACAACAAAGCCAGTAATTTGCGAAACCAATTTTGATGCCGGCACAATTTGAGTCGCATCAATACCGCAGGTTAAATCAAAATAATCCTTACGAGTCCGCAAGGCCATGACGATTTCTTCCAAGGCAGTATTGCCGGCTCGTTCGCCCAAACCATTAATAGTGCACTCGATCTGACGAGCACCGCCAATTTTGACTCCAGCCAAGGAATTCGCTACCGCCATCCCTAAGTCGTTATGGCAATGCACTGACCAAATTGCCTTATCGGAATTTGGTACACGGGTACGTAAGGTATGGATGAATTGACCGTAGAGTTCGGGGGTTCCATAGCCTACGGTATCGGGAATATTGATCGTGGTCGCTCCTTCATTAATTGCCGCTTCCACTACGCGACTTAAGAAGTCCATTTCTGAGCGATAGCCATCCTCAGCCGAGAATTCAATATCATCGGCCAAGTTTCTGGCAAAGCGCACCGATCTTTTAGTCTGCTCCAAGACCTCTTCTGGAGACATGCGCAACTTCACGGCCATGTGCAATGGGCTGGTAGCCAAAAAGGCGTGAATACGCTTAGCTTTTGCTGCCTTCAAGGCATCAGCAGCACGGGTAATATCTTTTTCATTGGCACGGGCAAGCGAGCAAACAACAGAATCTTTAATGGCGGCTGCTACAGCAGAAATCGCCTGAAAGTCTCCCTCAGAGCTGGCTGCAAAACCCGCTTCAATCACGTCTACCTTAAGGCGCTCTAATTGACGGGCGATGCGGACTTTTTCATCCTTGGTCATCGAGGCGCCAGGAGACTGCTCACCATCACGTAAGGTGGTATCAAAAATGATTACTTTGTCACTCATCACTATTCTCCAATTCAATAAAGCGAAATTAGTATTTCAATTCAATATTTCTAACATCTTAAAAGCAAAAACCCCAGCAAATTGCTGGGGCTGGTATGAAGTGGTTAATGAATCAATCTTTTTTCATCAACTCAGGCCTTACCCGCCCCAAGCTTTAGGCCTAGCGCTAGTAGCAGTAAAGCAAGAAGGGGTGTAGTACGCATCAACATGACTTCAATATAACCTAAATTTTCTAAATTAGCTTAAACGGCGGCTTCTTAAATACTCCCAAGCCCAAATAACATACCCAGAAATGGCGTACACCACAAATACGCCAAATAAGGTGAGAGGTGGATTGGTGGAAATTAAGACAAAGATCATTAACATCAATACCGTTACCCCAAATGGGACGCGGTAGCGCACATTCAAGGCTTTGCCGCTATAAAAACGGGCGTTGGAAACCATCGTGAGGCCAGCATAAACGGCAATAAAAAACATAATCCAAGGAATGGCGGTATCGCGCACGGGGAGCTTATTGTCGTCCGCCAGCCAAATAAAGCCAGCCATCAATGCGCCTGCAGCAGGACTAGGTAAGCCCTGAAAGAACTTCTTATCCACCACCGAGGTATTTACATTAAAGCGCGCTAAACGTAAAGCGGCGCCAGCACAATAAGTAAATGCGGCTAACCACCCCCACTTACCTAAGTCCTTTAGGGCCCACTCGTAAGCCACTAAGGCAGGGGCAACGCCAAAGGACACCATATCGGCTAAAGAGTCATACTGCTCGCCGAAGGCGCTTTGGGTATTGGTCATACGCGCAATGCGGCCGTCCATACCGTCTAAAACCAAGGAGGCAAAGATTGCAATGGCGGCGATTTCAAACTGGTGGTTCATTGCATTCACAATCGCAAAGAATCCACTAAACAAGGCCGCTGTAGTAAATGCGTTGGGCAAGAGATAAATACCTCTATTGCGGTGACGCGGCTTTTGCGGGGCTATTTCCTCGACTTCATAGTCGATGGGATCGCCAAACTCTTGCGCCCAATCACTTTGGGTGCGGTCCTTTCGAACGCTGGGCAAACGACTGCGATCAATGCGGCCACGACGACGAAAGGTGGTCATAGCGCCTCCCCGTAAATGCGGTGCATTAATCTAAACCCGGTATGCGGGCTAAAGCGGTGTTGGTAGCAAATACCTTATCACCCACACTGACCAGTGGTTCAGCGGTCAAAGGTAAATACACATCCACCCGCGATCCAAAGCGAATAAATCCATAGCGCTCACCCGCTTTAAGGCGATCGCCCACATGAATGTAGCAAAGGATTCGTCTAGCAATTAAGCCTGCTACTTGAACTAAGGTAATGGTCTGGCCGTTAGAGTCAATCACCACGGCATTACGTTCGTTTTCAGTAGAAGCTTTATCCAGATCAGCGTTCACAAACTTGCCCGGAAAATACTGAATCTCTTTCACAAGACCATTAACCGCACTGCGATTGGAATGCACATTAAAGACATTCATGAACACACTGATTTTCAATGCTTCACGCTCGGCGTAAGGGTCATTTGTGACTTCCACAACGACAATGCGGCCATCAGCTGGGGAGAGTATTAAATCGCGCCCCATAGGTGCAATGCGCTGCGGATCACGAAAGAACTGCAGAACAAAAATAAAGATAATCCACAGTGGCCAAGACCAAACTAATCCACCAAAAAATTGGACGAGCAAGGTAAGTGCCCCCACCATAGCCAAATACGGCCATCCCTCTTTAGCTATTATGGGGTGCGGATACATCATCTCTGTTCTGAGCCTTATTCAATAAATGCGATTGTGATTACGCTTCAGTATTTATTAGTTTTTCGTTTGATCAACTAATTTATTTTTTGCAATCCAAGGCATCATGGCACGCAATTTAGCGCCAACGACTTCGATGTCATGCTCTGCATTTAAACGACGGCGAGAAATCAAGGTAGGTGCACCGGCTTTATTTTCCAAAATGAAGCTCTTGGCATACTCACCAGTTTGAATGTCTTTCAAACACTGACGCATTGCATTCTTGGTTTCTTCAGTCACAATGCGTGGGCCAGTTACATACTCACCATACTCAGCGTTGTTTGAGATGGAATAGTTCATATTGGCAATACCACCCTCGTAGATTAAGTCTACGATCAACTTGAGCTCATGCAAGCACTCGAAGTAAGCCATTTCTGGCGCATAACCAGCTTCTACCAAAGTCTCAAAGCCGGCTTTAATCAATTCCACAGCGCCACCACACAGAACAGCTTGCTCACCGAACAAGTCCGTTTCAGTTTCTTCACGGAAATTGGTTTCGATGATGCCGGCACGACCACCGCCGTTAGCTGTTGCATAAGACAAAGCCAAGTCGCGCGCTGCGCCAGACTGGTCTTGATACACAGCAATTAAATGCGGTACACCACCACCTTGCGCGTAAGTACCGCGAACAGTATGACCGGGTGCTTTTGGTGCAATCATGATGACATCTAAGTCAGCACGTGGCTGAACTTGGCCGTAATGCACATTAAAGCCATGCGCAAATGCGAGGGCCGCGCCCTGCTTAATATTGCCATGCACTTCTGACTTGTAGACATCTGCAATTTGCTCATCAGGCAAGAGCATCATGACGATATCAGCGTCTTTTACAGCCTCAGCTACTTCTTTAACATTCAAGCCAGCATTTGCTGCTTTACTCCAGGAGGCACCATTCTTACGCAAGCCAACAGTGACATTCACACCAGAATCTTTGAGATTCAATGCATGTGCGTGACCTTGTGAACCGTAACCGATGATGGTTACTTTTTTGCCTTTAATGAGGGATAAATCTGCGTCTTTGTCGTAAAAAACTTTCATGCTCTTTCCTTGTATTGAAATAGATAGTTAATGCTGTAATACGTCAGTAAAAAAATTACACCTTCAAGATACGTTCACCGCGACCGATTCCAGAACCGCCCGAACGCACGGTTTCCAGTATGCAGGTACGATCAATCGAATCAATAAAGGCATCCAATTTGGCACCATCACCTGTCAGCTCAATGGTGTAACTCTTATCAGTCACATCGATAATGCGTCCGCGGAAAATGTCCGTAGTGCGCTTGAGTTCTTCACGCTCTTTACCAACAGCACGCACCTTGATCATCATTAGCTCACGCTCAATGTGCGGACCTTCAGTCAAGTCAAATACCTTCACCACTTCAACTAAGCGGTTCAAATGTTTGGTAATTTGCTCGATCACATCTTCCGACGCGACCGTCACGATGGTGATGCGCGATAAGGAAGAATCTTCAGTAGGTGCAACGCTTAAAGTTTCAATGTTGTAGCCGCGCGCCGAGAAAAGCCCAACTACCCGAGATAAAGCACCAGGTTCGTTCTCAATGAGAACAGAAATAATATGTCGCATCAGAGTTCCTCGCTACCCAACAGCATTTCGGTAATGCCCTTACCCGCCTGCACCATTGGCCACACGTTTTCTTCGGGATCGGTCTGAAAGTCCATAAACACAGTCCGATCTTTTAACCGAATCGATTCCTTCAGGGCATCTTCGACATCCGATTTCTTCTCAATCTTCATGCCAACGTGACCATAGGCTTCTGCCAATTTCACAAAATCAGGCAATGAATCCATGTAAGAGCTCGAGTAACGTTTGTTATACGTCAATTCCTGCCACTGACGCACCATGCCCAAGTAACGATTGTTCAATGACACAATCTTGACCGGCGTATTGTATTGCTTGCAAGTAGAGAGCTCTTGAATACACATTTGGATTGAGCCTTCGCCAGTAATGGCAAAAACATCTTTATCCGGAAAGGCCTTCTTAATACCCATGGCATAAGGCAAGCCCACGCCCATTGTGCCTAGCCCGCCTGAATTAATCCAACGACGAGGCTTATCAAACTTGTAGAACTGAGCTGCCCACATTTGATGCTGTCCAACATCGGATGTGATGAAGGCATCACCATGCGTTAACTCCCACAGTTTTTGCACAACATATTGTGGCTTGACGATTTGCGACTGCTCGTCATACTTCAAGCAATCTTTTTTACGCCATTCATTAATTTGGTCCCACCAAGCTGCCAATTTGGCATCATTTTTACGTGGTTCGGCTACTTTGAGTTGCGCAGTCATCTCAAGCAATACTTCTTTGAGATTGCCTACGATTGGCACATCCACCTTCACCCGTTTTGAAATCACTGAGGGGTCGATATCAATATGAATAATCTTGCGGGGATGGCTAGCAAAGTGCTGGGTATTGCCAATGACACGGTCATCAAAGCGTGCGCCAATCGCGATCAACACATCACTGTGTTGCATCGCCATATTGGCTTCATACGTGCCATGCATACCGAGCATGCCCACAAACTGAGGACTTGTACCGGGGAAGCCGCCTAAGCCCATGAGCGTGTTAGTCACTGGATAACCCAGTAGATCGGCAAATTCTTTTAATTCAGCAGCGGCATCCGCCAAGATCACACCACCACCGGTGTAAATATAAGGGCGCTCTGCTTCTTGAAGTAAAGCAACTGCCTTGCGGATCTGACCGCTATGCCCTTTGACTACAGGGCTGTAAGAACGCATCTCCAAGGTTTCGGGATACACAAAAGGTGCTTTCGCTGCCGATACGTCCTTAGGAATATCGACCAATACGGGTCCAGGACGGCCGGTACGGGCAATATGAAACGCTTTTTTCAGAACTAATGGCAGATCGCGCACATCCTTGACTAAGAAGTTGTGCTTCACCACTGGACGGGTAATACCTACAGTGTCTGCCTCTTGAAACGCATCTTCACCAATGGCATAGGTTGGCACATTGCCACTAATAATGACCATGGGAATTGAGTCTGAGTAAGCAGTAGCAATGCCGGTGACGGCATTGGTAACGCCCGGTCCCGAGGTGACCAAAGCGACACCTACCTTACCAGTAGCACGAGCATAGCCATCGGCTGCATGAACGGCTGCTTGTTCATGGCGCACCAAAATGTGCTCAAACTTATCTTGCTTAAAGATTTCATCGTAGATGAACAGAACGGATCCGCCTGGATATCCCCAGACAAATTCAACCTCTTCAGCGTGCAAGGCGTGCACGAGCATCTCTGCACCGATCATTTCGGGAGGTGCTTTTACTGAACTAGGGGGTGTTGTTTCTTTGCTAGCTTTGCTAACTAAAAATTCGGCGCTGCTTGTATTCATTTTCTTTCGTCCTTTGCAATTTTCGGCAAAAAATTGTTTGGTCTGTTCTGTCTCCTGCTTGTGGCCTGAGTTCGAACGGCGCTGCTACCGGAAAAAACCACTTCTTGAATGAAATTCTTGGTAGTAAGCCTGCCATTCTATAGCAATCCCCTAAAATAGACCAAATGCATCCCAATCAGGTCTAATAGAGCACATGGCATCAGCCCAAGAACTATCTGACTTTTTGAGCAGTATTGAGCGGCGCGCCTTTAAGCAGGCAGTCTATGCCGTCCGTGACGACGACGCGGCGATGGATATCGTGCAAGATGCCATGATCAAGTTGGCCGAAAAATATGGTGACCGCCCCGCTGCTGAGTTACCGCTGGTATTTACTCGAATCTTACAAAATCGTATCCATGATTGGTTTAGACGGCAAAAAGTTCGCAATACCTGGGTCAGCCTGTTTTCCAGCATGGGCAAGAAATCCGATGAAGGCGATGATTTTGACCCTCTAGAGTCCCTAGCGGCGCCAGAGGATAGCGAAATTCACCAAGATGGGGCATTTAAACTAGAGCGGACTCAGCTTTTAGAGGCTTTGGAGTCTGAAATATCAAAATTGCCAGCTCGTCAACGAGAAGCCTTCCTGATGCGTTATTGGGATGAGCTCAGTATTACTGAAACCGCCCTAGCAATGAGTTGCAGCGAAGGAAGTGTCAAAACGCACTGCTCAAGAGCCACTCAGGCTTTGGCTAAAGCATTGAAATTAAAGGGAATTACGCTGTGAATACGAAAAACGAAGATCAATTCAGCCCGTCTGCTGCCAACCAATTTGGTTTGGCCGCCGCTGCCCTGCTTCGCCAAGGCAGCCAATCCCTGCCTCCTCAAATCAAGGATCGTCTTTACGCGGCTCGTTTAAAGGCCCTTTCCCTCAAAAAACCTGAAAAAGCCTTTGTTCACAGTTTTTCCTTGGCAAATGCGCCTCGCTTTGGTGGGAGTTTTTTCCGGACAGGCTCCCTATGGGACACCTTTGGTTGGTTAGCTCCCTTGGTGGTCTTAGTATTTGGCTTAGTCGGCATCGCTCAATGGCAAGCAGACTCACGCATTAACGACATCGCTGAAGTGGATGCCGCCCTATTGACCGATGATGTTCCGCCAGATGCGTATGCGGATAGTGGCTTTTTGCAATTTCTCAAAAACGGCTCAAGTATTGATGGGAATTCAAGCCCTAGTCACACTCTAGACGCTTCGCCTCGCAGTACTAGCTAAGTGCGAGTCAGTTAAGCCTACATATGCAAAAACTGTCAATGCGCTCTATTGGGCTTGCCACATTCAGTTTTTGCTTATTTTTAGCAACCTTGACTGGGTTTGTAGCAAGCGCTCAAGCCCAAACTGCAACACCTTCTCATAGCAAGCCCACGGGCATGCCCGTGAAAACCCCTGACGGCACCTGGGAGGGGCTGAGTCCCAGCCAACAGAAGATTTTGTCCCCACTTGAAAGTGATTGGGATTACACACCTCCTGAAAGTCGCAAGAAATGGATTCAGGTAGCCAACCTTTACCCCAAGATGACTGGCGCAGAACAAGAACGCCTGCAATCTAGAATGGTTGCTTGGGCTAAGCTGCCGCAGAGGGATCGACGGGTAGCGCGTGAAAATTACTTAAGCAGTCTAAAGTTTCCTGCCGATAAAAAAGCCGAAGCATGGAGTGCCTACCAAAAGCTCAGCGACGAGGAAAAAAAGAAGCTCGCCGAAGCTGAAGTCGGCAAGAAAAAACCGACTGCAGCCAATGCGCCCACGATGCAACAACACCGCATCAATCCAACGATGACCTCGCAATTGCCCGCGCGCGTTCCGAAGGGATCGACCCCACCTGAAAATATTCCAGTACCGCCTCCCACAAGCACTTCAGATAACCCTGACAGCGCTTCCTCCTCGAACTAAATAGGGTATGACCCCAGCAGAATTCAATGCATTGCCCGCACCCCTATTTTGGCGGCGCGTTGCCTGCGCACTCTATGAGCAACTAGTGTTATTGGGCGTCATTGCGCTGTGCTTTTTACTACCAAACCTTGCCTTAGGCATGCTATTTGGCTTAGCTTTGCCTAGCTGGCTTAGCTTTTGTTATCTTTACGCGGTGCTAGGCATTTACTTTGTTTGGTACTGGACTAAGTCCGGCCAGACGCTGGCCATGCAAACCTGGAACCTGCGGATCATCGGGCCAGGTGGATTTAATCTGACGCGCAGATTAGCGCTGCGTCGTTACCTTCTGGGTTCATTATGGATTTTGCCCTGTATCGGCCTACAAGCGATCCTGCACCTAAAAGAATGGCAGATCATTGAAATGCTCTTTGTCACCTCTTTATTTTTTTGGCCGCTGAGCATCTTCATTGATCCTAAGCCTACTGGCTTGCGCCAAGACGTACCAGATCGGATTGCTGGCACCCGCATTGTGCAAATTCCTAAGAGCCTTGTAACGCTTTCTTAAGCGGCGTTAAATCTCTCGAAGACAGGTCACTGCGGTGGCATTTTGAATTTTTCGTTGGAAATAATAGCCCGCAAGAAGACAAGCTACTACCCCTAAAACTACGCCTAAGAAAAGTGCTTTGAAAAACGCCATGAATTCTATTTCGAGGACGTAACGACCTAAGGCCCACGCCGCACCGCCAGCGGCAAGACCTGCCAAGCTTCCCGCCATGAGGCCAATCATCACAAGCTCTGCATTGGCAATCTGTGACAAAGTTTTACGGGAGGCACCAATAGCCTTTAATAAAGCAGCATTACGAAAGCGCTCATCCTGCGTAGCAGAAATGGATGTCACCAATACCAAGGTGGCCGCCACGATCGTAAATGCAAACAACAGACCTAGCGCCGAAGCCAAATGATTTAGCACCTCCTGAATTTGCTGCAGAGAGGCAGCAACATCTACAACGGTCAAATTAGGATACGCCTGCGTCAACTCAAAATCTAAGGTCGCTTGTTGAGGGGCTTGATAGTAAGCAGTGATCCAAGACTGCGGCAGTGTTTGTAATTGCGCAGGAGGCATGATGACAAAGAAGTTCACGCGCATTGATCCCCAGTCGAGTTTACGCAGTGAAGTTACAGGCGCAGAGATTTTTTCTCCTGCTACCTCGAACGTCATGACATCACCCAATTGAAGTTTGAGTGTTTTGGCAACGCCTGTTTCTAAAGAAATTTGTGGCTTACCCCCCTCGAGCCAATGACCTGCAGTAATGCGATTACCAGGGGGTAACTGCTGCGCATACGATAGATTGAATTCGCGGTCAATTAAGCGCTGGGCATTGTCATCCGCGTAATCTTGCGGGGTGATATTGCGCTGGTTGACTGCAATCAAGCGGCCACGAATCATCGGATAGAAACTCGGGTTCTCAATGGCAGCAGCAAGCAAGGTTTGAGTAATCCCCTGCTTTTGATCTGCTTGAACGTTAATCATGAATCGATTAGGTGCATTAGCAGGAATGCTTCCTTGCCAAGTCATCAGCAGATCTTGGCGCAATAAGAAAATGAGTAAGAACGCCATAATGGCGATGCCCAACGCAGTGACTTGAATAATCACAAATGAAGCCCTGCGCGCTTGCAGAATCAGCGCAAACCTCACCGCAAAATGCTGCACATGTAAGCGGCTCAATAAACGCAAAGCCAACCAGGCTAATCCAGAAAATAATAGTACTGCCGCTCCAAAAACCAAACCCACCCAAGCGGCCAAGCGCCAATCACGCGCAGCAATCAAAATTAAAACAGCACAAGTAGCGATACCGAATACGGCAACCCAGATTGCCTTAATAGATACACCATCAAATTCTTTACGCACTAAACGAATGGGTGATACCGTCACTAAACTCATTAAAGCCGGCCCAGCAAAACCCACTAGGAGGCACCAGGAAAATAAAGTGCTCCAGACAATGGGCCAAAGAGAAGCTGACGGTAAGGACGCGATGATTAAATTGCCTAATAAACGGATCAGTATTTCTTGGGCAACATAACCAAGCGCCACCCCAGATAGAGCAGCTACCACCCCTAAGCACGCCAAAGTGTTAATTTGTCGCCTCAAAATAGCTTGTTGGCTGGCACCGAAGCATTTCATCACTGCGCACACGTCAGCCTGCTTTAAAACATAGCGCCGCGCGGATAAAGCAATGGCAACTGCTGCCACCATTGCGGTGAGCAAGGCTACTAAAGATAAAAAATGATCAGCTCGCTCTAACGTTTTGCGCATCAGGGGCTGGGCATTTTCTAAAGTCTCAATCCGTAAACCGCGCAGACCTTCAGATTCAATGACTTGCTTAGCCCATTGCGCATAATCTTGAATTGCTTCATCAGGACCCGCTAACAATAAGCGATAGGTGACCCGACTTCCAAAACCGATTAAACCAGTAGAGGCCAAGTCCTCATCAGACATCATCACGCGTGGCGCAAAATTCATGAAGCCTGCGCCCCGATCAAGCTCTCTAATTAAGACCCCATTAATTAAAAAAACTTGGGTGCCTAAACTAATGCGATCGCCCACATGGGCATGCAAGCTATCCAGTAAGCTCGGCTCAACCCATACAGCCCCCTTGGACGGACCGCGAGAACTCAGTTGCGCTCCCGCTCCAGACATGGCATCCACAGACAATTTGCCACGTAATGGGTAGTTGCTGCTAACGGCTTTAAGTGAACTGAGTTTGCTATGCGAGCCAACCGTGGCCATGCTGGGGAAAACAACTGTTTGGGCTATTTGCAATTGGCGCTTTTGCGCCTCAGCCAAAAAACGGGGTGGCAGCACTTGATCACTGACTAACAATAAATCAGCAGCTAACAATTGGCGCGCATCGAACTGAAAAGCCCGTTGCAAACGATCCGTTAAAAAATTGACACTAGCCAGTGCGGTGACCGATAAAGTCAGCGCGACAAACAGCCAAATCAACTCGCTAGAGCGCAGATCCCGTTTGAATTGTCTGTAAAAGCGAATGAGCACCTGACTTAAATCGCTTGTATTTGACCGCCGTCGACACGAATGACTGAACCAGTAATAAATGAGGCCGCTTGACTCGCCAAAAAGGCTGCCGTGTCACCGTACTCTTGAGGGTCGCCATAGCGCCCCATCGGGATTTGTTTCAGACTCGACTGCACTACAGCGTCGTAACTAATGCCCTCTCGTTGCGCCCTTGCTTCATCTAATTGACGTAAGCGATCTGTCGCTACACGGCCAGGCATGATGACATTTACGGTAATTCCGTCTGGGGCTACTTCAGCAGACAAGGTTTTAGACCAAGCTAATAAAGCCGCTCTTAAAGTGTTAGATATGGCTAAGTTTTTAATTGGGGCAATGGCACCGGAAGTCGTACTCGTAATAATCCGTCCCCAACCCCGCTGCCGCATACCAGGCAATACTCGATCTGTAATGCTAATTAAAGATAAGACCATATCGTTAAAACTTTTTTGCCACAACGCTGGGTCTTGGCCAGCTGCAGGCGTGGGTGGTGGTCCACCGGTGTTATTGATCAGAATATCAATTGGTCCAAGCTCTTGCTCAACCCTAGTAATCATTTGGTCGATGGCTGATTTGTCTGCCAGATCCCAAGTCAAGGCCAAAGCGCTCCCCCCAGCCGCCTCGATCAATTTCACGGATTGTTGCAGACCGTCCGCATTGCGCCCGGTCACGGCTACCTTCACCCCTTCCCGCGCCAAAGCGACCGCGATTGCCTGTCCTAATCCGCGGCTCGAAGCCAACACCAATGCAACCTTACCCTGTATTCCTAAATCCATAACTTACTTAATACCCGTTGTTGAGCTTATTTAATTTAACTTTAATCTAACTGCAATTTTTGCGTTGCCACGACTTCTTTGTAGATCGCGTACTCTGCAGCAATTTCTTTTGTAAAAGCTTCTGGCCCATTGACGTTAATCAAGGAACCAGTATCTTCAATTCGTCTGCGTATGGCGGGCTCAGCAACCGCTTTTTGAAGGCTGGTATAGATCTTTTCCACCACGTCTTTGGGCATCCCAGCGGGACCAATCAGACCATAGTACGCCATCCGATTGACTGGCGCCAAACCGACTTCGGCGAAGGTTGGTACGTTTGGCAATTGCGTCAAACGCTTAGGCGCTGCCACAACAATTGGAATGAGCTTGCCGTCTTTAATAAAGGGAAGAGCCGACGGCAAATTATCAAAAATCATAGGGACTTGACCGCCAACCGTATCCGCTAAAGCCGGGCCACCGCCTCGATAGGGAATGTGCACTAAGTACACCCCCGCTAAACTTTTAAATAATTCTGTCTGCAGATGACCAATACCACCCGTGCCTGAGCTAGCATATGAATATTGACCAGGGTGTGCTTTTAACTCGGCCAAGAAGGTTTTGTAATCCTTTGCCGGAAAGGCAGGGTTAACGGCAATCACATTCGGGGTAGCAGCAATATTACTAATGGCTGTGAGATCCTTCAATGGGTCGTAGCCGGTCTTTGGGTTAATTGCAGGGTTGGCAGCAGTGGCGGATACGGTCGCCATGCCAATGGTATAGCCATCCTTAGATGCGCGAATGACTTCAGTGGTACCTACCGTGCCACCACCACCAGGCTTGTTTTCCACAATCACCGGTTGGCCAAGTTGCCGACCAAGTCCATCCGCCACAGAGCGCGCAATGATATCCGTGCTACCGCCTGGGGCAAACGGCACAATGAGGCGTATAGGCTTAGTTGGATAGGTTTGCGCAATGACTGGCAAACAAACGCTCAGACCGAGCAGCACAACGAAGATCTGGGATGCATCTCCGCACAAAATACGACGAGTAAACCATTTCATAATTAACTTCCCATAGGAGGTGGCAGGTGCGCTGTGTACTTGTATAGATCTACTTCGTATTGTTTCAGGATCTCTGCTAAAGCTTCCTGCTGACCCAAAACAAGCGCTGCTGGACTATTGTCCCTCAAGGTGACGCGCTTGGAATAGCGGTTTACCCCAATAATCGGATTCGTTTTTGCGCCGTTTGTCGCCGTCAGAAAAAACTCTACGGTAACCACAGCCTCAGGGCGCACGCGATAGTCCCCATAAAACTCCTCAACCGATGCCTGTAGGGTGTAATAAGGGAAGAAGCTATTGCCCTCCCCTACCGTCATCGCAAATATGTTCGCATTATTCACCCACTGACGGGTTGCATTAGCGACCATCTGGTTAGGCAAAACAGAATACACATTATAAAAATCTTTGACATAGCGTTGATCACCTAAACGGTAGACTAAAGATTTGCCATCGAAAGGTGGAGTCACAGCAACCGCCCCCATCTTTAACCAAATGTCCGTTCTGGGCTTAAAAGGGGTGCCCGCTCTTTGAGGCGCCACCAACCAACTTTCGGGCTCAACTGCAGGTCGCGTAGGCAAGGAACAGGCGTTCAGAAGTAGTAGAAGTGCAAGGCCTAGCAGTGGCTTTAAACTCAATTTCGTTTTCATCATGGACGTGCTCATTTTTGCTCCCCATTCATTGGTGGCGTAATCCGAGGGGGCGGCTCGCCCCAGATCAAACTTGCAGGAGATTGGCTAGCAACCCGAGTTAATTCATTTAATTGCTCGGTAGCTAATTTAATGTTCTCCATGCTCGCTGTCGTGTCGCCCTGAACAGAGCCCAGGGTCTGGCGTAAAGTAACCATCGTGGCTATAAGTTCACGCATCAATATATTTAACTCACCTTTGTCAGTCACTTTCGCAATGCGATCAAGCAAGACATTTAAGTCACGCACTGATTGAATGATGCCTTGATTGTTCTGCCCGTCGCCAGCCATCACCTGATTCAGGTTGCTTAATAAAGTATCAAACTTTTTTTGCGTCCCGGCTAAATCTGCATCGCCCAGTGAGGCAACAATTTTTTGAATGCCTGAAATAATTTCATCCGCTTGATTGGGCAACGAAGGAATCACTGGATAGTCTGCGTTCCAATCGTAAGCTAAGGGTTGGTATGTTGCGATACTAGATTTTCCCGCAAAATCGAATTCAATATAATTGACGCCTGTAATACCCATCGATTTAATGCGTGCGCGTAAGCCATCGCTAATATATTTGCTGAGATGCTCTTCCTCTACTTTGGAAGCAAAAATCTGCATCCGCACCACCACATATTCATGCCGACTTGCCATTGGGACATCCCGCTCATAGATGTTTCCGGATAAGCCAATAGATTTCACCTGACCAATCTTGACGCCCCGAAAGCGCACTGCTGCGCCAGTGTCCAGGCCTGTAACCGATTGCTTAATGTACGTTTCCACAATGAATGAAGATTTAAATAACTGGCCGGAACCAAAAATTAAAATCACGGCGATCAATGCGCCAATGGCACCCAGTACAAATAGGCCAAGGCGGAAATAATTCGGATTGGAGTTATTACTCATGCTGCTTCCTTGCTCATGATGCGATTAAAGAATTGATGCACTCTAGGATCTTGACTGGTATCTCTTAATGCCTTGGGATCGCCTTGAGCGATGATGCCCTTAGCCCCTTTATCCAACATGATGACGGTATCGGCAATGGCATAAATACTCGCTAGCTCATGCGAAACAATGACAAAGGTAAATCCTAAATTTTTAGATAAATCTAAGATGGTGCGATCTAAATCCGCAGAAGTAATCGGGTCAAGTCCCGCAGAAGGTTCATCTAAAAACAAAATTTTTGGATCTAAGGCCATGGCTCGTGCAATAGCTGCCCTTTTTTGCATGCCGCCACTGATTTCACTCGGCATATAACTCTCATACGGTAAGAGTCCAACCAAATCCAATTTGCAACGTGCCAGTAAATTCATTTGGTCTTTAGTGAGTTGGGTGTACTCCTCCATGAATAGCGTCACGTTATCCAACAAATTCATGGAACCAAATAAAGCACCCTCTTGGTACATCACACCAAAACTCGTCATGATGCGTTGGCGCTCAGCACCCACTGCCTTTGTAATATTTTGGCCTTCAATCAGCACATCGCCTGCAATGGGTTGATATAAACCAAATAAGTTTTTTAGCAGGCTGGACTTCCCGCAACCCGAACCACCGAGAATGACGAAGATCTCTCCACTGGTCACCGAGAAATTCAAATTCTGCAACAAAATCTGATCGCCGTATCCAATCGTGAGATTTTCTACATCAATGGCGGTGCTAATAGGATTCAGGGTATTGGCGGTGTTCATCAAAAGCCTGTTATGTAAGAAATATAAGCAAAGATGCCGTCCACCAACACAATCATCACAATACTGCTGACCACGGCTCGGGTTGCTGAAATACCCACCGCCGCTGCGCCAGTGCCAGTCTGCATGCCCCGTAAGCAACCCATTGCAGAAACCACAACACCAAATAAGGTGGCCTTCACTAAGCCAGAGAAGACGTCTTCTAGACCCACCGCCTCCAACATCCCGTTATAGAAATTAATAAAGGGAACACCGTAGAGCAACATCGTGCACATGGATGCAAAAATACTCACCACGTCAGCGAAAAGAGCAAGGATGGGCATAACCAAAATTCCTGCCAGTACCCTGGGCACTACCAAAAACCGAATGGGGCTCAGCCCGCCCGTGATTAAGGCATCCACTTCACTGTTGACGGTCATGGTGCCAATCTCAGCAGCAAAGGCGGCAGATGAGCGTCCAGCGAGCAAGATCGCCGTAATTAATGGGCCCATCTCGCGCACAATACCTAAAGCAGCCAAAGGTCCTACAAAAGACACTGCCCCAAACTGCTCCATACCTATGGCAGCCTGAAACGACAAAATAACGCCAATTAAAAAGGAGACTAGCCCAACGATGGGCAAGGCAGCAATACCTGCCTGAACAGCTGCATTAACAAAGTCACCCCAACGCACCTGCTTTATATGTAATAGAGACCAAAATAAATCAGCCCCAAGATGCCCCGTAAAGCTCACCAAACCATACGCGTCATCGAGTAAATTTTGGGTCGCCATCCCAGTACTCACAATAAAGCTGCGCTTAGGTTTATTCGTGGGCGTAGGGAAAAGCTGATTAATCGGCTCAAACTCTTTCAAGAGCGGCCCATACTTGGGATCTAGCCCCTGAATCTCAAATTGACCCCCTGCTTTTTTTTGCGCTTCCTCTACATCGATGAGAAATGCAATGCCGGCTCCATCTAAGAAGCTCACTTTGGAGGCGTCAAACACGAGTGACTGGTCGTTACTGCCACCTTGCTCAAGCCAAAGCGCTTGCTTCTGAATAATATCCGTCCAAACTCCTGCCAGGGTATAGACATTAATCTGCCCGCTCAAGGCAACTTGAGCTTGCTTTGAGTCCTTTTGCTGCCAGACGGCAACTGGGGCTGATTGAGCCTGTATTGAAGGGTCCTGACGTACCATAGGGGAACTATAAGGGATCTTTCAAGGGACGCCTTAAAAAGCCCCAAGAGAAAGAAAAAGAGATGGGGAGATAGAGCCTTGGCTGACCGCGCCTAGGCTCAGGCTTATTAAACTGCAATGATGCAATTTGCGTTATTTGGTTACCTAGGGGCTGCCAGAACAAACTGGTTCTCCGCATTGGACAGAATTACTCTACATATCCCATAGGTATGCCGTATTTATAGTGGGTCAATATGACTAAGCGGTGACATTTTTTATAACTACTCAAGCCAAAGTCTCTTGTAAATTCTTCATATACCTCGCTAAGACTTTGTATTACATGGTGAATCTATTTTTCTTCTTTCATAATAAAAAAACCGCTCACGAGCGGCTAATTTTATTGCACCAAGTTGGGATGCTTAATCAAGCGCTAGAGGCGGTGTTTTCTCCAAAGCCCAAAGCCACCTTAACTTTTTCCAGCTCTACATCTAGCGCAGAGATATTGTCAATCAGCTTGACCTTAAGCTCAGGAATACCCGCAGCAAAAACTTTGCCATCGTATAACCGCAAGGGGGAGTTCGGGAAACGCCGCGCTGTAATTGGGCGGATTCCCAGTAAGTGAATTTCTCGATGCCGTGGGTCTTTCTGAATCCGCCCCCAAAGCTCCTCTACCGCACTTCTTCCACCTTCTAGTAACTGCCCGAAGTGGCCGTTCTCGTAAAACAATACGCTGGTGAGCTGGTGCGCAACATTCCAGCGATACGACGATTCACTCAGTCTCATGAGACCAAGCGTGCCGATATCGTTACTAGATACGCTGCGATAACTCAGCTCTACTAAGCCGTTTTCAAGCATGCATCAAATAGCTGCTGATGTCACACTCAAAAAGTTGCACGATATTGGCTTGAGCTCAAGCAGTAAGGTTTGCGTCCGGGTTCTTTTGCAACTCGGTCAATAGATTGTCTTTCAGGATCACCTTTCCGTCCTTATAAGAAGCGAAGGGGAGATTTTGATAAGGATATCCTTTGTCGCTAGCATGTAATTCATAGACGATATCTAATAAACGAAGTGATTTGTCTGCGTATATGTCCGCGAATGTTTCTGCCTGATTCATGGTTCGTCCTATTTGATTGCACACACTACTAAGTGACTCAATCTTAAGAACGGCTCAGCATTCGGTCTGTCTGTTAACGAACAGAAAAAGCAAAAGCCAACCGAGGGTGGCTTTCATGATGCAGACTAGACTAGAGAAAACGTCAACTCTATATTTAAGTGTTAGGTTGCTTAACAATCCGCAAATAAGGCTTCAGCGCTTTCCATCCATCGGGGAACATTGTTTTTGCTTCTTCATCAGAAACAGAACCAGCAATGATGACATCGTCGCCATTAATCCAGTTCACTGGTGTGGCTACCTTATGACCCGCAGTCAATTGAATGGAATCCAAGACGCGAATAATTTCATTGAAGTTACGACCAGTTGTCATTGGATAGGTCATCATCAGTTTGATTTTTTTATCTGGTCCAATAATAAATACTGATCTCACAGTAGCATTAGTTGCTGCGGTTCTGCCATCAGCTGCCACGTCGCCTGCAGGCAACATGTTGTACAGCTTCGCTACAGCTAAATCGGTGTCGCCGATCATGGGATATTTAACAGCGTAGCCTTGGGTCTCTTCAATATCTTTGGCCCAATTGCTGTGATTCTCTACTGGATCAATGGAGAGTCCAATAAGCTTCGTATTACGCTTAGTGAATTCTTCTTCAATTTTGGCCATGTAGCCCAATTCCGTTGTACAAACCGGCGTGAAATCTTTTGGATGAGAAAACAAGATTGCGTAATGGTCGCCAATCCATTGATGGAAATCGATCTCACCTTGAGTTGTCTTAGCCGTAAAGTTAGGCGCAATATCATTGATTCTGAGGGACATTTCTACTCCTATGGGTTTTGCTGAACGATTACTCTACTACAAAAAAAGGGGCCTAATGAAGATCACTTTATACAGAAAAATACTTCCTTATGGCGATCTAGGCCATAAAAGGTAAGGGCCTCCGAGTGGAGGCCCTTATAGTTGGTGCGGCTGGCAGGAATTGAACCCACGACCCCTTGGTTCGTAGCCCCTACATCGGAGTGGCATAATATCTATATAAATCAATGAGTTACAGACTTGAGATTGTGCAATAGAATTGAGTGCTGATCGCCTGTAACTCCTTGTTTATATTGGTTTGGCATAAGTTCTATTGCACAAATTTAGGGTCGAATTTTCTCACTGCCTTCGAGTAAGTGATTGCCGGATTTAAGAATAATTTTCAGCTTCAATCTCGCCATTAATCTCTTCGACAAATCACAGGTGCGTTGGACTCCTTTGAGTCTCAAAGCGATCTGTCGGCCTGCTTAATTAAGGATGACCGTGTCCGACCCAAAGCAGTCAGTGACTCAAACTCAAAACTACCTTTGATTTTTATTCGGAAAATACCACTTCCCATTGCGAATCGGCAAGAAGCTGCCATCATCAACACCTACTTCTTGTGCAATTAAATCATTGGTCAACTTATTCATCGCCATAATGAGTTCAGCATTCTGCTTAGGATTCATTGCCAAATTATTCATTTCAGCTGGATCATTTTGTAAATCAAAGAGTTCCAAATCATTGTTAGCTATCAACTCCTCAAAAGTAGTTGGCGTATTAAATTTCAATGGTGAGAAATAACGAGAAAAACGATAGCGCCCATTTGATGCACTTCTCATCGCTGAGCGTGTTGAGAAATTTGGCTCATTGACTGTCAGAAGCTTTATTTCCTCTTGGGTTGGCACATGGCCACTAAACATCCAAGGGTATGTTCTTCTAGCCCACTTTACATCAACAAAAGAGAGCATGTTGAAGTTATATAGTGCGCCCGGTCTGAGGGACTCGAGATCAGCCTTCTCAGGATTTTTTAATAGCGGCACTAAATCCCGACCTGGAAGACCATCCGCTGCCTTTTTCCTGGAGGCAGCATCTTTACCAGTTAATGAAATAATTGTTGTAGCCAAATCTACTTGTGATGTGACCGCTTTGCATTCCTTGCCACCGGGGTAAGCCGGATGAATAATCATGAGCGGCAAATGATTTTGCTCTTTGTAGGCTGTAGTTCCTTTGCCCCGCATTTGATGGGAACCACCTAATTCACCATGATCGGCAGTAAAAATAACGATAGTGTTATCTTCCATTCCACTATCTTTAAGCCCCTTCATGACAGCAGCCACATTTTCATCGCTATCACGAATGCAATTGAAATAATAGTTCAGCAAAGATCTCCAGCGCCGATCTTCATTTGGCCAATTGCCACAGACTGCATTCCAGGCTTCCTGATAAATCTTATGAGCAGCAGGTCGACCAGGCGCATCTAATGCCTGCTTGCGGCTTTCTGGTAACGGGTAACTATCCCAAGTCGCCTTGTATAAATCATCTGTTGGCGCTCTTGGCACTGGAATAGCAGCGCTATTTTGTTGTTGAGTTTCATTGGGCAAGTCAGAGTTGTAATATGCAACATCATGAGGATTCACAATATTGACAGCTAAATACCAGGGCTGTTTTTTTGCTTTTAATTTCTGTCCTTGATTGCGAAGCCATGCTACAGCAGAGGCAACGTTAGCTTTATCAAAGGTATAACCGCCCCACTCTTTATCGCAAATATCTCCAAAACCTAAAAAGTCATGAAAGCCATATCCTTCAATGATCTTGCGGTAAGTATCTAGTGGCGCATTGTAAGCATGCTTGGCTTGATCCATGTTGTAAGAAAGATGCCACTTACCTTGATAAGCGGGATAATAACCGAGCTCATTGAGACGATGCCCAATGGTTTTTACTTTTGAAGATAAATCAGGTTGCCATAAAAAATTAAGGTTATCAAATATTCCAGAATGTTGAATATGTTGACCCGTATATATCACTGAACGTGCTGAAGAGCATTGAACTGATGCATTTTGATGATTAACAAATGTTATCGCTTTCTTTTTAATAGCTTCTCTAGCGGGAACTGGAATCGGCCACTTATTAAAGAAATGCTCCTGGTCCACCAAAACAAAGAGAATGTTGTAACCAGCTGGAGCATCAACCTGAGGAAGCTTATTGGAGCTGGATTGAGCCTGTGCATTTTGTACACCGGCAGGCAAGAGCGTACTACCTATAACGGCCGCTCCTGATGTTAGTAAATCACGGCGAGACTGATTTTTTGGTTCAATGTTAGATGGAGTTTTCAAATTGATTCTTCATTGTTTTATTATTAGAAGTAATAATATCAGGTCCATATGAAAGTTTCCTGGTTACTTGCACTCCTTTAGGGCAGTGAAAAATCAGATTTTTTGACTAGACCTCATCGGCCAGTCAGGCCTTTGGCCTGCCCAGCACGATTCGAACGTGCGACTACGCCTCAGAGGGGAGCTAGCTCTTTCCATAGGCCGCTATTGGCCGAACTGAGACGGTCAATGACCCCAAAATCTCTTTCTTTGAATGTCTGAAATGGTCCGAGAAGCAGACAAATACTCTAATTGGCCAAATAATTCAGTAGTACAAGCAAACAGTGGATTTCGAAGAATAGGCCCTTATAGAATATGGCCTAGCTGGCGGTAATATAAACTCAAATACTCATTCAGTAGTACAAATGTAGTTCAGTAGTACAAATAGAAAGGGCCTCCCGTTAGGGAGGCCCTTATGTAGCTTGGTGCGGCTGGCAGGAATTGAACCCACGACCCCTTGGTTCGTAGCCAATACGTCTGATTGATACTTTACCTATATAAATCAATAGCTTATAGGAAATAATTTGCATAACAGGATTGATGCTTTGGAGCTCCTAAACTATTTGGGGCTAAAAAATAAAATCACAAACGTTCCTATAAGGAACATTGCAACTATTAAATATAGCCACTAAATCAGCATACTTCTAGCATCAGAAGAAATCAGGTCAGAAATGGGTTTAAATCATCGTCGTAAGTAATTTTTGATTAATTTCAAATAGCTTCATGAGTACTGATTAAGCTGCTTTGGTATTAAGCCAGCCCACAAGCACCTGAACTGCATCACTACTGGTACCTTGCCACCGCTCTGGATCTACCCTGGGGTCGCCAATCACACTGATCAGTTTTGCACTCATTGCTGCCTTCAAATCCTCTGGCGGCTTTACCCCTTTCCAGGCTAACAGCAAAGCATCATTAAATAGCGCCTGAACCTGGGGATAGCGAAATTGATTTTGGCTGTCTATACCCCAATCAAAGACCAGATGGATATAGTCTGTTTGCCGTCTTTTTTCTGTTGGAAATTTAAGCAGTTCAATAAAAGCGGCGTGAGCAAAAGCAGTACCTGTAAATCCAGGCCATAGATCAAATTGATTGATCCACCCCATTAACCCTCTTTTTGTTTTGAGGATGGACTCTGCAATGAAACGCGGCCCCTCGGATGCATTCAATAAATTTAAATCATGGGTCAACGATTTCAGTGGAGAGCCTAATTTAATAGCGCTACTGGTAAAAAAAAGTTGTGCTGTCTGAGCCAGCTTTTTAAATACAGGGTCATTAGGCTTAAAGTGATAGAGGTAAACATAGAATAAGGGCTCAGCCCACTTCATTGCCCTTTTGGCAATCTTGAGAGAGCGCGGAAGATGGATCTCAAAGTACTCACTTAAGTAATCCGTGCGCGCAGATAAACTACGTTCTGGCTCAAGCCAAATAGCATAGGGAAAATAACGCCAATAGCGTTGGTCAACTTGATGCCCTGATAGCTGTGCCAATGAGAAACGAATAAAAGTACGCTCACCAACCGCAAAAATATCCGGCGGCAAACCTATTTTTTCAATTGATATCGATTCTGAGGAGATTTTTTGCGCAGCACTTGCTAGCAGAGGAAAATCTTCTGGTAGCGTTGCTAGGTTCATTTTGGCGCTGTAATAGGTTTGCTGTTAGGACTTTGTATTACATTCGCTCCAGGCGTCACAACAGCCGCAGCAGCGGTTGGAGCACCAGCAGCATCTAAAGCCTCTCTAGCTGCTTTACCTTTTATGGAGTCGGGCTTAAATGCCAAAATGAAGCGCAACTCAACTCGCCGGCTTTTTTCTGCATCCTCTAAACCAAAACTTTTGATTACGCGCTTATCAGCATAAGAGCTAATGCCAAAGACGTCTAACTTACGTTCATTTTGATAGGACTGGGGCTTGCCTTCGGTCAGAACTTCATAAACCGCACGGGCACGATCTAAACCCAGGTGCCAATTAGTGTAGTTGCCTTGTTGAAGGGGCTTAGAGTCAGTATGCCCTTCAATAAAAATTGTTTCGATTTCTGCTTGCTCATCATTTGGTGGGCAGTCTAATGGTCTAGAAGCTCTTTCAGAATGAACATAACAAGGCAGAATCTTAATCAAGGACTCTCTAGCTTTTTTTAATGTTTGAGTTGAATTTTCATTCAAAACTGCACTATTAAATCCAAATAAAGCATCAGCCGGAAGGCCTATAACCCCGGATTGCGGATCAATCACCACATTTAAGCCAGCTTCCTTAAACTTTTGCCCAATGATCAGTACCGCGCTTGCGAGTGGGTCGTTAACGCTTTCTCCTCTTTGAATCGAATCGACCCTTTGAGAAAGCATTACTACCATGATGATAAAAACAAACAATAGACCTATCATCAAATCACTTGCAGAAGCGAGATAGCCCGCTTCCTCAACCTTTTCAGATTGTTTATTGTGGCTAGACGGTAAAAAAATCATAGTGATGTTTTAGTCTCGGCGAAGATATCCAATTAACTCTTGGGAAGTGACTCAACAAAGTCATCCATCGTTTGCTCTAAGGTTGTGATGGTTGTATGAATAGAAGAAATAGCCTGAGCCAGTTTTTCATCTAATTTAAAATGTAACTGCACCACCTTATTAGAATAATCCGACACACCACTAGTCAAATGATTGACGGTTTGATCAATAGAGGTCTTGGTTGATTCAAACTCAATCCTCAAAGAACTGAGCGCCGCACGAGAAGCATCGGTGCCTAGTTTAATTTCATTAACAGCGTCTTTGAGAGCACTGGACATGGCAGAAATGCCAACACCAAACTCTTTACTGATGACTTCTTGTGAAGCTACTGTCGTATCTAAACTGCGGGCTATTAAGCCTAGTGACTCCGTACTCGATTGAATTTTTTGCACAAAGGAATCAACATTAACAATCACCTTGTCGATGCCGTTGACTGAACCAATCAATCCACCCAAGACAAACTCTAATTTAGTAGCGCCTTCGCTAGTGAAGTCTTTTGCTCTTTGGAGCCCAGACTCTAAGCCAAGCATGGTTTCATTGGTTTTGGTAACCGTCTTTTCTAAGGCGCTTATGGCACTACCAAAAGAATCTCCTGCTTGGGCAAGAGAGACTCCAGCCCCTACTCCAGCAGTATTGAGTTTTTCAGTCACCTCTACTAAGGTTTTTCTGAACTGCTCCATCTCTTTTGCGGAGTCACCTTTAATCGCCTCTAAGAATTTCTCCATAATGTTTTTAAGAGCTTCTTCATTAATACGGCTGATACGCTCGGTTAATTTATCGAAAGCATCAATGAGTTTTACGCTAAGGTCATTAAATAAAGGCTCGAGTGCATTGCCGATCGCCTTGGATATGGATAGCGCAAAGTCCGTTTCAAATCGTTTTAATTGATTTACTTGCTCATGGTTTTGCGACAGCATTTCATGGAACATGCCAAGTTGCGCTTGGATAACTGCTTGCGGACCATTATCGGGAACAATTGCCCTGAGCTGAGCCTGCAATTCATCTATAGCAGTTTCCAATTTTTCAAGTGTAAGCTTAGCAGCCCAGTTCCAAACTAGGGAAGTTAACAAACCAGCAATCGAGGTAATAAACTTGCCGCCCGCTGTAGCAATCAAACCCTTAAGGGCGGCATCACGAGACTCTTGGTTACCACTCATAGACTGACCAGCATCATTTAATGCTAATGCCAGAAATATAAAAGTAAACATCAAACCTACACCGATCAAAATATTCGGCATAGTTTCATACAATGAGAGATTAATTTTTCCAGCTAGTATATTTCTAGCAGTCCAAATATCAGAATACGGTTTAAGACAGTATTGCTTAGACCCAGAATCCCCTCGAATGTCGATGAGATTTCTTTTGCTCTCTTGGAGTAAATCAATGATTCGAGCATTGGTAGTCGACCCGATAGCTGCCGTAAAAATATCCCCGCCTGCTGCCTCTTTACCATTGAGCTCACCGCAAAGGTCTTTAATTTGAGCGCTCGATTGGTAAATAACTTTTGACCAAGACCAATACAAAAAAGCGGCAACAAGAAGAATTCCAATTGCAATGCCAATGGGTAGATATAGATTGACTGGAGTTTGCATGTTTTAGCGGAAATAAAATGAATAAGAAAATGGTGAAAGAATGATTTTTCGGGGAAATTGAAGTTTATATTGCCTAATTCTATACATCAGACGCCCTTACAGACACGTTTCATCACAACCAAGCCTAAAGTGCCTTCTGCTACAGGGGCAAAGGGGTATGGTTGCTTATCTTGATAGGCTACATTGCCCTCGCCCATTGGTTCAGAGAACCATTTAGTAGACAGTGCTCTTTGAAGCTCTTTCTTGCAGTTGTACTCTATGTAAGTTCTAAAGGATTGATAAGGATGCCTATCTTTATCAACGACTAATTCTTTAGCTTCATTGACCAAAACTTTAACCTTCACCAAGCCTTTATTTCTTTGAATTGCCTGGGCATCTATGTACACAGAAATATCTTGATTGGCCGTCACTTTAGTCCAATCAGCATACGCCTGACTAGTAAATAAGATTGCCCAAAGTAAAACAATTGGTTTAATCATTTAGCAATCTTTCTGCTAGGCGATTGCGGATTGCAGTGACGATACTAGTGATATCGGTGATAGAGGGCATTCTTATCAACTTAGGAAAAATGAATATATGGGCTGAGTACCCGATACCCGATGCCGAGGACCGCAAGCAAAATTAGTAAAAAGACAATACGCTTGAAGACTGATTTAGGTCCAGTGGCATAGGTCACCTCAATGCCTTGGATTGGCAATTGCATAGAGGTTTTCTTGCCAATAATCTTTTGAATCAAGCTGGGCTTTTCAAACTTGATCTCGTTGATCATTTTTTGCGCCAGCATGGCTTCGATCTCATTGAATTCTTTTTGCTCTCTTGAGACTTGAATATCTCCATCGAGCATTGTTTCGCTTGCATCAAAAGCTTGCTCTTCGGGTAGCCCCAGAATTTTGGCTACCTTTTTAGCGCTCGAATATTTGATGTCTGGGGAATAGAATGCGCCCTGCTCATTGCCTTCGATTTGCCGAATTTGGCTGTTGGAAAGAATCGCTTTATTTGCTAATTCCTCAATAGATAAACCCTGCTTTTCCCTGGCGTCCCTAAAGCGCTCACCCACTATTTTAGGTAATAGATTTTTCTGCTTGTCGGACACCAAATCTCCTTAAAGGGTGAGCAAAAAAATCGACTGCTTGCCCAGCGCACAATAGCAACACTAATCAATATTGAATCATTTTTTAGATGCTACAGACCATGAGAAGTAGGCCTTGAAAACAATAGCCAACTAAACATTGCCTATAATAAACATGAACTTAGGATAGTGTATACACTAATTGTCACAATGCAAGTATTTCAATTCCATGACAATTTTTTTAACCAATCTAACCCAGATCTGTAAGAGCTGGGCGGAACCCGTTAGCGCTCTTGACCCACATCGCCTGATTGGCCCTTAGGCCAATTCTTCATTCGGTGAATCTGCAGCATCCCAAACGTCCTCTTCTGGTGCAAACTGGGTTTGAGCCACAAAGTTTTTAATCGCCAATAGGGAATCTTGAGCAACATCGTCTAGGCTTACCGTCTTCAACTCATCAGAGCACAGATGACGGCACTTCTCCAAATCACCTACTTCTGCAGCCTCAGCCAGTGAAAGCAATTGCCCCAAAATACCGGAGCGGTCGACAATGGCATCTACGACAACGCTGGGAAGGTTAAAGTGAGAAAGTAATTCGCGAGCCGGCTCGTCAAAAAGATTATCAATTAAGGATAGCCCGCCAACCAAGAAGGCTAAATCACTAGAACCCAAGCCTCCACCCGCCCCCAATTTGGTTGACAGAGATTCCATAAAGAAAGCTCGGACACAAACAAGCTGCAATAAAGGTGTGGCATCTAAGGCTACTTTTGCCTTGGTATCGGCATAGAGCAGGAGTTGGGTCCATCGCGTAATGCGCTTAATGCCTGAAATTACAGCAGCATCACGAATATTCTCCGGCTTTTCACGCTTTCTCCGTGAGTCAATCTCAGCGATCACCATGAGGTGTTTAGAAACTACCGGATTAGCCTCCACTGCAGTTACCAATTCTTTTAACTCAGGGGAAGATAGTAGCAAAGTTAATAACTCTAATAACTTACGATATTCATCACCGCGATGCAATGACAGTTCAGGATCAGATTTAACAAAGTAAAAACCTTCAAACGCATCGCATCCAATATCGCGCGCATGATGGTATTCTTCTGGGGTATGTACGTTGGACGCAATAATTTGCAATGTTTTGCTACCATCTTTGGATTTTTCATCGCGTGGCAAAGGAATGCCTTTACAGTAATCAATCAGGCTGAATGGTTTAGTGACCTTTTGAAGATCTAACTTCACATAACGAAACTTTGTCAAAATATCATCCAGGCCATCAAAGACTTCAGTCAAACCCGTTAATACGAATTTGTAACCTACGCTTCGCAGTCTTTCAAGCTTTTCTATAATTTCAGGAACCCTAGGTTCTCCAGAATCCTCAAAATCTTTTTTAGCTTCAGCATTGGTCTCGAGATCTTGTTCAGCCTCTTTAGCAATTGCAGCTTCAGCTTCAATCGCGCCTAGAATTTCTGCAAGATCAATTTGCAAGGGAAATTTTATTGCCGGAAATCCGCGCAACTCATCACCCAATTGATCGGCACGAATATTAATAAAACCTAAATGTTGACCCAGGGATTGAGTAACCCCTTTTGTCTTTAGGGAGTAGAGGATTTCAGATAGAGTTACCTGAGTCACCTCCTTACCATCGTCATCCCTGAGATTGGCATCGGTCACCTCCTCTGGGTAATTCACTTCGGCTTTGGGATCCTCGGCTAAGCGCTTAGCAATTTGCACCATAACATCATTACGGTCGTTCAGTCGTTTAGCTTTAAGCGTGGTACCTGGTCGAAAGAAAAGCTCATATCCAATGATCGTCTGCTCTCTATTAATGATAGGCTCACGTCCAAGATAAGGATTTTCTGGCACAATTTTTTCAGGACCTCTAGGTGCCTGAATCGGTGCAGCTACGGATTTTTTCTTAAAGAGTGCCATGGCTAAGAGAATGGAAAAAACAGGTCAAGGACGTCCGCAATTTTACTGTATTTGATCTGATGCAGCCTCGCGCTCGCTTTCATGGAGCTCTAATGCAAAAACCTGACCGTCTTTTAAGCTCTAAAACACCCCAAATTCAGAAATCTGCATTAATCATAAAATACAGAATAGAATATTTCGAGTATTAAACACTGACTGTAAATGAAAGAACTTCAATGAAAAAATTCACTGCAATCATCCTGTGTTGCATTAGCTCTGTAGCAATGGCCAATTGGCTCGAGCTTGGAAGCAATGATACTGCCGTTGTAAAGGTAGATACCAGCACTATTAAACGAAACCCATACTCAATCGAAGCATGGGTTTTATTTGACCTTAAAAAACCAATGCAAATTTTTGAGGGCGATAGAGACGTATATTCTGGGGTGGCCTACTATGAATATGATTGCACCGAAAACAAAGCGCGTTTTTTAGAGAAATATGCCTACACTGAAAAAAATGGCCAGGGCGATCGCATCTTTTCATCTAACAAGCCAGAGAATTGGCTCAGTATTCCACCTAATGTACTCAATTTTAAAGTCTTCACTTATTTATGCAGACCCAAATAAGCCGCAAGGCTTATTTCGACAGTTTTTACTTACGGCGCTCTTTCACTATTACTAAATCAAAACTGAAGGTTGAGCCCCGCCCTTCGGTACTATCAATATTTAAAGTACTGCCCATCAACTCCAAAATTCGGTTGCTAATAGTTAACCCCAGTCCAGTGCCTCCAAAACGTCGTGATATAGAGCCATCAGCCTGAGAAAAGGGATCTAATATTTGCTGTTGAGATTCTGGAGAGATGCCTATTCCCGTATCTTTAACAGAAAAATGTAAGGTGAAGATGGAGTTTTCTAGCTTGACTTTCTGAATTGAAAGGTCTACCGAGCCATGTTCTGTGAACTTAATCGCATTACCAATGAGATTGTTAATCACCAGGCTGAGATAGAAAAAATCACCGATTAGTTGTGTGTTGGGTTCTAAGTCGCAAAAAAGATTGAATTGCAAACCCTTCGCTTTAGCATTTTCTAAAAATAGACTACGCACCCTGACAAAGAGATCTTCAATTGAAAATGGCGCAGCATTGATACGCGCCTTATTCGCCTCTAATTTAGAGAAGTCGAGGATATCATTGACAATCTCAAGTAATAATTTGGCTGAAGATTCGATTCCCAGCAGATATTCACGCACCACTGGGCTTAAGGGCTCATACAAGGCCAAGGTAGACAGGCCAATAATGCCTGTCATCGGCGTACGAATCTCATGAGACATGTTCATTAAAAACTGTGTTTTCACATTGAGCGCAGCTTCAGCATCTACCTTAGCGCTGATGAGGTCAGTAATATCCCAATTAGTACCGACCATTCGGAGCGGTTTATTGTCCTCATCTCTCTCAACAGTCGCTAGACCTCTGATGACACGAACACTTCCATCTGGCCACAGGATTCTGAATTGAGTATTAAATTCACTAGCACCTTCAAGAGCTTTGGTTATAGCCGATTCAGCTGCGTCTCGATCTTGAGGATGAAGAGCGCTAGCCCAGCCATCATATGAACCATTAAATTGGTCTCGCGTGATGCCATACAATTTACACATTTGGTCATCCCAAACCAAACGATTATTGAAGAAGTCAAAATCCCAAATACCAACAGAGCCTGCTCGAGCCGCCAACTGCAGGCGATTATTCGTTTCAAATATCACTTTTTCAGCTAATTTACGCTCTGTAATATCCCGCTGAATTGAAACCCAATATGTAAAAGTGCCCGCTTCATTGGCAATGGGAATAATATTCAGCTCCTGCCAAAACTCTTCACCATTTTTTTTATAATTTAATATTTCTTCGCGTACATGCTTCCACTCGCCAAGGGCTTTGAAAATCCTACTCTTGGTTTCTGGGTCGGATCTTGGGCCCTGAAGCATTCGAGGATTTTTCCCCAACACGTCGCTAAGTGAATAACCGGTCTCTCGAATGAAGGCCTCGTTTACATAAACAATGCGTGGCTCTTGATGGTCGTTTGGAACATCGGTTATGACAACAATATCATTGGCATTAGCAATGACTACCCCAGCTAGCTTCAAGAATTCATCTTGTCCAATCACGGAGAAAGACTCATCATTCCCCGACTGCGCTAGCTGCCCCTGAATGCCTGGGGAGTGATTGGTATTCGTCATATGCCCAAATTATAGAATTAACTGAATAATTAGCAACGCTTGATTCTTAGGTAAAAAATCAAAACTAGGTCGAAATATTGGCTTATGCAACAGGATTTTCTAGTGTGGATGCGATAGTGCTCAGAAAATCTCTAAAACCGATCGGTTTTTCTATAAGGGCATTAAAACCGGCATCCATAATGGCCTGCTTGTCTTCTTGCATAACAGAAGCTGTAAAAGCAATGACGGGAATGGCGGCGTAACGATCATCGGCGCGCATAAACTTCAAACAATCAAAGCCGCTCATACCGGGCATTTGAATATCCATCAAGATGAGATCTGGTACCTGCTTTAGAAGTTGTCCTTGTAAATCCTCACCACACTCTATTTCACTAGTCTCATAACCAGAGGATTGCAAAATATCCTTTGCTAGAGCTGAATTAAGAATGCTGTCATCGACAATCAATATATGGGTCAATCTGCACCCCCCTTATCAACCTTGGGGATAAAGATTGTGAAGCATGTACCCTCACCTAATGCTGAATCCAGTTTAAGCCAGCCACCTTGAAGATCTATTAGACGTTTAACGATTGCTAAGCCCAGGCCAGTTCCCTCTAATTTTCTGGTGTAGTTATTTTCTACCTGCTTAAATTCTTCGAAAATTCTCTCTTGATCTTTTGGATCAATCCCTATTCCCGAATCCTTGACAAGGATCTTAACGCCAGCTTCAGTACTTTCAGCCTGAACTCTGATCTCACCACCCTCTGGTGTGAATTTGACAGCATTAGTCAGTAAATTCAGGAGTATTTGTTTCATTTTTCGCTCATCGGCATAGATGAGATTTTCGCCTTCACTGATGTACACATGAAGCTTTAATTTATTTTTCTTAACTCGCTCAGATACGATGGCAACACAAGATTGAATAACTTTATTCAGAGAAATAACTTCTCTGAATACATTGACTTCACCAGATTCAATTTTGGAGAGATCTAAGATATCGTTGATTAAATCGAGCAAATGTTTACCTGAGTTGAAAATATTTTTTACATATTCTGTCTGCTTAGCATTTATTTCACCAAAAATCTTTTCTTTCAGAAGCTCTGAAAATCCAATAATGGAATTGAGCGGTGTTCTGAGTTCATGTGACATATTGGCTAAAAATTCAGATTTATGTCGATTAGCACTTTCTAACAAGAGATTGCTTTCTTGCAAACGGGCTTGATTTTTCTCAAGTTCTAAAGTGCGGTCACGTACCTTATTATCAAGCTCCATATTCTGCTTCTCAATAATTAATTGAGACTCTCTTAATGCACTCTCAGTCTTGCTAATTTGCACTAGCTCATTATGGATTTGCTCGTTACGATTCAGAATCATTTTGATAAAAATAAATAGCAAGACTAAATTCAAAATTGCAATAAGCCATATCGCATAAAGCGACCGTAGCCAACTATTGAGGTAAATGTTATCTGCAACTACTGGCGTAACAATGAATGGGAAATTAGTTACTTTTCTGGGGGCAACAATACGAGTTTCAGATAGACCGTCCTGAATAGCTCTTGGAGTACTAACCTCTGCAACAGCATGATCAATATTCTGATCTGACATCAGTTTCTTGATACTACTAGACAAAATCTTCTGACCAATTAAATCTTCCTTAAAAGGATAGGCAGTCATTAAAGAAAAATCATTTCGATATAAGGAAACGGAGGCGCCCTCACCTAGATTACTAATTACTTTTTTATAAAATTCAGAAAAGTTTGCTGCTGAAACACCAACTTGTAGGGTTCCCAAGAACTCACCAGCTGGGGTTTGAAGTCTTTTGGCAATATAAAATACCCACTGGCCAGTGCCCTTATTTTTAACTGGCAAACTAAAAAAATTCGTACTTAACGCGTGATCTCTGTGTTCTGTAAAATAATCTCGCTCGGATAAATTAATCGGTGGTGGCGGATAGGATCTTGAAAAATTAACTAAACGCCCATCTTCCAAAGCGATAGACGCCACATCAATCAAGGGGTTTGAGGCAATCTTTTCAGCAAGCAGCTGATGCACTGCTTTTTGAGCAGCGTACTTCTTAAAAGCGGATTCACTCGAAAAGCTGCTCTGCGGTAGCGCGTTGTAAATACTATTCAGTGCAACTTCTGCAGAAATAAACGTTTGCGCAGCGTGCTCAGATAACGTAAACGAAACATTATCTGTCTGCTTCTTCCAATCCGATTCAGCATTGAACTTCAAGAAAAAACTAGCGGCAATAGCTATCGCAACAACCAATAGGCCCAACGCAACACCTGAGGCGATAATAATTAAACGATTATTTTTCAATGGGGTGTTCGCAATTTAGAAAGATTTCCAGCCCTAAGCCTTAGCTTCCAAAGTGGGCTTGTAGCTCTTGCTCTACTACCAGTGCAAGATCTCGGAGATGATCCAACTCTTTTTCTGAAAAATTTCTTGGCTCAATATCAATGATGCAAAGAGTACCAACCGCCAAACCACCTGGTAAATGCAATGGAATACCCGCATAAAAACGAAGAAATGGTTTTCCAGTCACTAGTGGGTTATCTTTAAAGCGGCTATCTTCTAGCGCATTAGGAATCAGAAAAATACCCTTACCTAAAATAGCATGTCCACAAAAAGAAATATCACGTGGCGTTTCTGAGGCATCCAAACCGCAGCTTGACTTAAACCACTGCCGATCTTTATCTACTAAAGAAACCAAGGCAATTGGTACATTAAATACAGAGCGTGCTAGTTTGGTAACGCGATCAAAACGCTCTTCAGGCTCAGTATCCAGAATCTCAAGTTGGCGTAATCCCGCCAGTCTTTCTGATTCATTAATTGGGTTTTCAGGTTTCTGCATCTATTAACTCCTAATCAAGCGGATTGAAGTGAATTTTTACTGTGCAATTTTGAATGCCTCAATGGACTTATCGATATCTTTAAACATAATTGAGCCACGGGGTTTAGCACCAGAATCTGCATTTAAGCGTGACTGAGTTCGCACATCCATCAAAATTTCTCCAGCCTTAGCTTCACGGCATAGCCTTGAAACAATTTCAGTGACTGCACCAATTGCGGTATAGTCTTCACGCCCCTCAAAACCCATCATACCCAAGGTAGCAAATCCAGTGGCAACACCAATCCCAAGTGACAAAGATGGGTTATAGCCTTTTTGACTCCAGCGAACTTTGAGATTGGCGAAAGCTGTTTGAAACCGTTTTGCCAGGTTAATAGCCTGCATTGGAGCGTTATCAACCGGTATCGGGTCATTAAAAAAGATCACGATTTCGTCGCAAGAAAAACGCTGCACAGTGCCATTAAATTGACTAATGAGTTTTCCAAGAATTTGATGAAACTCGCTCAGAATGATCATGACTTCTTCTGGCTCTCTATCCATCACCAAATTACCAAAGCCACGCAACTCAAAAAATGCAATGGTGATTTCTTTGCGATGAGGTTGCAGGAGACCCTCTTGTTTATCAGCAACAATCTTGGTGGCAACATCAGCAGGCAAAGATCGTTTGAGCTTATTAAGACTCTCAATTTCCTCAACTTGTTGGGCAACCTTTTTTTCTAGGTCTTGATTCAGTTGTAACAACTCTTTATTTTTATCGGCAATTTCCTTTTGAAGGCCGGCGATACGCAGCAAAGAATCTACTCGCGCTAACAGTTCTGCCTGATTAATTGGCTTACTTAAAAAGTCATCTGCGCCAGCCTCTATTCCTTTGACTTTTTCACTGGAAGGATCCAGCGCTGTGAGCATAACTACTGGTAGTAATGCAGTTTGTGGTTTTTGACGAATGGCCTGACACACCTCATATCCGGACATCTCAGGCATCATGACATCTAGCACCACGAGATCAGGCATAGACTCTTCGATAGATTTGAGGGCTTCGGCGCCACTAGCAGCTGTTTTAACAGCATAGTCACGACTCTCTAATACAGCCTTTAATAGATCAATATTTTCAGCGGTATCGTCAACAATTAAGATGTTTGTGGGTTTCATGGCTTAGTGACTGATTTATATAGGTATTTTTGATAAATTAAGAGATTTCCGCATTATTCTATTATATTATCCTTAGGGCACTCTTGAATGTTAAAAGGTCGAACCAATCTGGTTACTGGAGATCACATGGAAAAAGTATTTTTGATCCGCGCAGAGTGGGATAACGATGCGAGCATTTGGTCCGCCACCTCCGATGATGTATTGGGATTGGCAACTGAGGCTGACTCTATTGACATCCTCTTTAATAAGCTCTCTTCCATGGTTCCAGAGTTAATACTTTTAAATAAACTTACGGAACAGCCTGAAATTGTGTATGAAGTGCTAGCCCGTAAGTCGTCAGTAGCTCACATACCAACTGAGGCTTAATCATGGCAAAAGTGATCGGGTCTTATCGTGGTAACTCTTTTTCTACAGATTTACTAGTCATACTCAAAGAAGCTGGTTGTAACTATCATGCGCCAGCCCACCGGGGCAATCACGACATTTGGTTCTCACCAATTACAGGGATCTACTTTCCGTTCGATAGTAAAATCCTCTCGCACCACACTGCTAATGCCATTCTCAAGATCGCAGGCCTGCCCGAACAGTTTGAGGCCCATCAAGATGAAGAAGCGGAAGAAAATGCCGGTAAGTAATTACCTAAAGATCGACAGAATGGAAGCAGAGGCTGTATTCATCTGCGCAACTACCTGAAAATCTAGACTTTGTTGGGTACTCAGAGCCTGCAGACTTGCTTGCAAGGCTGTCAAATCAATGTTCTGAATTGCATCTACTGTTTTCTGCGAGCTTGTCGCTAATTTTGTACTTTTATCAAGAGCGCCGTTCAGATCCGTACTCGCAGCCGACAAAGATGCTTGGGTAGATGAGATCTCTGAAATGAATTGATTGATCAAAGCAATCGCCTTAGGCGCATTGTCTTGACCCGAAACCATTTGACTAGCAGTAACAGTAGCCATCGGCCCGTAGGCTGTTCCAGTTAAGGTCAAGGTACTTCGAGTACTTTCGCCAGTAAATCCACCAACAAATGTCCCGCCGAAAACCCCGAGATTTATACCTGGATCTCTACCTGTAGTAATTTTACTAGCAAATATCGAAGCCACTTCAGAGGCAGTTAAGTTGGTATTGGCCGTAAGCGTCAACCCACCAATCGTGGCGCTATCGCCAGAATTAAGATCGCGAAGAGTAACCGCCTGTTTAGCGTAGACACCCAACACACCATTAGAGCCTACAGCTTGAGTAGTGACATTAGACGAAGATATGGCGACTCTAGGAATCACACTGCCGCTCACGCTCACTGTACTCATCGGTCCAAATGAAGTGCCGGTTAAAGTCAATGCATTTCCCGTACTAGAACCACGAAAACCACCGATAAATATACCGGTAAAGATTCCATCGCTAGCCGATGGATCGCTTGGTGATGCAGCAGTCTTATTTGCAAAAATAGTCGCAACCTGGGCCGCCGTTAGATCAGCTGCGGCCGTAAATATTAACCCACCAATCGTGGCACTATCACCAGCGTTTAGAGCATTCAGACTGACTGTTTGCTGTGCGTAGACACCTGCAGTTCCATTAGAACCTGCGGCTTGAGTAGTGACATTAGACGAAGATATGGCGACTCTAGGAGTCACACTGCCGCTCACGCTCACTGTACTCATCGGTCCAAATGAAGTGCCGGTTAAAGTCAATGCATTTCCCGTACTAGAACCACGAAAACCACCGATAAATATACCGGTAAAGATTCCATCGCTAGCCGATGGATCGCTTGGTGATGCAGCAGTCTTATTTGCAAAAATAGTCGCAACCTGGGCCGCCGTTAGATCAGCTGCGGCCGTAAATATTAACCCACCAATCGTGGCACTATCACCAGCGTTTAGAGCATTCAGACTGACTGTTTGCTGTGCGTAGACACCTGCAGTTCCATTAGAACCTGCGGCTTGAGTAGTGACATTAGACGAAGATATGGCGACTCTAGGAGTCACACTGCCGCTCACGCTCACTGTACTCATCGGTCCAAATGAAGTGCCGGTTAAAGTCAATGCATTTCCCGTACTAGCGCCATTAAAACCAGTTAATGAGCCCACAAAGGATCCCTCTGCATTAAGGGGATCATGCGGACTGCTAGCAGCAGTCTTATCTGCAAACATTTGTGCTACTTCAGTTGCAGTCAAATCCTTAGCAGCCGTAAATGTTAATCCGCCAATCGTGGCACTATCACCAGCGTTTAGAGCATTCAGACTGACTGTTTGCTGTGCGTAGACACCTGTGATACCTGCAAAACCAGCGGCTACAGTTGTAACGTTAGATGACGACAAATAAGCATTACTCGATGGAATGCTACTTGAACTTCCACTAACTGAAATTGCGCCTTGTGGTCCGTAATAAGTACCGGTGATTGATAAAGAACCACTTGATATAGATCCTGGGGCAAAGTTTGCAGAAAATGAGCCGCCAAAATATCCGCCTGCAGGTGAGCTGGTATTACTAGTCATCCGCGCAGAGAAATTATTTGCCACTGTAGCTGCATTCACGAAAGTATTGGCGTAAAAGGTAAGGCCACCAACAGTAACGCTCTCACCAGGAAACAGATCATGAAACTGCACAGTTTGCTGCGCATAAGCGCCGGCTTGACTTGCAGTTCCGACAGAAATTGTTGTCACATCAGACGCGCTCAGCGCACTATTACCACTACCTCCGGTCACAGTTCCAGATGCGGGTAGCAAATCTCTGGGGCCTGGACTAGAAGCATTTGCAGACAGTTGTCCAAGGGTTACGTTGTAGTTATTTAAAGAGAATTGCGAGCCATAAGTAAAACTAGTGCCACCAAAGGAGCCAGCACTTGAAGGTGGATCTGAGTTGTATTGCTGTTTATTTAAAAATGCAATCGCCACATCTCTTGCCGTCATATTTGAATTTGCGGTAAGAGTAAGACCTCCTAAAGTTTCAGTCTCGCCAGCAGATAAGGCCCTCATCTGAATCAACTGCTGAGCATAGTTGCCTGAGCTAGAGTAATTGCCTGTCACAGAAATAGACACATCTGAAGACTGGATAATGGTTGGGCTTACAGTTCTACCGCTAACCTCCATTGTTCTCGCACCATTTGAAGTTCCGTTGAGAGATAGATTTCCCATCCCAGATGATGTTGCAGCAAATCCACCCGAGAACGCATTCAAAAATGTCCCTGAAGAACTATCTGTATTCGAATTAATTTTGGCTGCAAAAATATCGGCAACTTGAGTTGCCGTTACATTTGAGCTCGCTGTAAATGTAAGACCTCCAACTGTAGCAGTTTCTCCCGCTGCCAAGGAATGCAATACAACTGAAAACTGGGCTGCTAAAGAAGGGCTTCCGGCAGCAATAATGGTTATGTCACTTGCACTTAATGCAGGTCTAATAGAAGAAGACAAGGTAGAGCTTACGACAATTGCGCTCATCGGCCCTACTGCATTTCCATTAAGCGTAAAAGTACCGTTGCTATTGTCAACAGCGCTAAAACCACCTATAAAGCTACTCGTAAAATTACCGCCTGCTGGAGTACTGCTTGGGCTATTGATCTTTTGTGCAAAGGCTGCTGCCACTTGCGCTGCTGTTAAGCCAGTGGTGGCAGTTAGTATTAGGCCACCGACAGTAGCAGTATCACCAGGCGCCATAGCATTTAAGCGAATGGTTTGTTGTGCATAAGATGGTGCCACATAGGCCACCCCAGTGCGGTTGCTAGCAACATTCGCAGAAGTGATCGCTGTTGTTGCGCTTGTAATATTACCGCCAACCCCAATCGAGTTTGGACCGGTTGCCGTTGCAGTAAAGGTCACGGCATTTCCAGAGCCCGGGCTCGTTAGGTTATAACCACCTTGAAAGTTATTGGTAAAGTTACCAGCAGCGCTATTGCTGCTATTTGCAATCTTTTGATAAAAAATGCTGGCAACCTGTGACGCCGTTAAATCACTATTTGCAGTAAAAGTTAGCCCACCTACAGTAGCACTATCCCCTCCAGCCAAACCATTAAAGCTGATGGTTTGCTGAGCATTAGTAGGCGCTACATAGGTCACTCCAGAGATGTTGCTAGTGATATTGCTGCTAGTAATTGGAGATGTTGCGCTCGTAATGTTGCCACTGACTGCAACTGGATTTCGAAAGCCTAAAGGATTACTCGTCAATCTAACTGAACCATTGGCAAGGTCAGTAGCATCAAGGCCGCCTATAAAACTATTCGAAAAATTACCACCTGCTGGAGTGCTACTGGGGGTAGTGATCTTTTGAGTAAAGGCTGCTGCCACTTGCGCTGCACTTAAATCGCTAGCAGCAGTGAATGTTAAGCCACCTACAGTCGCGCTGTCACCTCTCGCTAAACCATTAAAACTAATAGTTTGTTGTGCATTAGTAGGGGCTACATAAGCTACTCCAGGGATGTTAATGGTAATGTTGCCACTAGTAATTGGAGATGTTGCACTAGCAATGTTACCGCTAACGGAAATAGATTGTGGTCCAGCGATCGATCCCGTAAGGATCACTATGCCACTACCATTATCAGCAGCAGTAAAGCTACTTGTAAAACTATTCGCAAAGCTACCGCCTGCAGGAGTACTGCTTGGGTTATTGATCTTTTGTGTAAAGGCTGCTGCCACTTGCGCCGCCGTTAAATCTCGAGTGGCTGTAAAAGTGAGCCCGCCTACAGTTGCACTATCGCCATTTGCCAAACCATTAAAGGTAATCGTTTGTTGTGCGCTAGTGGGGGCACTAACAGTAGGTACACCATCTACTATTGTAGTTGGCGTTAAATTTTGAGAAGCTACAGCAAAAGTAATGGCATTCAGAGCCGCTTGTAGGCGGGTGATATCTATACCCTGAATGACAGTAGTTTGGTTATTCACACCATCGGTACCGCTCACTACTGATAATGTCTGGTTACCAGTAAGTAAATTATTGCCATTTAAGCTAGTTGTCGCAGCAATTTGTCCAATTTGTTTATTAAGGCTAGCAAATTCAGCAAACAAATTACTCTGATCAACGGAGTTAAATAAACCATTAGACACTTGCGTGGCCAAACCTTGCATTTGGGACAAAATCGATGAGATTGAACTTAAGCCTGTTTGTGTAATATCGATGATGTTGTTGGCATTAGTAATATTGCCTTGAACAGCATCTTGGCTAGTGGCCTGATTAGATAATCTAGCAACGACACTAGCATCTTGTTTTGAGAGAGGCTGTTTACCGTTGGCAATCTGTGTTTGCGTTTTATCAAGACGTGCCTGAACATCATTGACTGCACTTTGCAGACTAGATGCTAAGGAAGTGATTGAATTATTCATACAAACTAAAAAACACAATAAAATTAATGGCTTAGGTTACTAAGCCATATTAATTAATTACTGTTTTTTTAATGGCTAGAAAAAAGGCATTTAATAGCCTTAATTCCTAGACTCCGCTAGAAATAGCGTCTGGAAAGAGATTTATAACAGGATAAAACTGATTTGAATGATGGGCTTTGAAAGCTTAGGCAGCAAGTAATAATTTCTTATTCTTCTGATACTTGCCCGCTCTTGAGGGCACATTACACAGATTGCACTCATATTCTTCATGTAAGTCATACACATCAACAACAAACTTCCCTTTACAGCATGAACAAGTTTCAGTTTTCAGGAGTTTTTGCTCTACAAAACGAATCAGAGTCCACGCACGGATCAAACTGATGACTGGCTCATCGCTGACAGGATGGTCGTCAGCCTGCTCAATGATGTGATATTGCTCAAGATAAAGCTGATAAGACTTAATTAACGCCTGAATACCAGTAACACCAGTATTTTCTTTTAGGAAATTGTAGATATTGAGAAATAAGGAGGAATGAATATTCGGTTGCCAGGTCAAAAACCAGTCAGTTGAAAATGGCAACATCCCTTTTGGAGGCGAGATACCTTTCAATTCCTTATAAAGCTTAGTCAAACGCTCGCGTGATAAAGAAGTATGCGACTCCAGCAACTGCAGGCGAGCACCTAAATTAATTAACTGAATTGCTAACTGAAGCTGCTCGGTCTCACCAACGATGCTTTTAACTTTCATGATCTAAATTCCGCTTTCTTTATGGGTATTGCAGAAATTAGGCAATAGCTTCGGCTTTTTGGCCGGCCATCAAAATTGAGCTGTGGACGATGGATTGGGATAAACCCTTAGTATTCTTGGTCAACATACCCAACATAGCAGCATCATCAAAGCGAAAGCGCATCAGCATCATGTTGGAGCTGGCCAACTTGATCAGCTGAGAATTACTTAAATCCCCAATTAAATCAGCGATATCTTGACTCACACCAAGGCGGAAAACAGCTTGATCCTTGTCTGCTTGAATCATCTGTTGAGCCAGCATTAAATAATTCAGATTCGCTTCACGAATTTCTGTCATAATGCTTTCTTGTGATTTATCAATCAGTTGCATGTTCTATCTCACTTAATTTATGCGATTTAGTACTTTCGCGATGAATGTAGTTTGCCCGACCCATTTTTTTTCTAAATGAGATAAATGCTACAAATTTAGTAGGCAAAATACTTACAAAATGAATAAAATGTTTTTGTGTTGCTGATAAAACAGTCTCAAAATTACTTATTAGAGCCAGGTAATCAGCGAAGAAAAGCCATTCGAATGGTTAGCAGAAGCCCGATTTATAAGGCTTAAGCGTAAATGGAGACCAGATTTTGTATACGCCGCGAAGCTTCCAAAAATTAGGCAATGCAATGAGCTTGACTCCGCCCTCATCCCACCCTACTGCTCTCTCACTCAATTTAGATATTAAGATTTCTTGTGCTCAGTTCACAGAATTTAGAGCAAAACTGTGGCTATAAACAACACAAGCTCTATGGGGAGCCAAACAAATGGCTGCCACCCGGTATTAGCAACGGCTCAAGTACTCATTGTTGAAGACAACCTTATTAATCAGGTTGTCATTAAGCAATTTCTGGTGCGCGCTGGCGCGCGTATCGACGTGGCTAACAATGGACAAGATGCGCTAGAGCTCTTAAAGACCAAACAATACGACGCAGTGTTGATGGATATTCAGATGCCAGTATTAGATGGCTTACAAGCTTGCAAGCAAATTCGCGAACAAGCGCATTTGAAGTCTTTACCCATCATTGGGCTTAGTGCAGGTGTATTCGCCGATGAAATTCAACAGTGCTTTGATTATGGAATGAACGACTTTATTAGTAAGCCCATCGATCCAAACAGACTATATCAAACAGTGGTCAATTGCATTTTGCAATTACGACCCCTTCGCGAGCATCTGAAATCAACCAATACAGATATTACCGATCCCCAAAAGCTATCCGATACAGTACTAAAGGACTTGCCCGGCTTTAACATCAATAAAATTGCATTATTGATGAATGATGTTGCTTTGACTTTCAAGCTACTGAACCTATTTGTAGTGGATTGCAGGGATTGCAGCGTAGGCCTGCAAAATGAAGTTGCAATGAATGATTTCCAGGCAGCACAAAAAAGGATTCATGCATTTAAGGGGTCTGCATGCACCATTGGAGCCGATGCAGTATTTGCCGCAGCACAGTTTCTAGATGCAGACTTAAGACTCGGCCAGCTCCATGCTGAAAACTATCATGATTTTTTAGAGGTACTTGCAGAGGCTAGGATTCATTTAAAACAATATCTTGATAAGTACGAATCACATCATCACAAGCAAAGCACTCAACAAAGTCATCAAGATAGGCCGCTGCAAGATCTTGTCATTCTGTTAACTGAAGACAATGCTATTGCACAAGAAGCGCTAAAGGAATTCTTAGAAATTTTTGGCGCGCGTATCGACGTAGCAAACAATGGACAAGATGCGCTAGAACTCTTAAAGACCAAACAATACGACGCAGTGCTGATGGATATTCAGATGCCAGTATTAGATGGCTTACAAGCCTGCAAGCAAATTCGGGAACAAGCACATTTGAAGTCTTTACCCATCATTGGGCTTAGCGCCAAAGTGTGTGCAGATACCTCTCAGCAATGCCTTGATCATGGAATGAATGGCTGTATTTCTAAAACAGTAGATCCTAAAGAGCTAGTAAATCAAATCACTCAATGGATTAGATAGTATTGCTACTTGTCGAGTCTTAATTTACCGCCACTACAAGAATAGTTCAACTCTCGCACAATCGCAGCGCTAATAATTTGATTGCTGGGATCAATGGCTTTGACATTAATCACTAGCTTGTTGGGCAAATTGAGGTAAGTTCCAACAATCACTTGACTAGCTCCAACCTTCGTATTGCCAGCCTGACCAATCTTGCGAGTTAAAGACACAATGCCGGTATCGCTGATACGAATATCTTTACCAAACTCTACTTGCACTACCTTCTTCCCGGGTATGCGCGCAAGATAACTCCGCATCATCTCGCTCATGACTAGGACATTAGGCTCTGTTTTGAGTGTGTTGACATTGACAAAATCAGCCACGAGTAGCACACCGTACTCATCTGGGCCATTGGGATCAAATTTAGGTAATGAGGTATTGAGCTCAGTTGCCATTCCCGATACCAGCACAGTTAAATCCGTTGCTTGCAGCTTGTCTTCAAAGGTCAGGCACTGTGCATCACTACGACTAGTGGTACCGCAAGCGGTGAGCCCTAAAAGCCCAATTAGCAAAACAATAGCTAAAGGAAAGTAGGCTGAGCGAGAAGTAGGACGAATAGACATATCGATTCAGAATATCAATAAAAGTCGTATTCTACTAGTGGGGACTAGTACGATTAATTAGCAAGGTTTAAGACTGGCATAGCTGGTGGTCTTGGAGGGCCATTCAGCAAATGCGAGATAAGACGATCTTGAGGTAACTTCACTTGTGCTGTGGATACCACTGCACCACTGGTGACTTGAATCATTCTGACATTCAGAATGAGTCCCTCAGCGGTGTTCACATATGTGCCAGTAATAATGCTACCGGTTTGTGCTGGCGGCTTCAGTTGCTTGACATCCCTACTCAGAGAAAACTCGCCGCTAGCTTCAATCAGGATATTTTTTCTGAAAGTGATGTCTGTAACAGACCAATTTCTCAATTGCATTTCATGCATCAAGTTTTGCGCCAAGAGCCGGCCTAGCTGAGAAGTCTCATTCAAAGTACTGAGATCAACAAAATCTGTTACTACCAATGCACGGCTTCTCATTTCCGGGGAAAGATTACGCTCTAACTGCTCAGCGATAAACATCGAGGCTATATTTAAGGCACCAGAAGATGAGGTGCTTGGAATGAGGGAAATGGTCTCATAACGAAATGGATAAGGTGAAACAGTCTTCTCTAGACTTGCTTGTGTCTGGGCGTGCGCACCCAAGGAAAATACTGCGGAAAACATGGCGCATGTGCTTGCAGCGCGAACTAAGAATACGAGAGGATTCAAATGCAATTTCATTGGGGTACCGCTCTTGAGCTCACTGCCTCGGTTGGCATCACCTTGCCCAGCTTCGTATCACTCTCAGGAACCCGGACACGGTAGCTCACTGGAAAATCACTAGATATACCAGGTTGAATAATCATCACTGAGTAGTAAGGCTGAGCATTGCAATTTTCACAATTGACTGCATAGGGCGAGCTCGCAGAAGTACATCCTGAACAAATCAGAAGACTCGCAATCAATAATGAAAGATAATTTAAACGCAACATATCCCTAGCCCGTAAACCCTTAACTGCCTCACTTGAATAATTCAATACCCACAAACGTTTTAATGCAGCCCGCTTGAATGGATTCTTATGCTTTCTTTATCCCTTTACGGCTCAAAATTGCAATTGATGAGGATTTACTCAAATGATTTTTAAAAACTGAAGTTTTGATGGCAAAGTATTTTGGCTTTAGCAAGGCTCCGCCCGCTCTCATTGCCCTACTTGTTCAGGGTATTGCTTTTGTTTTGGCTTCCACCTTATGCTGGCTGTTAATCCAACTGGGCTTTCATTTCTATAAATGGCTACCCGCCCTGGCATGCTTATTAATAACGCAAGGTATATGTGCCTATTTTTTAAGCGCTCAATTTAAAATGGCTCACTGGTGGCGCTATATCCACCTTGTTTTCCCGCTAGCTATTTGGGTGGCATTAGAACTACACATTCCCACGAGCTACTTTGTAGTGGGCTTCATCCTGACTGGGGCCCTCTTTTGGTCGGTTTTTATCACTCAAGTACCTTTTTATCCCTCCAAACCCGAAGTTTGGACTGCAGTTTCTGAACTTTTACCAGGTAAAAAACTCAGAATTCTGGAAATTGGCAGCGGTCTGGGTAATTTTGCAATCCGCATAGCCCAATTGCGCCCAGAATCTCAGGTTGAGGGCATTGAGATAGCACCTTTGCCCTGGCTTATAAGTGTTGTACAAGCCAAATTCTTGACTTCTAGGGTTCGCTTTCGTCTAGGCAACTATGAAAAAGTGAATTTTTCCGACTATGACCTGATTTTTGCCTATCTTTCTCCTGCAGCGATGCCCGAACTCTGGGACAAGGCCCTTCTGGAGATGAATAGCGAAAGTCTCTTAATTAGCCATGAATTTCCCGTCCCTGGCATTGATGAATCACAGAAAATGCGCTTTAGCTCAGACCAGCGTGAATGCTTTGTCTATTTCATTGGCCAATATCGCCCTACTTAACGGGAAGACAGGCACCATAATCATGCTTTATTCAGGCAATTAAATGTCGTAATTACAGGTATTCTTCTGATATTCAGGCAAAAAGGGGCTCATTGTGTTTGTCATCATTGGTTATGTAGTCGTTATTTTCTCAGTCTTCGGTGGATTTGCGATGGCCGGCGGACATCTCGCAGCCCTCCTCCAGCCAATCGAATTATTGATGATTGGGGGCGCTGCATTTGGTGCTTTTTTGGTCGGCAATGACATGAAAACCATTAAAGCAACAGTGAAAGCTTTGCCAACTGTGATTGCTCCATCGAGCTACAGCAAAGCCCTCTATTTAGATTTGCTGGCAATGATGTTTGAGTTTTTGACCAAGATTCGTAAAGACGGCATGATGGCCATCGAAAAAGACGTTGAGAATCCAGAGAACAGCGCCATCTTCACCAAATACCCAAAGATTATGAAAGACCATCATTTGATGGACTTTTTATGCGATTACTTACGCATGATGCTCTCAGGCAATATGGAGCCGTTTCAAATTGAAAACCTCATGGATGTGGATATTGAGACACATCACAATGAAGGACATGCGGTGTGTCATGCAGTTGCAAAAATGGCTGACGGTATGCCAGCCTTTGGTATTGTGGCCGCCGTGATGGGTGTGGTCCACACAATGTCCTCAGTTGGACAAGTTTCGAACAATGAGTTGGGCGTCATGATTGCACATGCGCTAGTGGGAACCTTCTTGGGTATTTTGCTTTGCTATGGATTCGTTGGCCCATTAGCTACCATCCTAGAACAAAAACTGAATGAATCCTCTAAGATGCTACAGACTGCTAAGATCATTTTGCTTGCCAGCTTAAATGGTTATGCGCCAACGATTGCAGTAGAGTTTGGACGTAAGGTATTAAATTCTACTGAGCGCCCTGAGTTTCTGGAACTCGAAGAATATATTAAAGGCGCCAAGACGCGTTAATCCATGGCTACTAAAGAAGAAAAGCCTCTCATTGTTGTAAAACGCATTAAAAAAGTGGCTGGTGGGGCACACGGAGGTGCATGGAAGATTGCTTATGCAGACTTCGTAACCGCCATGATGGCCTTCTTCCTTTTGATGTGGCTTCTAGCGTCCGTCTCCAAGGAGGACTTAAAGGGTATTTCTGAATACTTCAAGATGCCGATTGAAAAAATCGTATCTACCGGACCTAGCACTACTGGTTCAAGCGGTATTTTCGTTGGTGGCGGTAAAGATCTGACGCGTAAAGACGGTGAAGTTTCTAAAGCAGATGACAACAGCGATAAATCTCCGCAAAAGATGCTGGATGAGGAGGGCCTCAAGCAACTGAAAACCAAAGTGGAATCTGTTATTCAAGATAACCCACAACTGCAAAGCTTGAAAAAACAAATTCTCATTGATATTACTGATGACGGTTTACGCATTCAGATTGTGGATAACCTGAAAAGACCCATGTTTGCCTTATCCGATGATGAACTCCAGCCTTATGCGCGGGAGATTATGAAAACAATTGGCAAGTCACTCAATGGTGTTGAGAACAAACTTACTTTGTCTGGTCACACCGATGCATTGCCCTTCCCTAATAAAGAAAAGTCTTATAGCAACTGGGAACTGTCTGCCGACAGAGCGAATGCTGCCAGGCGAGAATTGGTTAATGGCGGTATGGACGAAACTAAATTACTCCAAGTGATTGGTCTTTCTTCTGCAGTTTTATATGACAAGACAGATCCACTAAACCCCATTAATCGCCGCATCTCCATTATTGTGATGAACAAAAAAGCGCAAGAGCGCATAGAGAAAAATATGTCCATTGAAGCTGGTAATGCTGAAGGGGTACAAAAAGGTATACAAGCTTCAGGCCCTAAAAGCGCCCCAACTTCAGCCCCTGAGGCAAAGCCAACCACTAAGGTAGACGCCAAGCCAGATGTGAAGCCAGCCGCTAAGACAGAAGTTAAACCCTGAGGCTTTGCCACTTCAATTGAGTTATTTACCCTTCCGTTTATTTGTAATAATGTAAATCATGATCAAACTCAATACCGGACTTTCGAAACTTCCTTACTTGCCAGTCAAGGTTAGCCTGCTCGGCATGTTATTGACCGCGCTTGTTATGGCAGGCTTGCTCTTAATCAATACCCAAAGCTGGACTCCAGAATTCAAGATAACTTTAAAGTCGTCAAGCTCTTCATCATCAACAAACACTGCATCTGAATCACCAAAAGCGGATACGCCTGCACCTGTTGATTTAAATAAGCTCAAAGAGCTGATTGCACAAAATCGTATCTTCTTAAATACCGCATACGCAGAGAAAAAATCTCCTGATCCCGTCTCAGAGGAAGTGCGTAATCTAGCGGAACGCGTCACTCAAGATCTTGCACAGATGAATGCTATGTGGCAGTCCTTCTTAGCGCAGCCTTTAAGCGCTGAAGAAAAAACGGTAGCAAGCCAATTTACAAGCGATTTTGACAAGCTGGTTAACCAATCTATCAAACCTGCCGTTGACCTTTTGCAAGTCAATTATTTATCGCAAGCTAGCGCATTACTCGCTCGCACTCAAGGCTTGCAAACGCAAGTGATGACAGATCTAGATGCCCTTATCAAGGCACAAGCGAGCGCAAAACTAATTGCCTTACAAAAGAAAAGTGTTACTGAAGTGAATCCTGCAGCCCCTTCGGTTCCCGTAACTTCTGTAAGTGAGCCAGCCAATGGGCCAAAAGAAGCTTCCTTAGATACTCCCTCAGCAAAATCAAGCGCCCCCTCTTCCAACAACAGCTTGCCAACGGACAAGCTGATGATTATTGCTGTCGGCATGCTAATCATGCTGAGCCTGGCTGCTCAAATCTCTCGAACTCTCAAACATAGTTTAGGCGCTAGTCCTGAAGAATTAACGAAGGCTGCAGGCTATATCGCTAGCGGCCAATTAGATTACCGCATTGCATTGAGTGCAGGTGATCATAGCAGTGCAATGGCAGCTATCAAGGCGATTCAGGGCGAGTGGAAGCAATTCATGCTAGATACCAGCATTTTGAATACCGCCCTGCAAGACGGCAAGCTTTTAGGTCGTCGAGATGCAGATCAACATCGTGGCGCTTTTTATGAGTTCGCTCAAGAACTCAACACTACTATTGATCTGGCAATGCAAAAAGGTCAAGCATCTGAATCTGCGCAGCGCACTATTGAGCAAGCACTCCAAAAAGCTTTAGCGCAAGCTCAAACCATTCCAGCAGCGTTGCAAAACCATGATCTAAGTAAACGGCTATCCGTTGATAGCGAACTGGAAGAAGTCAATTTACTCAACAAGACCATGAATCAACTGCTCGATAAGATGGAAGAGTTCAGTAGTATTGCCCAAGTTCAAGGGGTAGAAATTCAGAAGCTAGCTAAGGAATTAACGCTTTACCATGCAAGCCTGATCAAAGGCGCACAAGAGCAGGCTCAAGTCTTGCAAACCTCCAACCTGAAGATGCAAGGTTTGGGTGAAAGCACCAAACAAAATGCTGAAAACGCTAAGCAAGTTCGGCTCATGGCAGTATCCAGTACTGAAATGGCTAACGCCCTAAGTACCGAAGTAGCGCAAGCAGGCATTCCTTCTGAGAAAATAGATGGCATTAATAAGGTCGTTGAGCGTATTGCCAGCTCCACGCAATATGTTGCTGATATGAGCGCCAACATTACGACCGCCTCTTTAGATCAGAGCCTGAACCTCTACGAGGTGAATGGCGCCGTATCCCAGGTCGAAAAAATAGCCCAGAAAAATGTCGAAACCATGAAAGATACGGCTCTCAGCGGGGAAATGCTCTTGCAACATGCCAATGCTTTAGCCGAGACTTTTGGTCATTTGATAGTTTCAGCACCTCAAAATACCCCCGTCAAGACTGCTTCACTTGATGCGCCAAAGAGTCCAGAACTTGAAAATCCCGCAGCAAATCCTGCTGAAAAAGACCCTGACTGGAAGCTGTTTTAAGCCTCATTTAAGGTCGTCGCTATACCCAACAGTCACTCTAAATCCGATGTTTTTGGCCTTCCATTGCCAATAAACTGGGTTTTAGAAGCTTGAATTAAGGGGGGTTCACCCCCCTTTTCCAGCAATTCATTTAAGCCCCGCTCGCTGAAAATCATTTATCAGCAATTTAATCCCTTTTTAAGGTTTAGCGGTGGCAGAAGAAAGCGATTTAGAAAAATCAGAACAGGCCTCGTCGACGCGACTAGAAAAAGCGTACGAAGAGGGTGACGTTCCTCGCTCCAAGGAATTGGCGACTTGCGTCTTGCTGTTTACTGCCGGCATGTCAGTCTGGGGGTTGGGTTATCACCTTAACTCCGCCTTAAAAGATCTACTCAGTAGTGGACTAACTTTTGATAGCAAATTGGCATTCAATCCAGAAGCTGGTCTTAGCCGCACATCAGACCAGGTAATTGACTTATTAATCGCCTTTGCACCGCTTGGCTTTGCACTAATGATTGCCGCCCTTGCAGCGCCAGTATTGGTTGGCGGCTGGAACTTTAGCACTCAATTACTCACGCCCAATTTAGAAAGACTTGATCCCATCAAAGGTATGGGCAATCTCTTTTCTAAAAACTCCTTAGTGGAGCTCGTTAAATCCATTGCCAAGGCAACACTCATTGGTGTGGTGGCTTACTTTGTGATTTCTGCGGATTTTCCTCAACTCATTACCCTATCCCTGGTTCCAGTTGAAGTAGGTCTTGCAAAGACTGGCTTATTTCTTGTCAAGGCATTCATTTTTATTGTGGGTGCTTTGGTAGTCATCGCTTTAGTGGATGTGCCCTATCAACTCTATCGCTATGCTGAAAAGCACAAGATGAGCCGCCAAGAATTAAAACAGGAATCTAAAGAAGGTAACGGTAACCCTGAAATCAAAGCCAAGATTCGCCAACAACAAAGAGAGATGTCACGTCGCCGCATGATGTCGAATGTACAAAAGGCAGATGTCATTATCACCAACCCTACGCACTACTCTGTTGCCATTCAATATAAAGAAGGCGATATGCGAGCTCCGATGCTCCTAGCTAAAGGGACAGATACCTTGGCATTACGTATTCGAGAAATTGCTAAAGAGCATGAAATTTTGATATTGGAATCACCTAAACTTGCGCGTGCTATTTACGCTAATACTGAACTTGATGCAGAAATACCAGAATCTCTATACCTTGCTGTTGCTGAGATTTTGGCCTTTGTATTCCAAGTCAAGAACTTCAACGGTCGCAGCGGCGCTTACCCAACTCAACCACACAATATTGTTGTGCCAGATGAATTAGATCCGTTATCTAACACTAAGCAACTTGAGCTTGCATCATGAACTTCACACAATTTTTAGAATCTCTTAAAAACCTCAATAGCAAGACGATTGCGGGTCCTATCATCATCGTGATGTTACTGGCCATGATGATTTTGCCGATTCCGGCAATTGGCTTGGATCTCTTATTCACCTTCAATATTGCCCTGTCCATCTTGGTTTTGATGATCGGACTGCAAACTGCTAAGCCGCTGGATTTTTTAGCCTTTCCGACAGTACTTTTAGTCACCACGATGCTACGTTTGAGCTTAAACGTAGCCTCTACCCGCTTAGTATTAACGGAAGGCCATACAGGCCCTGCTGCGGCTGGTAAGGTCATCGAAGCTTTTGGACACTTCCTGATTGGCGGTAACTACGCTGTTGGTATTGTGGTTTTTATCATCTTGACCATCATTAACTTTACAGTAGTAACTAAAGGTGCTGGCCGTATTGCTGAAGTGGGCGCCCGTTTTACCTTAGATGCGATGCCCGGTAAGCAGATGGCAATTGATGCCGATCTCAATGCAGGCTTAATCGGTCAAGATGAGGCGCGTAGCCGCCGTGCAGAAATTGGTCAAGAAGCTGAATTTTATGGCGCCATGGATGGTGCCTCGAAATATGTTCGTGGCGATGCGATTGCCGGCATTCTAGTCATCGTCATTAATATTCTGGGCGGTCTGATTGTCGGTATGCTCCAGCATGATTTAAGCTTTAATGAAGCGGTTAAAAATTACACCTTACTAGCTATTGGTGATGGCTTAGTAGCCCAAATTCCATCGCTCATCATTTCAGTTGCGGCCGGTATTGTTGTATCACGCGTTGCGAATAATCAAGATATTGGCACGCAGTTAACCAAGCAACTCTTTACCAATCCGAAGATTCTTAATATCACGGCCATTATCATTGGTGGCATGGGCCTCATTCCCGGCATGCCGAATTTGGCCTTCCTGTTACTTGCAGCCACCCTTGCCGGTATTGCCTATTCCTTAAAGAATCAAAGTAAAAAATTGCTGGAGTCAGAGGCAAATGCAAGTCAAGAAGTGGCTCAAGAGTCTATTGATGCCACTTGGGATGATGTCATGCCAGTCGATGCATTGGGTCTTGAGGTAGGCTTTCGCCTAGTTCCTTTGGTTGATTCACGTCACGGTGGTGATCTCATTAAACGCATTAAGGCACTACGTAAAAAGTTTGCACAAGATGTGGGTTTTTTAACTCCACCTGTGCATATTTGCGACAACCTGGATCTCAAGCCATCTGCCTATGTCATTAAGCTTAAGGGCGTAGAGGTTGCCAAAGGAGAATCCCACTACGGTCAATTTTTAGCCATTAATCCTGGTAACGTGACTGGTGAACTACCAGGCCCGGTGACTTCTGATCCTGCATTTGATTTACCTGCAATCTGGATTGATAATTCACTACGCGAAGACGCCCAAAGTAAAGGCTATACCGTAGTCGATGCAAGTACAGTAATTGCTACTCACCTCAATCATGTGATTGGTATGCATGCCTCAGAATTACTGGGACATCAAGAGGTTCAGCAATTAGTCACTCTACTTGCTAAAGAATCGCCAAAATTAGTTGAAGACCTCATTCCCAAGTTGCTGACGACATCAGTAGTACAAAAAGTACTGCAAAATCTTTTGGTTGAAGGTGTCACGATCCGCGATATGCACACCATCATGGAAACGCTCATTGAATATGCTCCCCATACACAAGATCCCGCCGATCTGACTGCAAAAGTCAGAATCAAATTGGGTCGCGCAATTACGCAACAGCTCTTCCCTCATAGCAATGAGATGTCGGTGATTTCATTAGAAAACAACCTTGAGCGTTTATTGATGCAAGCAGTGACTGGCTCTGGCGAAAACAGCTCAATTGAGCCTGGCATTGCTAAAACCCTTGCCAACGAAGCGAATGAAGCAGCTAAAGCACAAGAGAGAAACGGACATTCCCCAGTATTGCTCGTTGCCTCACCCTTACGCGCGACCTTAGCCAAATTTTTGAAGAGAGTTACGCCTAATCTACGCGTGCTCTCTCATGAAGAATTACCCGATTCTAAAACTATCCGTGTTGCCAACTTAATTGGAGGTTCAGTATGACCATGAAAAAATTTCTAGCCAAAACGACTCGTCAGGCTTTGATGCAAGTCAAAGCAGAGCTTGGTGAAGACGCTACCATTATTTCTAATCGCTCGATTAACGGCTGGACAGAAATTTTGGCGCGCAGTGAATCGAGCGTTCTTCCTGGCTCAAACCTGCTGGGCAGCGTGTCTACCGCTAAGGAACAAGCGGAAAAAGCCTTACAGGCCAAAAAGGTACAAGCTACTGTCGATTTACTCAATGGTAGATCTAGTTCTAAGGTAGCTGCCCCTGTTGTCGAGTTGACTACTACTCATGTAGAAGTCATAGCGCCTAAGGAGCAGCCCGTTGAGATCATCAATCATCCTCAGATTCAGGGGATGCTTAAAGAAATGCGCGAAATGCGCAATCAGTTCCAGGCACAACTGGAGACTCTCTCTAATAGCACTCTTGAGTTCAGCCCTAATAAACGGGATTTGATGAGTCAATTTTTATCTGCTGGCTTTAATCTAGATCTGGCTAAACGCGTGATTAGCAAACTCCCTTCCGATTTTTCTTCTAAAGAAGCCAAGCCTTGGGCAATGAATTTACTGGCTAAGAATATGCAGGCCCTAGAAAATGAAGCGGAAATCATGAACCAACATGGTATTTATGCTTTGCTTGGGCCTACTGGTGTCGGCAAAACTACGACGATTGCCAAAATTGCCTCACGCTTTGTCCTTAAACATGGCAATCAAGACATTGCCTTGGTAAGCACTGATACTTATCGTATTGGCGGTCATGAGCAATTGCGTATTTATGGCAAGATTTTGGGTGTTGAAGTGTTTGCCGCAAAAGATGCTCAAGAATTGCAACAGACCCTTGAGAAATTACAAGACAAGAAGCTCGTCCTCATCGATATGGCTGGTTTAAGCCAAAAAGACAAGATGGTTAGTAGTCAGCTTGATATGCTGTGCGAGGCATCACGTGATATCAAAAAAATCATTTGCCTAAATGCTAGTGGCACCTTGGATACGCTCAATAATGTGAGCAAGGCGTTTGCTGGCAGAGGTTTGGATGGCTGCATTATCACTAAAGTAGATGAAGCAATTGGTTTGGGCGGCGTTATTAATGTGGTTCTGCAAAATAAACTGAAAGTCCTGTATCTCACCAATGGTCAACGTGTTCCAGAAGACATTACTCTAGTCGATAAAATCGCTTTGATTGAAGAGGCTTTCAAACAAGAAGACTCTAGTGATCACCTCTCGATTGTCAGACCAGAAGACTTGCCTGCTTTTTTCAGCAAATCTACAGAGATAACCCAAGGGCATGTTCAATATGCTTAATCCACGCGATCAAGCAGAAGGTCTTAGGCGAATTTTGATGCCTACCAAGGCTTGCCCAATTAAAACCTTAAGTACAAAACTAGCCCAAGGCAAAGGTCAACTCCTCCAAGATCTGACCAAGGATATCGGTGGCCGCGATATCCACTTTATCGACATGAGCCTAGACCAGGCTCAGGAGCTCCCCTTGGCGCTCTTGAATCAACACGAAATCGTACTCAAATTGGCGCAAAGCTCTGAGTCTATAAAGCGGGCTTTTGGAATCATTAAATTGCTGGCCAAAAGTCCTGAAAACCGGGTTTTTGGCATCATCGTCAGCGCCCAAAATGCGGAGACAGTAAAGACGGTTTTTCGTAACTTAAAGCATGCCAGCCGGACTTTTTCACAGATTCAACTGGAACTCATTGGTTTTAGTACACTTAATAACAATTGGGTAAGTCCTGTAGTTTTTGACTCATACCCAGCAATGACGCAAACGATCACTAGAGACCCTATTTTTACCTCACAATTTGGTATAGCCCCTACTCAATAAGATCATGTACAAGGCCGACGGAAAAACAGACCAGAAAGAAACCCTGGTCCACCAATACGCCGACCTGGTCAAAAAAATGGCTTATCAAATCAAGGCCAAGTTGCCGGCTAGCGTTGAGGCAGATGATTTGATCCAAGCAGGCATGATGGGTTTACTAGATGCCGCCGGTAAGTACCAAGATAACCAAGGCGCCCAGTTCAAGACCTATGCGACTCAACGTATTCATGGCGCCATCATGGATGAACTTCGCAGTGCCGACTGGTTGCCGCGCAATATTCGCAAACAGATGCGTGATGTTGAAAAAGCGATTGCCAGCTTACAACATAGTCTTGGCAGAGCCCCCTCCGAAAGCGAAGTAGCTAAAAAGCTCAAGATCGACATTGCCGATTATTTCCAGATTCTGACTGACTGTGGTGGACACCAGCTAATCTACTTTGAAGATGTTCATAAGAATGAAGAAGAAGATCACTTTCTCGATCGCTTTATTCAGAATAATAAAAGTGATGTCATCAACGGCCTGCTGTCTAGGGACTTTAAAGAGGCTCTGAGAGAGTCGATTGATGCCTTGCCAGAACGTGAAAAAATGTTGATGGGTTTGTATTACGAACAAGAACTGAACTTAAAAGAAATTGGCGCTGTGATGAGCGTCACCGAATCTCGTGTTTCCCAAATGCATAGCCAAGCAGTCGCTCGGATACGCGCAACCTTAAAAGAGAAATTATGGACTGGGCCAGCCTAGGCGGTATTGCACTTGCACTAATCGGAATTTTGATTGGTCAATCGATTGATGGCGGCAGAATAGGCTCACTCCTGCAGCCCTCAGCCTTTTTCATTGTGACCTTTGGTACATTTGGCGCAGTCTTACTGCAGAGTCGCCCCGTGAACTTTCGCAGTGGCATTGCCAAACTCAAATATGTCTTTGTTGAACCTGTTGATCAACGTACGGCTTTGGCTATGGAGATTTCACACTGGAGCATGGTGGTCAGAAAAGAAGGTGTCTTAAAGCTCGAGAACTTTATGGTTGAGACTCCCGATCCTTTTGTTAAGAAGATCCTACGTTTAGCGATTGATGGTGCGCCACCGCAAACCATTAAAGAAATCGGTGCTAATGATATTTACCAATACGAACTTCATGAGCGTAATGCCATCAAGATTTGGGACTCTGCTGGTGGTTATGCGCCTACGATTGGCATTTTGGCTGCAGTTATGGGTCTAATCCATGTGATGGAAAACCTCTCTGACCCAACCTTACTGGGAAGCGGTATTGCCATTGCCTTCGTTGCGACGATTTATGGCGTGGGTTTGGCCAACCTGGTTTTCATTCCGATTGCCAACAAGCTCAAAACGCTATTACAGCTTGAAGTTTCCAAATACGAGATGCTTGTTGAGTCTTTAGCATCCATAGCTTATGGCGAACACACCAAGGTGATAGAGGACCGTTTGTCTGGATACCTCCTTTAAAAACCCACCCCTCAAGCGACGTAAGCGCCCAGAAGATCACGAACACCATGATCGCTGGTTGGTGTCCTATGCCGACTTCATTACCCTACTCTTTGCGTTTTTTGTCGTGATGTATGCCAGCTCCAGCATTAATGAAAAAAAGTATGACGCCTTATCTAATTCTCTAATATCCGCCTTTGCACCATTGCAAGCCACCGAAGGGGATAACAAGATAGCTAGCAAAATGAAGTCTAACGGCGATATTGCAGGGACTCAAACTGACGCAAGCCCTATCCTCATTGACCCCTTGGGTCTAATTAGACTCAAACGTGATATGGCCTTTATCAAGCGCGAGAAGATGAATCGGGTTGAAAAAGACCTAACTAAGGCCTTAAAACCACTGATAGAAGACGGCAAAATCGGAGTAATGCAAACCTCTAAAGGGGTGCGTATTGACATCATTGATAGTTATTTATTTAGCCCCGGCTCAGCTAGCGTCACTAGCCCTGCTGCGCTCAATACGCTTGCACAAATTACCCCCATTCTGGCCAAAAGTGATCAAGCAATTGATATTGAAGGTCATACCGATAACCAACCCATCAATACCAAAGCCTTTAACTCCAACTGGGAGCTCTCCGCTATCAGGGCTACTACTGTTCTGAATATCTTGAATCAAAAAGGCATTAGCGAATCACGTTTAAGTGCAACCGGTTTTGGTTCATCCAGACCTATAGATTCAAATGACACTGCGGTAGGGAAAGCAAAAAATAGAAGGGTTTCTATTTTGCTATTGAACGATTCTGTCCAACAACCCGGTTCCGATATTGCACCAGCTAAGTTAGTGCAACCAGCGGTGCAGCCCCAGAATCAGCCTATGGAAACGAAGAGTCAATAAAATTGATTTGAGTGCCGTCTGTAACCAACTAAACACACTGACGCTATAATCTCACCCTATGTCATTCCTTGATCTACTCGGCCCCCTCCTCTTTATTATCCTGATCATTATGGTGATCGGGATTGCTGCTTTCGTGGTCAAGTTGAGTGATGCGATTGATAAGCAAGAAAAAGTCATTAAAACTTTATTTAGAATCATTGAAGAAAATCAGGCTGAAGCCCGCAATGCAATTGATGCTTTTGAATCGACCCGCGAAAAAGTGGTCAGTGTCAGCACCCGCGTAGAAAGTGTCGAGTTTGAACTCAAGGGCATGCGGGATAAAATGAAAGAAGTGGCTTTAAAAAAATAGCTTGGATGTTAGCTATTTATTTTAAATATTCAGCCGCAATCAGCTAACTCACATTACCAAAACTTGATAGGCAATAAGTAGCCGTCAATCTCTCTGCTGAGGGCTTGTTTTGATGAATCCGTAGTGATTTTTTCTTTGACCAAATGAATCATCATATCAATCACGAGTACTCTAACCTCATCTGGGTGCCAAACATTCATACGATCTGTGAATGAGGACAAAAAATTCTTGCCATTCAGACCGCGTAAACCAGGGTGCAAGCTTTCTGAGAGTTCGATAGTCGTAGCCAGAGATTGCATGGCATTACGGTTGCCAGAAAACTGAGTATTAAAGGTTCTGCATAATCTTTCAATTAGCTCGGATTCGGTTAAGGCAGCCATACAGGGTCCAGTTTTAATAGTTTTGAATACAATACATCTCAATAGTCATGGCATTATGACATCCTCTAAAATGAAGCGGTATCCTGGTACGTTATAGCCCAAATCCCTTGAAAACCAATACCTCCAAAATCAGAGTAGCCGACAAAAGAGCTGCCCGACTGCTGTGTCAGGCTTTTAATGACGGCATGCGCAGTGGGGCTGAATATACAGTCGCTTTAGTGAGGATGATAGATGGTCAAAAGAGTCAAATTCCAGAACTAAGATCCCTTGACTCTAAAAGCGTCCTAGCCGCCTCGAATCTGCAAGTGAACGTCATGTTTCCTCATGAATTTCGTAAAAATGCCATTCAAATGATTGTTTTTCTATTATTCAAGCACATCAACCCCAATCTTAGTGGTGCCGATCGCTTCGTAATGGAAGCATTTATAGACGAACAATTAGTACCCCTCAAAGAGTGGGTGCAATAAACCTAGCGGGTTAATTTACCCGAACCCACTAAGAGGGATTGCTCACCCGCTTAATCACACTAGCCAACTTCTTGGCGTAATCCGGATCCGTTGCATACCCCGCTTTTGCCATTGCGTCAGCATAGCTATTAATGTTACCGAGGTTATTAAGAACATTCTGGTAGCGTGGATTACTTGAAATCAAGTTTGCAAAATCTTTAAATGAGTCTGCATAAGAATCGTAGGCTCTGAATTTTTCGACTCTTTGTTGCTTTTCACCATTGATATATTCAGTAGTGACTGCAGAAACAGTTTTACCAGTCCAACTGCCGCCTGCCTTAATGCCAAATAAATTATTACTCTGGGTGCCATCAGCCCCTTTAATTTCTTTCTTACCCCAACCTGTTTCTAAAGCAGCTTGACCCAGCATAAAGTGTGCCGGTAGTCCAGAAGCATTACTAGCCTGCTGTGCATAGCTAGCCATTTTGTTCGTAAAAGAACTAACCGCTTCTTTTAGAGTGCTACCCACAGAAGAGGCCATTGCCTCACCTGCATCTTCTAGCGAAGTAAAGAGTTTGGAGACCTTATCCATGAAAGACGGGCTCGCTTTAGCACTAGACATAGATGCCATTGAGGTATAGGCAGCCACTTTTGAACTAGTATTGGGATCAAAGCGATTCAGACCTAAAGCTTTGGAGGTAATAGGCTCATCCCCTGGCTTCAGTGAATCCGTTGGAATGCCCGCAGACTTACTCAATTGCTTCACCAATACATCAGCCAAGCCAATACCTTTGCCCGATGAGAGTTTTTGGCTCAACTGCTGATCAAACATCGAAGTGTAGAGTTTGTTTTGCTCAGTATTAAAAGGGCCGTCCTGTGGACTGGCTTCACGCATACTTTTGAGCATCATATTGATAAAGATCGCCTCAAATTGCTTAGCAACGCCTTTGATAGCCTCAGGGGAGTTCTCTTTGGCAGATTTTTTGAGACTAGATAGGCTATTAGTATCCAATGCCAGTTGATTGCTGACATCAGACGCTGAAATAGAGTTACTAGGCAATGCCATGGTGGTGTTGCTTAAATAATCTCAAGCTCAGCACGTAGCGAACCAGCTGCTTTGATGGCCTGCAAGATGGCGACCAAGTCTTGTGGTGTGGCACCAACGGCATTCAGCCCACGAACTACATCAGATAAGGATGCGCCACCGGCCAACTGGATTACATTGCCTGGATCTTGGTTCAAGCTCACTTGAGATACCTTCGCCTCAACCGTATTGCCCGTATTCGAGAATGCACTTGGCTGACTGATTACTGGTGTTGTACTGATCACCACAGTCAAGTTACCGTGCGCTACTGCACAGTTCTCTAGCTCAACCGTTTGATTAAGCACAATCGAACCTGTTCTTGCGTTAAGAATGACCTTCGCCTCACCCTTGGCTGGAATGACGTCGATACTTTCTAAGGCAGCTAAGAATTGCACTCGATTACCGTTCTCGACAGTATTCGGATCAATTTGAATCACTCTAGAGTCTTGGGCAAAAGCAATGGGCTTGCCAAAACGCTTATTAATGGCCGCAGTCACAATGCTGGCAGTAGAAAAGTCTGAGCTTCTTAACTCAAGACTGACCATTTCCATACCCAATAAATTATTAGGAATGGTTCTTTCAACAGTCGCCCCCGCAGAAATACGACCTGCATTGAGCTGGTTAATGGTTGCGGAGCTACCGTTAGCGGATGCACTTGCGCCACCAATCACGACGTTACCCTGCGACATGGCATAAACCTGTCCATCAGCACCTTTTAGAGGCGTTAATAGGAGTGTGCCGCCACGTAATGTTTTTGCATTACCCATAGCAGAAACAGTCACATCTAAGTTTTGACCAATTTGTGCAAATGGTGGCAAGTTGGCAGTCACGATTACTGCAGCAACGTTCTTCAACTGAATTTGTGAATAAGTACCCGGAGGCAGAGTAACCCCTAAGGACTGCAACATGTTCAAGGTACTCTGGAGGGTGAATGGAGTTTGCGTAGTTTGGTCACCAGTTCCATCTAAACCCACTACCAAGCCATAACCAATTAATTGGTTACTACGAACGCCTTGGATATTTGCTAAATCTTTAATACGTTCTGCATGTGCAGTAGGAGCAATCACCATACTTGCCAAAAATCCAGCGCAAACGACCAAAAACACCACAAGACTTTTTAGCCACTGAGGTGATTTGTCTGCTCTAAACAATGAAAAACGATGGGTTCTGTTTAGCAATAACATAAGCAATTAGAAAGGCAACATGGTTTTGAAAAAACGGGTTACGGAACTCGCCATATAAGAACTATCAATGGTGTTATTGGTACGATACTCAATGCGCGCATCTGCAACGGTATTGGAATCAACAGTATTATTAACAGTAATCATTTTTGGATTAACCGTTCCTGAGAAACGAATAAACTGTGCACCTTCATCAAAGCCGATTTGCTTCTCGCCTGCTACTGTTAAGTACCCATTAGGTGATACTTCGAGCACAGTTGCTGCAATGCTGCCTGTAAAAGTATTGTCTTGCTGCCCCCCGCCCTTGTTCTCATTTGAAAGACCATTAGCCCAGCTCCAAGTTGGACTGACCGTATTACCAAACTGGTCTTTTGCAGTAGCAGTAGATGATGCAGTCTTAGATGACAAATTATCTAAAGTCGTTTTACTCTGAGTACTCTCGGCCACCACAATTGTGACAGTGTCGCCTACGGCACGGGCACGATTACCTTCAAAAATGGGTCGATAGCTCCCAGTGCTATAAATAGTTCCAGGAGCAGCTTGTCCAGCGTAAGAACGGGTAGTTCCTGGGCCCGGATTTTGCGTAATTGTCGAGGGCGTTACTGCACAAGCTCCCAAGATTGATAGCGCCGAGATGACACTGATCATCTTGATAGAGGAGGAGCATGACAAAGCGCTCCAGCGAAAATTAAACGGTAAATGCATTTGTATTAACCACCCAATTGAGCTAAACGTTGCAACATCTGATCTGATGTTGTAATCGCCTTACTATTGATTTCATAAGCGCGTTGCGTTTGGATCATATTGACCATTTCTTCAACGACGTTCACGTTAGAAGTTTCCACAAAACCTTGTACCAAAACACCGGTGCCATTGGCGCCAGGGTTCGATGGGTTTGGTGTACCAGAGGCTGCAGTTTCTGCATAGAGGTTCTCACCTTTTGCACTCAAACCTGCTGGATTAATAAAGGTTGCCAACTGAATTTGGCCAATTTGCGTTTGCGCAACAGTATTTGGCAAAGTGACAGAAACCACACCGTCAGCGGCAACAGTCACAGTCTGAGCATTAGCCGGAATTGTAATCGGCGGCTGAATCGTATAACCACTTGAAGTGACCAGCTGACCAGTGCTATTAATCTGGAAGCTGCCATCACGGGTATAATGGGTTGTGCCATCTGGCATCAAGACCTGATAGAAACCGCTACCGTTAATGGCGATATCAGTGTTGTTGCTAGTTTGCTGCAAGTTACCTTGAGTAAAGATGCGCTCAGTAGCTACGGGCTTTACACCGGTACCGATTTGCATACCAGAAGGCAATTGGGTCTGCTGCGATGATTGGGCGCCAGGCTGACGTAGGGTTTGATAGAGCAAATCCTCAAACACCGCACGTGATTTTTTAAAGCCAGATGTACTCACGTTCGCCAAGTTATTGGAGATCACATCCATTTGGGTTTGTTGTGCTTCTAGGCCAGTTTTTGAAATCCAGAGCGAGCGTATCATCTTATTTCCTTTAATTTAGGTGCATCTTGACACATAAAGTCTTAACTTAAATTGAAGAGCTGAGCGGCATGTTGGTCGCTATTCTCAGCATTCTTCATGAGCTGCATTTGAATATCGAAGCTACGGGCCAAAGAAATCATATTGACCATACTATGAATCACGCTCACGTTGCTATCTTCTAAGGCGCCATTGACCACCTTCACAGCGGGGTCTGCTGTAAAGCCAGCGCCAGTAGAAGATTTAAATAGGCCATCGTCTCCACGCACTAAACTTTTTTCATCAGGATTAGAAAGCTTTATGACGTCAATCGGAGTAGAAGGACTTCCACTCACTGCAGGATCCACGCTGGAAATCGTGCCATCAGCACCAATGGAGATATTCACGTTTGGGGGGATGGTAATTGGGCCACCACCACCTAGCACATTGCGTCCACCAGCAGTTTGCAAAATACCATTCTCACTAATCTTGAATGAGCCATTGCGGGTCAAACCTTCTGATCCATCAGGGCGTTGCACACTAAACCAGCCCTTACCTTCAATCGCCACATCCAAGGTGCGACCTGTTTGTTTAATAGCGCCTGGGCTAAAGTCTGTACCGCCAGATGCGTTGACTACAAAAGAGCGCGTATCTAAGCTACCACCCTTAATCGGCACAGATAAGAAGGAATCAATCTGCGCTTTAAATCCGGTAGTCGATACGTTCGCCAAATTATTGGAGTTCGTCGCCTGCTGGTCCAAGATGTGTTGGGCTCCAGTCATTGCGGTATAAATAATACGATCCATAGATTCTCCTTAGCTTTCAGCTCTCATCATCTATCCGTCTTAACCGTTCATACCAATCAGGGTTTGATAGATTTGATTTTCAATTTTGACCACTTGAGCACTGGCTTGATAGGCCTGCTGTGCTGCTAGTAAAGCCACCATGTCTTGTGTTTGATTCTCATTGGACCCCTCAAGTGCAGAACCTTGCATCTTGCTACCAGCCAATTGCACCGTACCTAGCGCAGGTGTACCTGATTTTGAGCTTTGTACCCAAGTATCGTTACCTACCGCTTTTAAACCGGTGTAACTAGGAATAGTGGCCACACCAATTTGCGCAATTTTGCTAGTGAGGCCATCGCTGTAAGTACCAATAATGGTGCCAGTTTCATCAATAGCCATGGTATTTAAATGGGCTACAACTGTTCCAGGAGTCTTAGTCTCGACTAGCGGATTAGATCCTGTCAGGAACCCAGATGCAGTTACATTAATTGTTGGCTGCGACCCAAATCCGGTATAAGTTGCCTGCACCCAACTGGTATTTGCTTGCTGAGCGGGTGTAATATTCTGACCTAAATAGGTTGTCGGAATATTAGCCGGCACTGCAGCGAGCGTGTTGTAATTACTTAATACACCAGCGAATAGGCCAGTACGCACTGGTGCTGCATTAGCAACACTGGGAGTATTTCCATTCGAAGCACTTACTGGTAATTGTATATTGGTAGTGTTATTACTATTGGTAAAAGCAAGAGCGCCATTACTGACTTGTGCGCCGGTAGTATTAACGCCAGTTAAAGTGCCATTAATGACGCCATCAGTCACGCTCACACTATTTTTAACAGTGCCATCCGCTAGACCGGCAAAGGCTGCTGCCACATTCGCTGCTGTTGCGCCTGATGCACCAGCGGTAAATGTCATCCCTGCGACAGTAATGCTCTCATTGGCGGCGAGATTATTAAAGCTCACCGTGTTATTGGCAGGCGTAAATAGTGGGTAATTATTCGTAGCAGAATTGCTAAAGCGAGCTGCAATCGTATCAGGTGTATCACCCGCTTGTAAGCCGCTAAACAAGGATGCAACTTGCGCAGCAGTCAATGTTTTGCCATCGGTATTGGTGTAGCTTAAGCCACCAAAAGTAACCGTGCCATAAGGAGATAGTGGTGAATTAAAGCCAATCGCATCTACCTGATTGGTATTGGCTGAGCCAGGGCGAATATCATTCGGTGCTAATGGCAATTGAATTGCCGTACCAGTGATATCTAAAACCTTAAACCCAGAGCCATTTACTAAAAATCCAGTATCACTCTCGGTAAATTGTCCATTGCGCGTATAAACTGTCTGACCCAAAACAGGATCTTTCAATACAAACATTCCCTGGCCAACAATGGCTGCATTAAGTGGTGCTGTAGTTGTATTAATCGGACCCTGTGTAAAAGACTGCATCACATTGGATGCCAGCACGCCACCACCCGTTTGTACTGGTGATCCAGAATTAGCAGCATTCAGATGGCTTGCGAGTACGTTGGTAAAGTCAACACTCGAAGTCTTAAAACCCACAGTTGCACTGTTGGCAATGTTATTACCTAACACGCTCAAATGTTCTGAGGCCGCATTTAAACCGCTTAATCCTTCGACGAGTGACATGTAAATCCTTTTGTGATGATCAGTATTATTAGTGGATATTTAGCGTGCAAATTAACGAATCTGTGCCACGTTAGAAATATTGGTAGTCGTGTTGTTATCCAACATGATCTGCGTACTAGTATTTGCTGTAGGATTCAGAATGCCAGTAACGCTTGCCACTGTTAAACCAGTTGGGTTCACATTTTGTCCAGCAACGTTAGCTGCTAACTGGAAAGTGTATTTACCATCAGGCAATTGATTGCCAGCAGCATCTTTACCATTCCATGAAAGTGGCACTGTGCCAGCAGGCTCAGCACCATAAGTCAACACATTGACAGTTTGACCAGCAGCATTTAACACATTGACTTTGAGTGAACTTGCGGGTGCGCTCAATTGCACACCAAAGTTTGCTTGACCCTTAGTCAAGTTCAAAGTATTGCCAGGAACCATGACACTCTTACCAACCATACTGGAAGCTTGATAAGCTTCATTGGTTTGCATTTGTGTTAATAGTGAATTCATGGAGCCATTGAGTTTATTCACGCCATCGACTGTTGAAATCTGCGCCATCTGACTTGTCATCTCGGCGCTGTTCATCGGATTGGTTGGATCTTGATATTTCATTTGCGCAACTAACAAGGTCATAAACTGATCCTGTATTTGTGAGGCAGAGCTAGCAGAGGCACTAATCGCTGCACTTGCACTACCAGCGGCACTCGAATTATTAGTCGCACTTGGCAATGTAGTCACGCTGGGATTATTTTGGATAGTAGTCATGGTCTGGTCCTAATTAGTTTTGGCCAATGGTTAAAGTTCTTTGCAACATCGTTTTTGCAGCGTTCATCGTTTCAACGTTGTTTTGATACGAGCGTGATGTAGAGATCATATTCACCATCTCTTGGGTAGCATTCACGTTAGGCATTGCTACCATGCCATCTTTATCGGCTAATGGGTTAGCTGGGTCATACACCATGCGAGCGGGTGTTTGATCTTCAATCACCTTATTGACCTTAACGCCCTGATGACCTGATGTGCCAACCGGTGTTGCTTCGAAGATAACTTGCTTGGCCTTGTAAGGCTGACCACTAGAACTTGTCGCGCTATCCACGTTGGCTAAGTTACTGGCAACGGTATTTAAGCGCTGAGACTGTGCGCTCATCGCTGAACTAGAGATATTAAAAACGTTTTGTAAGGAGGACATAGTTATTCCGTTCTATCTAAATTAATTGCCAGAGTTCAGTGCTGTGGTCATATCTTTAATCTGAGCATTGAGCATCGTGATATTGGCTTCGTAATGAATGGCGTTATCCACGAACGCCGTTCTCTCCACCTCACCATCAACCGAGTTGCCGTCTACACTTCCCTGAATGAGGGGGCGATACAGCAAGTCAGCTTCACTGAGGCCATTGCCGCCCGGAATATGTTGGCCATGAGTAGTAGTAAGCGACATATTGCCGTTGGAACTCACCGCAGCATTATTTGCTGCACTAGCCACATTGGCCTCGAGGGCTTTTTTGAGGGATGCAGCAAAGTCGATATCCCGTGCTTTATAGTTCGGGGTATCTGTATTGGCGATATTGGCCGCTAAAATTTCTTGGCGTTGAGCTCTCACCCGTAGGGCGGTTGCATTAAAATCAAAGAGCGCGTCTAATTTATCCATTTATTTCTCCAATTTCCCTAAAGAAATCCTCAAGTCAGCCGTAATAGGTTATGTAGCATTGCAAATACCTATTAATGGCATTTTCACTAATGTAATTTGCCCGCCCCTTCCTTGATTTGCCAATAAAAGGGGTAATAGTTCGGCTAATTGAGGCATTGACTGGCCCCCAAAATCCTAAAATCATGGTTTCGCCATCCTTTTGGACTGGAATTAAACATGCATTCCTCATACGAAACCCCCTTAGAGTTCAAGAAAACAGCCCAAAAGCCCCTTTTCGGGTCTTTTTTGCAAGGTTTTGAGACCCTGATCATTGGCATCATTGCTAGTGTGTTGATCTCTTTTTTGGTGCTCTACCCCAAAATCAGCTGGGCGCAGGCTCCGGCATCTAATACAGCTGTCAACGCAGGTAATCCCCCTACTTTTCAAAACCTACGCATCATTAATCAAAAGGTGAAAGACTTTTTGACGACCCAAAGTGCTGGTTCCCCAGGCAAGGCGGAAATTACCGTCACCCCAATGGAAGAAGGCACGCAATTGACCTATTGCCCTTCTCCAGAAGCCTTTTTTCCTCCAAATAGCGCTGCTTGGGGCAGAACGACTGTGGGCGTGCGTTGTGGTCAACCTAAACCTTGGACCGTGTATGTCCAAGCGAATGTCAGCATCATTGCCAACTATGTTGTCGCTGGAGCCCCGATTGGCCAAGGTCAAACTATCTCCGCCAATGAATTACAGCTTCAAAAAGGCGATCTAACCATCCTGCCAACCGGCATTTTTACGGAATTTAACCGAGTGATCGGTCAAACCGCCCGAATGTCCTTGGTAGCAGGCACCGTCCTCAAAAAAGAAATGCTCAAAATGCCCCTGATTGTGCAAAAAGGGCAATCTGTGAGGGTTGCTAGTGGCGGCAAGGGATTCTCGATCAGTACCGACGGCCAGGCCTTAAATGAAGCTTCAGAAGGTGAGATAGTCAAAGTTAAAGTCAGTAATGGCAGTGTTGTCACCGGAATTGCCAAAGAAAATGGCATAGTTGAGGTAGGCGGCCAGAGTAAGTAGTCTAAACAGATAATTTATATTCCTCTTACGCGCCAAGGAAAGCCGGATTTAGCTAAAGTTAGGCTAGATAAAGCCGTTAGAGAAGGTGTAGGAAAAGCATCAGAAGAGAAGCAAGTTTTATCGTGTTTTGATAGTTTGATAGAAAACTGAGAAACTAGCAGCACCTAAATTAGGCTAAAGTGTTCCCATGAAAATTAATGATTCTTTGAAGACCGCGCTCAACACCGTAGTGGAAAAACCCGCTGCGAGTGAGAGCAATCCCACTTCAACGATTGGACCTAGCGCTAATTCAGTCAAGCCACCTGCTGCTGACATCACTACACTCTCTAGTCAGTTGCAAGCATTACAAGCGACTATTGCTAATAGCCCAGTGTTTGATTCTAAAAAAGTAGATATGATCCGCAGTGAAATTGAAAGCGGTCAGTTTACAGTTGATACTGGCAAAGTTGCTGATGGCATGATTCATGATGCTGTTGCATTGCTCAAAAAAAATAATTAGACGTGTTACGAATTTTTCGTAACCCACCTAACTAAAGCAATACAACTTAAAGCAATACAACAAAAACCTAGGCAAGATCAGACATCATCATGAGTATTGCCAAAACCAATTTAGTCAATACTTTTACAAACTATGTAAAAGATTTTCAGACAAAAATAAATACGATTAATACGCAGTTAAAGAATGGCAAAGCTACTCTTACAACTGCACAGCAAGACGAAGTCGCCAAACTTTCGACGGCAGCAAAAAGTTATGCAACCCCGCAAGACAGTATTGCGAATGCCCAGAAGACGATTGGTGTAGCGCAAACAGGGATTACTTCTATCTTAAAACTGATGCCTCAGTTGCAACAACTGGCATCTCAGGCCAGTAACCCTACTTTAGGCTCTTCTGATAGTACTAACTACAACTTTCGTTTTCAACAATTAGTCACAGAAATTGGTAAGCTAGCCACTAGTGCCAGTTTAAATGGCACCAACCTGCTCTCCGGTACTGCTGGCATGAATGTCATCATCGGTACCGATAAAACAGCTGCATCACGCTCTTTTATTAATAGTGTCAATATCTACGGCATGATGACTACTGGTCTTATGAGTGGCATCAAACTCGATACACCAGAAAATGCCCAAGCAGCAGTGAATGCTCTCAATAGCGCGCTAGCCCAGATCAATAATGGTCAATCCTTGCTCAAGATGACATCATCTAGGCTGACTGCACAGGCCAATAAACTGACTGGCCTTACTACCACTGCCAATAATTCAATTAACGCGATTCAGAATATTGATCCAGCAAAGCTTAAGGCGCAGCTAGCCCAATTGCAAAGCCAACAAAACGTTGACTATCAATTAATTAGCCAGTTAGACCCAAATGCCTATAAGGCATTGATTGTTGCTAACGCTAAGGCAAACGCCGGATAATCAGCACAAAGCTCGCCATACTTCTTGGTAATTTGCTGCACTTCTTGATTGGTAAAAATCAAGATTTAATTCAAAAGATACTTAAGTTTTACCAAGCTCCTCCGTTAAAGAATATATAGAACGAAGACTTCTTCGGAAGTTTTCAAATAGCTGATGTCATAGTCAGCGCCAAGCTCTGTTGATGTGGTCTACGCACTGCGCACTGATGCTTTTTCGTAAGTTGGTTTGTTGTTATGCATTTCGCGTAACCAGACCGTTTATTGCAATCCATTGTGGATGCATAAATTTAACTAAAGGAAAAGAATCATGCCAATGCCATTATCAGGTTTAGCACAGACCCTATCAAATTCTGTTGCAACAGTTCAATCTCAAATTGTTGATACACAAAACCAATTAGCTGCTGGTGTCAAGACACTTAATCCAGGTCAAGCTGGTGTAGTTACTCGTTTATCAGCTCAAGCTTCAGGCTACGATCAAACTCTAACTAACATTGGTTCTGCACAAAGCGTCATAGCAGTAGCACAATCATCCCTAACCTCTATTTCTCAGATCTTGACCCAAATGCAAGCTTTGGCAAATCAAGCATCTAGTGCAAGTCTTTCTACAAATGATAGAAATAGTATTCAGGCAACTTTTTCTAACTTAGCTAATCAGGTTAAGACATTGGGCACCAGCTCTTCCGTCAATAGTAATAATCTTTTAAATAGTGCAACGGGTATTACAGTTACAACTGGAATTGGCGGTGCTTATTCAGATAACACAAGCGTTTCTGGTGTAGATATTGCAACTTTAGCAACTACAGTTGGCAACCTATTGGTGAATAGCACTTACGCGACTCCAACAGACGTCACAACTGCAAACGTTAAGCAAACAGATACTGTCACCTTTGCTGCAACTCCAACTACTGGTGATACTGTTACTGTATCGGGATTAACATTTACTGTAGGAGCATCGGCCCCGAGCGTAACCGCACTGGCGACCGCTTTTGCTAACTACATCACAGGCGCCAGTACCACATCCACATACGGAACGTTTTCAGGTGCCTCAGTAGCAACAATGCAAGCACTGTATTCAGGCGCAACTTTTGCTGCTGGCGTTTTGACTCTAACTGATGCAGTTGCAGGTACTCAGTCATACACTGTGTCATCCGCTACTGGTAGTCACGTAACTGCTGTTGCTGCTGTTGCGGCAACAGCAGCAGTAAATCAGATCGATGCCGTTACTTTTAGCAGTGCTACCCTTAGTGCAGGCCAGACAGTTTCCATTGATGGACTTGTTTTTACAGCTGGTAACGCAGGTGCGACAGGAACTCAAATCGCTACGGACTACGCAAGCTACATTACATCAGGAACCTCAGTCAAAGGAACGTTTAGCGGTATCACGAGAGCATCAATGCAAGCCTTATATGCAACTGCAACTCAGGCTGGCGCAGTATTAACACTAACAAAAGCAGCTAGCTTGACTGGCGTTCAACCTGCACCAGTCATCATTGATGCTGGAGCGACAAATGCAGCAGCAGCAGTAGCATCTTTAACGACTCAATTGCAGACAGTATCCACAGGTCAGTCTACTTTGGCAGCCTCAGCTACTGGCTTAACTGCTCAGGCTTCCGCTAATAATGCCCTGAAAACAGGCTTGACTAACACAGTAAACTCAATCCAAAACATTGATGCTACTGCAATGCAAGCGAAGTTACAGCAATTGAACAATCAACAATCGATCGATTATTATTTGGTTAGCCAAATGAATACAGAAGCAGCAGCGATTTTGTCGATATTCCGTTGATTTAACTAGTGTTTTAGCTGTTTAAGCTTAGAAAAGCCGGGTAATTCCCGGCTTTTTTAATGGATTCAAAGGGATGATTCCCTTATATAGTTTCCCTAATTATTGATTTTTGTCGTGTATAGGGCCAGGATTTTCAAGAATTTGTACCTGTATTTTACATAAAAAGATTGGATATTTAAGGAAAAAATATCATGAGCAATACTATTACTTCGCTAGCTTCAACACTGACACAGTCTGTTAATGAGGTTCAAAAGGGCATTGTTGAAACACAACAACAACTTGCCTCTGGTAAGGCAACATTGAATGCCGCCGAGACTGGGGTTGTGAGTCGCATGACCGCTCAAGTTGCAGGCTATGGATCAGTTACTAAAAACTTGACTGATGCCGGTAGCGCAGTTGATGTAGCTCAGTCAGCCTTAACGTCAATCTCGACGATTATGAGTCAGCTCAAGGGCTTGGCCACCCAAGCCTCAAGCGCGGGATTTGCCTCTACTGATCGAGATAGCTTAAATCTGACCTTTCAGAACTTAACGAATCAAATACAACAGTTGGTTACTAGTGCTAGCGTGAATGGCGCCAATCTACTCAATACGGATTTTGGTCTACAAGTGACTACTGGTATTGATGGTACCCCAGCTTCTCAAACTCTAATCAATGCGACCAATGTGGGCAATTTGGTTACGGCTCTAAAGCAGCTATTAATTACTGGCATGCAAATTACCGACCAGACCTTTGCAGCCACGAATTTAACTACTCCTGTGAGCACGATTGTTGGATCAGCCATTGGAACAGTAGCTGGAGCTGTAAATAACTCCACCGTAACAGCACCAATCGTAACCTTTCCAGCATCAGGTCTAAAAGCGGGTGATTCTTATTCAATTACGATTAATACACCTTCTCCAGTAACTATTACCCTTGCAGTTACAAGCGATATGACTGCCGCCCAGTTAGCTACTGCTTTTTCAGCTTACATTAGTTCTGGTACAGCAACAACCTATGGAAATTTCACTGGAACCTCCCCAGCTACTACTACGTCAGTCTCTGGCAGCGCGCTTACCCTGACAGCAACTGGTGCAACTTCTGCATCAACTGCCACATTCACAAATCCGGCTAGCAGCCAAACTCAAACGATTACCCTTCCAACTACTAGTATGGCTCAGGGCAACTCTCTAACAATTGGTAATTTAACCTTTACTGCAGGTCCAGGACCAGGCACTACTGCTGCTGGTATATCACCATCGGCAGTTAGCAAGGCATTTGCTAATTACATTAATAATGGCGTTCAACCTGATCCAAGCATTGGAACATTTACCACTACAACAACTGCAGTTACACAAGTTCAAACGATTACATTCCGTGATTTAGCGAGCGGCGATAGCTTCTCCGCAGGCGGCTTAACATTTCTCGCAGGAAGTGGTGGAGCGACTGCAGCTCAACTTTCAACGGCATTTTTGGCCAAAATTGGTAACTCCGCATCGCTGAGTCAATATGGTACTTGGAGTGGCTCCAAAGTAGGCGGCCTTGGCACAGCAGTTAGCGCTGGGGGCTCCACAACATCAATTGCCTGGAGCTATAGTTCGGCTGGTGGTCAGTTAACCAATCTTTTGACTACTGGCACCACATCCACCGGTCTTGCTTCATATACCCTTTCGGGCCAGAGCGCTGTAGCAGTGCCTTCAACTATTACAAAAATTGGTATGAACGCTAATACTGGTACGAAGATTACCGGTGGCTCCGCCTACGGTGTCAGCGCAACTGTTACTTCAAGCAACACATTTAGCCTAACAACAATAGATCCACTAACAACAGGCAGCGCTCCTGGCGGAATTGCCTTGCTGTCTCAAAACAGTAATACCACCACCAGAAATACCTTAACATTCACCAACACTAATTTATTGGCTGGTACTGCCAACTTATTTCCTGGTGACAGCGTCACCATTAATGGGCTCACTTTTACTGCATCACAAACTACAACGCCTCAGCAAGTTTTAGACGCTTTCAAGAATGTGATTAATAGCGGCGATACAGGCAATCTATATGGCACCTTTGCCAATACCGATGTTGGTGGTGGCTCTTTAACTGGTAAGGTTTCTGAATTCACCAATTACTTCACTGCGATTGACTTAGGCAATAACGTTTTAGCAATTGATAACAAGCCTGGCAATACCTCAACTACCCCACCGACGATTGCCTGGAATACCCAAAATGCTGCCATTGCTAATGCCAATAAAGCAACACAAGTGATTACCGGTCAAATTGATACCGTTTCTACTGCACAAGCATCTCTTGCTGCAGCAACAGCTGGTATTCAAGCGCAATTGAAAAATGCAACCAATATCAAGAATGGTATGCAAAAGACAATCGATGCAATTGCCAATATTGATCCGACTGCTTTGCAGGCTAATCTACAACAATTGAATACTCAGCAAAGCGTTGACTACTATTTGGTAAGTCAGATGAATACCGCAGCGGCTGCAATTTTGTCAATATTCCGTTAATTTGAGCCCTGATACCCCTTGATTTGTACTAATGATCATTTCATGATGAGTTCATATAAATCAGAGGGTTTTCAGATAGAATGATTCTAATAAAGAACACGAAATAACGGATAACGAGAGACCATCATGTTTAATAGCAAAAACGCCATTAATGCTTATGTGTCAGTAGATAACAATCTGACTGGTGCTAGCTTTGAAAAACGCTGGTTTGAATCTGTCATCAGCATCATTAAACGCATCATGGCAGGTGAATTCGATCCAGTAACCAATCACAAAAGACTATTAGAAATCGCTGAAGGCTTGCAGTGGGTACAAGAGAATCTCAATGAGAAATTACATTCTCAACACCGCACGATGCTCAAGACGATCTATAGCACCAATATTCAGATTCTCAATGGCGCCATTCAGTCACAGAATTTTGAGTATCTTCCCCTGGTCATTGCATCAATGGAAGTTATCTTAGGCCCTTACAACAAGGGAACGGCTGGAACCATAGCAGCACCAGCTGAGGCTGCAGAGCCAATGAAGCACACTGCTTAATTCTGTAATTCTCCATTCGATTGATATTCAATACACCTAAGCAGTAGCTTAGGTGTATTGCTTTGTGCTATGCATTAATTATCTTGCTCAGTTGTATTGAGTAGACTGCTTTAATAGCGGTACCAGATCATGGCGGATTTTATCTAGTGGCGCATCCCAAACGCCCTGCTGCTCTTGTCGGTAAAGCCTTAAGCTGGGATACCATGGGCTTAAAGTCACCCCAGATAACCAGCGCCATTGTGGCGCTTTAGGTAATAAGACCCAGCAGGGAACATTAATAGAGCCCGCTAAGTCCGCAACGATGTTGTCAGTAGAAATCACTAAATCACATGCACTGACTAGCGATGCTAAGTCATCAAACTCCACTGATTCGTTAACCTGCTTATATCCATAGATCTGAACCATCAACTTGGACTGAAGATCCGCAAGCTCTCGATCAATAATGCCCTGTTGCAAGTGAACAAATTTGATTCCCGGCATATTTAAGGCTGATGCCAACCGGTTCAGTTCAATATTTTTTGATTTGTCGTGCGGATTATCTTCATCCCTCCAAGCAATACCGATGAGTAACTCATCTGACCTCGCTAGCGCCTCTCTAATAGCAGCTCTTTGCTCAAATTTTGGCTTGAGGTACTGAAGTTTGACATTCAGAAAGTCATCTAAATCATTTCTGAATAGGCCGGGTAGATCTCCTAATGCCAGATGGGCATCGTAGAGTGATTCATCTACTGTTTCTGTTGCAGCATAGAAGGTGATTTCTGGCATGGAGCGCTCAAATAACGGAATGAGGCGTTCATCAACTTGCACCAGTAAATTAGGCGCTAATCTTTGCATCTCTAATAGCAAGCCGCCAAAGAGAATGTGCTCGCTAGCGCCCTGCTCTGCCCATACCAATACTCTTTTAGCTGGGCTATCCTTTTGCCATTTTGGATTGCTAGTTTTAAGCGCTTGGGTCTTGAGACCACGACCCTCCCAACGCCAGTGATACATACCCCAACCTGATTGAAAATGGCCATTCAGTAAATGGAGCTTTGCCAGATTATCGCGCGCAGGCCCCAAATGAGGATCTAAAGCGATGGCTTTTTCTTGACTCTCAATGGCTGGGTAAATCAGGTTCAAAGCTTGATAAGTTAGACCTCGATTGACATAAAAGGTAGCGTCCTCTGGGTCAAGCTCAATGGCTGTCTGAAACTCTAGTAAAGCCTGTTCGTGCTGCCCTAACTCTTTAAATAGATTACCGCGGTTTGAATAGAGTTTAGCCATGGTTGGCGCAATACTGATGGCTGCATTAATCGACGCCAGAGCATCCTCTTGGCGCTGCAAATTACGCAATGCCTCAGCCGCGTTAGCATAGGTTGTCCAATTACCTCCTTCAAGCGCAATGGAATGGCGGCAGCACTCTAAGGCTAAGGCATGCTGTCCTAACTTCATCAGTGCATTGGCGGCATTATTAAAGCACTCAGGCATTGTTGAATCGATTTCGAGCGCCTGAGAAAGCAGTTGCACTGCTCTTGAAGGATCTAAATCGGTAATGGCCACTCCCAACATATGTAGGGCGTCAAAATGATTGGGGTCATTTTGAAGAATATCTTCGTAAAGCAATTTTGCTTGCTCTACTTCACCTTGTTGGTGAAGTATGAAGGCTTTTTGGAAGGATGTATTCATATTCTATATTGGGCGATTGCTAATCCGGCTGTTTTAGAGAGGGTGTAATCATTCCGGTAAATCAGCCGCTCTAATTTCCTTCATAACGTCCCTGAAAACACCATCAAATTCTGGAAGAGCACTCATCTGATGCGCTAGGCGACCTGTCCAGTTACGCTTTAGTCGCTCGCTTTTAACAGCAATTGCTTGCTCAAGGCCATTTACAAATCTATTACGATGCGCCAACTTGCGCTCTAGTTCGGGGCGCAACTCTTGAAGCACAATTGAATACTCTCCAAATAAATGCCAAAGGTCATAAAGATCTCTAGGTTCATTTCTAGCCCGATCACTTAGTGCCGCGACCTTTTCAATCACAATTTCTTCAATGGCATATACATTTAGCATTGATCCTCGTGGGATCTTCGAATGCATCATAGGTTTGGAAAATAGGCTTACTTTCTGTGGTGAAACAAAACACCTCATTAATCGTGATGTCTACCTTGACATCATTTGATGCTGGCAACGGCCCTTGATATTTGAGGTAAAAAGTATAGCTATTTTGGTGGCTTGCCCGATCTTCTCTATCGAACTCTATCTTTAATCCACACTCTCTATATACGTTATGAAATATCTCATTTAAGCCAACTAATATTTCTGAAAACTCAATAGGTTTCGTTAAAGTGAAATCCAGGTCTTCTGAAAAGCGATAGTGGTCAATCCAGCAACGTCGAAGCGCTGTTCCACCCTTAAAGATCAATACCTTACCCAAAGGGTGATTGGCAAGTCCAGTCAAAAACCAAGCCAATACATAGTCACGCTCAATCACGGACTCGGGAACACGTTTACCCCCCTCTCTTAATAATTGATTGGAGATCAGGGAAATATTTCTTTGCGGAATCATTATCCAAACCTCACAGTTTCAAGCTCTTCTTGACTCACATTAAGTTGTAATTTCCACCTAGAAAGAAAGGGTCCTTCAGGAGGCAATTGTGGATCTAGGAGCTGATAGGTTGCACTTAAGTGCTTTTGTAATTCTTGCAACATATTTTCATCTGCCAACCCATATCCCTCCAATAGATATCCGAGGCGCCGGATTACCGCACCTACGCCGAGCTCTTGAGCATATGCAATGAGAGTTCTAACATTAATCGCCTCTTTTTGCATCCATAAACCCCTAGCCACCTCAGTAATTCCTCCAACATACTCTGGGTGCTTTAAGCCATCAATCAGCGTTCTTTCTAAATCACTGATGAATACAAAGCGCTCTTTATCTACCCAGTATTTCTCTATCCCAAAGACCTGTTCATCCCTTATATTTACAAACTTGAAGTCATATCCTCCAACAGTCTGAGGACGTAAACGCTTAGTTGATGAAACATATGTAGTGAATATTGGCTGTGTGACCATCCGATGCAACTCGAATGCAGTTCCATACGATAAAAAATAAGGCGCCATCCCTACAATCTCTCTCGCGATAATATAAGGACTATCGATATGCTCCGACACATCCCCCAACTCAAAAGGCACCAAGTTGAATAGACCGGGCTTTAGTCGCGTAACGAGCCCGCGTTGCTGCGCTTTGTGCAATAAGTTACTTACCGCAACTGGCGATAGTCCCGTATATTTAACGGCGTCAGCTACCCTAAACGTCATGAGTCCTTTTTCATATAGGTGCGTAATTAATCCTGCCATACGAGAACCTAGGGTTTTAGATGATTTATTATAATTTATGTTCATTTTATATACCATAAAGATATAATTAGCACATTAAATATAACATTATTTGATCTAGTTAGCACTACTTTTGAGCATGGGGCGTACTGAGATGGCACCTAAAACGACCATTTAACTTATTAATCGAATTCACTAGATCTCCAAGTAAGCTTTTTCCAAGAACGGTATCACCTTCAATAAAGGCAGACATTGTCTCTTGGAATAGAGCCTCTCTAAAAGCAGGATCACGCTCAACCCGAGCTGTTACTGTATCTTGAAATAACTTCGTTAATGGCATTGTTATTTTCTTTTTTCTTTTAGATCGCTAACCTGAACTACTAAGGCCCAAGATGAGCTCAGGCAAATACCACGCTAGTGTGGCCATCAACTTGCGAACGTGATCCTCTGCGGATCACAATTTGCACATCTCTACCTAAACGATTAAGACATTCGAGCATTTTGGTTTCGCTAATACCTCTAAATTGACCGCGAAGTAAGCCGGAGAGTTTCGGTTGGGTCAGCCCCAAAAGCTCAGCAGCCTCAACTTGAGTCAGACGGCGCTGCTTGATAATTTCCCCAATCTTATAAGCTAGGCGAGCTTTAACCAACATTTCTTCTACCTGGCTATCACCCAGGTCAGCATAGACATTGCCGCTGCTGTTTTCAACTTTGGTCATACTCTATTTCCTTTTAGCATGTTCTTGAGCAACTTTTAGACGCTCATGAATTAAATCCATATCCGGTTTTAGAGTAGCAATACCGCTAGTCGATTTCTTTTGAAAACAATACAACGATCTTAAGTAATTCGACATGTCCATATAATACCTATATAGGTATAAAGTAAAATATCTTTTAAACCTTAATCCCTATAAGCGTCCGGGATTTGTAATATTGCAACCACCTTTAATTTGCCTAAAAATAACTAAGCCAATTCTTACCTCAACTTCAACATATTTTTACTAGCCTCAATCCCCTGCTCAATCACGATTTGATAAGGAGCGGCTAAGGTAGGCAGCATCAACATAATCACCAAAAATCCTACTAGCAGAGTGAGCGGAAAGCCAATACCAAAAATATTAAGCTGGGGTGAGGATCTAGTCAAAATACCTAAGGCAAGGTTGGTAATGAGTAAAGTCGCCACAATGGGTAGTGAGAGTTGCAAAGCGATGCTAAACAGTTTAGCGCCCCACAGAGCAATCATCATGCCATCTATCATATGGGCTTGCGTAGTGACAGGAAAGTCATAGAAGCTCTGTAGTAATGCAGAAATCATGATCAAGTGACCATTCATACTTAGGAATACTAAGAGCGCCAAGATACCCATCAGTTGGCTGATCACTACCGTTGTACCGCCTGACTGAGGGTCGTAATTGGTAGCAAATCCAAAGCCCATGGTCATACCACTCACCTGACCCGCAAACTCAATCGCACTAAAGATAAGCTGCGCCATAAAACCAATTGCCAGACCCACAATCAATTGCTCGGCAACAATCAACGCACCGCTCAAGGAGAGTAAATCAATATTCGGCATTGCTGGTGCTGCTGGTGCAATCACCATCGCAAGCAAAATACCCATCGCTACTTTAATCTGCAGTGAGATCGCTTGATTACCAAAAAAGGGGGCGACGGCTACAAAACCTAAAATACGCGTAAGCGGTATTAAGATAGTAACAACCCAAGCTTGGATGAGTTCGCTATTGAGCGTTAGCATGGGTGAGTGTGAACTGTTTTAGCCCATCAAGAGCGAGAAATTACTGAACATACTGCGCATATAGGTCACTAGTACGGAGATCATCCAAGGCCCAGCTATCAGCAGTGTTAACAATATACCCAGCAGTTTTGGAATAAAAGACAAAGTTGCTTCGTTGATTTGTGTTGCTGCCTGAAATACCGAAATGATCAAACCCACCACTAGCGATACTAAGAGCAACGGTGCACCAACCATGAGGGTTGTCTCCATTGCAAGGCGTCCGATATTCATTACTGATTCTGGTGTCATGACTTTTATCCTAGTCTTATTTTTCTATATTTCTATTGTTTACTGCGCAAAACTGGCTGCTAAGGAGCCCAGCAAGAGCTGCCAACCATCTACCAATACAAACAGCATGAGCTTGAACGGTAATGAAATAATTGCTGGTGAGACCATCATCATGCCCATGGCCATCAACACACTGGCAACCACCATATCAATAATCAAAAAGGGTATAAAAATACTAAAGCCAATCTGAAAGCCTGTTTTTAGCTCGCTGGTCATAAAGCTAGGCACCAAAACACTCATCGGAATGTCCTCCGGTGAAGCGACTTTCTTGCCAGACATATTTAAGAACAAAGCCAAATCAGTTTCGCGGGTTTGCTTAAGCATGAAGTCTCGAATCGGTACGGAACCTTTTTCTAGAGCCTGCTGCATGGTGATCTTGTTGTCGTTGAGCGGTTGATACGCCTCGTTATAGACTCGATCGAATACTGGCCCCATCACAAAAAAGGTTAAAAATAAAGCTAAGCCCAATAAGATTTGGTTAGGTGGGGTTGCCTGTGCACCAATAGCCTGACGCAAAAGAGAAAGCACAATAATGATGCGCGTAAAACTGGTCATCATTAATAAAACGGTTGGTAAAAAAGATAAGGAAGTGAGCAGAATCAGAGTCTGCAGACTCAAGCTGTAGTTTTGGCTACCACCAGGCCCAGCGGAGCTAGATAAAACATTTAGAGATGAATTATTCGCTGCATAACTTGGAATTGTGTAAAAAATACAAGCCAAGGCAAAACCTAGGCATAGCGCCCAAAAAATTGTCTTTGCATTAAGAGAGATGGGTTTGAATTCTGTTAAATCACTCATTGCCATCACCCACTTTTAAGATTTTTCGTAAAAACCGTTTCACATTCTCTTTATGAAATTTAGTAGCATTGGTTTGTGGTTTAAAGCTGCTTTGCATATTGCGCGGCTCTTCTTGTAATTGAGACGAAGGAGGTGATTGCTCTTCATCAAACTCTGATCTGAATTGAAAACGGGGTTCTGGTTGGCGTTGCGCACGACTGCTCTGCTGAGGGTTTGGCATAGGCTCATCTTCATAGAATGGCGTCTCTTCGTAACCATCACTAAAATCAAGATCCGATACCTTGAAATTAGCCAAGCTATTGACTTGACCTGAGGCCACACCGACAACCACCCAATTGCCACCAATTTCAACAACTACCACACGCTCACGTGGCCCCACACTCACACCGCCAACAATTTTGGCGACGGATTGATTACCGATCTTGGCATGATTAAGTTTTTTCATTGCCCAAGCCAAACCCGCAATCAAGGCTAGTACCAATAGCAAACCCAGGATTACTCTAAAAGGACCACCATCCGACTCTGGAACGCGGGTGACCTGAGCCATTGCTACTTCAGCAAAGAAGAGGCTTGAGAGAATTGTCCAGTAACGTATTTTCAGGATGGTCATCTTGTGCTTTTTTGGCTTATTGAGCTTATTTAAATTAATTGTTTATTGATTTATTTATTTAATTTACGAATGCGCTCAATTGGCGTAATGATTTCAGTCAGGCGAATACCGAACTTTTCATTAATCACCACCACCTCGCCTTTAGCAATCATCGTGCCATTAACCAGAATATCCATCAAATCACCTGATGCGGCATCTAACTCAACGATAGAACCCTGGGTTAACTGCAGAAGTGTCTTAATTGGAATTTTTGTGCGGCCGATTTCCACAGACAACTGGACCGGAATATCTTTAATAAATTCCAAATCCTTTTCCTGTGGCTGGGACTTATCATTCCCTTCCAGCTCATTAAATACTTCGGCGCCCTCTTGATTGCCGGATTCAATTTCATTTGCCATCATTGGCTCCTTTAATATATTCAGATGCGTCGGGTTTTAAGAGTTTTTCAACTCGCAAAGAGTATTGGTTGTTGTATATCCCATAGCGACAGGACAATACAGGTACGTTATCTACTGTCACAGGAATTTCTGCTAAATAAGATAAGGGGATAACGTCGCCATTCTTTAAGGCAATGATTTCTTCCATCAACATGGTTTTATTGCCCAAATTAGCAACTACCTCCACCTCAACTGCTTGTACCTGCTCTAGCAAGCTCAGTTCCCAGATATGATCATGCTCAGACACCATGCCCTGAGTCTGAGATGTCAGAATATCCATGATGGGTTCGAGCATCATGTAAGGGACACACAGCTCAATCTCGTAATTCGCTTCGCCAATGACGAGTGTGAAAGTGGTGGTTGACATTAACTCGCTAGCCATCGCAATGTTGACGAATGACAAATTCATTTCTGAGCTAACGTGTTCACATTCTATAGGGTACGCTGGGGCCCATGCTTCTTTATAGGAACCAAAGAAGGTTTGTAATAACGTACCTACAATCCGCATCTCAGTAGCCGTAAATTCACGACCTTCGATGGAGACTGGAAAACGTGCGCCACCACCAAAAAGGTTATCAACGGTGTACAACACCAAATTGGGATCCATAATCAATAAACCTGTACCGCGCAGTGGTTTCAGTTTGATCAAATTAATATTACTAGGTTGGCTATGCTTAGCCAGCAACTCGCCATACTTACAGGTTGTAGTTGCGCTTGTTTTTACCTCAATAAGCTGGCCAAATAAATTGGAGGCCGTAATTCGTAGCAAACGGATAAAACGCTCATGTACTGTTTCGATCGTGGGCATACGGCCACGAACCAGGCGCTCTTGGGTGCCTAAATTAAATGCCTTAACTTGTACGCCCTGCAGGCTTTGCTCCTGCACTTGGACATTTTTTTGCTCTTCAGTTAACTCAACGTCTTTTAACAGCTCGTCAAGTTCACCTGCGGTGAGATTTTCATCTGCCATGATGGGCTCGTGCTTACTGAATAATGAAAGAAGTTAAATAGACGCCAGTAATTTTTTGTTCTGACTGACTACCGCTAAAAGGTTTTTGAAGTTCCTCAGTAATTTCAGTGATCAAGGTATTTTTACCTTCGACTGAGGTGATTTCAGAGGCTTTTTTATTGGTGAGAATAAATAAAATACGACTTCTCAACTCTGGCATATGAGCCTTTAAATTGGCGCTCATCTCTTCAGAAGGAACTTGAAGATTTAAAGTCGTTTGCAAATACTGTTGAGGCTCAGTGCTCTCTGGTCGCAAATTCACGGTAAATGCTTCCAAGGGAACAAAAATTTGGAGATCTGGAGTCTTTGGTTTGGAGTCGGCTGCATGAGAGTCGGCCTTCATGACCAAGAAATAGTAGGCTGCTCCACCACCAATAGCCAATGCGAGCACAACGCCTAGGATGATGAATAACATCTTTTTGGATTTAGGCTTCACTGCCTGTTCGTTCTCTGCCATTTACCGCTCCATTGTGAAAATGATTCCTCATTATCGGGGGAAATCATGACACTAGATACTCAGAAAAGAGGTAGAAACACCCCTTATAAAGGCATTTAGATAGTGCTTTTAGGTTTGATTCGGAGGGGTTTACTTTGGAAATCCCAATCCCAAGGGAGGGATTATTCTGAAAAAGCTTATGCCGAAGTAATAAAACTGGCGCCTGGCAAGGCAGCTGGCTGAGCTTGATAAGGGTGTCGTGGCAACATTTGACCTGCGGCGGCAGTCATGCCAGCTAATGAACTCTGGTCAGCTCCGGGTTTACTGCTGCTGAGTAAGCCATGTAAAAGCGTGCTTGCAGCGGCATCACCCAGCTTAGAAAGGCCCAGGGAAGCACCAGGCAAAGCAATTGAACTACCAAGAGATGCAAGCGCAAGACCGCCAGATAGTGTTTTACCCAAAACACTACCTAAACTATCAACAAAGCTAGATGAAGAACCCTCTACAGCGGATGCTTGCCCCCCTTTAGGGCCATGGAATTCAGCAGAAACCCCTTTAGCCAGAAAGCCGGGGTTCAGAGAATTGCCAAAAGAGGTAGGTAAGCCTAAATCAGTCATCGTTCGATTTTATAGGGGGTGCAGAGATTCAATTCGAAGAATAAAGGGATTTTTCGCCCTTAGTTCTGGATTTTGAACCGGTTTCACAGCTTATCCTGCCACTGAATCGGCGAGCCAACATGCTCGTATTCCTCAGTTTTAGGGTTATAAAAGGTCATTGCCCAGCTGGGATACTCACGGGTACTAATTTCACCCTCCTGAATCACGCTTACTAGGGTATGACGGGAATCTTGCTCTATTTTGCTAAACAGCGCTTTGATAGCAGATTCTTCCCCTTCCAGAACCTCCATGAAATTACCGTCTTTAAATACCAACATGCCGGTTATACCGACCTTGGTATTTTCACTACTCATCAGAAAAGCCATATCCAGAAACTTTTCTCGAGTAAAAGTCTCTGTTGCAGAGCTGACATAGATGAGTTGATAAGTGGCCATAAAGAATTACACGAATACACTAACAATGCCATCGTACTGCATCGGCAGACTTGGATCCTGAACTTTCCCGCCCTTCGCCGCTTGCTCATTGAGCAGCTGGCTAAGCGCACTGTGATGCTCAGATGAAAGACTTGAGCCAGACTGATTTTGGGAAGCGAGAACGCTAGCCTGACTTTCTTCATAGCTAGTACCAGTGCAGACATTCGCCTGCTCCAAAATGAGATCAGCTTGGCTCATTGAGCCCCGCAATTGCTCCATACCATCTTGCAAAGCTTGACGCACATCCGCATTGTTCGACACAAAAGTCGCATTGACTTGTTGATCTTTAACGGTAATCACAATTTTTAGAAGTCCAAGATTGTCAGGATTGAGATTTAAAACGGCTAAATGCATATTAGCACCAACCATCAAAATCATTCTCTGGGAGATCTCTTCACTCCACTGTAAGGAACCAAACTGGGCATGGACTTGGCCATGCATCGTATTGGCCTGAATTGGTGCATTACCAAACTCTGATTCGCCACCACTGCTAGCTTGACCACCTTGACCATGATTTTCTGATGCAGAAATTCCGATAGCGGTAATCGCTTCGCTTTCAAGATTTGCGTTCTTCTTGGGCGCTAGCGGATCTTTGCCTGGCATCTCCATTGTCGCGTTCTTGGATAAAGCTTGAGAAGAGCCTAAGCGTCTAGCCTGAGCTTGCAGAATCTCAGCATCAGAAGTGAACCCTGAGCCCTTTGAAATAACGCGCATATTTTTGGCTTGCGCTTGCATTTCCGCCAGTTTGGCAAAAGCAAACTCTGTATGAGCCTGCTTCATGTTTGTGCTTTGCGTTGCTGGTGCTTGAAATGAATTAACTTCGCCTGATTTAGAGATATTCACAAAGGCATCTGCCTGCCTTGCAACCGCAGCCCTTACCTCCTCTTGATGGGGATTATCTTTCGCCTGTAATTTACTGGCTTGGACAATATTAGGCGATAGTAGCTGTGCGGTGTTCACTGTATTTTTAGCGTCTAGCTCTTGAAATACTTTTACTTGAGAAGAAAGTAATTGACTAAAAATAGGTAAAGCTGAAGCGTTGGCAGCATTGGAGTTAGACTGCATTCCAGGCTCCTGCCCAACACTGGTGTTGAGTAAAGATTGCGCTTGAGCTTTGAGATCGATATTCATAGCAGTGTTTTAAGCGCTAGAATTATTGGCAGATAAAAAGCGGCGTTGATTACTGCTGAACTCATCCATTTGCTTTTGCTCGCGTCTAGCTGCCAGCTTTTGCATTTGTAATTGATTTCTTTCAATAATAACTTCGTATGATCTTTTTTTAGCCTGACATTTTTGCCAATAGGCTAAGTGATGCTTAACGATTTCATCATATTGATGAATGGCACTACCCTGACTAACAATCGCTTGGTCTAAATTCTTCAAAAACAGTATGTAATTTTGCAAATCGGTAGCAGTAACACCCTCCAGCGATAACGCATTTCGCTGATCAATATATTCACCACGATAGTTTTGCAAATGCTTTTCTTGATCACGTGCCTGTGCAGCATCCCGATTTGCTTTAGCCAATCTTTCGGCAGCATTATCTAGATTACGTTTAGCAAGTTCTAAGAGGGTATTCATACCATTAAGGATATTCGCCATGATTAACCTTGCTGCGTAATAATCTGATTAAGCTGCTCGATACTTTCTTGGGTGTTGCACTGTGTCGCAAAATCTTGTTGCAAGAAGTTTTCAATACTTATACGTTTCTGAATCGCCTCATCCAAAACAGCATCTGCTCCAGGGACATAAGCACCTACATTAATCAGATCTTGGTTGCGACTGTATTTAGAGCTGAGCTGTTTGAGCTTGCGAGCCGATTGCTGATGCTGAGTATCCACAATACTATGCATCACCCGGCTAATCGACTGCTCAATATCAATCGCTGGATAGTGGCCTGCTTCCGCTAGAGTTCTATCCAGCACAATATGACCATCCAAAATGGCTCGTGCTGAATCAGCAATCGGATCTTGCTGATCATCGCCCTCGGTTAAAACAGTATAAAAGGCAGTAATCGATCCACCGCCGACATCACTGTTACCTGCACGCTCTACCAACTTGGGTAGTTTTGCAAACACTGAAGGCGGATAACCCTTGGTTGCGGGTGGCTCACCTAGAGCTAAAGCAATTTCACGTTGCGCCATAGCAAAACGGGTTAACGAATCCATAATAAGTAAGACATGCTTACCTTGACTGCGGAAGTGTTCCGCAATCGTAGCTGAATAATTAGCGCCTTGTAAACGCATCAAAGGCGATGCATCTGCAGGGGCTGCAACCACTACTGAACGCGCTAGACCAACCTCTCCCAAAATGTGTTCAATAAATTCCTTGACCTCGCGACCACGCTCACCAATCAAACCGACCACGATGACATCAGCATCGGTATAGCGAGCCATCATTCCAAGCAGGACACTTTTACCCACACCAGAGCCCGCAAATAGACCCATCCTTTGACCACGCCCTACTGTGAGCAGACTGTTAATGGCCTTCACACCAACATCCAAAATCGTATCAATGGGTGCGCGCTTTAAAGGATTGATTGGTTCAGATTGCAAAGGAGCAAAATGATCTGCTTGCAGGGGGCCTAAATCATCTAAGGGCACGCCTCCTGCATCGAGAACACGCCCCAGCAGATGATCTCCGACAGGTAAACGGGTAACCCGACTTTCATTCTGTGGGGAATCATCATTGTGATCAAACGGCTTATGAAATTGTGAAGTGCGAATAGGCATTGACTTCAAAATAACTTTAGCAGATGGAGCAATTCCTTCAATACTACTTTGGGGCATCAAAAAAAGGCGCCCATGATCAAAGCCAACCACCTCAGCCTCAACCTGCTGTCCGTCACCCATTGGAATCACACAAACACTCCCAATGGGTAAATATATTCCGCCAGCCTCGATTACTAAACCCGTCACTTTTGTAACGCGTCCAGCAACTTCAACATTATCTACAGTGGAAACTGCACTAGAACAATGACGTAAGTAGTTATTGAGAAGCCCATCTAGATTCAGGTGGGATTGACCAATGCCGAGCAAATCTGTTTGGTTGACAACAGTCATGATTTTTCTGCCAGCCAATCATGATTTTGACCCAAAGAATCACAAATTAGACGCCAGCGGTTCTCATGCGTGGCGTCTACAGTATTACCAGATGTTTCGATGATGCAAGAGCCACGTTCAATGCAAATATCTTCCTCTATTTGCCAATGATTTAATTCTGCTTGGAGATATTTCTGCACAATCTGTACATCTTCAGGATTTAACCTCAGATGGAGTGGCCCTTCGCTATCAATGAGGCTATTAGTGGCCTGTCGCAAAATAGGGAGGATTGCCTCTTGATTAATCTTAAGATGCTCTTTAAGCATTGCTTTGGCGATATCGAGAGATAGCGCTAATACGTCTTCACACAAGACCTTACTTTTTTCCTTGGCAGTATTAGAAAATCCGTTCATGAGATTTTTCAAATCGGCTTGTTCAACTGCCAATTTTTCATTTGCCATATTCATGCCGGCTTCGTGACCACTTTTCATACCTCGGTCATAGCCATCCAAATAGGCTTTATCTAAGATTTCTTTAATTTTCTCAGGAGAGAAGCTAATAGACTGTGAAGTACTAGACTCCGGCTTCACTGCGGGCTTAGTCGGAATGAGATCAGTAAAAAAAGATTCGCCTATTGCTTTAGGCCAAGCACGAGAAGTTTCCATATTAGAGGTAATCCTCACCACCTCCGGCACCCGGCAACATCACCGAGCCATCCTCAATTAAGCCCCTGACCACAATCAGGATTTCTTTTTGTTGCGCTTCAACTTCAGAGAGTTTTACAGGGCCTTTGTTTTCTAAGTCATCGCGCATCATATCGGCTGCACGAGAAGACATATTCTTGAAGATTTTTTCACGCAATTCAGCACTTGCACCTTTGAGGGCTGTAACTAATGCATCTGATTGAACATCGCGCAAGATGGTCTGGATTCCGCGGTCATCAATATTGATAATGTCGTCAAATGTGAACATTTCATCGTTAATCTTTTCTGCAATTTCAATGTCGTATTCTTTGATGCGATCCATTAGAACTTGTTGTGGAGCTTGGCCTATATAGTTCATGATGTCTGCAGCGGCACGAATACCACCAATTTGTTTTTTAGTGGAAGTCTGTGCCCCACTCAATAATCGGGCAAGTACCACATTTAATTCTTGGAGCGCTTGAGGCTTAACTTCCTCTAGGGTAGCTACCCGCAACATTGTATCTTTGCGCAAGTCTTCATTGAACAAGGTCAAAATTTGTGAGGCCTGCTCTGGCTCAAGATGCACCAAAATCGTGGCAATAATTTGTGGATGCTCATAACGAATTATATCGGCGACAGCTGTGGCATCCATCCACTTCAAGTTATCAATACCTTCAGAGTCTTTATTCTCTAAGATACGCTCAAATAAGCCGGAAGCGGTTTCTTGGCCTAAGGCCTGGGTTAGAACATTCCGAGTAAATGAATCAGTATCAATATTAAGAGATGCGCCCTCACCGGCATAACTAAAGAAATCACGTAAGGTGTCAGCTACTGTAGCCTGCTCAACCCTGCGCAGAGTTGTCATGACAGCACTCAGCTTTTGCACGTCTCGTGGCGAGACGTGTTTCATCACTTGAGATGCACCCTCTTCTCCGAGAGCCAGCATCAAAATAGCGGCTTTAAGAACACTGCTCTCGTTTGGATTTGTTGCCATTAGCTATTTCCCACCCAACCAGCAACCACGTCAGCTACTACTTTTGGATTTTCCTTGGCCAAAGCCTGAACGGCCTTGAGGTCCTTTTGATACGGAGTTAATTTTGGTATAGGTCTGCCATTTTCGTCAAGATTATCGTCAAATTCAGCAGGAGCCTCATCTGGCGCCAGTAAATTGGCCAACATCGGTTTGATTGCCTTACGATACATCACAAATAGCACGATCAAGCCTAGAACAATTTGACCAATATTCTTAGCCATTTCAATATTAACCGGGTCTTTCCAGATTGGTAATTCAGATACATCAGCTTCTTTAACTGGGGTAAACGGTGTATTCACCACGCTTACGCTATCACCCCTAGCTTCATTAAAACCCATAGCTTGTTTAGCTAAATCCATAATTTGCTGTTTTTCAGCATCGTTTAAAGGACGTGTCGTTGGTTTACCTTCAGCATCAACGTCAGCTTTATTGTTGACTACGATTGCTACTGAAAGACGCTTCACTCCGCCCATCGATTTTTGGGTAAACAAAATCGTTTTATCAATTTCATAATTCGTAATCGAATTTCTTTGCGTGCTCATCGGATTTTGAGCAGCGCCAGCTGCACCAGCAGCACCTGCACCAGCAGCAGCCCCGCCTGGAGCAGCATTGTTAGTTGTATTTAAAGGTGCAGTTGCATTTGCAGGGGGTTGATTACTCAATGCACCTGGTACGCCACCATTGTTTGAGCCTGAAGGCACAATAGACTCATTAGTCTGCAAGCTACGAATGACAGCAACTTCAGGCTTTTGATTTGGCTTGTAAATTTCATTAGCCTCTTCAGTGTTTGAAAAATCGATTTCTACATTAGCCTCGGCGCGCACATTCTTCTCTCCTACGATTGGAGTAATGATTGCCTGAATTCGCGACACAATATTTTTTTGCAAATCTTCAACATATTTGAGTTGATTTGCATCTAAAGTTTTAGAGCCGCCCTTGTTTACGTCTGAAAGCAAGCTACCATTTTGATCAAGGATATCAACATTGCTAAGGCCTAAATTTGGCACGCTACTAGAAATCAAATGGGCTATTGCACTTACTTGATGTTGATCTAGAGTGCGGCCTTGCATTAATTTCACTAAAACCGATGCCGTTGGTTTTTGCGCATCACGAACAAATACTGATGATTTAGGTATTGCCAGATGCACTCGAGCGCCTTCTACTCCAGAGATCGATTGAATACTACGTTCTAGCTCACCCTCTAAGGCGCGTTGAAAGTTCACCTGCTCTACAAATTGAGAAACTCCAAATTTTTGATTTTCAAGAAGTTCAAAACCCACATTACCGCCCCTAGGTAAGCCCATAGCAGCTAATTTAAGTCGGGTCTGATACACCAAATCTGCTGGTACCAGAATGGAGGAGCCGCCATCAGCTAATTTATAAGGAATATTTTGCTGTTCCAAAACAGCAACAATGGCCCCGCCATCCTTATCATTGAAATTGGAGAACACGACCTTGTATTTAGGTCCCTGACTCCAGATCCAAAAGACCGCCATCACGGCAACAACCGCAGCGATCCCTGCTGATAGAAGCACTTTTTTACTAGTGCCCTGCAAATTTAAGCGCGCTAACAAGCTTTCCATAGCAATTTTCCCAGCTAATTAGTGATATGAAAAGGCAGATTGAAGATCACTCTGGAAACTGATAAGATCGGTTTTTTGCATGATTTCTCCAATACGCCCTAAATAAATATGATGTTTAACCGTCATTATGAATAGGGAAATTTCATTTCAATTGAAGGAATAAGGCCTTTTTTTCCTTCTTATTGCCAAAACTGCTGCTGTTCTTTGCTGATACATTACTTCCATTGTTCAGTTTCAGTGAGGAGTTCCATCATGAGTGTCGGCGCTATAGATTCAGGGCGTATTCAAGCAATGTTGGCCCAATTAAAGGCTGCGTCTTCTGCCGCCCCCGCAAACCTTGCTGCACCAATTCAGGGTCTAGATGGCATTAAAGGTATCACCAACGGGGATGGCCCTAAAACTGCCCCTTCGATTGATTTTGCAACTGCCCTGAGGTCATCACTTGATCAAGTAAACCAACACCAGGCTAAAGCGGTAGAACTGGGGAAAAACTTTGCCTTAGGCGATGACAGCGTCAACCTCTCCGATGTCATGGTGGCCACACAAAAAGCGAGCCTGTCATTTCAAGCCACTGTACAGGTTCGTAATAAGCTCGTATCTGCTTATCACGACATTATGAATATGCAGGTCTAGCGCTCAATCACAACCGCAATAGTGATAATTAGCTAGTAATTTTTTGCTGGGTTACTTCAATCAACTCAGAATGTGAGTATTTGGAACCCACAACGTCGCCCACTAGGTAGACAATCACATCCACTGCAAAGTTTCGTAACTGCGCCCTGCTGGTAAAAGTTTTACCCATGGCTAATAAAGCCAACACCTCCTTAGGATTCACTGATCTGAGCTTGGGGTGTAAAGAATTACACATCTCCATCATGTGCACTAGGGCTTCGCCCGCATTTGCATTTTGCATAAAATGCGCGTTATAAGCAGCGCTCATTTCCAAAATGAGCGTACTTTCAATAGAAACTGACATATTTTCAATTCATGCAATAAAGGTTTGAGACTCAATGACTTACTTAGCTAACGATATTTCAGCAATCCACTGCATTACTGTATCAGGTCATTGCCTAGGCCTGCTTTTCTAGCTGATAAAGCCAAGCCAATATTTCTGCTACGGCTTGGTATAAAGCAGGGGGAATATTCTCATCAAGATCGACCTGCATGAGCAAGCCTACCAGGTCCTTAGATTCATGGATATAAATATGATGCTCTTTAGCCTTGGCAATAATTTGCTCAGCTACAAGGCCCTTACCGCTAGCTAATACCTTTGGTGCAAATTCGCCTTGCTCATATGTCAAGGCTACTGCTTGCTGCAAAATCTTGGCCTTATCCATGGGTAATGACCTCCATTGCTTTGAGCTCTTGGCCATTAGCGTTAAAGGTACTTTTAAGATCTGAGATTTCTTGTCTAAAGAGATTTTCAGTCTGGGGCTTTTCAGCCTTCAGCTGAACATTTAACGCATTGCCACGCAGGGTCAAGCGCGCCTGCACTTTACCCAACTGGGGTAAATCCAATTCAATCACACTGACGATCGCCTTATTAGTATTGTCATCATGGGGCAATGAGGAAGATTGCTCCTGTTCATATGCTACCTGCCAATCCATTAGTTGGCCTGGCCAGACGTTTCCATTCCAGCGGATGGTTTGATTTTCTAAGGCATCTAACTGTTTATTAACGATTTGCGAAGCATTGAAATTAGGGCGATTTTGAGGCTCTTTCATCAAAGCATTTAAAGGCCATTTGCCTTTAGCAAAGTTAGCCAAATGCGATTCATAGAAGAGCCCGCTCATCACGATAGCGTTTTGTAATTGAGCCGCAGTAAGCTGAGAGTTTTGGGGGTTTTGTAGCATAGGAGGCAGCAAACTCTCGACCTTTGAGAGCTGTCCTTGTAACTGCGCTTCATCTTGCAATTGGGCAATCAACAAACTCGTACCGCTCAAAATGACATTTTCAAACGCGGATTGATTGGCACCCGCACTTAATAAGAGAAAGGTAGGGTTTGGATCGCTGCCGAGAAAGCGAAAATGCAGCACATCTCCGACTGCAAAATTATTGCCCAGCTTCATACCAAACACTTGGTCACCAATTTGCACTTCCGCTATTCCAGCAGGATCAAAGGAGATAATTTTTCCGACATACTCCAAGCCAACCCTTAAGGAAGCCTGACTAGACTGCCCTATTCCCGCTGGAGCGACCGTTGGATTGATACCACCAATCGGATTCGTGGGCATACTCTATCTACTTATTTCTTGAAAGACTGACCACTCATGATGTCTGACAAGCGCAACATCCAAGGCTGCATTAAATCCATAATTTCTTTATCGTTTGAGAGGATGGTTTTGAGGCAAGCAATTTTTCGCTCAAGGGCTTCAGGCGTTAGGGGAGCTTGCTCGCCATGTACCGGAATTTGATGAATATAACCCTGACATAGAATTTCTAATTTACCGTAGCCATCCCAATCTTTTTGACGAGCAGCTTGTAGCATCTGCTGACTGATTTCAGTCACAGCTTCATATAGGGAGAGCATATCGCTATTGGGCATTAAATTTTGACTTGTAAAAGCGATTGCTGTGATCGTATGAAAACCTTGTTTATCCAATATAGATACTACAAAACTTTGAGCCCAAACAATTCCAACATAAGACCTGTAAAAGCGGTTTAACTAAATTAATTAAGTGGGCTTCTAGTAACTTTTATACTGCAAAGGCCTGAATTAAGCCAATAAATTGTTTTTAATCGCGTAATGCACTAATTCTGCGTTTGTTTTCATACCCATTTTTTTAAGCGTACGGGTACGGTACATACTGACAGTTTTAGGGGAAAGACTCAACTTTTCGGCAATGGCATTGACGGTAAGGCCGGTAGCGACCATCATCATAAACTGATGCTCACGATCAGATAGACATTGATGTGGATCAGCAGCAGTCTGGGCATCGCCAAAACGCTCTGCCAAAATTTCAGCAACGATTGGGCTGATATATTTTGCGCCAGTAGCAACTCGACGTATCGCCAAGACCAATTCCTGGGTGGACTCGCTTTTGGTAATGTAACCCAAGGCCCCCGCAGACAAGACCCGGGCGGCATATTGCGAAGGTGGGTGCATTGATAGAACCAGAATAGGCAACTTTTGATTATTGCGGCGAATAGATTTAATAACCTCAATGCCATTTCGGTCCTGCAAATCAATATCGAGCACCAAACAGTCGAGCTCAGGGTTATCTGCTAGCTTAATAGCCTCTTTACCAGACTTCGCCTCAGCCACTACCGCTATACCAGGGTGCGTATTGAGCACCTGAATGAGCCCCTCACGGATGATCGCATGATCATCTGCAAGTGCAATACGTAGGTGCTTCATTAATGTCATAAAAGCTGTCTCAATTTAGTTTTATGACATTCTAACGAAATCTATAGAATTGCCGAAAATGACAAATATACCCGTGAATCAGCCCTTCATCGAGCTCATTTGGCGATCAAGCTCGTTCGTCCAGGCAATAGCCTGAAGCTGCAAGTCTGTTAAGGACTGTGCAGAAATTCCCAAATGGCTTCTAGAGGCCTCCATACGGCTAAAGTCAGCCGCCTCAATGGCATCAGTCAAGACCAGCAGTTGACCCAAAATCCCTTCGTGGTGCAAGAGGGCATTTTGTAAATGTTCTGCAAGATGAATGTGCTTGAGGACTTCTTCCATAGTTTGGCCAGTCACCTTATGCGCCAAAGAAAGGAGTCCCACTACAAAAGCCTGGTCACTTAATCCAGGCTGAGTGATATCTTCATGCTGCGAGAGGAGCTCAATTAAGCGGGCACGGTTTACCACTCGGCGCTGCAGCTCTGAAGTAGCTGCATTACCAGCCTCCGTATAAATTAACAGCAGCATCCATTGCAAGAGTTGCTTTTGCCCTAAAGTAACTAATGCCTGACGTACAGAACTAATCTGTAAATGCCCTGCCACACCAACGGAATTTACCAAACGAAACAGGCCTAATGTGAGATCAGGATTAGCCTTAAAAAGAGGCTCTAAAGTCGCAATACCCTCATCTTTAAATAGCAGTCCTACAATCTTCATAAGACTCACCTGCAATGCTTGCGGTTTTTTACTGCGCATCACCAAAGGCTGGGAAAAATAAGGGCCGCTAAATAAGCTAAAGCCCTGCGCTTTACAAGCTGCTAAATCTTCGCCTGTCTTAACTTGCGTTGCCCAAAAAATCGGCTTTGCCAATAAGCGAACACGCTCAATTAAACGTAGAATATCTTCTGGAGAAGTTGTTTTTAAATTTACTTTAATAATGTCAATTAAAGGCAAAATAGAATCAACACCCTCTACCGCCCCCTTTGATTCTGCTGCGTCGCCCAAACTAGAATCTACTAATGCAATCCGAAAACCAGTCGTTTTTAACTCTTGCAAACGTTTAAGCATTTCTGAGTTTAAGGAAACGTCAGGCATGATCTCGAGAATGATGCGCTGAGCAGGAAGAATCTCTAAGGTATTGCTCATGAGCAACTTCTCAGTCACATGAATAAAACCATCAGCAGAACCAAGCACTCCCTCTAAACCAAAATGACTCATCGAATTGACGATCACCTGGGTGCTAGTTGCTAAATCATCAGGACGCCCTTCATCCACGCTTTCACGGGAACGAAAGAGCATTTCATAAGCCATCACCCTACCCGAACTATCGAATACGGAATTGCGCGCAAGAAAAATTTCGGAGGTACTTAAATCCGCAGAAGACGCAGTTGTCGCAATCATATGATCCTTGTTTAAAGGGGCCCCAGTCAGCAAATGGACGGACTTTGGCTATCCTGATAAATAAGCTACCACTTTAGGGGAGTGAGGGGATTTTCAAATTGAAGAATAAAGCGACTTTTTGGCCTTATTCTCAAAATTCCAGGCCTAATCTGAAGCTAAGCCCGATGAGCTTACTATTAAACCTTGATATTGACCAAGGTGCCTGTACCGGAAGCAGCCATTAGTTGAATTGGCATAGGGTCTTTTTTGGCGCCAGGCGCTTTTTCAGTAGGGTTATATTGATCTGTTTGGCCAGTTTTTCTGTACTCATCCAAAGCCAAAGATGCGGACTTGATTTCATCAGAACGGCTTGTTTTAATTGAATTATCAATTTTCTCAAAGAGGGCATCAGGGCTAACGCCACCGCCAACACCACGCAACTCAATTAAGGCCTGTTGAGCAGCAACCACATCACCATTACGCAAAGCAGAAGCCAAAGCGCCCAAGTAACCTTGGCGCGCCTGTGATTCGCTGGCTGATGAATAACTAGAAACAGCAGCAGATGGAGTTATTTGCATATTCATATAAGCTCCTTTAACCTGGCTATCCTTTCAAATCTTTGCAATGAAACCGTGAGGTTTCGACCCGGACCTACATAACTTACAAGCCCTCACCATCTTTAACGGCCCTCAAACTAAAAACTTGAGCCCAATTTCAAGAAATTCTGAATTTTATGATTAATAAATATTAAGCAATTGATTTAATTGACTATTTTTTTATATCTAACTTTCCTAGCTGAGCTGCAATATCCATAGATTCTTGGCTTGCATGCAAAATAGCTTGGATTTTTTTCTTGCTGGCATCTGAACCAGATTCACCAAGAGAGTGCATTAACAGCTCAGCATTTAAGCGAATAGCCAACAAAGGCTGACCCAAGTCATGCAAAAGGGCCTCCATTTGAGTTCTCTGGTCCATTACGCTGTCAATTTTTCCAGCTAAATCTAGTTACAGGTCTTTTTGTTGCCCTGCACCACACAATTTGAGCCGTTGGAATAAATGGTTCGATTGCCGTTTGAAACTGAACTACCGCCAGGAGAATAGTAAGTGGTGGTACCAACTTGGGTTTGGGTAGAGCCGTTTGGGCCATTCATCACAGTAACGGGCTGGTTGCTATTGGGAGCACCCGGAACATTGCCTGCGTCATATGGAACTACGACATAGTTGTTATTGTTACCGTAGCCGTTATTCCCATTATTGCCGCCACGACCAATATCTCTGGCCCCTGCCCCACCAATTTCAGCGGCAAAGCCAGAGGAAGAAATCATGATTAGAGCCACTGGGGCTAGTAAAAGTTTGAGCTTCATCATCCTTATTCCTTTAGATAAACCTAGACCTCTATCCTACTCTCGAACCTGGCTTTGGTCTCTATCCCAAAGTAAATTTAAGCTCTCCAAGTTTTTCCACAACACTAGTAACCACATCGCCTTTTTTCAGCCAAACTTGCTGATCTTTAGGCATATTCGCAATAACGCCCTGGGGAGTGCCGGTGAAAACAATATCGCCTGGCTCAAGCGCCCAGTAGGTGCTGATATAAGCAAGCAGCTTTTGGACATTATGAATAAAGTCTGAAGTATTGGAGTTCTGCCGCATTTCACCGTTTACAAAGGTCTGTATTTGTAAGTTATTTGGGTCACCTACCAAATCAGCGGTCACAAAATGGGGGCCAATGGGTGCGTATTGATCTAGCGTTTTACCAATCATCCATTGCCCACCTGGAAGATCAAGTTGCAAATCACGTGAGGTAAAGTCATTTGCAGTGCAATAGCCAGCAACGTAATTAAGGGCTTCAGACTCAGGAATATTGCGGCCTTTTTTTCCAACCACCACTAAGAGCTCGGTCTCGTAATCCAGCTTATAAGAAACATCGGGTGGTGGGATTTCAAGAACGCAATGATGGGCTGCCAGACTGTTGTCATACTTATTAAACAAGGCAGGAACCGCTGGCTTAGCTACCCCAACCTCTTCTGCATATTGTCGATAATTGATTCCAACACAAATAATTTTTCCAGGATTCTTAAAAAGCCTGCCATACCGAATCTTCGATTCTGTTAAGTAGGGCACCCCGGACTTATCAGCACCAGCCAAGACTTTATTAAATGCAGTGGCGTTCCCCTCTTGTAGCAGTTGATCCAAAGTGTAAGGCGCGGCAATATTCAGCTTCTTAGCAACCGCACGAATATCGATCACCCCTTTTGGGCTGATGACACCCATCGTCTCAGAACCATCACTATTTTTAATGGAGAGGATCTTGGTGTTTTTAACCATGATGTGGGGACCGCTGTAGGCCTCTTGCTCTTTGGCAAACTTAAATCTGCGCGCAGCAGCATCAGAAGAAAATCCCAAAGTTGAGGCTGCCACAATACCCATTCCAGATAAAGAAAAGGTCTTTATAAAGTGGCGACGTGCACTCATATTTGCTCCAGCTTGATTAGTGATTTTGATAGTTTAACGGCTAATTAAGTCACTAATTTAATAACTTAGTTAGTTACTCATCAACCGGAGCTTCTGCCTGTTCCCAAACATCTTCATCCGGAGCCAATTGAGTTTGGGCAACGAATGTTTTAATAGCTAGAAGAGAATCTTGGGCAACATCATCCAAGGTAAGCAATCCCAATTCTCCTGAGCACAGCTGCTGGCATTTTTGTAAATCACCAATTTCAGCAGCTTCAGCAAGAGTTAGCAAACCGCCCAAAACCCCACTTCGATCGGCAATGGCATCCACAACCACACCAGGTAAATTGAATTTAGATAGGATATCTCGGCTAGACTCGTCGAAGAGATTGTCAATCAAGGATAAACCGCCGACTAAGAATGCCAAATCGCTAGAGCCCAAGCCCGCTCCAGCAGGTAATTTGCCAGATGCCAATTCCATAAAGAAAGCTCTGACACAAACCAATTGAAGCAAAGGAGTCGACTCTAGTGAGACCTTAGCCTTACTATCTGCATATAACAATAATTGAGTCCAACGAGTAATACGTTTGACCCCAGAAATCACCGCCGCATCTCGAATATTTTCTGGCTTGGCTCGCTTTCTGCCAGCATCCACTTCCGCAATCACCATTAAATGCTTTGCTACGACTGGGTTCAACTCAATCTCATCGACAAGTTCGTGTAATTCGGGCGATGAAAGCAATAAAGTAAGCAGCTTTAATATTTTGCGATAGTCATCGCCGCGATGCAATGAAAGTTCTGGATCAGGCTTAATAAAATAGAAGCCTTCGTAAGCATCAAAACCCAAGTCACGGGCCTTATAGAAATCTTCTGGGCTCTCTACATGGGTTGCAATCATTTTCATTACAGCACCATCATCGCCAGTCTTTGCGCCCTTCTTCGCAGAAGACTTGGTATCTCTTGGTAAAGGAGTGGCTTTACAGAATTCGATCAGACTTGCCGCATTCTCAACTTGGTGAATATCAAGTTTGACATAACGAAACTTCGGCAAGATATCTTCAAGGCCATCAAACACTTCTGTCAAACCAGTAAGTACAAATTTGTACCCGATGTTCGCTAGCTTTTCGAGCTTTTCTATAATCTCTGGCACCTTAGGCTCATCAGAAGCATCAGGATTTTTGACATCTTTCTTGCTATCCTCTAGATCCTCATCCTCAGAAGCTTCCTTTTGAATTGCCTCCAGGATCTCAGCTAAATCCAATTGCAAAGGAAACTTCACGGCAGGAATACCGCGAAGCTCATCTCCCAATTGATGAGGGTGGATTTTGATAAAGCCAAGATGCTGGCCAAGTGACTGAGCTACACCTTTTGTCTTGAGTGCATAAAGCATCTCACTAAGCGTGACTTCTTTGACTTCATTACCATCGTCATCCCGCAAATTGGCATCCGTAATTTCATCAGGATAAGTGACTTCTGCCTTAGGATCTTCTGCTAGACGCTTAGCAATTTGAGCCAAGACCGCATTGCGTTCGTTAATTCTTTTGGCTTTGAGAGTGGTTCCAGGACGGAAGAAAAGTTCATAACCAATGATGGCTTGGTCACGATCAATAATTAGTTCGCGCCCTAGATAGGAATTTTCCGGGGCTACTTTTTCAGGCTCCCTGGGAGTCTGAACAGGAGTGGGCTGAGTTTTTTTACCAAAGAGTGCCATTTATTTTCTTACTAAAAAGAATTCCCTTCTAGAGAAGTATGTTGAGTGGTTTTAGGTATCCGCATTTTGCGAGCTATCCCATTGTTTAATGTAACGTTCTAAAAATTTGATCTGGCCAGTTCTGTGTTCGAGGGTATCTTTCACCACATCCCCAACAGAAATCACCCCTCTAACCACACCCCCATCTACTACAGGGAGGTGACGAATTCTTTTAGAAATCATGATTTGCATACAGTCACGCAAATCATCTTCATAGCCAACGGAGATTGGATTAGCAGTCATTACATCTTTGACTAATATTTCTTTAGCACTTAGACCAGGAAGTAGCACTTTAATAGCGCAGTCCCCTTGAGAAATAATTCCTACCAACTTTTCTGAATCAATTACCAACACAGAGCGAACCAAATTGTAGCGCATGAGCTCTAATACCTTTACTACATAATCAGAGGACTGAACTGAAATGAGAGTATTCGATTTGTTGGCCAAGCAATTTTTTACTAATGGCATACGATGCTTATCCTTTTATATCTGGAGAGCAATATCAGCGCTGGAACACCCAACAAGTAACAATATTGGTCATTGGTAGATTCTATCTAAGCTATAGTCTTTTTAACATAAAATCAAGCACAACTTGATATAAGGCTATCTTAGCCCCATCAGCATGAATTTATATCAATATTAGGGAAAATCCTAAATACGTTGGGGCGCTTCAAATGCAGTTTTTATAGGCTGCTTATATTTTATTAAGTACGGCTTTTGAACTTTAAGGTCCAGCTATTGCCGTTTTTATCCCAATATTCTCTATAGACTGGGGAGCCCTCTGCCTGACCGATCGGCTGATCAATCACCAGGGTGGATGTTGACTCTGGGGCATAAATTGCCTCAGGCGGTCTAGAAGTTTTTATCTTTAGGCTTTCGGCCCTAAATGCAGCGATTTCGTTGCTGACCTGAGCTGAACGCGCATTCCAATCAGATTTCTTTAGCCATTGAACTGAAGGAGCCACACTCACATGGATTTGGCGTTTTTTAGCTAACTCAATAATTTCTCGGACATCATCGTTGGCAAAAGCAAGGCATCCATCAGAGGCCTTAGGGGCTCTACTGTAAGTGTTTTTGGGCACACCATGCAACCAAATTCCTGAACCGCTAATGTCTAACTTCTTATCGAGCGCATTTGGGAAGCTTAATTCCAGTGCACCAGCCCCAAAGATCGACCTTAATTGCTGCTTAGGGATCTGCATCGTGACAGAGTAGACACCTAAGGGCGACTTAAGATCACCCTCTTTTTTCTTGCCCACACCTAATTTACCGATAGTGACGAAATAATCTTTCTCCCAGACAGGGTCGCCATCTTTATTGCGCAAAAGATAAGCGCGAGAAATGGATGCATCAACCAAAATGACATCTGCATTCTTAGGCATTTTCAGAACCTGGGCTGGACGAAGATCTGTCAAATTAGGGATAACGGAATTTCTTAACTGAAGCTCCGATAATAAATTTTGAGGGGCTTCAACATCCCGTACCTCGCTCATAGACTTATTGGCAATTGCTCCGCCGGTAAGTGCAGTTAGCAATTCAGCACGCATAAATGTTGCCAAACGGAAATTGGGATGCTCAACTTCAGACTTATTTAATAAGTCTAGGGCTTTGTCGAGATTACCATTACGAACCAATTCTTGAGTGGCCTGACGAACAGCGGTATCGCCATTTGCTAAACAAAGCATTGGGGCCGTTAAAAAGCTAGCGATCAATAAGGATTTCAAGCGCAATTGACGTGCTCCGCTATCAAAGTGATTGTTATTTATTAAATTCACGAGCAATCAACCAAGTTCCCTTGTCATTTACCCATTCCAAACACTTCACAGAATTTGTATTGACGTTTGCAGAGTTGTACTTCTGTCTAAAGGTAACAACAATCTTGCCCTTCGATTTAACCACTTTCGTGATGCTAATTTCAACATTGATAGCACCTGGTTTAGCGACCCTTTGCTTCCTTTGCTCATACCACTCTGAATAGGATAAGCCTTTGTCAGGCGAAAAACTCGGCGAGTAATACGCTAAATACGATTTCACGTTTTTACTGGACCATGCCTTAACCCATCCATTCATATTTGCAGTGATGGTTTCAAGCTCTTGCGGAGAAGGTGCAGCATCTTTCTCGACTGCTGCAACCTGAGCTGGTGGTACCTCTGTAACTGGGGTAGCTACAGGGTTTGTCTTGGGCGCCTGAGTAATGGGTGCTGGAGCTGCTGCCGTCACTGTGGGCGTTGGGGGTGCAGGCGCTTTGGGAGCCTGTGCAACGACTACCGGCTTATCCACCAAATCAGTACCGCCACTAGAGCCTGCAAATAGAATGGGTGGTGGAGCCAAATTTTTTTCATTTAAAGCTTTTGCATAGGCCTCAGCTGCCTGAGCTGAATAAATTTTGTGCAAACTTCTGAATGCAGGCGACGCAGTATTGAGGGATGTTTCTAAAACCTTGCGCGCCTGATCTTTTTTATCCATCCCCCACAAGGCAACTGCATAATTATTGGCCAATAGAAGATTTGTGCGGTCTTTTTCGTAATAAGGCTCTAAAAGATTAGCAGCCTCTTGCCAGCGCCCTAACATTAATAAAGCGGAAGCTTTCGTGTTGGCATAGTCAACCGGGGATAAATCCTTCTTAAGCGCATCCGCTTGCGCAAGGGCTGCTTTTGAATCGCCTTTTAAGAGAAGATTTTCTACAGGCTGTGGAGAGACATAAGCAAATGCAGGAGCAATGCTTACAAAAAACAATAAAAGGGCACCCTGAAAAGATTTCGTGAGTTTGTGCTCTAGGTACAATTTTCTAGGTAAGCGAATTTCAGTCAAAATGGATGGCATCAAGGGAAATGGGGCAAATAAATCCGCTAATTTTAGCATTTTTGCAAAAACTATCAATGCAAACAGTCTTTTAGAGCGCTCTGACCCAATCTGCCCCCTCATATAAGCCTTTAAATTTTTGCTCCATAAAGGGGCATTTTTAGTCACTTATTGTAAGAATTTCTCTGTCTTTTCAAAAGCCAGCAAGACGAGCATCATCGGTCAAGAACTACATTAAAATAGACTTTTTTTGATAACCTTGCAAATAAACTTAGCATCTAAGGCCCGCAATTACGTGAAATACCTTATCGCCATCCTCCTTTTATCCACACAATTGGTTTTTGCTCAAAATGCTGAGAGCGAGAAGCAAGGGGTTGTTGGGATTCGCTACACCAAAAACGCCGATGGAATGATCGTCATTAAGCATGTCGAGGACAACTCGCCAGCAGCGCAGGCAGGCATTCAAGTCAATGACATCATGATTAGCGTCGATGGATCAAGCCTTAAAGGAATGGATCCAGGCAATATTAAGAATATGCTTCGTGGCAAAGTTGGCAGCACTGCCGAGATCAAGCTAGAGAACCCTCAAACCAAGAATGAATATTCCGTTAGAGTAGTGCGCAAGATTGTCCGCTTTGGGGCTAATGATGGCTCAAAAGATTCACTTAACAAAACTACTGTAGTTGAGGCAAGCAATGCGGATAAAAGTGAGGCAGCCATCAAAGCGCCACCTCCTAAAGCTACCGTCAAGCCAACTGAAAAAATTCCAGCAACCACCACTCCATTGGCTGCAACAGCGACTGCAACACAAAATACCCCTACTTTTAACTCAGAGAAAGCCTCTGCAAACCCTTCCAGTGACTCCAAATACTTTGTTCAAACTGGGGCTTTTTTCACAAAAGAGATTGCTAATGATCAGGTTGCGGCCTTTAATCAAAAGGGCTATACAAGTTTTGTTGATCCTGCAAAAATTAATGGTAGCAATGTGTTCCGCGTGCGCATTGGGCCCTTGCCAACACAACTGAGTGCTGAAGCAATCTCTAAAAAACTCGCTAGCCAAGGCATTAGCGCCTCAATCATCGAGGCCTCGAAGAACTGAGCGTTTGTAATATGAAAACTACGTATCCATTTAAGACAATAGCGAGTGACGCTATAGCAAAGCAAGCAAGCTAAGCCCCTCCTTTATTTCAAACATCGAATTACATTATGCAAATCATCTGGATTTCAGGGGCAACCTCCCACTGTAGAAAATTTAATATTACCAAGACCCAGTTAACACGCTTTGCTGCTGCGCTCGGTATTCTGTTCATCATGCTTGGGAGCGCTGTTTATTTCTTGGGCTTTAGGGTCGCCATCAAATTTGATCCCGGCATGGCACGCGATATGGGTGGTGTCATTACCTCAGAAGAGCTTTATCACCTTGAAGACGAATATCGCGAAAAACTTGCCAAGCTCCAGGGCAACCTAAAGGCGATGGACCATAAAATTGACGCCCTAAGCAAGATTAACGAACAGTATGCTGCGCTAGCAACACCACTCCCTTTAAAGGAAAAGCGCAAAGATAAGGATAGCGAAGCGAGCGCAGGCAAAGGCGGCCCCTATCTACCCCTTCTCCCTTATCAAGTGAATTTTTACGAAAACGCTGGCCTTAGAGTTGATCTTAGTAAAACCCTAGAGACCACGGTGAGTCTTAATCAGAAAATACAATCCCTAAAAGAGGTTTGGCTTGAGAGGTATGAACGCTTAATTCCCCTGCCTACAAAACCACCCTTAGCCGCTGGCTATGGCTTAAGTAGCAATTTCGGCGCACGTATCGATCCGATCACCAACAATCCCGCCTTTCACCCTGGCATTGATTTCAATGCAAAACCCGGCACTCAAGTTTTGGCTGCAGGTAATGGCACCGTCATTAGGGCAAAGCAGGATCCAGAACTGGGAAACGTGATTGAAATAAAACATACTGAGGGCTTCACTAGTCTGTATGCTCATTGCCAAAAGCTACTAGTAAACCAAGGTGACATCGTCGTTCGCGGTCAACTCATTGCAGAGGTCGGTAATACTGGCCGCTCTACAGGGCCACATTTACATTTCAGCATTTATAAGAACGGCACACTACTCAACCCAATGGATGTCTTGGCTTTCACTAAGCCAGCAGCAGCTAAAGAGAACTAAGAAGAAATTCCTGCGTCTTGCTTGATCTTATTGATAGTATCTTGCAGTTGCGTAGCTGAGTCGGGGCTAGAGTTTGGCTCTGCCCTTTTCGAGATCATTTGACCATTGAGTGTGGCACCTGGCTCAATGCCGATGGTGTCATACGTTACATCCCCATGAACATTGGCGGTTGTATGCAATTCCACTCTTTCATGGGCATAAGTGTTTCCATTCACCATGCCAGCAACGAGAATTCGGAATGCAAAGATATCACCATGCACCTCACCACCTTTACCGATAGCTATGGTGATTCTTTGGCCAGCACGCTCCTCGATATTGCCGAAAATCTTGCCATCTACTCGCACACTTTCAGAAACAATTAAGGAGCCATGAAATTCCGTAGCGCTCCCAATGATGGTTCCAAAAGATTCAATCAGCGGTTCAGAAAACTTGTGTTCATTATTCTTTTTACCGAACATCATCGCACCTCGTTAATTTTGCTTGATCAGAAAGGCAGGAATTGATGAAGAATTATTATCAATCAACTCGCTAGACTTCAGTGCACGAGTTTGAGAACGAGCTTGCATGCCTAATAATTTTTTATTTTGACGGTAGCGATCTAATATCAAAATACCCTTACCTAAACCAGAATAAATGGCGCCCAATTTAGAAGCAGGTGCTTCACGCTCACGCTTTTTATCTAAAATCTGTTGGGCCACAAACTCCCCAAAGCGGCAAAAGTAATTTGAGATAGTGGCATTGCTGGAGACGCAGAAAAAATCTTCATAAACAAAGTTATCAATATCATTAGCACGCAATACAGGAGGGGTGACGTAACACATTTTCAGTGAAGCAAGATTTGTAGAAATACTGGTTTCTGCAAAATTCGTTTCAACTCTACTAGGAACTGCCATGATTGCTTGTTTATTTTTCGCAATAAAAGGTGTGTTGCGCAATACATATTCCAAAATAAATATTTCGGTACTAGCTAATTCAAATTTCGAAGTTGAAGTTGGAACCAAGATGACATCGAAATCATGCATGAAATTCTCTGCCATATTTGGCGTCCAAGTAAGGTCCGAAATGCTGACATCAAAACCTGTTGAAAATTTACGCAAAGAAGATCTGGCGCTCAATAGTGTCATGCCAGCACTTTGATAAGACATCTCAGCTCGAAAAGTCTCAATACCAATATTAGGAGCCTTTTTAATCCAGGCAGAAGATGAACTTTGCTCGTCGTAATCAATCAATGAAATTTTCAAGCCCTTTTGAAGAGCTAGGTATGCAGCAAGATTGGCGGCAATCGTGCTTTTACCAACCCCACCCTTACGGTTTGTGACGAGTACTTTTATTGTTTCCATGACAATCTCTTGCTCTGCTTTGCTGAAATAGGATATTTATCCTATTGCTATGCATCACAATTTGCAACAAATTTCATAAAAATTAAGGTATTGCAGATCACTCTTCAATTTAAAAACTAACATTAGGAAGGATAGCCGTTGGAAATGTCATCAATATCCTTACATTTATAGACTCAACAGGATGTTGACACAGTTAAAACAAATTAGCTTATATTGCCTCTGATAAAAGACTGTTCCTGCTGACTAATGGGGTCTACAAAATATATCTCATTAGAAATGGTGACGTTTGTACAGCACCTACAAGAGCTCTCCGGTGGCAAACCAGCAGGCTTCAAATTATGTATTGGACACCCCTGGGAATGGTTCGCCATCGTAAAGGCTATGATCAAGACACAAATTTATTTTTTTGCACCAAAGGCAATCTACTGTACAAAAGGTAAGGGCCCCCGATAGGAGGCCCTTATAGTTGGTGCGGCTGGCAGGAATTGAACCCACGACCCCTTGGTTCGTAGCCCATACGTTGGAGTGGCATAATATCTATATAAATCAATGAGTTACAGACTTGAAATTGTGCAATAGAATCGAGTGCTGATCGCTTGTAACCCCTTGTTTATATTGGTTTGGCATAAGTTCTATTGCACAAATTTAGAGTCGAATTTTCTCACCGCCTTCGAGTAAGTAATTGCCGGATTTAAGACTAATTTTCAGCTTCAATCTCGCCATTAATCTCTTCTATGAATCACAGGTGCGTTGGACTCCTTTGAGTCTCAAAGCGGTCTGTCGGCCTGCTTAATTAAGGATGACCGTGTCCGACCCAAAGCAGACATCAAACTAAAAAACCACCCGAAGATGGTTTTAGTATTTCTTGGTAGCCTAGGGCGGAATCGAACCACCGACACAAGGATTTTCAAATATCCTCCGATAGACCGCTTTCGCTTTGATTTCAAGGGCTTGAGTCACCAGTCTCGACTTGTCAAAAAATTGTGCGTCCTTGTGCTGGTCAAATTTGGCAATGAAATCAGAATCTTGCGAGGGGCAATTTTTCTGTGCGTACAGATTGTGTTGCCATACCCCACCAGTCAACGACCATAGTGTCTAGTAATGTCATTTAAAACGACATGGAATACCAACTTCTCCAATTGAGAGTCATTCTCAATTGTATGCTAAGATGAGAACAATTCTCATTAAGCATATTTGGCATTTCTGATGTTTTTCTCATTCAATACAAACCGCACAGCCTTTATAGGCCTAATTAGTGCCCTTTATTTGGGGGCTCTTTCTTGTACTGTAAGAGCAGAGGCGCCAGTTACTGACATGCCCACTGTTTTGGCTGAATCGCCCGTAAGTGACTCACCTAAGGTTGATAGCTCAGTTTCTGTAGAAGGCGAAACTGAGCAGTGGAGTGTTCATGGGCAATCCACTTATATCGTTCAACAGAAAAATAATTTCAAATCGCCTTACTACGGACAAAACAGCCTTCTCAATAAATCTGAAGGCGGTGGTGGCAAGAGCTACACATTAAGTGCTACAGCGTTCTTAGGGGCAAGACTTTGGGAAGGCGCTGAAGTTTATTGGAACCCAGAGATGTTCGAGGGAACACCTTTTAATGGACAGCTTCTTGGTCTGGGCGGATTTCAGAATGGTGAATTACAAAAGGGCGCATATGCTCCGCCTATTTACTACACGGCTCGCGCGTTTATTCGTCAAACCTTTGGCTTAGGCGGCGGCAAAGAGCATATTGATGGTGGGCCTAATCAGCTTGCGGGCAATCTCGATAAAAATAGAATCGTGGTGACCTACGGTAAGTTCGCAACATTAGATTTCTTTGATCAAAATAGTTATAGTCACGATCCTCGTACACAGTTTCAGAACTTTGCTCTTTTCTCTATGGGCGCCTATGGATATGCGGCTGATAGCAAAGGCTATACCTATGGTGTTGTAGCAGAGTGGTATCAAGACGACTGGATTTTGAAGGCGGCAAGATTAGCGATGCCAACTATTCCGAATACCGCCCAGCTTGACTACAGCATGAGCCAAGACTACGGCAATCAAATTGAATTAACTCATGAACATGAGCTATGGGGTAAGCCTGGCGCAGTAAGGGCCCTGTATTACCAACAACATGCCTATATGGGCAACTACCAAAATGCGATTAACCAGGCTCAGCAGTCTGGTGGCACTCCTGAGATAACTGGTGTGCGCAAAGCGGCACAGAGTTCGTGGGGCTATGGTTTCAATATTGAGCAGGCCATCAATGATTATGTTGGTGTCTTTGGTCGCTGGAGCTGGAATCCAGGCACAACCGAAGCGCAGACTGTAGACATCAGTAGATCACTATCGGGCGGTGTGAGCATCAAAGGCTCTAGTTGGTCGCGCCCCAAAGATACGGTAGGCATAGGTTATGCGGTCAATGGAATCTCTTCATCGCAGATTGCCTACCTTCAACAAGGCGGTATGGCGGCATTTATTGGTGATGGCGCACTTAGCTATAAGAAAGAACAAATATTGGAAACTTTTTATAGCGCAAAAGTTTACAAGGAGCTGTTCATATCTGCCGACTATCAACGCATTGCTAATCCCGCCTACAACTCAGCTCGTGGTCCAGTTAATTTCTTTGGCTTAAGAGCACATATAGAAATGTAATGTCGTTTTAAACGACATCGACTGACGCAGGGATGAATAGTCGATTTGTCCTTTTAAAGGACGGCTCTTGATGGAGGCATCCGAGACTAATGGTGGCTAAGCCTGCCAGCCATAAAAGAAAATAGCCCAACAAGTAGGCTATTGAGATTCTTGGTGGCCCGGGGCGGAATCGACCAGGGCCTAGGATGTCTAATCCACTTTAAATACTTACTTCATATGACCCTCATGGCTTGCTGGCATTTCATGATTCATCTCCATTGAATGCGGGGCTTGGTATCCCAATATCGCAGGATCAAGCATTCCTGAAATCATGGCGATGTGTCCAAATACCAAGAACAAGGCAACACAGAGCGCATGGATCCTTAACTTACCCATTTGATCTAGTGCTCGATTAACTAACCCTAGTTCTTGTAGGGCAATCCAAACTAATGGCAATCCTGCGATGACATAAGTGCTAACAGCGATTACATCAATCACTGTTCTCCACTCACCCGCTTTGGTAATAGGAATTACCGCATTAGTCATGATGTAGTAAATGATGCCGATAAAGTAAAG
>NZ_OANS01000006.1 GCF_900205755.1 Polynucleobacter meluiroseus | reverse complement strand
GAATCCAACCGTGAGATCTTGGCGATTGAAATTGATATTAGCCTGCCAGCAGCTAGAGTAGTGCGAACCCTAGAGCAACTAGAGGATATCCATGGTTTACCCAAAGCCATACGGCTCGATAACGGGAGCGAACTTCGGTCTGCCGTGTTCATGGGCTGGTGCGAAGAAAAAGGGATTGAACTGAAATTTATACAACCGGGTAAGCCTCAACAAAATGCGTTTATTGAACGCTTTAATAAAACCTACCGTCATGAAGTACTCAACGCGTATTTATTTGAAAACCTCAGGGAGGTGCGTGAAATAACAGAAAACTGGATCACTATTTACAACGAAGAAAGACCGCACAGCTCTCTTGGCAGAATATCGCCTAGAGACTATCGAGCACAGGCAGAAAACAACACTTTAGGAATGTCGGATTGACGGGGGATACTACAAGTTCACCACCCTGTGGTGGGTTTTTATCGTGTAATCTGATCATATGTGCGATACCGCACATACTCAATTGGTTCCAGAAAATATATTTGAGTTGTCTCAAAACGATAGTTCATACCTAGGCGCCATCATGGAAACAAAGTTACTTAAAGATCAAAATCATCTTTTCCATTCAATACCCATGCTTGAGTGGGAAAGACTTCTTCCTCATATTGAAGTAACCGAGCTCCCGCTGGGCAAAGTTTTGTATGAGCCTGGTATGAAAATGAGTCATGTTTACTTTCCCTCAACAGCCATTGTCTCTTTGCTATATGCACTAGAAAATGGTTCGTCAGCTGAAATTGCGATTGTTGGAAATGAAGGAGTTGTTGGAATTTCTATTTTTATGGGCGGCGAATCTACATCCAGTAGAGCTGTTGTACAAAGTGCAGGTAAAGGCTACCGCATCAAATCATCCATTCTTCTTGAAGAATTTAATCGCGCAGGGCCAGTAATGCACTTGTTGTTACGCTATACCCAAGCATTAATTACCCAGATGACTCAAACCGCAGTATGCAATCGTCATCACACTCTAGACCAGCAATTCTGCCGCTGGTTACTTTTGAGTCTAGACAGATTGCAAAGTAATGAGCTGCTAATGACCCAAGAGTTAATTGCTAACATGCTTGGGGTTCGCAGAGAAGGTGTCACCGAGGCAGCCCTAAAAGTCCAAAAGGCTGGACTTATTAAGTACGCTCGCGGACATATATCTGTCTTAGATCGATTAGGACTGGAGAAACGCACCTGCGAGTGCTATCAAGTAGTTAAATCTGAGTACGATCGCCTACTACCAGAAAAAATGGCCATTTAAGTGCGATAACAGACTGAGCAATCCAAAGTATATGCACATACTCCAACTGGGATAGTTACCGTATAGATTATTAGAGCCCTATTGCCCAAGTAAGGTTTATGAATACAATCCCAAGGCTTGGCAGATGAATAAAAACGCTCTAATCAATTTATTGCCGCACCAGAATCAAGAGGCTCTTCTACATGAGGCTGAGTTGGTTGAGTTAAATTTATCTCAAAAAATTTGTATGGTTGGCGAACAAACTACTCATATTTTTTTTCCAATCGACTGTTTTATTTCAATTACCCAGGGCATTGATCATTACCCCCCGATTGAAATTGGAATGATTGGTAGAGAGGGCTTGCTTGGTGCAGAAACTGCTCTTGGAGTAAGCACCAATCCATTTGGCGCATTAGTACAAGGAGCAGGAAGCGCATGGAAAATAAATTCCCAATTTTTCACAAACCAAATTGAAAATGATCCAGAACTTAAGGACATCATTAATGCTTATATTGCAGTACGAATTAATCAACTTGGGCTATCAGCAGCTTGTGAGCATTTTCACCAAATTGGACCGCGTTTAGCTAAGTGGTTATTAATGAGTCAAGATCGCGCTCAATCTCCCACCTTCCTAATGACACATGAGTTTATTTCACTGATGTTAGGCGTTAGGCGTGTTGGAGTTACGACTACAGCAGCAGATTTTAGGAGAAGAGGGTTAATTGAATATCATCGTGGGGAAATGAAGGTACTCAATCGAGCTGCTCTGAAGGCTGAAGCCTGTAGCTGTTATATAAAAAATAGAAAAATTTACTCTTCCTTAATTGGTTAAACAGGCATTAGTCAAAAGCCTTGAATTTCAATTGGAATGATAGGGAGCCAGATACACGATCGCCAGGGTCAGAAGTTTTCTGAGTTGCCGATAGTTGACTGGATCCGCCACGCTAGACCCAAGGCCACCCCACCGCTAGCCAAGCTCATATCATGATTAAGCCAATCAGACGCAATTAACCAGCCTGAAACAAGCCTAGAATGACATTAAATAGTGAGAATATGGCCTGCCCAGCACGATTCGAACGTGCGACCTACGCCTTAGAAGCTTTAAAAATGAGGCTAATCAATAGCTTAGACAATGACATAAGCCTGGCAAGATCAGGTGTTCGATCGGCACCGAGATCTGTGGCTCGAAGTGGAATTCGCTGGTTAGAGTTTGGCATTGGCAGATGTGGAGTCGGTTTAACCGACACCACAGCGTCAGCTTTTGTAATAGCTCAATCAAATTTATTCTTCTAGCTCTAACTCAAGATGCAAAGAAGTTTCGGCATCCGCTAACTCTGCATACTCCATCGCAGCCATCTGATCCTCAAATGACAACTGTGCAAAACGCTCTGATGCTTCAAAGTTCTTTTCTCTGTAGTTATCTAAGGCTAGCAATTGATTCCATGCCGCCTTTTGATAATACTCAGCTGACATTCTTCTTAAGTCGATAACTTTGTCGCCTAGGTTTTTATCTAGCATTTTCTATCTCCTTCAATTTGTAACTGAACTTGACTGTGATGCTCTACCTTTCATATGACATCTTTATGAACTTTCTAACTATCTTTGTCATATTTAAAGCCTATAAATCAAGCCCAAATATGACAATTTCACCTCTTAAAATTTATCCGTAAATATTTTTTCTAGCGATAGATTTGTCATATTCATAAATCCAAAATGAGATCTACTTATGGGAGATGAAGAGCAATTCTGCTCCTTTCCGGTCTCCTCAGCTTGCTCTAACAGCCCATAGGTAACCTTATCTGATTAATTTAGGGAGAGCTTAATGACTACCTTTACTACCGAAGATCGCAAACTTGTTGAAAAAGAGCCTATTCCCTTTTATGGCTACTGCGATTTAACTGACCCATCTACCAAGGATACAAATACACTTTTGCATCCGGTGCTAAAAAAAATTAAAGTGGAATATAGAGTTGATGACAGCAGCGAGGATTTGGAAGATTAGGCTTTAATGCTCTTTGTGTTTCTTGCCTAATTTCTCAGGCTTGCCGTTTCCATATAGACACCAGTATTGGATTTCTTCTGAAAGAGCTTCTAGTTCTTTTAATTTAAGAGCCTTTAAGTCTTCCAGCCCAATAGAACCAGTCTCTCTGAGTTTCTCTATAGCCTCTTTTAATACGCTCATCTTGAAGCCTTTTCTTGTTGAAATTGAGTATTTAATTCTAATTTAGAGCGATCTTCAGCCAAGATTCATGTGGTTTTGATTTTTCTTTGCGGAATTTTTGGGTTTTATGACCAATTGACGACAAGTAGTTCTTTTATTCATGAACTTAAGAGCTTTTATTATAAAAAGTTATTTTGCTGTCATTCAATATTCATTATAAAGATAGATACTCGATAGGTAGTAACCCTAATATCATCCATCAAAGGAGCTGTAAATGACACAATTATTGAGCCTCTTTAGTCAAATTTTTGGTAACCAGACCAAAAGCAGTGATTTGGAACAGTACATCAACAGCCACAACCCCAATAGCCATCAGCAAGTGGAGCGGCTTACTCGTGACTATCTCTACTGCACCATTAATGGGGGGGAGTTATAGATCATGATAAAACTAAAACGCTTGATTATTAAAGCGTCTTTAGCCTGGGCTGAGACTCGTAAGGCCTATGCAAGTCGATATAAAAATCATCGCCTTGGATCTTAATTTTTACGAAGGTCAAAATTAAATGAAATTAACAGTCTATCGCTATAAGATTTGGGATCATCAAGATGATGATCACGTCCATATTGCACCCTATTACGCCATTCGAGAATACATCGAGCACTTAGAGGGCGCAACGGTCATCGAAGATGATTATTTGATAGTAGATGAGTCCGATTTAGATACCCTTGGAAGAATCGCTGTTAAAGATGAGGATTAGGCAGCGAAGCTTATTTAAATCGATGTCTTAGTTCACCAGGTCTTTAGGGCGAGTCATCGGTCTTAGACTCATTTGCGAATGGATAAAGTCACATACTAGATCGTCAAATGGAACTGGATGGCCTGCATTTAAAACCTCAAAGATATTTAATCGAGGAATCAACGCCCTTATCTCCTGAACACGTTGCTCAGTGCATATTTTAGATTCCCCACCATAGACCAGTCCAACCTTACCTTTAAAGCCCTCTAGTGCTTCATGAAAATTCATGCCCCACACATCGGCTCGATATGAGAGATCAAAATGCCCAGGGAGCTGCACATCAGCGATTGCTTTTTCATCAACACTCAATTCTTTGGCAAACTCTTGAATCTCTTTGAAGCCTAGCTCATTTTTCATAGACTTATATAGGGTGTACAAGGCAGTCCAATTAATCGTTAAGGCGATATCGTTTAGAACAATAGCGTGAATCTTTTTATCAAAAATCTTTGTAAGGTACATTGCTAAAACTCCACCCATACTAGTGCCAAGAATCGTGAGTCTTTGATACGACTTACCTCCAACCAATATAGCCCCTTGAATTAACTCGCTAACATCTGAGAGGTATAAAGACATTTTGTAGGCCCCACATTCATCAATATAGTCAGACTCGCCTCTGCCTGAAAAATCAACGCTAATGACTTTATAATTTTCAAACCTCAAAAAATAATCATGAATAACTAAAAAGGATGTCTTTGTTTCAAGCAATCCTGGCAGACAAACTAAAATGTTTTCCGCATTCATGTCTCCTGAAACGGTATAGGCTATTTTTCGAGGATGCTGTTCATCTCGAATCTGAAAATATCGGGTTTCAGGTGCAATGCTAACTGCTCTTATTGGTGTAACGGGAGGTGCCTCTAGATTGCCTTCCAAAGGCATAGACTGTGTGGTCGTTAAGGCGGCAGTATCTTGAACAACTTGAGCAACAGTTGCGGTGAAATAATGATTAGGAGGCCGAATCCACTGAATGACTTTTACTTTTGCCTCCATCAGCACATTAAAAATCTTTTTTTTCATTCAACCATACCTATCAACAGTTATTCGGATTCATCAATATCAAGCTTTTGACTGTACAGAGTCTTGATGACAGAAATAATTAAGGTGTACCAGCATAGCAATCAAGCTACCCGACCCCGAATGACCGTCACTTAAATTGACACTTAGCCGCAATAAGGATGCCTACTTACTTCGTCCTTTTAAAGGATGCTCGTCAATGGGGGAATCTGAGACTAATGGCGCCTTACCCTGCCAAGCATTAAAAGAAAATAGCCCAACAAGTAGGCCATTGAGATTCTTGGTGGCCCTGGGCTAATGAATGTAATGAGTAAGTAATAAATGGTACGTATATTGCTTTCTTGTCCTAACCTCCTCTATTTCATGATCTACTTTCGAAAAGTTTTATTGGCCCTTATATTTATATGGGCTCCCCTGCTAGCTAACGGATCAGAAGTTGAATATGTAATCTTTCTAGAAAATGGAGTCCAAGCAGGACATCAAACCGTCAAACGTCACGGCAATAAGGTCGACGTTAGCTTTGACTTTAAAGAAAATGGTAGAGGACCAACGCTAAAAGAACACATAGTTTTAGCCTCCGATGGGACTATGAAAGACTATCGTGTTTCTGGTACATCGGAAATGGGGGGCGAGGTAAACGAAAGGTTTGCTGCCAAAAATAATGTAATTCAATGGCACTCAAATTCAGAAGATGGTTCTAAAAAAATAAATCAAAGTGGGTTTTACCTTCCTATGAATTCTTCTTGGGAGGTGAACTCATTAATGATCACTGCTCTTAGCAAAAGCAAAAATAATTATTTGACTTTGCTTCCCTCTGGCGGCCTAAAACAACAAGTGCTTGATGAAATCACGATCAACAGGGGCTCAAAGCAACAAAACGTAAAGCTGGTTATGCAGGTTGGTATAGGACTAAAGCCAGACTTTTTTTGGGCAACTTCAGGAAAAAATCCGAGATTATTTGCCGCCATTATTACTGGCTACTCATACTTAATTGAAAAAGGCTGGGAAGACAGTCTTACAGCACTTAGTGAAAAACAAAATTTAGCAAACCAAAAGGTTCTCTATCAAAAGGCTCAACAACTTCAACACCCAATCAATGGCCCTTTATTAATTAAAAATATTCGCCTATTTGATAGTGAGAATGCATCCTTAACTGAACCCCATGATGTACTGATTGAGAATAAAAGAATCGTCAAAATTTCGTCAGTTAGTTCTCCAGCTGAATTTGGGTGGGACACGATAAATGGCTCTGGAAAAACACTTCTACCTGGGCTGTTTGATATGCACACCCATATCAATAAGTGGTCAGGCTTGTATCACTTATCTGCTGGCATCACTACAGTTCGTGACATGGGTAATTCAAATACAGAAGTCCAAGAAATCATTAGAGATAGTGCAAATAATCAATTACTTTTTCCACACATCATTCCTGCTGGATTTATAGAGGGCAAAAGTGAATATTCCTCCTCAGATGGAATCATGATTGAAAGTCTCGCTCAAGCAAAGGAAGCTGTTGATTGGTATTTTGATCATGGCTATCGTCATATCAAAATCTATAGCTCTTTCCCAAAAGACTTAGTTAAAGATACTAGCGCCTATGTTCATGAAAAAGGAATGACAGTTGGTGGTCATGTGCCTGGGTTTATGAAAGCTAATGAAGCGATTGAGTCTGGATTTAATGAACTAAACCACATCAATCAAGTTGTGCTCAACTTTTTAGCAGGCAATAAAACTGATACAAGAACATTGGAAAGGTTTTATTTGCCAGCCGAGCAAACTGGCTCAATAGACTATGACTCCCATGAAGTAAAGGCGTTTATTAAACTACTTAAAGACAAAAAAATTACCATTGATCCAACCTTATCTGCCTTTGATTTTATAAAACAACAAGATGGGGAAATGGCAGATCCTTTTTCTAGTATTGCCGAACATTTACCCCCTGATCTACAACGCAGTTTTAAAACTGGAACTATGGATATTCCAGATGCCGCAACTGCAAATAGATATAAAAACTCGTATAAAAAAATGATTGAGTTTGTGGGTCTATTGCATAAGAACGGGGTATCTCTTGTTGCAGGTACTGATACCTTGGCAGGATTTGGATTACATAGTGAATTAGAGCTTTACGTCAAAGCTGGAATTTCTCCAGCAGAAGCTCTTCAAATTGCGACCTGGAATGGCGCTAAAGTTACCAAAACACTTCAGGATAGAGGGTCTATTGAAGTTAATAAACTTGCTGATTTAATCATTGTCGATGGCGACCCAACTACTAATATTGAAGACATTAGAAAAATTTCTACAGTGATTACGAATGGCAAGGTGATTTATCCCCATGAACTTCATGTTGCGCTAGGAGTTAAACCTTTTGTTTCAGAGAATATCAAAATTGCCGAACAATCCGTAACCAATCGTCAATTGAACAAATAGAACATTTGTAGCAAATTTTTCGTTTAAAACGACATTACACGCAACAACCTTAAATGACCGTCACTTAACCGGACACTCAATAGTCGGGTCAAACCGACACTCAATCGCTAGGGCCAAAATTTCAACTAAGTCGCCCATAGATCGCCAGGATCCCCCACGTCTTCTCAAGGCTACCCTCACGCTAGCAAAGCTCATCCATGATCAGCCACAATTGAGCCAATGAAACAGCCTGAAACTTGATTAAATTAGGAGAATCTGGCCTGCCCAGCACGATTCGAACGTGCGACCTACGCCTTAGAAGCTTTAAAAATGAGCTAAAACAACTAGTTAAACAATAGCATAAGCCTGGCAAGATCTGGTGTGGCATACACACCGAGAATCAAGGTTCGGGGTGGAATGTCATGGAGCTTGGGTGGCATTGGCAGGTGGTCTGATGGTCAGATGTCTAATTTGTCGGGTTAACCGACAAAACATATTCTAAGATCAGAGGCAACTGGCGACCCAAAGCCCTCATTCACTCAAACCCAAAAACTACCTCTGGCCTTGTTTTGCCACATGCCATCTACCATTTCGGATTGGTAAAAAGCTACCATCATCAATTCCAACTTCTTGAGCAATGCGTTCGTTCATAACTTTATTCATGGCCATGATCAAATCGCCATTCTTCTTAGGATCCATAGCCATGTTATTCATTTCATTCGGATCGTTTTGAAGATCAAAAAGCTCTAAATCGTTCTTCGCTAACATTTCTTCCATCGTGGTTGGGGTGTTGAACTGCAGCGGTGAGAAATATCGTGAGAAACGGTATCTTCCATCAAACACACTACGAATACCAACCCGGTTAACAAAGTTGGGTTGATGTGCATTCAAAATCTTAGCCGACTCTTTGTAGTCATATTTACCAGACATCAACCAAGAATACGTCTTCTCAGCCCAAAACCAGCTGGTAAACATCAACATATTGAAGTTGAACAAGGAAGCTGGTCTTGCTGAGTCGACCTTAGCCTTTTCAGGCTCTTTAAATAATGGCGTGAGATCTTTGCCCTTGAGTCCTTCCGCTGCTTTTGCAACAGTCTTGGGATCCTTGCCAGTCATCGCTAATATAGTAGTGGCTAGGTCAATTTGTGAAGTAATCGCTTGGCACTCTTTGCCGCCAGGATAAGCAGGATGAATGATCATGAGTGGAATATGATTCTGCTCTTTATAAGCAGTAGTACCTTTACCTCTCATTTGGTGGGTGCCCCCCAACTCACCATGGTCAGCCGTAAAGATCACAATAGTATTGTCTTCCATGCCACTATCTTTTAAGCCTTGCATGACTGCTGCAACATTCTCATCACTATCGCGCATGCAGTTAAAATAGTAGTCAAGCAACAACCTCCAGCGTCGATCTTCATTAGGCCATGAGCCCATTAGCAAGTCCCAAATCTCTTGATACAGCTTGTGCGCCTTTGGTCTGCCGGGAGCATCTAGAGCTTGCTTACGACTTTCTGGCAGTGGGTAGTTATCCCATGTCGCTTGATATAGCTCAGTTGTAGGCGGAGGTAAGATGGTCATCGCATGCTTAGCGCCTTGCACAGGTTTACCGGGCGAATCCGAGTTCACGTAGGTCACATCATGAGGGTTAACGATATTGACCGCCAAATACCAAGGCTGCTTCTTAGCTCTGAGCTCTTGCCCTTCATTACGCAACCAACCAATCGCTGATGAGAGTGTGAGTTTGTCAAAGGTATAGCCACCTTGCTGTTGATCGACGATATCACCAACGCCTAGGAAGTCATCAAAGCCATAGGATTTAATAATCTTTCGATACTTATCCATCGGAGCGTCATAGGCATACTTGACTGTATCCATATTGGCCGATAAGTGCCATTTACCTTGATAGGCAGAGTGATAGCCCAGCTCTTGAAGGCGATGTCCAATTGTTTTAACCTTTAGCGATAAATCAGGCTGCCATAAAAAATTGAGGTTATCAAAAATGCCTGAATGCTGAATATGCTGACCTGTGTAAATCACTGAACGAGCTGAAGAGCATTGCATCGATGCAGCTTGGTGATTCGTAAAAGTAATGGCTTTCTTTTTAATCGCTTCACGAGCAGGAACAGGCATCGGCCATTTGGGGAAAAAATGCTCTTGGTCAACCAGAACAAAAAGAATGTTGTAGCCAGCCGGGGGGAAATTGGGTGCAATTGGAGAAGGCTTATTAGAATTAGATTGAGCCTCTGCATTTTGTATACCAGCAGGTAACAAAGTAGCCCCTAATGCTACAGCTCCTGACGTTAATAAATCACGGCGAGACTGGTTTTTTGGTTCATTGTTAGATTGAGATGTCATATTGATTCTTCATTGTTTTACTATTGGAAGTAACAATATCAGGTCCATATGAAAGTTTGCCTAGTTGCTTGCACTCCTTTAGGGCAGTGAATATCAGGTTTTTTGACTAAATCCGATCGGCCAGTCGGGCCTTTGGCCTGCCCAGCACGATTCGAACGTGCGACCTACGCCTTAGAAGGCTTTAAAAATGAGCTAAAACAACAGCTTAGAAAATGGTTTAAGACCAGCAAGATCAGGTGTAACATAAGCACCGAAATCTTGGAATCATGTGAAACTGACTACGTGGTGTGTGGCATCCGCAGATCGAGAGTCAGTTGAACCGACACTAAATGGTGTCGTGTAAATAGAAAGCCAAAAATGTCTTATTTAGATGACCCACGCATTTATTTTGCAACTGAAAGAACTTTACTATCCTGGCAAAGAACAGCACTATCTTTTATTGCACTTGGATTTGTAGTGGAGCGCTATGCATTTATGAAAAATCTGAATTTACCAGATCAAATTAACAATGCGCATTATCTGCTATCTGAGCTTATTGGATTTTCTCTCATTCTGGTAGGGACATTTATTGCATTTGTTTCTGCTTATCAACATAAAAAATTTATCAAAAATCTTTCAAGTGAAGAAATTCCTAATGGGTATTTCGTCTCTCTGGGACCCTTGGTGGGATATACGGTTAGTATCGGCGGCTTATTGATGCTGACTTGGATTTTGCTGGGATTTTTACCTAAACTCTTAACTCTTTAGCACCCAAACGAGTAACCATCAATATAAAAATCTATCCGGGGATGGCTTTTGCTTTGAGCTTACAAGAAGAAAAGTCGGCTTAAAAATTCAGCGGGGTTGATAGGCTGAAGTTGAAAAAAGGACCCCCCATCGCATTGACCGTCACAATGTCGCGGTTATAAATTAATTGTGCAGTCATTCCACCATCGAATGAGTAGCTGAGCATAGGGCCTAAACCGAAGCGACGTTCTTTGCAACCATTGTTAGCAACACAGTTATAAGGAGTCTGGGTTGAACCAGAGCCTGAATCACTTGTGATCTGATTTGCTTGAAAAGCCCCTAGTCCAATCGTCCACCTATCTAGTGTTTTTGCAATCGTGTAATCAGCCTGAAAAAGTTGCCCAGAAATATATTGTGTCGCTGAGTTTGGCTGATTAAATGAATAAAATAAATTTGCACTTAAGTTCCAGTTACTGCCGAGCCAGCTTACACCAAAATTAGGAATAATCGATGAAAAGCCGTTTCCTGCTCCAGCGCTGGGTACTGCTGGTGGCTTAGCTAAGGAGGAACTAGCATTATTCAGATTAACGGCTACTGCAGTTTTAATGTGAAAATCATTTGATAAATGCCACCCTAAAATTACAGGCACTAAAACCGTATTGAAGGTTCCCCATTGAGCATTACTTGGTATTGTGGTGCCTGAGTTAGATCCGCTGATATTGGTATGTTGAAAGGGCTGGATAATCTGAACTCCATAATCAGCGCCGAATATTTTTTTACCGCTATTCCATAACAACGTTGGGGAAATCACTTTATTATTTGCGTAATCTCTAGTCGCTTGACCTGCATTATTGTGAAGCGTGTAAGCCATTGTATAAACCTGGACACTTCCATATAGGCCTGGCGGAGGCATCAAGCCAGCTGCTGTACCTTCAGTAGCTCCAGGTAACTGCGGCTCATACTGCTCCATGGCTTGCGCATCTGATAACCATATAGCAAATGCTGACGCTAACATAGCTCTTTTGCACTTATTCATTTCAATCTCCTTTTTACTATCTCAAGTATCTTTGGGCATTACTCAATATCCATCAGGGCTATGGTGCAAGATTCATCGAGAATTCTAATGCATTGTTTGGCTAGTAAGGTCAATAGATCATGTAATGGCCTGCCCAGCACGATTCGAACGTGCGACCTACGCCTTAGAAGCTGTAAAAATGATATAAATCAATAAGTTAGACAATGACATTAAGGTGTTGAAATCAGGTGTGGCATAGGCACCGAGAGTTGTGGTTCGGAGTGGAATTGGGTGGATAATGGATGGCATCTGCAGGCAGTTGAGTGGTCGGCGTAGAAATTTGTCGGGTTAACCGACAAAAAACCACCCGGAGGTGATTTTTAAAAAACTACACCTATCACCTTGTGACTAATCTACATTATTTGCGGTTAAGAACATAGATTTTTGAAGTGAAACAAAAAAGTCCTGATAAGGTTTAGGATCTGTAACAGCGGTAGTGTTGTACTGGGCGTTAGCTCTAACAATCATTGTTTTGCCGGTAGCACCCGGACGGACGTTTACGGTCATCCGTAGCGCATATCCGCTTAACTTAGTCGCAGAAACTGAACCTAGATCTAAGTCAGCCTTATCAACCACAAAGCCTAAATCTTGAAGTGTCGCAATCACGGATCTCATTGTCTTGGCCTTATCTGCCGTATCAAATGATCTTGATTGAATAGCTCGTAACTCAACAGATGTTTGTCCATCTGCGGAAGAGTCAAGAACTCGCTCTTTCATTGTCTGACAGCCGGTAAGAAAAACAGAGAAAATGCATCCGGCAAGCAATAACTTACGCGTACCAAAGTTCTTATTCAACATTTTGAGCCTGTAGGAAGATAGATTTAGATAACTTTTCGAAGAACTCCTGATAAATCTCGGGCTCATTTACACCCTCAATTTTCGATAGAACTCCTTTTTGATTCCAAACCATGCGCTGGAATGTAACCCGAACGATATAGCCTTTGCCAGACTCAACCTGCTGGTCAAATTTGATTTGCTTGCCAGCTTTGGTTGTGACATTAACTTCAATAGGATTGCCTGTTGTAACAGGCTTTGTAACTAATGAGGCTCTAATTTTTTGAGTCTTGTCATATACAACTGCATTAGCGCCAAATAAAACACCTAGCAATATAGCGCCTGCAATTTGACCACCGTCAGTGGCATCTCTACTCTTAGAGGAAACAATAACGCCCAGTTGCATATTAGACTCATCAAGATTAAATCCCATATCTTGAAGAACATTAGAGGATGCGCTAAGAAGTTCTTTCTCACTCTTAATATCGTATTTTCTAGACTGCATTTGACGATTGGCTAGAGTATCAGCTTGAAACTGTAGAGCCTCAGGTGGGATTCCCGTTGCACAACCAGACAACAGTCCAATTATTACTAGGCAACTGATAATTCGTTTCATACGAGTTGTCTCTTAAAATTTTGAAGTGTTATATGCGAAGTCACGAACCATGCCTTTTTCGTCAAACTTGATAACAATGGTTAAGGTCTTTTGGGTTCTGCTAACGGCAGCGTTTCTATCTGCCGGGAACCATAAAAATCCACTTCCCCTTGAGGTAGATGCCATAGCTTCGGTCGATACCTTGTCGTAGACCCAAGACTCACGTCTCTTGTCATCAGTAGTAACCATGTTGGGTGAACCTAAAACAGATACAACATCGGAGGAGCTCATGCCCACACGAATCTCTTTTTGCACCTTACCAATTGAGAGGTTATCGCCCTCCCCTTTAGCGGCATTCATATCTTTTTGCTGATCTACCAAAGATGTTGGATAACATCCAGATAAAGCAACTAGGATTGTTGGTACAAGCATTAAAGCAAAAGTGGTTTTTTTCATCAGAACATTTTTATCTATAAAAAAGACCCTATTAAATAGGGTCTAAATACAATCGAACTAGAAGCGATATATGGCTTTAACACCATATTCCATCGTATTGTTAGCCGGCTCATAAACAGAGCCTGTGTAGGCCACACCATTTCGGGTGAAGTTACCAGTTACGGTATTAGACTGTCCAATATTCCAATACTTAAAATATGGGCCAACACCCCAAGAATCTTCTTTGTACATCACGCTTAGATTTAATCCATAACCTGAGCTCTGACTGTTATTGGCATTGGGTACACCAGCATAAGTCACGCCACCTCTCGTACCGTTTAATGCTGATAGTCCACTGTATTGATTGCCAGAAATTAAATAATCATATTCAAGAGTAGTTACTAAGACCGCTTTTTGATCATTGACTGCCATTCGATGGATAACTCCAATAGGAATGTAGTTATAAGTGCTTTGTCTATCGTAAAAGCCAGCGCCTGTAGAGCTAGTCATACCGCCACCAGACTGACTTAGATAACGATAACCATAGCCCACATAAGGAGACAGTACAAAGTTATCAAAAGAAAAGTCATGTCCCACAGCACCTTTAAAGTTGTAGTAGAACTGAGGGATACTATTAATTGTTCCTGAGCCTGAGTAATTTACTGAGCCATTGTTATAGTCTGCTTCACCAAGTAAATAAAAATCCTCACTCAGTGCAAGCGTTCCTTGATACTCAATGCCATAATTAATTCCCTTCATACTTACGGTCATTGCTGTTCCAGAGAGATCTGTTAAGTTTGGCTCAGTGTATTTGTATGAAGATACCGTTACGCCAATCTCGTTAATTGATTGGGTTTTTAATTTATTTTGATCAGCTTGTGCCAGTGAGATAGAACTCCATCCAACCAACGCTATTGCCAATGTTGTTTTAATTATTTTCATTACAAACTCCTTGTAGATCAGAGTTTGAGTATCACTACATAGCCCTTGTATGACAATTGAAATCGATACAAAAATTTATGCATATTAACTATGCATACTTTAATTTACTAAATTATTTAACGCCGTGCTAGAAGTTAATATGCCATCCACCAAATGAATTAATTTATCTGTCGCGTGAACTAGTCGATGGCGCTTGTCATGAATACCGTTCGAAAGCTCTATCCAACCATCATCGATAAGAAAGTTGATATGCTTTCTGGTGTTTACAGTACTTCTAATTGACCCAGTACATAACTCTTTAATCGTTAATTGCCTGCCCTCTAAATGCGCTTTTAAAATATCAAGTATCAAATCATAGGTGATCAATGCATGTCCAGAATAGAGCCTCTTATCTAGCAACCCTCTTAGACCAATAAGTTTGTCTATATTTTTTATATGCACTTTTTTCATTCATCTATGTATAAAGACTGTTTATAAAAAAATCTATAAAAGAAATAGAATGAAAGTTAAGCAATTAACTATGCATAGTTACGTTATCTACTTCCCATGTGCTTTCTGGGTATGAGTAGATTAGTAAGTTGATAGCTCATCAATTGAGCTTATATAAACAACTTCAAATATTTATAACCACTGTGTATTTGTACAGTACTAAATGAATTAATGTAGAGCTCAACTCAAAACAACAAGAACTGTTTAATTAAATTTTTGCTAGTTGTGCCTGTCCACTCTTAATCTTCTGCCTAGCCCGTTCAGCCTTCACGGCTGCTTGATCTTGTTTAACCCGAGCCTGCATTGACTTAATACGTTGCTGATCTGGGGTTAAGGGCTTGAGTGTGGCTACTTCCGTGATTGCTGTGGGATAGGCAACGATAGAATCCATGCCAAATTGATACTGCAAAATTAAACGTGCGTGTATAGGGCTATCAGCAAATACGGCTGTTTTAACCAATTGACCTTTTACACGCACACCGGCTTGATACTTGTTCATACAAGTATTTAGTCAGTCTACTTACCAAAGCCACTTCTTAGTTTGGCGCTGGCTATTTCAATTTGAGTATCTAGCTCCCCTGCTTCGACTGCAATCTTGATAGTCTCTAAGGCCTTGACTAAAGCCTCGCCACTTTCAACTTCTACGCTGGGCTTGCCCTTTGCTAGATCAATTGTCCAGCTACCGTAACGAACTGAAAAACACACTTTGCCTTCATCGCTCTGAAACCACCAAGGCTTGATGCGTTTGGGCACCTCTACTTGCTTAATTAGGCCAGTTTCACGATCTTTCACACTTCTGAACTTGGTCACTACAAACGAAGTGCCTTTCAACTGGCTTTGGGCCAACTGGATCTGCTCCCATAAGCGGCTCGAAAGTTTATTCCTGCGAACCACGATAGCAGGCATATTGCGGGGCTTTTTAACATCTACTAATTTGAGATTACTTAATACGCTCATTTGATTCTCCTATGTAATTAATGGGCATATACAAGTTAATTTCGAATTGGCAAATGGACGACCTCTATTTAATTTGGCTAATTTTGGATAGAAAAAATACGGTTTTTATTAACGAGGGATAAATATTTACGAGTCGCGTAATGAGTTGCTTTGAGATGCGATTGAGAAATAGTTGCTGTTGCAAATAGGAGTTGCGGTATTGGGGACAAATGAGTAGCCCTGACTAGCAACTCAAGCAACAGCATCTGTCTTTTGAATCTGCCACTCTCTGCAACTAAGCGACTTCTTTCAAAATTAAAGGAGATTAAAAATGAAAGAAATAACAGCCCGTTTATGGGAAAACAAACTATATGGAACCACTTATGGCAAAGGCCAATACCGCAAAGCCATCTATAACGGCACATTGGAGCTAAACGATCCTTATGCCAAGTATTTAGTGGATTTTGAGGAGATCGCTGACTGGTTTCACTTTACTAAAGCACCCTTGCATCATTCCATCGCTAAACGATTGGATAGCATTCCACAAAATGAAGCAGGTATCTTTATGACTTGGCTATATCGATATGAGCAAGGCATAAAGACTGCTATTGGTGGTTATGGCGCATGGTAATCCCCCCATTTTTAACTTAAGCTAAAAGTAGAAGCTGGTACTGCAAGTGCTAGTTTTTGCTTTGGTGTAATTCCACCTAAGCCCATGTTC
>NZ_OANS01000003.1 GCF_900205755.1 Polynucleobacter meluiroseus | reverse complement strand
GGTCTCTGTAAATCGTGACTTCTTCATATTGATTCTCCTGTTGTAAATACTGCCATAAACAACAGAAAACTCAACTTTTTAAATGTACGAATCTAAGGGGATACTACAGTTCTAGGGGACGATTACCCATCCAAATAGCATCAAGATAGATTTTTAATAAAGATGTAAGTCCAATGCTTGTCAGTGAATATATTTAGGGAGTTTAACTTTTAATTTGAGTGCCAATTAATTCAGTAAAAGCAGTAACCATGGATCTTGCGCCATCCTCCCATGAGTGGGTAGCTTGAGCGATAAAGTTGTGTTTTAAAGGCTGCCCTAATCCATCCAATATACCCCTGCGAATTCCTTCTAAAGTTGGCTCTATATAAATGGCATCATTGCCGCCTACCTCTCGTAACTCGGGTGTATCAGAGGTTATCGTTGTAGTGCCGCAGGCTAGAGCTTCTGCAACAGGCATTCCAAAGCCTTCATATATCGATGGAAAGATAAAGATATCTGCCCCCGTATAAATAGCTGGTAAACATTCTTCCGGCACAAAGCCTAGCGAAATAATTTGATCAGTTTTCCTCGATAGAGCAGATAAACGCTGATCCTTCCAGCCACGTCCCCCAACCAATACTAGCTTGTAGGAATTCAAATGCCCCTGGTTTTTCATCTCCAAAAAAGTTAATATCAGCAACTCGAGATTTTTTCTAGGCTCCCATGTCGCCACAGCTAGTAAATACGGCCTGTCCAATGAATATTTCTTCATAACACTTTTAATAACATCTTCACGCTGCCGGACGAAGGATGGATTAACAGAGGGACAGACAATTACGTCCGCCCTACGTCCAAATATTTTTAATAAACGCTCGGACGTCCCCATTGAGATTGCTAAAACAATATTTGCACGAGCCAAATTTTTTACAAAAAATAACTTAAAAGCCCATCTATGAGTAAAACTCATAGTCTTAGGTGCAATAACAAAATTTAAATCGTAGATCGTTACCACCGTCCGCACCGCAAGTGAAAGATCCGGTAAAAAAGTAGCCGCGCCCCAAAATACATTCAGGTTATCCTGCTTACACAAATAGCCGCATCTAAACTTTAGCCACAGTACTGGCTTCAACCATTTAGCAAAAATAGAATCATCTAATCTTAAAGTCCACCTGTCAGAAATCACCGGTAACTCTAAGGGCAAAGGGCTATAAACGTAAAATTGAGCTGAGGGTAATAAAAGATCAATTTCACGGCAGAGCTCATAAACATACCTTCCAACTCCAGTTCGCGAGCCCAAAAGTGCCCGACCATCTATTCCAATCTTCAACCAACACCCCCTAAGCAGAATTCAAAATGAGAAAATATTTAAGTCATGACTTGGAATCAGCCGATAAGAATAAATTAGACACACTATATAAACAGGCAAACTTAAAAGCCTAAAATTTATTTTTTGATTCCAGTATTAAATCTCTTACTTTTCTAACGCAGATTATCGGCAGTATCAAATTACCTAACAGACGAGAAATAGATAAGAATAAAGGGCTGTAGCCATAATACTTAAAATATTTGACCAAATCCTCCCAGTCAGAAGTACTTTTTACCTTACTGGATAAACTTGGCAGAAAATACCATTTGTGCTCGCGCCGCATTACAGCCTTAAAAGCAAAAAGATTATCTTTCTGAGTAAAAAATTCTTCAGCTATTAATTTAAAACCTACCAAATCAATTAAATATCTTTTGGCAATACCATTATTCAGGAAGCTGTCATTTTCGAACCTGGCGCTAATTAAGGGCTTCTTTATGTATTGGAGGGTTCCACCCTTTTTTGCAATAGCAAGAAGTCTACACACATGAGCATAATTACTTCCCATGAATTCACTCCTATCACCTTCACTATACCAACAGGCTCGATTAACAATAATTGAACTCATAAAACTAAATAAGGCACCAAGAGATTGCGAGCACTCCAAGTAAGCCAAAAGATCATTATCATGTGAAAAATTAAAAACACTATCAGCAATATTACTGGAGAGCCAAGCCTCACTTGCCCTTGGTTTTAGATTTAGATCACAGCTAATCCTATTGCATAAATAGATTGCATGTTTATTATTTATTTCTTTTAAAACCCTTTGAATAGCTCCAGGCACTATGGCATCATCACTCGATAGTAGCCAACAATGTTCACCCTTAGCTAGATCAATAGTTTTAGCTATATCAAGGTCAATCCCACCCTTTTTTTCAAACTTAAAGTATCTAATGTTTGAATGAAGAGCCGTATAAGTTTTGACAACCTCCTCCGTATTGTCAGTAGATGCACCATCCCCAATGACAACTTCAATTTGGTCGCTCATCTCATCAATTATGCTATCCAAAGTTTCGCCAATGAAAAGGCCAAAGTTATATGTCGGGATACAAATTGAGAGTTTAATGTTACTCATTATTATTGATTACGCATGATTTTCATCAAAAACTGGGGGTATCCATTTTTTACTATGTAGCAATGCCCGAAGTTCAGAAAAATGGTCAAAAACTATATCTGGAGTATTTTCCCCGCTTGCAATTACTACCCCAGCATGTCTTTTTTGGAGAGTAGTAATGTTTAAATTTTTAGCACCTCCAATATCTGCATCAGCACTATCTCCAATCATCCAGCACTTTTCAGGTGCAACCTGCAATTTATTCAACGCAATTTCAAATGGCGCCTTAGAGGGCTTATCTGCTCCTGCCTCCTCTGAAGTTACAACATAATCAAAATAGTTGTCTAGTCCAAAATATATTATTTTCCGAAATTGAATTTGTGCTGTTAAGTCAGTAACAATAGCAGTACGAACCCCAGCCGCCCGAAGATCCTGTATAAAGTCTTGAATTCCTGGAAATATTTTAGAGGCGCCCAAAAAAATTCGCCAGTAGGTTTGCTCAAGATCTAGCGTCATTAAAAGTTGCGTTTTTAAACCAAGGATTTCCAAAGTTCTTTGGAAATATAGCAAGCGACTATGTGAGCTTGCGGTATTTCCAAGGTTCTTTTTTACTTGATCTCTTGCTTCCATGTACGCCTTAGAAAAATTTTCGGGCGCTACTCCAAGGAGTTTATTTGCTTTTTCATTTACTGCGAACATAGCCTTCTGATGAGCTGGGTCGTATTCATAAAGTGTATTGTCGGTATCAAAAATTACTGCGTCTGGCTTCGATAAAAATACTTTCTCACTGTGTATATTTAATGTCATTCAAGTATTCTCTTATGTAAAGTTTGTTCAGTGTGAGCTAAGATAATTAACTGCATAATTCCAATTGCGTTTGCCTCAAAGACTCGCTCAATTTCAATTAGGGCATCAAGGTCAGGTACCAATGTAGCAGCGCCTAAGGCAATATCTTCTGCCGATACATCCCCCTCTACGGTCAAGCTAAATATTCGCCCCTCATCTGATATTTCCCAGTCAACATGCAACCCGCAAATCCCGATTAATATGCGTATTAATGCATCTTGATACATCGCGTCTTTTATCCGAACATTAAGTTTTAGAGACGCTTCCCCACTAAAGTCTTCCGAAAGAAGGTAATGGGGATTCATAGGCACCAAATCAAAAATTATGTCAGCATAAAGTGCCTGTGGTGCAATATAAAGAGCTGAATCCTTGTTTCTTGATTTTATTAGCTCTTGCAAGCTTGCAAGCTTATGGTTTCGACTGCTGGTATCTCTCCGGATTTTCCAATACTGACGCAAGATATCATCAGTATTTAAAAATATCTTAACATCTAGCTTGCTTCGTAAATGATGTTGATATAACGCATGTAGACCTGAAATTATCAATACGTTATTTGGCTTAATTGGTGATGGGCTAGTAAATTTCCCGACTTGATGGTTATAGTGTCTACGATAAATCGTTTTTCCAGTAACCACAGAAACTGCATCCGAAGTCATTTGGGATAAATTGTTTGCCTTAGGATCTAAATGTGTTACCGCTCTCCACATTGCACCACTACGATCCCATTTATGATATGCATCACCATACATCATAGAGACAGAATGACTACCAAAAATATTTCTAAGAGCAACCGCAAGCGTATCTTTACCAGACCCTGAATCGCCAGCAATCCCGAATACTAAGGGTCGGCGATTGACCCTAAAGAAACTATTAAATTGAATGCCCTCTACAATCATTCGCACTACTAGGATAATTACGAGCGCATAATTTAAAGTTATAAAGAATGATTTGAGGGAGGCATTAGAATTTAGCAAAATATCCATTACAGAAGTTACAGTTGCTAACACCATAAATGCGTAAACTATCGCAAAACCAGTCCAAGTTGTTTTTGTAGCATAAAAAACTAAGAATGGTATAGCCCATACATACCAACTAAGATCTCTAGCTGGGAACGATACTATAACAATTACGCTCACCGCTAGAACAGTCATGAGTACGGTAAAATTAGTTCTTCTCAACCACCATAATGAGTACAAAAACAATACGTAAAGCAATAAAGATTCATTGATGTCATTTTGAACCATTAAAGGGGGCAGAAATTCTGGAATTAACTTGTCAAACATAGCAATCGATTTGATGAGAACTCCCATTAATAGCAATGCTCCAACTACAGCTGCATAAGCTATTAGGAACTTCAGTAGCGTTGCGCGGATACTACGGTTTTGCCAAATATAGATCGCTAAAAATGGGAAAATTGCCCCTGTTGCCAACTTAGTAGCAGCTGCAAAGCCTAAAAAAATCCCGGAAGTGATTATCTTTTTTTTCTTTAACATCAATAGCGCAGCCATCAATATGACCATTGAAACTATTTCGGGGCTCCAAAACCAATAAGTTAAAGCCAAAGATAGAGGGGACAGCCAATAAGCCAAAAGAACTATCAAATACTGCTTAGGATTAAATTTTATTAAAATAAATAACCCAAGTAAGTCGGATATAAGCAATACAAGACTAAAACTTAATATTAAAAATTTGTCGGTTAGAGCAAATAAACTATCTAGAGCCAATCCAATAATCGCAAATGGTGAAAATATTATTCCTATAAAGAAACCATAGTTTTCTATAAATAAATTTTTGTCCATCACATTAAAATTAGACCATGTCAGGTTAAAAATTCCATGGAACAATTGACAAAAAGATACTATTAATTGACGATCAGATGTAAATTGATACGTCAAATAAATTAGAATTACTCGAGCCAGTAATCCGAATATAAATAAGGGTGATTTAATTATTTTATTAGGCCCGTTCACCATAAATTCGGCACCTTAGTACACACCGCGTCAGGAATTAAACCTCTAGACCTTAGTATTTCTTGTAGATTTTCTACGACCTTAATCGAAAAACCCTGAAGCTCTGGGGATACCAAGCAAAGCTTGAACCCAGCATTTTTCAACCTCTGATATTTCTGACAATCCAGGGGAAAATGCGTAAAAAAATCAACCCAGATCCACTCGATTTTTCCACTCAAAGCAAGCGCAGTTTCAAGTGATTCAAATTCAGATACTCGGACCGCACACCGAGATTCGCCATTTGAGGCAGTTTTCACAAGATGTGGGAATGATTGATCTAAAAAAAAGAAATTCTCAATGGAATATTTTTTCATTAGCTTGAGCAAAGGCTCCTCAAGCCCCTCTTCTTTTACATTAAGAATCAACCTTCCATGCTCATAATTGGCTAACCATTCTTCAAATAGCTCCCCAATGGAAAAAGGATCATGATGAATAATTAGCTCCCTACCGTTACTCCTGATATCAACCTCAACCCCAAAATTTAAAGGGCACTCCAATAGCTGTGAAATTTTGTTTCTACGGTGAAAAATTATTTCAACATTGCATATCTCCGAAAAATAATTATTTTTAAGCACTATTAGCCTTCCATCAATTTTATGAGACTTGTACTATATCGTTTCCGAAGTGCTGAAAGAGCCTCGACAGGAATACTCAAATCTGCTTCAAGTCGATAGGGATGATTGCTCCATTTATGAAAGCACGATTGCCAATACTCGAATCTTTTTAAATCCTCAGGGGTCCCCCAGCAAATATATGTCTGAACTTCAAGCATGCGAACTCTTAAACCAAGAGCAATTGATTCATTTATACATGAATCAACATAAAACTCTCCATTGACGAGGCCATTATTCAATATCATTCTTTCGGTTGATCGCAGAAAATCTGCCGCACGCTTAAATGTAAAAGTTCCAGTGATAATCGGATCCATATCCGTATTGTTCAATGGTTTTTTTACTGACACATTAACAACACTATCGCCATCTAAATCAATCCATCCATACATTGAGGGATTTTGACTTGCCCCCGGGTATCCACGAGCACCCCAAATAATTACATCTACCTCCGGATCTGACAGTAGAGCATCAAATTTGTCTGCGTCATAAATCATTCCATTATCGCAAGCGCCGATAGTTAATGGCAACTGATGGTTCACCTCTGCCATTCCAGCTAAGCATGTAATTGCTTGACCATCTGTTTTTTTATCAAGCAATACAAATTTGCAGGGATTAAATTGGGTCTGAAGCTCATCAATTAAATTCTTCAACTGATACATATCATTTCGAGCGATAAAAACATATTGATCAGCTTTAGGTAAATCCAGAGTCGCTTGAATTGCCATAGATCTTCCAGACACAGAAATGAGCGGTTTTATTTTTTTAAATTCACTATCTTTGAATCGGGATCCCAGGCCTGCCATTGGAACCATAATGGTTCCACTATGTACTGAGGTTTTGCGTGTAGTAGCTAGCAATTTGAACATTTTTAAAAAATATCTATATTCAGCTAAGTCCTCAGGTGTACCCCATTGCATAAAATGCTGCAAAGGGAAAACCGCTATATCCTTTCCATCCTCTAGCATTGGCTTGTATACCATGCTGACATAAAATTCCCCGTTTAGAGCAAGATCTGATTTCATAGATTTTGAGCAATACTCCAGCAACAATTGGCCTGAACGAAAATAATACGTGCCACTGGAAGCATATTCGCTCATTGGGATATCAGTAAACGGCAACTTCTCTTGAATATCTATTACTCGATTATTTTCTTCCTTCACATATGCAAAATTTACAGATCTTAAGAGGTGGGGGTGAAAACCGGTATAGCAAGGTATGACTCCATCGCAAGATGAAATTTCAACGAATTTCTTAAAATCGGAATAATCCCAATAGCAAGTAAAATCGCAATAATTAACGATGACTGGCTGATTAATTTTTATTAGTGATTTTGCCTCAAGAATGGCATTAACTGGCCCGAGTTTATGTGGCTCAATGCCAATAATTTTTGCTGTTGGGCATATAGCCACAATAATCTCGCGCATTCTAAATCGCGGCTCTTCAAGATGCTCCCTATTGCATATAAAGATAAAATCAGATTCGCCAGGAAACATCTCTACGACATATTCAATTATGGGCCTTCCATCAACCTCAATTAAAGGCTTTGGAGTGTCATATCCCGCTCGGCGAAATCGCTCCCCGTAGCCAGACATAGGAATAATTATCTGCATATGCTGGTGATCATTTGTTTAATTGTAAAGAAATACGGTATTGCTCAGCCTCCCAACCCAAAAGCTCTTTCTCTTCTGTAGCCGATAAATATTTAAGGCCATCCTTATTTTCAATGTGTATGCATACCAAAGCTAGAGCATGAATCATTTCCTCAGCATTTGGAGATATATCTTTTTTAACAAGCACTCCCATTCCTCTAATCAAAATAAATGGCGCTAACTTATATGCGCCTGATAAATAATTGAAAATCTCATCACGGGATACGGCTGTTACATTTACCCCAAGAAAAACAACTTGATCCGGGTAAAGGGAACCACCCTCTACTATTTCTGAAGAAATAGGGCTAGTAGCAAGAGAGTGGCAAATCTCATGAATTGGCAGTCTATAATTTGACCCAGCAGCAATCGCCAATAACAAATTTATGTCTGGGCTAATACATGTCCGTTTTGGGCGATTCAATCTTGTCTCCACCTCATTAAGCAATGCCTGGACAGCTTGGCAATTTTCGGCTGCAACAACTAATCCATGATTTTCTAAAATAAGGACATTTGGCAATTTTTCACACAAGACCTTTTTCACAGCAAGCGTCAATGGCATTCCTGGCCTACAATACGGAACAGTAGCCCAATTGAGTCCCTTAAGTCGCTCACCTAGAACGAAATTCGAATCAGTCCTAACAGCAAATGAAAGTGCTCTTATGCTGTGGCAATGTAAGATCACCTTCTGCGGCAAAAGAGCGTGCAATGTTGCCTCAATCGAAGGCCGAGAAGTTATTCTTTTATCTACTACGCTGTATTGAATCCCGTAGTCAGAACCTGAATCAATTAATCGTCTAACTGCCTTCAATTCAAGAGGTACAAATATATCTTCTATGCTCGCATTTTGAAGCCAAAATCCTGAAGCTTTTACCCAAAGTGTTGAGTCAATTTTTATCGAGGTATTACCTCCCGCACCCTGCGAGAGCATAGCATTATTTCCAATAGTCGCTGACAGCTGAGCTAGATCTTTTAATAGGGTAAGGGTTATTCCTGTCATCTCGCCATCCATATTAAATGCTCGCAATCCTAGAATGCTTGAGTACTCTGATTGGCAACAACCATGCCATAGTCAAAAGAAAAGAGAGTAGTAGGGCCCAAATTATTCCATATAGTCCAAAATGTTGAACCAAAACTACTTGTAAAAGAACGCTAATGACCGCTTGTATTGGCGTCCAAAATAATAGCCCCTTTAAGTCATTCATGCTCTGCAATGGAATACCAAATCCATGAACCCAAGCAATGACCAAGTGATAACCGCCAAGCAATAATAATAATTCTATTGGAACTGTCACCACGCTCTCCGGAGAAATGAAAGAAATTAAATCATCAATAAAGATAATTATAAAAATTGTATAGGCCAAAATTAGAAATGAGCTGAATAGAATCGCCCTAATGAGAATCAGTTTGACAAACTTCCAATTACCCTTGTAAATTGCTTCCGAAAAATTAGGCCATAAAGCAGAATATATTGAGGTATAAAAAAATGCTGAAAAACTAAATATTCTTGTCAAAATTCCATATTTCACTACATCTAAAGGAGGCAAAAATTTAGCCAAAATAATAAAATCAAGATTTACAACCGCAGCATGCATTAAATAAAGAATTGAGAAACGCCATGCTCTTTGAATTATATTTTTAAAAATTATAAATTTAAATTTTCCTGCATCTCTAATCGCGAAGAAAATTTGAACAGAAAACACAAAAACTGCCAATAAACAAGAGGGGGCAAAATACGCAATTAAGCCTATCAATAACTTATCTTCCTGCTTCGAGCTCATCACAACTGAAAGTGCCAACAATCCTAATGCAGAAGAAATTGCTGAAACAATATTTGAAAAATAGCCCTTAATTTGCGCATAAAAAACCTTATAAGCAATACTCCCAAGGCTTATACCAATGAATAAAAGTCCAGCTATAAAAAAAAGATTTGTTTTTTGTGTTTCCCCAAGAAAGACAAATGAACTAAATATAAATTTAGAAGCAAACGGGGAGGCTACATACAGTAAGCATATTAGAAAAACTAGCAACAGCAATGCCAGAACTCCCCCGGTAACTATATAGTCCTCATATTTTTCTTGCTTAGCACGTTGCTCTGAAATGTAATTCTGTAAACTAACACCAACGCCAAAATCAGCAAGCATGTACCATGCCATTAAACTACTAAGAATCAAAAAAATAGCATATTGGTCAGGGCCCACTCCAGACAAAAAAATTCTTATACTAAATATTGAAATTCCTGCATTCAGAATGCGACTTATCCAAGCACTTCCGACTGTAAATGAATTTCTTGTTATAAATAGTTTTAGCATTTATGCACACACTGATCAAATGAGTGCATCAGGATTAAATGAAATAACTTTTTTAGCATGTCCAGCATACAGGGCAACCCATTTTTCGAATGTTAGCCTCTCTAAAATCCAAGGAACCCGGTAATCCTGAGACACTTCAAATGAATTATATTTAGGCCAACATAAATCAAGCTGCCCCTGATCAACTACTCCTATAACCTCTTGGAGCATTCGATGGTAAGTTAGGCTCGGATCACCTATGGACTGCTCACCGTATAGCATAGTCGCGTAAAATCTTCCAAGGGAAACCTCAGGTATTGTTGTTTTTTGAATCAATGCCTCCCCTACTAATATCTTGTTAGCCATTTTCGACGTAAAGGCTTCCCGGTTAACCGACTCCTCGTGAGCGGGAATACTCCAGAAATTGACAACATCCTGCAAATATCCAAATTGAAACATATCGCATACATGAAGTGGAAAATTTGCCAAAGTAGTTGTACTCAATAAAAATATTCTCCCTTTGCATGCGGTAATATTTTTTGAAGGGAATTGAATTAATGAGGCATTCAAAAAAGAAATTGCAAATCGGCTATATATACGCTGATCAGATCGTGTTTTTATTACCTTGGTTACGCCAAGTTTATTGACCGCGTTTAGTCCTTTTAAAACCGTCTCTCGCTGAAGATTGAAATTAAGAAAACCAGTTACAACAGGCTTATTGCAAATAATAATAGTGACCCCTAATGCAGAGATATTATCCTTTTCGATTTGGGTAAGATGGTCCAAAGTTGAAAAAACCACTGGACTTCTTGGGAAGTACTCTTTATATAATTTAAGTGTATTAATAGTAAAGTCGCATTCCCTTACGATCGGCCCTTGAATTAAGATCGCCACATCTTCGGTAGCTGAATCTAAAGCCACCATTTTTTGGTAATTATTTTTTGGCCTAACCACAATCGTCACGAAATCTTTAATCGAGGGATCTTTATTGCCAAAAAAACAGAGTCTCTCAATAAAAGTAGCATAAGCTTTTCGATCAATTCGACTCAGGAAAGTTAAAAGAATTTTAGCCGCAAAATCTCTGAGAGTGATTAACACTTAATGAATCTCTAATGAATAGGAATTCAATATCTCAGATCTCGCAGATTTTCACAAGTACTTTTTGCTCATGAAATGCAAGATATTCATATTTAATTCCATTTTTAGATATAAATTCTTGGAAAGCTAGGTACTCATGCTTTTTCCAATTTGGGTAATTAAAATATTCATCAAATAAAATGAATGTCCCCGGAACAATAAACTTCTTAAGTTTTTCCAAAATCACAACGCAGGATTCATATAGATCACTGTCAATATGCAACAGAGAAATACTAGACTCTAGAACATCATTCATTTCAAGCCACTCATCGATTGACTTGTCAAAAAAACCCTTGATAAGCCTAGTATTTTTTCTTACTTTTGGCAAATATCCCTGCAGATCAAAAGTTTCTTTAGTAATAAAGTATCCAGACCAATCGGATGGCAAACCCGAAAAACTATCAAAACCCCAGATTACTTTAGTTGGTGTGTGTTTTTTAATTCTATCTGCTAAATAGTTTAGCGTTTTTCCTTTGTAAACACCAAATTCCATAATAAGTCCATCTTTTTTTGACCTATCTACCGAATAGTTTAATAACTCCCAATGAGCATTAAATACAATTGCGTTCGTCATGTTCTCATCGATATAGTCAGCAGTTGATTTAACGGCTCTTCTTTCTATCTCCCACCTTAAGGTGGGCATATTTTGAGATAGCCCAATACCAAGAGCAAATCCAACCTTTGAAAAAACATTGTTGAAGAAAGGTTTAAGAGGATACAAGGGATTGCGCATATTAAATTCCTGAAAATTATAGTTAAGGCGGTTAAAGCTAATTGAGAAATTTCCAATCCCTCTCTGTTACAGAGGGAAAAAGAAATTAGCAAACAATTTAAAGATTAATAATCTCGAAATGTGGCAAAGGAAATATCAATGACCTACCTTTTAATTTTGGCAAAGCCTCAAAGAAGCCTCTAAAATGCCAAGGCAAAATCAATAAATAGTCGGGATTAGATGCCAATAAGACCTCCTCATTAACCAATGGAATAAGTGTTCCCGGCGTGAAGCAGCCAAATTTATCAGGATTTACCTCACCTATGCACTCAAGTAATTCACTACCTATTCCGTAATACTGAAGAAGGACATTACCCTTGGTGGATGCCCCTAAGCCACAAACTCTCTTGCCATCTAACTTTGCTTGCTGCAGAAAATTCATCAACGCCAATCTCTCAATTTCAACTCTAGCTTTAAATTCATCGAATGCTTTCGTATTCTCAAGCCCTAAGTCAACTTCTTCTTTTAGAATTTTTTGCAAAATCTCACTATTTGGTTTACGGCTTGAACCTACTTTTGCCGCTGTAATCGAGAAACTTCCCCCATTGACATCATTAAATTCAACTTCCAAAACCTTAAGCCCAGTTTTACTGGCAATCCAATTAATTTGTCTTAATCCATAAAACTCAAGATGTTCATGGCATATGGTGTCGAATGAATTAGTGCGCAGCATGGCTGGCAAATAACTCTGCTCGAATATCCAAATACCTTCATCGTCTAAAGTAGCTTCAATTTCACGTGCAAACGCAATAGGATCTTCCAAATCGTAAAACATTGAAAATGAAGTGATTACTTTTGCCTTTTTTTTGCCCACCGCCTTAGCAACCGCGTCTGCGGAAAAAAAATCAGAGGCCAATTTAATTTCAGGCGGATAGAAAGAGGAGAACTTTACACCAGTAGGGTCAACCCCAAGAAGTTCATATACTCCCTGTGGATAGGCGCGCAACGTGGTCGCATCATTACTTCCGATATCTACAATAAGATCCCCAGATTGAAGAATGCCTAGCGCGATTACACTTTTTACCTTTTGATGCAAGTGGGAAACCATACTTGCATTTAATCCAGATCGATACCCGTAATTCATACCGTACATCTCGCTAAGATCATAACTTTGCTTGAGCTGCACAAGACCACAGCCATTCTCGGATGAGCATTGGATTAGATCAACCGGACCTGATGTTACTCTCTCATTCAGACTTTTGGGGAAAACACCCGTCAATGCTTGCTGACCAACAGACATCACGGTCACCAACTGATCTCCACCACAAATTCTGCATTGTTTAATAGTTTTAATCATATTCACTTTTGTCCATTCATTATTAAAATAATCAATACTCTTTACCAACCGCTACTGAGTAACCATGCTTATGCAGCAAGGCATGTTGCTTGGCCTGATCTAAATCATTAGCCACCATCTCAACGATCATTTCATCAAGGGTGATTTCTGGAACCCAGCCTAGCTTTTCTTTAGCCTTGGTCGGATCACCCAAGAGGGTTTCCACTTCTGTAGGGCGGTAGTAGCGTGGATCGATTTGGACAATCACGTCACCCACCTTTAAGGCTGGCGCCTTATCGCCCTCAATAGAAACCACAATAGCTTTTTCATTTTCGGCTACACCTTCAAATTTGAGGGTGATGCCCAGCTGCTTAGCACTACGGATAATGAATTCACGAACCGTGAACTGCACACCAGTAGCAATTACAAAGTCTTCAGGCTTATCTTGTTGGAGCATTAACCACTGCATGCGTACATAGTCTTTTGCATGACCCCAGTCACGCAAGGCATCGATATTACCCATGTAGAGACATTGCTCAAGGCCTTGAGCAATGTTCGCCAAACCACGGGTTACTTTGCGCGTGACAAAGGTTTCTCCGCGGCGCTTAGACTCATGATTAAAGAGGATACCGTTACAGGCATAGATACCATAAGCTTCACGATAGTTCACAGTAATCCAGTAGGCATACATCTTGGCTACTGCATAAGGGCTTCTTGGATAAAAAGGCGTGGTTTCTTTCTGGGGAATTTCTTGCACTAAACCATAGAGCTCGGAAGTAGAGGCTTGGTAAAAACGGGTTTTCTTTTCCAGTCCCAAGATACGAATAGCTTCTAACATGCGCAGTGAGCCCATTGCATCGACGTCAGCCGTGTACTCAGGTGATTCAAAGGAAACTGCCACATGGCTTTGTGCACCCAAGTTATAAATCTCATCGGGTTGGCACTCTTGAATGATGCGCACCAAGTTGCTAGTGTCAGTTAAATCCCCGTAATGAAGAATCAAATCAGGATGGTTAACGTGCGGATCTTGGTAAAGATGGTCAATACGCTCGGTATTAAAAGAGGAGGCGCGGCGCTTAATACCGTGGACGATATAGCCCTTTTCTAATAAAAACTCAGCAAGGTAAGAGCCATCTTGGCCAGTAATACCCGTGATCAGAGCAACTTTCTGCGGATTGATGTTATCGCTTGTCATAATTAACTTCTGCCGTAGGTATCTTCAAAGCGCACAATGTCGTCTTCACCAAGATAACTCCCCGACTGCACCTCAATAATCTCTAGAGGGGTATCTCCAGGATTGGCTAAACGGTGCGTTTGTCCTTGCGGTATGTAAGTGCTTTGATTTTCGGTCAGCGTAATCACTTGATCACCATTGGTAATCTCAGCAGTACCTTTGACCACAATCCAATGTTCAGCGCGATGGTGATGCATTTGTAGGGAGAGACTCGCGCCCGGCTTTACCTGAATGCGCTTCACCTTAAAGCGCTCACCCTCATCAACCGAGTCATACCAACCCCAAGGTCTGGCGACTTTGCGATGCAAATTCTTTTCTTCGCGCTTTTGCGCTTCTAACTGATTCACGATATGTTTTACATCTTGGCTATTTTTACGATCAGCCACCAGCACCGCATCCGCTGTCTCAATGATGATGAGGTTTTCTACGCCTACTGCACTCACTAAGCGAGTACTTGCGTGGACCAGTGAGTTACTTGAATTACTCAACAAGGTATCGCCACTAGTGACATTACCATTGTCATCTTTTTTGCCCACTTGCCAGACTGCATCCCAAGCGCCGAGGTCATTCCAGCCCGCATTGAGCTCAACCATCTTGACAGTAAATTTGTTTGAGCTTGGGCATTTCTCGATCACAGCATAGTCAATCGACTCACTAGGAATCGGGTTGAATGCGGCTTTGTCTGGCCGCACAAACTCGACTCCACCAGCCTGGTCAGTCGTGCTTGCTACCAAAGCAGTTTCAGTGGCAGCAAAAATATCTGAGCGGAACTCTTTTAGACTTGCCAACCAAGTGCTGGCTCGTAAAACAAACATGCCGCTATTCCAAAAATAATGGTCGCTATCTAGATAGGTTTGGGCTGTCTTGGCATCTGGCTTTTCAGCAAATTGCTCGACAGTAAATTCACCATAAGAACCTTGGCTACCAGTTTTCTTAATGTAGCCATAACCCGTCTCAGGCGCCGTTGGGGTGATGCCTAAAATAGCAATGGTGTGCTTGCTCGGATCCGAGGCGACTACATGAATACAGCCCTGCAATGCCTTAGTAAAAGCATCAGCATTTTGAATTGTTTGATCTGCGGGAGTAATTACCAAAATAGGATCCACCTCAGCCTGCTCACCAGCATAGAGTGCAGCTAAGGTGAGCGCTGGAGCTGTATTGCGACCCACTGGTTCCAACAAAAGAGTTGCTTGAATATTGGCTAGCTCACGCAATTGGTCTAAAACCAAAAAACGATGATCTTCATTGGTAACTACAACTGTATTACCTAATTGAATCTGGGAAGACCCTATCGCATTTAATCTACCAACCGCCTGCTGAAACAAACTTTGAGAAGAGTCATCGCACGAAAGCGCCAAAAACTGCTTAGGAAAACCGGAGCGGGATAGGGGCCAAAGACGCGTGCCGGAACCGCCGCAAAGGATGACTGGAGTAACTTGGGTCATAAATCTAAGTCGAAATTGATTGCTTTAAAAAATCTTTATACGCAAGATCAATGCCACGGCGTATAGTTGTTGTCGACCTCCAACCCAAGCCAGTCATTTGCGAGACATCCATCAACTTGCGTGGAGTGCCATCGGGCTTACTGGCATCAAACACAATTTGCCCTTGAAAGCCGATCACATCCATTACAGTTTCGGCTAGTTCTCGAATAGTCACATCTTCACCAACGCCAACGTTATACATACCTTCTTCAACTCCATTTTCCATCAAGAAAATACAGGCGTCAGCCATATCGTCAACATACAAAAATTCACGATAAGGTTTTCCGGAGCCCCACACAACCAATTCCGAATCACCGCGTAACTTTGCCTCATGCACCTTACGAATCAAGGCTGGCAACACATGGCTTTTAGCTAAATCATAATGATCGTTTGGGCCATACAAGTTCGTAGGCATCACACTCACAAAACGTGTTCCATCGCCTTGGTTATAGACATTACATAATTCAATACCAGCAATTTTCGCTACTGCATAGGGCTCATTGGTTTTCTCAAGCGGCCCACTTAAGAAATATTCTTCCTTAATAGGCTGTGGACAATCGCGGGGATAAATACAGCTGGAGCCTAAAAAACAAAACCACTTGGCACCCTCTTTATGGGCTGCATGCATGACATTATTTTGAACCATCAGGTTCTCATAGATAAATTCAGCAGGATAAGTATTGTTCGCCTGAATCCCACCGACCATCGCCGCTGCTAAAAAAACGTATTCGGGCTTTTCTGATTCAAAAAACGTATTCACTGAAGCTTGATCCAATAAATCCAATTCTTGATGGGTGCGGACCACTAAGTTGGTATAGCCACCCGACTCCAGACGCCGCACAATGGCAGAGCCTACCAAGCCCCTATGGCCAGCAACGTATATTTTGGAATCTTTTGGAATTGTCATCGGCAATATCAAGTGTTGATTTAATTGTTCATACTTAGAAAGTTAAGCCCGCTAATGCCCGATCCCGAGCGCTAGTTTGTATACCGACCCTCACTTAGTGCCACCGCTTTTAATGCCAGTCCACACGCGTTGACCTAGGAGCAACATAAGCACTAAGAAAAATCCTCCAGCCAATCCGCCTGCCGTACTTTTGATCATACCCTTCTTGCCACTACTAGTAGGCGCCGTATTAGCTTCCAAGCCCTTCGTAAAACGTGCCTGAATTATTAACAGTTGCGAGCGAATTTGATCTAAGATTTCTTTCTGCTTGGGATCATCCTTACCAATTTTGGTACGTAACTTTGCCTCAATCTCAAGGAGCTCTTTATCTAAAACTAAGCCATCAAAGGTAGTTTCTATTTTAGGAAGCGCCTCATCAAGAAATGACTTGGTTAAAGCGAGCTGAGCCAAGCGGTCCTCCAACCTATTTAGCGACTCTTTTGACTGGTTAATGTCATTATTTGCTGCAATAATTTGAGTGGTAATGGGAAGATACTTAGCGCCCGATTCTTTAGGATCAACTACTTGTTGACCAACGCTAGAATTACTAGGGTAGCGCTTGTTTAGGACCTCCAAAGACTTGGCGCGCTGTTGTTGGTAGCCCATCTCAATTTGCGTGCCCGTGATTTTTCTTTGGATCTCCCCCGCAGCGCTAATGACTTCGCCCTCGTAAGCGTTTAGCATACTGCGTATCTGCAGATAAGCCCCTCCAGATCGTAAAAACTGGGCAGCCCCTCTGACAGCATCAATTGCACCCTGTTTACTAGAGCCGCTTGCACTGACTGCTACGCTGAGGATCGTAGTACTGGCACCATCAAATTCTTTACTGACGCCCGCTAAGTCCTTCGTATCCGCCTTAGAAAGAGCATAGCTCGGTATTACATTTTTCTGCCACCATTGATCACCAGTGAGAGTCCTATAGAGCTCTGCTTGACCCTCCGGGGCCTTACCATCCTCTACTATTTGAGTGGCTAAATTAGGCAGGCTTTTTTGGATCACCTTCCAGGACAATAAGTCCAGTCCGTATGTGTTGGTGTTGGTGTTGGTGTTGGTGTTGGTGTTGGTGTTGGTGTTGTTCAGTAGTACATATTCAGCGGAGTAGCTTCCCAAAATAAACCAGCCAGTTAAACCCAATCCGGCACCCACTAGGGCTGCAAAGGCAAGTCTTTTCCAAGAATCTAGTAGGAACTTGACGATATCCAATAGGGAGATTTCAGTCTCATCGCTATGCGTGCCTTGATCAATGCTGTTCTGCATTTGCTACCCACCCTTGAAATCATTCTAATTTATGAGAATATTGTAACTTGATGGAAATGTCTAATAGCGACAAGGAGAAACTGGTAATTCTCCCAGCCGTTATGGAGATCTATATGGCTCATTACTTACCCCAAGATGCATAATACTCACTCCCCGGATTTCGAAATACTTTCCCAAGACTTATGCAAGCGGCACTTGAAGCTGATTTATGCTGTTATCAGGCCTACAGACCAGTAAAATCTGGAATATCAGCCAGCAAATGACAGTGGCCGAGATAGTGATTGCTACCCAGAGTATTAGCGACTTACATGACGGCCTTCATCCGATAAAGCCCGAAATAGCTCCTCGAAAGACATATACGGCGCTTAATCTACCAATTACCACTATAAATATGTATTAAAACCTACTTTACGTTCATTCAAAATCTCGATGATGTTGCTACCAAACTTTAAAGATGATGTTAGGACTCGATTTATAAATGTGAGCAATCACTTCTATTAACTTAAGTTAAGGATTCTCAGCAATAAAATTCGACGCAAATCCGCCTCTCAGGTTGAGCGGAACATTCAGATCGTCATTAAGTAAATATTATGGCCAAACTCAGCAGTACATCACCTTATTAGTACGCTGAAGGCAGTTATTTATCTTATAGATGATGAATATACCAATTTCGAGCCCTCTTGAATAGAATATGGGTCTTGGTGAAATACCAGCGTATTGGTGCGCATCAATAGGTAGGCCAACTCATAATCAATTGGCATATCAAAGGTTGAAAAATCCTTCATGATTTTTTCAACAGCAGATCTCCTGAGCATATAACCTATAGTTGTATTGGTAGCTGGATGATGTTTTATTAGGAAGTTTCCCCACTCTCCAAGAGTTAAAGATGTCCGCTCTTGAGGAAAGCCACCCCCAATAAATATTGCACCAACTAAATCAGGAATGTCCTCCAACTGCTTTTTGATTTTAAGCCCAAATTTTTCCTTAAAAATTGCATCATCCTCTAGAACTAAAATCCAGTCTTTTTCCGAATTAGTCAAAAAATGTTGGTAATTTAGAGAGAGCGTAACTAGGAATGATATTTTTTTGCCACCACTGATCATTTTGCAGGCTTTTGTAAAGGCTAACTTGATCGCCAGGAATCACGCCTTCATCTATTATTTGCGCCGCTAAGTTAGGCAGACTTTTTTGAATCATCTTCCAATACACCAGGTCTAACGCGTAAGTAGTGTTGCTGTTGCTGTTGCTGTTGGTGCTAGCGTTATTGAACAAGACATACTCAGCAGAATATGAGCCAAAAAGGGTCCAGGCACCAAATCCTAAGATCGCTCCAATGAAAGCTGCAATGGCGAGCTTTTTCCAAGCGCCTATTCCAAATTGCACAATGTCTAAAAGGGAGATTTCAGCCTTCTTGATTTGGTTGGGTTCAGCGGGAGCTTGCATCTCTGTCCTGACTATTCATCGTGTTTTTTTTAAAACTTAATCAACTTACCCTAACTCATATACTAAAAATATTTATAAGCTTTTAGGCTTCAATATCCACAAATTAGCTCTGCTTAAATGGCTCATGTTTCCAGGTAATCCAACGCAAATCAAACTTATTTTAATTAGATGCCTGCCGGGCTCTTAGGCACTTGATTCTTGATGGGTGGGGTATATAAAGCCATACCAAATAAGGCGACTAGGAAAAAATAATGTTCAATGTATTCGCGCTCACTCACTTCACCAATCACCCAAAAGCAAAACATTCCCAAAATAAGCCACAAGCCAACACTAGTAATAAGCTGTCGATAAAAACTAACATTTAGTAATTTTGAATCTAAGAGGGCATTTTTTGATAAATAGTTGCGCTGTAATTTACTAATGACCCCCAAGATAGCTAGCCAAGTCAATACTAAGCCGGGTAGTCCCAGTCCTAAGGTAAAGTCAACCCACGCGCTATGGGTCATTAACACCGTTGATTTGGGATACTCTGCGCGCATGTAATGCCCAAATCCCTGATGTGACACGCCATTGCCCAAAGGATTGTCTTGAATAAGCCGCAAACCTTTAATAAACCAAGACACCCGCTCATAAGTACTGCCATTAATTGGCCGCCCAGTTAAATCTACCGGGTCTGCCATTGGCCGCCCATCCCTAATCCACGTTTGATTTTGGTCGATCTGCGTAGCAATTTGGATATCTCCTGCTAAGTGAGATAACTTGCCTTCATAGCGCTGGTCATAGGACCAAAAGGCGTATAAGCCTGCACCAATCAATATGATTATCAAGAGTCCGCGCATGAAAATGCTTGCTCTGCGACTGCCAGCTTGCTCCCTTTTTAAATGGGCAGCGGCACTTTGGTAAAACACGGTGAATACACAGACTATGAAGCCCATGCCGCTAACAATAATCCCATTCAAGCCGCGCACGGCAATAAAATCAACCAGCGCTATTAAAACCAAGGCCACCCCTAAGAATAGGCTCCATAGAGGGGTTTGCTTATTTTTGCGCCCCACTATGTTTTCCAATGACTTTTCGCTAGCCTGCCCCTGAATAGCGCAAAAAATCAGACCAAAGCCCACTAGCGCCTGACAGACCACAAAGTAGACCATGGAGAACTTGGCTTGTTTAAAAGCGCCGTAGTACATGCCAGTTGGCAAAATCCAGGTCTTCACTAAGTAGACTTGATGCAGATACATCACAAACGTGATGGTTGGGAGAAGAATAATGGCAGAGATAATCCAGAGAATTTGTCTCGGTTTTTTGGAAATCATGATGCCCGAAACGGATCCCAGAAGGACTGCCACACAAACTCTAAGCCAGGTACTACTGAGCTCCTGCCACTGTTGATCTTTAAGGATGGAAATGAAGTACCAGTGGAAAAGTACCCAGGCCGGGACTAAGAGCAGACAAATACTGGGCCAACAGTCTTTCCAGCCTAACTTGGGGTTTTCAAGGATTAACCAACACAATGCGGCGAAGAGCCCGGTAAATAGAGCGATGTTTCTGGCGGCGATGGTGTGTGGCAAGGCCCAAACCACTAACAGAATGGCAGTGGTCAAGAGGATCCAAACTTGAAAGAATTGTTTCAAAAAGGATAGGTAGGGGGACTGGATTAAAGGGATTTTAATTTTCAAAATTACTCTTAATTGTTACTGGACTTAGTCTAAAAAAATGGGTGTCACTCAAAAATGATCAGTGATATAAAGCACCCCTTTTGATTTTCGCAAAATACAAATAGTCTCCCACTTTCAAATAATTGGAGCTACATTAAAAAATAAATATTGGAACAATCAAAAAATTGGATTACTTACAAATGGCTTCATTTCTGAGAAGATCACACAACAAGCTGAGTCGTGGCGGTCTTGACTCCATAGGGCAGTTAAGAATACTCAAAGTTAAAAATCAGATATAGATTTTTTTTCTCCAATTACGAATCTTACGCAAGAAACGAAACTTCCTTAAAACCATGCGATCTAAAAAACTCAAGCCATTAATTGTAATATGTTTTTCAAGGAAATTACCCGCTATAAACACGGTATTGAATTGGTTCATCACTGCCGCGGGCGAAAAGCGCTCCGAATAGGCATCCCAACTCTTTTTATGCTGAACCTGCCTTGTAAAGGCCAGTAATTGCTTTTCTAGATCCTGACGCCCTTGATACAAAATCGCTTTATCACCCAATATTTCAATATGACTGCGTTGAGGAGAAAAAGCATAGGTCATTACAGGCTTGCCCTTGATGGAAAATTCTCCACAGGCAATGCCAAAACTCTCACCGATACCGCGAGCATGGATCATGCCATCACACGTATTAATGAATTGCATTTTGAAATTCATATCAGAATTCCCCGGTAAAAAGAGAATATGTTTGTGGGTTGCAAAAGGGGCGATATTCATAAAGAGGAAGTACAAGTCTGAGCGCTTGTTTAGCACCTGCATGATGACGTCATGCACAAACTTTAAATTAAAGCTGTCAGAGCCCCCATAGCATCCCAATACCGTAGCAGCTGGCGGAATTTGTAACTGCTCACGTAAATCTCCTGTGACCGCAGGCAAATAAATCATATGCGGGACAAAAGGCACCTGATTGTTGGAATACTCCTTAGATAGCCATTGTGAGACAAATGCAAATCGGTCCCCATGAAATTGATCGGGCTTTACAGGGAATACAGCATGAACCGCGCAAGGCACACCGGTCAAAATATTACTATCGCGTTCACCAGACTTAATAAAGTACATTAAATCCAAATGGTGAGTTTGCGCTAGAGCCTCTAACTCCTCTATCGTTTCATAGGCAAAAACAGGAAAGTGCTTTTGAAACTTAACAATAACCTGAGGGTCGCTCTTTTCTTGTTTCTTATAAAAAATAACCGAGTGATTATTTAACAGCGCTTGATTATGGAAGGCATAGTCAAAAAGTGCAATTTCAGCGCCGCGCAAGGTCAGGGAATTTGAGTGGAATCCAATATTCAAGTTAACGGCCTATTTAAAAGTTTGTAAAAAATAATTGCCTCAGTTCAAGCTTGAAATAATCTCAACGGGCGCACTCTATTTTAAGCATGAAGTTGATTTTGATAATATTTAAGGCGTAGCGAGGATCTATCGTAATTTTCACTCGAGATCCGAATATAGCTTTCCTGCAAATCTATATTTTGTAAATCTGTCCATGAATTAAGTAACAAGACGGGTAAATTTGAGTAGGCTTGGGTCCAGTCTTCTCTGAGAATAATGGGGATCGTGTCCACATACTGAGCCTCCCAAAACTGATATGTATCTATCCCGTTGCCTCTAGGGCACAAGCAGAATTTATGTTTCGCCATCTCCAAAATGTATTGGTCATACGAAACAGGCAATCCCATCGTCACACCTGCAATTTTTCCCAAAAACTCAATGATGCCTTGTCTTTTTAAGCTCGTTAATTGACTAAAGTTCACATACAGAGCGTTTGTTTTTTTATACTCACAAGCCGCCTTAAATAGCTCCATCAAACGTGTTACCCCCCACTGCTTATTGGCCAAACCAATTGGTAACGACTTTAGCTTGGAGTGGCTGATTTCACAGTTTTGCGCAAACCAAGCAATCAGCTTAGGATGATTTAATAAATCCAATTGATCGAGGGAGACTCCGTGATCAGAGTTATGGGTTACCAGTACGTAAGGATCATGCAAGCGAGGCGCAATAAATTTTTGAAAATAAGGCAATAAATGGGTGTAGACGAAAATAGATTTAACGTTTTGACATTCGGCTAAAAAACTCAAATTCGGAGGCTCGTCATATTTTTTCTTTTTAAACCAGCTGGTTGCTTCTTTTTGCGGAATCTCTAAGATTTTTTTCGTGATTATATTATCTCGCCCGTGAAATAACGTTACTTCATTAGAGCTGATGGTTAAATCCGCCAATCCTTGAATTCTCTCTCCCGTCAGAATCTCACTCGGATCACTCGGTACCCCTGAATTAAATGGGGACAATCCTAACAAATCCTTGGAGTGCACATGCAATACCAATACCTTGGTGGAAACGCCGTTAAAGCTCAAAAAAGGAGAGCGAAAGTGGCCTTGATATTCCCACCCCAATTTGCAGTCTTTAATATGGAAATCGCTACTTTCGTTTTCAAAGAAACGTGTATCGGAAGGGTCATTCATCCAATGAACCCCGCCGATGTACTGCCCAATTGCAGCTGCATCAAATATTCCGCCAAAAAGATCTTCACCCTGACAGTAGCGATCTGCAGCCATCCCTTTTGAGTCAGCATAGCTAAGGGGCACCGTTGGCAAAGGCCGAATATCTGAGCCAAGATTTGTACAAAATGCCCCCAGCGTATCCATATCATTTTGATCTGAATGATCTGCAATAAAGCTTGCTAATTTGGAGGCAATAGCCGCATCCTGAAACCAGACAATGCTGGGAATTGCACGAACACGATCGAGTGGCACCGAAAACCGTGAAAAACTTCTAAACTCCTTCAATTTGTCAGTGGGATCAAAATAACAAATCACGTCGTTTTCAAGATGGATGCAATTTTCCATCCCCAAATAAAGCATGAAGTCTGCAATGACAAAAAAGCGATAGGACGCCGCAAACCAAAACCCGTCTCTAAAATTACGATCCAATTTTGCATTTAGCTGGAAGTTCTTCGTTAGAGCGCCCTGAGGAATGCTCTCGATTGCTACAAAAGTAATTCTCTCTAATTCAGTTTGAGATAGTTTTGCGAGACCCTCTTCAACTGATGGAATGTGTAATTGATTAGTTAATAAAAATATTTGGCTTTTTTTGGCAATTTTCAGTGTGATCGCAAGTGTATCTACTAAGTAGATTGGATGCTTACTTTCACCAGCATGAACAAATAAGATTGATGCGATATTTTTATTAATTAGCTCACCCATATAGCGTCTCAAGTTTTTGAGTTAAATTTAAATAAGGAAGGCAAAAAGACCTTAAGGAAAAAGGGGGCTGTAACCTTCAAAAAATAAGGCTTGGCTTTATCCCATTTCTCAAAACTTACAAAATCATAGAGGCTCAACTTTTTCTTGATTAATTTTGGACTCAAGAAAACTGCGCTGCCCACTGTTGAGTTCCCCAGTCTTAACCATTTATTTTTCGTAAAGGCTATGGAATCTGCGTAATGGTATGAAAAGTAAGTTCCTAATGTTTCATACTCTGAAAAGCCATTACCCTCGTCAAAATTAATATTTTCGAGCAGTACTTTTATCCAAGGCTTTTGATATTTAATCTCAAGTTCATTACAAAACTGCTGCAGCCAAGCTGCCTTCATTACAAAGCACTGCGCAATGAAAGAAAAAGCCACTTTTTTTTCCAAACCCAATAAACGGGATATGAAATCAAAGTACGGTTGATGATACTCATCACTTTGATAAAAAATCAAGCGGGATTTCTCGTCCATAAATGTCAGTGGTTTTAATGGAATAGTATCAGCATCCCATATCAACACTGTTTCGTTTGGCAAGCAATCATTTGCCGCTGCCAGCTTAAGAAATTGCTGCAAATACCAACCATATTGACTTTTTGTCTTTTCAGACAGACGACTTTTAATTTCACCAGAGAATTGATCCGCTAAAAGCGATTCACCAATTACGTTAAATGACGATGGCGATATATTTTTAAAAAACTCAATTTCATCTTCAGGAACAATCACACTATAAATGCTGGATGAAATATTTTTTGCTATATACGGGGAAGCTATTTTCCAAGTAGCAGCATCTTTTTTAGAACAAACAGAGATTAGTTGGTCGATATGGGGCTTCAAATAATTTTCTCGAGTAAGGTCAGTAGATCTAATTAGATGATTGCGAGTAATTTTGAAAACGCTGCATTAAACTTTATTTAGTGAGCAACATTATTTTTTTGATCTTAAGCGCCGACAGGAACAAACTAAGAAGTATTATAGGCTGTCGCCTTATATTCCGACTTCATATTATTTCCGACATATTCAGTGATGAAAACTATCAAAATTGCCCTGTTAGGCTGCCAGCGTGACTATCACACTGGCGTTTTGCCACTCCTTATTCAACAATTGGGTTATTCACTTGCCTGGGTAAAACCACAGCAATGCGACATTCTCATTTATGGTGCTTTTTTTTCTCCCCGTAAGGCGCATGCATGGGTTCCAAAACCGTTGCGTCCCATGGTCTCAAAGATGCAAGCGTCTTTAGAGCCATTAATAAGCGCTCGATCCACGCCCCCCATTAGTCTTTTTCATACTTGCGAGAATAAAAGACCATATGCACTGCCTACTGACTTTTCTATTACGTTTGATCTAGGCATTACAAGTTCTGATCACCTGCGTCTACCCTATTGGTATGACGTAGTGGACTGGTCTCATGAAGGTATTACCGGCAATACCAACCCTCGCTATGGAGAGTTGCTCTCTCTAACCCGCCTTAAGCAAAACCTGGGTGACGCTTTCCTTAAAAGGCAGCGCGCAGCATGCATGATCACATCGCATTTGCAAGAACCCCGCAAATCTCTTTTTGCCGCGGTCAGTAGATCAATTCCAGTGGAGGGCTTAGGTTCCCACTTTGATCGATCTATCAAAAATCACCATCAAAGCCATTTCGTCAAAATAGATGAGTTGCAGAAATATGCCTTTAACCTCTGCCCCGAGAACTCGCTTTATCCAGGCTATTACACCGAAAAAATACCTGAAGCATTTCAGGCTGGTGCACTACCCATCACTTGGACAGATAGTAATGTTTGCGCTGACTTTAATCCAGCTGCCTTCATTAATCTTGAACCAATGGCGTATGAAAACTATGCTCCATTGGCTGAACTTTTAGATTCAACGGAGTATCTGAGTCAGTTTTGTGACCAACCCTTACTTCTTAATACCCCCACTCTCGAACACGCAAAGCAATTTATTGCTGAGATGATCAAAAGAGCGCTGTAACGCCCCGCCCCTTAGCGAGGAAACCAGGGATCTTGACTAAATTTGCGATCAAGCCAGCGCCAAACTGAGCGTTTGATTTTCTGACCCCCGCGTATGGGCTGGCGATCGGGGTGATCAATTGTGGTGGGTGCCTGTGAAATTTCACATGGATAAGGGTTAACTGCTAAGAATTGAAGACCATGTCTAGCTCGATGCTCCATAAAATGATCTACTGGCTCATATATTTTTTGAGAATAATTGAGTAATTTTTGTGCCGCCCGTGGATGTACCAGCGAGGCAGTGAGGCCCAATGCATCGCTTTTGTTATAAACCACTGAGAGATCACCAAGCTTTTGCAGCAGAATATGATCTGCGCTCTTTAAGCCTTGCAATCTGAACATATCCCAGTCGCTTGGATAGCTCAGCAAAGCATCAATCGTTTTCTCAAATTGCGGCAATAAAATAAAGTCATCCTCCAAGATCAAGGTTGGCTTATTTTGATCCACGCAAGACTGCCAAGCTGCTTTATGCGACAAAAAAACGCCAATCTCGCCCAGCGTGAGTGGGTGGCCAAGTAGTTTTTCTACTTTCTTGGCATCGTATTCGGGTATTGGAAATACCAAAAGCTGGCCATCAACGCCATCTAAAAACCGCCAGTCTAAGCTCGTTTTCTCCAGTTCCTCAGACGCACGCGCACGGCGGTCTGGAGATCGCAACATGGATATCACTAGGGTCTGTAAATTTCTCAAAGGGGCTTCGCTCTTGATGTAAATGGGTTAATTTCGTTGAACTACCTTAAAACACACGCTATACATTTTAGTGTCATACAAAAGGCTTTACGGCCAACGTAACCCCAGCTTAACAAACAGCTTAGGGCAGGCTAAGCTTTGTAGCTGCTGATAAAAAAGTATCTGAGGTAAATTATCAAGCAAAGTGAGCGTTTAATGCTACACACAATTTGAAGGAACTCCAGTACATGCCAAAGGCACCAAAATGACCGCAGTAGCAATAGATGATAAAAAACTAGCCTATAGACCGGATATCGATGGTCTACGGGCTATAGCAGTTAGCTTGGTAGTCATTTTTCATGCCTTCCCTGATTTTCTGACTGGTGGCTTCATTGGGGTTGATGTTTTCTTTGTTATTTCTGGCTACCTAATATCGCGCATTCTTTTTCAAGAATATGCTCAAGAAAAATTTAGCATTACCCGCTTTTACATACACCGTATCAATCGAATTTTTCCAGCACTTATTGTAGTAATGCTTAGCTGCTATGCATTTGGGTGGTTCAATTTACTGGCCGATGAATTTAAGTTACTTGGTAAGCATATTTCTTCAGGGGCAGGTTTTATTTCTAATTGGGTTTTATGGAACGAAAGTGGTTACTTTGATCGATCGTCAGACGCCAAGCCGCTACTACATTTGTGGTCACTCGGAATCGAAGAGCAGTTCTACTTAATTTGGCCATTTCTTGTGGGACTATGTTTAAGGTGGAAGATATCAGTCCTAAAAACTGCTATTGCAATCGCACTTTTAACCTTTGCGATCAATATCTTTATCGTATTTACAAATTCAAATCCAGCCGCCGCTTTTTACTTACCTCAAGCGCGTTTTTGGGAGCTAATGATAGGTGCAATTTTGGCCTACTTTGCCCACAATAAACAATTAGAAAGCATGTCTTTACGTAAGTGTGACTGGCTTTCCATAGTTGGGTTGAGCCTCATTATCATCTGCGCAATTGTTATTAGTAGATTTAACGCTTTTCCTGGATTTTGGGCTCTTATGCCCGCCCTTGGTAGCGCAGCTTTAATTGCTGCGGGTCCAAATGCACTTTGCAACCGCTTAATACTGAAGCAAAAAGTGCTCGTGTGGATTGGATTGATTAGCTACCCACTTTACTTATGGCATTGGCCCCTGCTCTCATTCGAATATATTCTTCACGGAGAGGCTGAATCTATCTTAATACGCCTTATTACTGTAGCCCTATCGGTTGCTTTGGCCGCCTGCACTTATTACCTAATTGAAAGGCCGATTCGCTTTGGGGCGCACAAAGGTGTTAAATCTATCATTTTGTTAATTCTTATGATTTTCATTGGCTATCAAGGGTTCAATACTTACCATCGTGATGGCTATGTATTTAGACTAAAGCATTTGCAATTTAGATTACCGCCAGAATTATTGGCCTTGAGCATAAATCCAGAAAAACCAGCCGAACCTATTGCAATCGCAAAAAGTAAAGCGATCGAAACTAATCGCCCTGCAATTTTTTTATGGGGTGACTCCTACGCAGGTCATCTCGTAGCCGGATATAAGGAGCAGTTTGGCCAAAAGTTTGAAATAGTTGAGCTTGGAAGCGGGTGTCCTGCGCTTTTTAATACCGAATTATCAAATCGAAAAAACTGCCCTCAATGGGCTGAAATCAACTTTGCCCGAGTACTAAAGGAGCGTCCCGCACAATTAATTTTGGCTGCCAATTGGACGGACTATCCCAATTGGATGGATGTTTCAAAAACAATTTCATTACTTCAGGAAAACGGATACACAAAAATCACCTTGGTAGGTCCTGCCCCACAATGGAAAGATACCCTCTACAAGCAACTTTATTTGCATTACGCATTCAATCGAAGCCAAGAGGGTGACAATTATCAGGTGCCGTATCGAATGAAATTTGGGCTTAAACAAAACTTTTTCCAAATTGAACCTGAAATGAGGCAGTTAGCTCAGAAATTAGGGGTTCACTACTTATCCATAGTAGATATATTGTGTAATCCTGAGGGATGTATTACTAGATTTGGCGATACGGCTGATAAGCTATCTAGCTTTGATGGGGGGCACTTAACCACTTACACCTCAAACTATGTTGTAGAGCGTTTTAACCCAAAGTGAGGTCAGTTAAACTACGGAACTGATTAGAATAAGATAAGGGGCTGGCCTCCGGCCCCAGTAAATAACTTTAGGAGAATTCACCTTATGAGCAACCCCCCAAAAATTCATGTTCGCAACTCTGTCGCTGAGTGCGCTCAATCCTTGAAAAAGGAAAACGCAGGCAAGTATCAGAATTACAGCATTCAGGATTGCATTGCCTCTATTGCAGCCTCCAAAGCAAAGTAAATAGTTAGGCAGGTGTTTTTTAGAAGGGTTAGAAAGGCAGTAATGACTTTGACGCCCACTTTATTTAACAGCCTTCCTTGCTCTTTATTGCTTTCGAAGCATAAAAAATGCCGCTCAATATGAGCGGCATTATCATTCATAGCCTGTTAAGACTGTATTAAGCTGCTTTCTTGGCATAAGCAGAGCACCAGCCTTTGCTAGCCACCTGCTTACCAGCAAATATTGCACAACCACCAGCTGCAGAACCAGCAGCGCCTTGATACAGTGCACAGTTACCACAAAGCTGTCCAGCAGCATACTTAGGAAATTTGGCTTTATCTACTTTAGAGGCATCAGCCTTGTAACCCAAAGCAACAGCCTGAGGATCGGTCTCAGCAACCATAGCTTGAGCTTGAGCTGTGCCGTTCAAAGCCAAAGTACAGGCACCAGCAGCGGACAAAATCATAAATTGGCGACGACTATTTTTCATACGATCTCCAGAGAGTAGATGGGAACAGAAACTGCAACTGATCCGATCATAGAACAGAAGAAATTGCGCCACCATCAATCGTATAAGTGTCTGATTCTATTAATAATTTAGTTGAGAATTATTCTCAATTGTTAATTACCCGTCAGGCTAATGCCAGCCCTTGAGGTTCATACAGCTAATGCGCTCCTTCACATGAGCTCCCGATCCCGACTCTGGATAGGATTGCGCGCAATCAACAGCGTCTCGCTGAAAGGTTTGTAGATTGTTCTTAGCGGGGTCTTGATTGACGTCAGGATAGCTGGAGCAGCCAAACATGATCCCCACTAAAGATAGGCCAATAAAAGCGTTTAAGGCTGATCGCATACTGATGACGATGCTTATCTTTTATCAAGCAAGGACAGAAATTCGCGGCGCAAATTGGGATCCTTTAAGAAGGCGCCCCGCATTACGCTGTTGACCATTTTGGAGTCACGATCTTTAACGCCACGCCATTGCATGCAAAAGTGATCTGCATCCATGACGATGGCCACCCCAATTGGTTTAATCTTTTTCTCGAGCATATCGGCTAATTCCACCACCGCCTCTTCTTGGATCTGCGGACGACACATTACCCACTCGGTCAAACGTGAATACTTAGATAAGCCAATGAGAGCGGATTCTTTGCTTGGCAAAACACCAATCCAAATACGGCCCATGATGGGGCAGAAATGATGAGAGCAGGCACTGCGAACGGTGATTGGCCCGATGATCATTAACTCATTGAGCTGACTGATATTTGGGAACTTCGTTAAGGCCGGCTGTTCGGTATAGCGCCCATTAAACACTTCCTTAAGGTACATCTTTGCCACTCGGCGGCTGGTATTTTGGGTATTGTGATCACTCACGGTATCAATCACCAAGCTCTCTAAAACTGCCTGCATTTTTTCTGCTACTTCTTCGATCAACAGGTCTACTTCACCCGGTTTAATAAAAGCAGAGATATTGTCGTTAGCATGGAAACGGGCTTTTTTTGCCTCAATACGGCGACGGATAATGACGGATAAGGGAGTGCCCGTCTCGTTTTCTGGACTAGATACTTGCTTAATTGGGCTAGTTTTTACCGGCTTTTTAATTGGAGCAGCTTTCTTAGTTGCTACTTTAGGGGTGAGGCTTTTTTTATTAGACATACTTTTTCTTTAAAAATAAATTCGGGTAGATTGCATAAAACTAAATCTGCCATTCTTCTACGATGAGATCCGGTACTCGGAGAAACTCTTTGGCATTGTTAGTGATGAGAATACTGTCTTCTGATTGCACGTGTGCTGCGATCATTAAATCCATGCCGCCAATAGGACGACCTATCCTCTCCAATTGATTGCGGGTTTGCGCATAGTGATGGGCGGCCTTTACTGGCCAAGGCCGAATTTCAAAACCAGCTAACCACGACTCGACCACACCGCTAAATTTGGGGACAGCTAGTTTCGCGACACCAAAGCGCAATTCAGCCGCAACGATTGCCGATAGCCATACCTCGTCCCGATCAAGCTTCGCAAAGCGCTCCAGCATATTTTGAGGATGCTTTCGGAGCACATAGCTACAAATATTCGTGTCAAATGTTTTCTGCTTTTTGCTCAAATCAATCCCAGTCTCTTTCTTGCGCAGGTAGATCGTTGCGATTACTTAAAAAATCATCTGGTAAGGATTCATTTTGCAGATAAAAATGGCTCAGCCATTTGCCCAAATTTTGCTCTTGGGGCTCATCCGGGACAACCCATAAGGCATTGCCCACTTGTTCAATGCGGACCTGACTTGTCTGAAACCGCAATTTGGCTGGCAAACGAATGGCCTGGCTTCGACCACTCATAAATAATTTAGCAATGTCGCTCATTAGACCTCCAGTGGGGCATGAGATGTAATATAGCAATGATATATTACATTGGCATTATTTACCATGAACAAACTAAAGAAACCTTAGATTTGGCAAAAAATCGCCACCACACAAACGATGCCAGCAAACCAAGCAATCGACCTTGTGTTAGACCAGTTGGCAACATAGCAAATGAGATAAATCACACGTGCAAGCACAAAGCATGCGGCGAGAAGATCTAAGCGCTCTTGAGGGGCTTTTGCAAGAGAGGCAATGATGACAGCAGCATAAAAGAAAGGTAAAGACTCAAAAAGATTGGCTTGCGCGGCATTTGCTCTAGCCCTAAACCCCGTTTGCTTTGCCAGCCACTGCCTTGGCATGGCATTGTCATAGCCATCAAAGCCCTTCTTTGCGATTCCGGTAGCGACATAGGGAAACAATCCCATAAACAACACACAAGCATAGGCAATTGTCATGAAGAGACTTTCTTTTTTGATCCGATACGGGATTCGCTGCCATTGAGTAAATTACGGATATTGCTACGATGTCGCCACAGTAAAAGCACGCACAAAATCACTAGGGCCAGGCTCAAGGGTTGAAAGCCAAATAAGAATACAAAGTAAATGGGGGCAAAGACTGCGGTAGCTAAAGCCGCTAGTGAGGAATAGCGCAAAAACACGGCCACGATGATCCAGGTACTTAGACAAGCTAAGCCCAATATGAGGTTAATGCCGAACAAAATACCGCAAGCGGTAGCAACCCCTTTGCCGCCTTTAAAGCGATGAAAGATCGGAAAGAGATGCCCCAAAAATACTGCCACCACCACGCCACAGAGAAGCCACGCAGTTTCTGCCGGGCTGACGGCAGCATTAGTCAAAATGATCTTCACTAATGCTACGGCGATATACCCCTTGAGGCCATCCCCCAGCAGCGTTAAGCCCGCCGCAAGTTTATTGCCGGTACGCAATACATTGGTGGCACCAGGATTGCCAGAACCATAAGAATGCGGATCAGGCAGGCTCATGCATTGACTCACTACCACCGCAAATGAGATAGAACCAATCAGGTAAGCGGCAGGGATAAGAAGCAGGGCTAAATAGAAATTCATGGCGTTATCTTAAACACTTATCGTGTAATGGATGCAAAGCCCTCTAAGACCCACGGGGATGGTGTTGCTGGTGAATGGATTTGAGGCGCTCTCGTGCAACATGGGTATAAATTTGCGTTGTGGAGATATCCGCATGCCCCAACAAGAGTTGCACCACTCTTAAATCGGCACCATGATTGAGCAAATGGGTTGCAAAGGCATGGCGCAATGTGTGGGGGGAAAGGGCTACAGCAATATTAGCAATCGTCGCGTAACGCTTAATCAGCGCCCAAAAGGCCTGACGTGTCAGTCCCGTGCCAGTATGACGACCCACAAATACGGCATCACTAGTTTTACCCTCGAGCAAGGATGTTCTGGCCTCAGCAAGATAGCGCCTCAACCACTGACCCGCCTCGCCACCGAAAGGCACTAGCCGTTCTTTACCGCCTTTGCCATTCACAATTCTGACAACGCCTTCGTTTAAACCTAGTGCAACAGTCTTTAGGGAGACAATCTCCGAGACGCGCAGACCGCTGGCATACATCAACTCCAGCATGGTGCGATCTCGCAAGCCCAAGGCAGTCTCCACATTTGGAGCGCCGAGTAAAGCGGTAATTTGCTCCTCACTCAAAGTCTTTGGGAAACGCATTGCCTGCTTGGCGGCGCGCAGTCCGATGCAAGGGTCGTGCTTGACCAAATTCATGCGCAAGGCATGGCGATAGAAGCGCTTAAATACGGTGAGGCGGCGATTTGCTGTAGTGGCCTTGTCAGCACGACGAGAAGCAATGTAGGCAGTCAGATCTTTTTCAGTCACGCCGTAAAGATCAAGACCTGAATCTCGATAAAGCCATTGAGCCAATAACAATAAATCACGTCTGTAGGCAGACAAACTATTTTTTGCTAGCCCATCTTCAAGCCAGCAGGCATCACAAAACCGTTCGATTGCCTCTTCGCTAGCTTGATGGATCTCGGTTTTAGTCACAGAGTTATTTTGTTGCTTCTTCCAACTTTTCGGCTAGCCAAATTTTCATCAAAGACTGATAGGGAACATCTATCTTATTGGCTTGCAATTTAACTCCCTCTAAAAAACTTTGAGGCAAACGCAAGGATATTGACGATGTGCTTGGCTTTAAGTTTGGCATTGTCACTCGCTCAACCTTCGTCAAATCGAAGTAGTCAGAAGCATCATTTTCTTCCCAAAAAATGCGCTCTTCTTTTTCGCTTTTAAAGGTAGGGATTAACAATTTATTAGGCTTTTTCATAAAACGCCCTTTCTTTTTTGCTCATAGGCCTTGCCGAAACTATTCTAATTAACTTGCCCTGATTTCGTAGGGTAAAAATGATGGAGAGACACCGCGCTAACCTCGTTGAACCCAAGGCGAGAAACCTCAACTCCTCTTCGCTATGTTTTTTATCCGAAACTATCAACAAAGGCTGATTAAAGAAAATCTCCTCTGCCTCCCCCTGAGAAACCCCATGCTTATCATGGCTCTTATAAGCATTTCCAGAGTCCCAGTCGAACCCAACAATTAATTTTAAATCAACCATTTTTGTATATTACTATAATATACAAGACCATGTTTATGAAACAGTATTTATCTAATATTTTTAGTCAATCTAGCTGTACATCTAATCTCGAAAGTTATTAAAACCCAAAGGCGCTTCAGATACTTCCTTTTTGAGCAGTGCCATGGTTTCTTGTAAGTCATCACGTTTTGCACCCGTAACCCTTACTGCATCCCCCTGAATACTCGCCTGCACCTTAACCTTACTGTCTTTAATAATGCGCACGACTTTCTTGGCTAGCTCTGTAGTGATGCCTTTTTGAATCTTCATCGTTTGCTTACGCTTATCACTACCGATGGTTTCTTTTTTGTCGTCTTTAAGATAGCGGATGTCCACGTTTCGTTTAGCCATTTTGCTAAACAGCACGTCACGTACTTGACCTAATTTAAAGTCATCGTCGCCAAATAGGATCAGGGTTTCGTCTTTTTGCTCAACGCGACTATCGGATCCCTTGAAATCAAAGCGATTGGTAATTTCTTTATTGGACTGCTCAATCGCATTCTTTAATTCAATCATGTCTGGTTCGCAAACCACGTCAAATGAGGGCATCAAAACTCCTTAAATAGTTTCCGTCATATAAGATTGTGTCATGAACTCCAAAAAAAATGGGTCGCCACCAGCAAAATTGACCCCAAACAAAGCCCTCAAGGATCGGAATACCTTTGGGCTTGATTCTCGTGCGGAGTTTGCCTATGAGATCACTACAGCAGAGCAGATTCCGCCTTTACTACAGGCGCTTAAGGAGCAAGCAATCTCTTGGCGGGTCTTAGGCGGAGGTAGCAATGTCATCTTGCCTACCCACCTTCTAGGTGCCACGCTCTTAATGAATATCACTGGTCAAGCCATTGAGAATGTAGATGAAAAGAGTACATTCGTTTCGGTAGGCGCTGGTGAAAATTGGCACACCTTTGTAACCTGGACGCTAGATCAAGGGCTGCCTGGGCTCGAAAATCTTGCCTTAATCCCGGGCACTGTCGGTGCCGCGCCCATCCAAAATATTGGAGCCTATGGTGTGGAAATTGGTGAATATATTGACAGCATTGAAGCCTTTGATTCCGAAGCCCATGCTTTTGTCACCCTCACTCGAGATGAATGTCAGTTCGCCTATCGCGATAGTCTCTTTAAGCAGTATCCCAATCGATTTATTGTGACTCGGGTAATTCTTCAAATACCTAAAGCATGGTCTGCTCGCATTTCCTATGCTGACTTAACCAAGCAATTTTCTGACGCGACTGCCGCGCCCACACCAAAAGCTATTTTTGCAGCCGTCTGTCAGATTCGCAACCAAAAGTTACCTGACCCCAAAGTGATTGGCAACGCAGGGAGTTTTTTCCAAAATCCCTTGATTGACATAGCTCACTATGAATCGCTGATTAAACAGTTTCCAGAAATCATTTCTTATCCGGCTACCCCTGGAAAACGTAAGCTAGGCGCTGGCTGGCTCATTGATCATTGCGGGTTTAAGGGGCTGACCCTTGGACCAGTGGGGGTCTACAAACACCAAGCCTTGGTGATCGTTCATTACGGCAATGGGACTGCACAAGACATCATGAATATAGCTAAAACTATTCAGGACAAAGTACATGACACCTTTGGCGTTCACTTGACTATTGAGCCAAACATTTTGTAAAAAAGTGCTCTGTAGCCCCTAATAAACCTATTGCCTATGATGATATATTTGATGTAAAATGATGTTTTATTTGATGCCAATGGTGTCCACTATGCGAACCACCGTAACAATTGAAGATGCCTTGTATGAAAAAGCTTTAGAGGTAGCCGACCCCTCTATGGACAAGGCTGATCTGTTCAGGGAGGCGGTGAAGACCTTCATCCGGATTCGCGCATCTCAGCGCTTAACTGCCTTGGGTGGATCCACACCTAAAATGGTTGGTATTCCGCGGCGGCGTGGTGCTGCTTAATGAGTGGCGTTCTAGTAGATACTTCAGTATGGGTTAGCCATTTCCGCAACAGTAATCAGGGGCTGATTGATCTACTGGACTACGACAGCGTTCTTGTTCATCCCATGGTGATGGCGGAGATTGGATGCGGCACCCCGCCGGCACGTCAGAGCACCTTATCCGACTTAGCAGCGCTGCAGCAACCGCAGCTACCAAGCTTGCCCGAGGTTATGGACTTCATCGAGCGAGAGAAGCTGTATGGTCAAGGATGTGGAATTGTAGATATGATTTTGTTGGCATCCACACTAATCACTCCTGGTGCAGAGCTTTGGACACTCGATAAACATCTCTCGTCGATAGCCGAAAGTTTTGAGGTGATGTATTGCCCAAAACTGCACTAAGGTTTCAAACGAGTATTTTCTTCGGCAGACAAAGTACGGGATTTATACGTTTTTAATATTTGCGTGAACAAGTATCGACTGACTATTTACCTTCAGTTTGATAGGCAAACTTGTTACATAAAAGCGGCTCTGACTCATCAAGAGTGTGACAAGATTTCTGCTGGCGCCTTCTTTAAAAGGGTCCATTAATTAAATTGACTGGGTTTCAGGGTTCTGTTTAATTTTCGAGAATTCAACCTCAATCTGTCCTTTAGCCAAACGCACCTCAAATGCCTCTTTGGTATTGAGTTGCTTGGGATCCCGCACGGCCTGCATCGAGTGCCCTGCTTTACCTAAGATGACTGCATAACCGCGCTCTAGTGTGCGCTGCGGGTTAAGCATCTCCAGTTGCGACTGATAGTGCTTTTGATTGCGTTGCCAACTGTCTACCCTTACAGACCAAGCCTGTATTAAACGCTGTTGCCAAGCTGAGATTTGCTCGCGCATCCGCTCAGGGTTAGGCAGTGCATGACTTAAACGCAATGCTAACTGATCTAAAGTTTGCGCTTCACGCTCTACACGTTGGTTCACTCTTTGCAATAGGGCCTGCTGAATAGCCGCTAACTCTTGCAGCATCTGATCTTTACGTGGTGCCGCGAGTTCCGCCGCACCTGTTGGAGTTGGTGCACGCAGATCAGCCACAAAATCCGCAATGGTGATATCGGTTTCATGTCCAACGCCACTGACCACCGGAATGGCGCATGCAGCAATGGCATAGGCTAATTGCTCATCATTAAATGCCCACAGATCTTCAATGCTACCTCCCCCTCGAACTAGCAAGATGACATCAACTGCTTTTTCTTGTTGCGCAGCATTGAGCGCAGCAATAATTCCGGCCGGCGCATCAGGACCTTGAACAAGAGTGGGATAGATCACAATCGGAATGTGCGGCGCCCTCCTCGCTAGCGTACTCAGAACGTCTTTTAAGGCAGCAGCCTGTGGTGAGGTAACAATGCCAATCGCTCTAGGATGAGTTGGGATGTCCCGTTTACGCTCCACATCAAAAAGACCTTCTTTAGCAAGCTTAGCTTTCAGCTTGAGAAAAGCCTCATAGAGCCCTCCCATACCGGCACGCCTGAGCGTTTGAATGGTGAGCTGAATATCGCCTCTGGGGACATAAAGACCCAAACTAGCACTCACCTCCACTAAATCACCCGATTGGGGCATAAAACCTACCTGCCCATTGCGACCACGGAACATCACGCAGCGAATCTGACCTTCCTCATCCTTTAAAGAAAAGTACCAGTGCCCGCTGTCATAAGCCTTGAAGTTCGATATCTCCCCGCTAACCCAGATGCTATCGAAGCGCGCCTCCAAAGAGGCTGCAATGGCGCGGTTTAGATCGCCAACACTCAGTACTTCCCTTGATATTTCCGACATTTTTTCTCTTTTTTTACAGGGGCATCAGGGTTTGCGGGAGATAACTATCCACAGGCAAGCCTTTGCCTTTGTGGAAACGGTTCGATGTAAGTAATTACTGACCCTAAACGTCCGATAAATCCAACACTCCAATTATAAGTCCTTGATAATGCTAATTAAATAATTCCGCTTGGAAATCTAAATTACCCTTAAAAAAAGCACTTTTACGGTAAATCAATCACTTACAAGCCCGCTTTCTAAAAGTTCTGCACAGACTTATCCACAGGTAGACTTTCGTAAAGCGGGTTTTCAATTCAGCTAAAGTGTTGACCTTATGTACACCATCTTACTATCTGCCGGTTGGCCCATTTGGCCCTTGTTGCTCATCTCTATTATCGGCTTAGCAATCGTTTTAGAGCGTCTTTGGTTTTTACGGCAAATTCATATTTTTCCCAAAAATAGCCTTGAAACCACCTTTGGAATCGCCAACCTCCTTTCGCAGCAAAAAATGGTTTCCAACGAAGAAATTACGGCTATTGGTCAGCTATTTCCTGTTGGGCCGCTTTTTGCCTGCGCCCTTCATGAAAAGGCAAATGGTAGCAATGCCGCCGATGCCCTAGAAGAGCTTCAGGCGACCGCTTTGACGACCTGGATCAAACTGGATCGCTATTTGGCTGCCTTGGCCACAATTGCCACGGTTGCCCCCTTGCTAGGCTTATTCGGCACGGTAGTGGGCATGATTGAGATCTTCGGTAGTCAAGGAGCCATCAATGGCGCTGTAGGCAGCCCACAGCAATTAGCCCATGGAATTTCGGTAGCTTTATACAACACGGCATTTGGCCTCATGATTGCTATTCCTGCATTGGTGGCTTGGCGAGGATTGCGAGCCATGGCGAACCAACGCCGCCATGAGTGCGAGGAATTCACGCGCCAGTTATTTAAAAAGCTCTACCCACAATCGGCCAACCCAACATGAATTGGATTGAGCACAATCTTCACTCCAGAAGAAGATTCTCCTTGGGCGCCATGCCCGCCCCAGTTGAACCAGAAATCAATCTCATCCCCTTTATTGATGTCCTCTTGGTGGTCTTGATTTTCTTGATGATCTCCACCACCTTCACACGCTATCAAGAATTAGCCATCACCCTACCGAATGCCAATGGTTCTGACATTCAAACCGAGCAAAAGCAAATTCATATTGCAGTGAGTCGCGATGGACGTTACGCGCTGAATGGCAAGATCACAGACCGCATCCAATTAACTCCGGCACTGCTTGAGCTCACATCAAGCAATCGGAGTAATAATGCCTCTATGCAAATCAACATCGATGCGGATGCCCGCGCCCCTCATCAGGCGGTCATGGGCGCACTAGAGGCTGCACGTGATGCGAATTTATCGAATATTGTGTTTAGTAGTCAAACCAAAAAATAGTTCAGATATTCATGTTTCGTAAAGCACCGGCATTCTGGGAAAAACGTGGCCCGATCAGTTTCATTCTTTGGCCTCTATCCCTTATTTATAGCGCGGTACTGCAGATACGTAAACTGTTCCAAGACTTGGGCCTTTGGGTTGGAAAACCCGTCTCCGTGCCCGTCATCATCGTGGGTAATATTCGTGTGGGTGGTACTGGGAAAACGCCGATCGTGATCGCCGTTGCACAGCAGTTAGCCCAATTAGGCTGGAAGCCCGGAATCATCAGTCGCGGTTACGGCGCCAAGACCCAAATCATCCCTCTGCAAGTGCGCAGTGATTCTGATCCCGCTCTTGTAGGCGACGAACCCGTCTTAATTGCTAAGCTCACTCACGACAACTTTCCTATCTGGGTATTTCCGCAACGCAGCCAAAGTATTGCTGCCCTGTTGAAACAGAATCCCGAAGTCAATGTCATAGTAAGTGATGATGGTTTGCAGCATGCTGGACTGAGTCGCTGGCCGGCGCGGGAGGGTGGGCGGGATATCGAGTTTGTCGTGCGCGATGCGCGCGGCGAGGGCAATTCTTTTTTACTTCCTGCCGGCCCCTTGCGCGAGCCTGCCACTCGGGAGCGCGATGCGACCTTAATCATGGGGTCGCAGAAAGCTGAAGTCTATCCCGACGGATATTTTTTAGGCCAACGTGCCTTTAACTTAACTAGTCAGTTGGGGGCTGCCTTTCAACTTCATCATCCGCACACCACCCTATCCCTAGCAGACATTGCCACGCAATACCTGCCCGCTAAGATGACTGCAGTTGCCGCAATTGGTAACCCGCAGCGGTTTTTTGATGATTTGCAGACTCAGGGGATTTGCGCCAGCGGTATTGCGCTACCTGATCACAGCACTTTTCACGCCAGCTTTTTTGACTCTATCAACGCCGAATGTATTTTGATTACTGAAAAAGACGCCGTCAAATGCGCTCACATTCAAGACGAACGCATTTGGGTTGTCCCCATGACTCTAGCAATACCTGATACATTAAGCCAATGGATGCAAGCGATTTTGGCAAGACCAGATCCACATCAACCATCTCAATAAATTTATTTTTAATAGCCCCTCATCACGGAACAACATGGACAAGCGTTTACTCGAAATATTAGTCTGCCCCTTGTGCAAAGGATCATTGCAATTGGCTGAAGATAAACAAGAGCTGATTTGTAATTTGGATCGTTTGGCTTATCCCATTCAAAATGACATACCAGTGATGTTGATTGATGAAGCCCGCACTCTGACTGCCGAAGAAATTCGTTAAGCTCTGTGAGTCATCAGTTGCCCGATTTTTTAGTTGTAATTCCTGCTAGGCTAGGATCTACGCGCCTCCCAAGAAAGCCACTAGCAGATATTGGCGGTAAGCCAATGATTGTTCATGTTGCAGAGCGCGCGAAACTCTCCTCAGCCAAGCAGGTGCTCGTTGCCACTGATTCTGAAGAAATTCAGGCGGCATGTGTTGCGCATCATATTGACTGCGCCCTTACCCGCGCAGATCACCCTACTGGTACCGATCGCATTGCCGAGGTTGCCGAGCAATTGCAATTGCCTGCCAACACCCTGATAGTGAATGTCCAAGGGGACGAGCCTTTAATCCCACCCGAACTTATTAATCAGGTTGCCCAAACCTTAGCCGACAGCCCCACTTGCGCCATTTCTACGGTAGCAGTGCCCATTACTGAAATACTAGAAATTAACAACCCAAATGTAGTCAAGGTGGTTTTAAATCATTTAGGGGAGGCCCTTTATTTTTCTAGAGCGGCCATCCCGTTTGCACGTGACCTAGGCGCTGGAGCCGCCGTCACTTACCTGCGTCATTTGGGTATTTACGCCTACCGTACGGATTTTCTGCGGACTTATGCCGGGCTTGAAGTGGCTCCCCCCGAAAAGGCAGAGGCGCTCGAACAACTGAGGGCGCTTTGGAATGGCTATCGTATTGCAGTGCACACCACCTCTAACGCCCCGCCGGCTGGGGTTGATACCCCTGAGGACTTGGAAAGGGTGCGGCAAATTTTAGCCAATGATTAAGTAATCGGGCTTCACATCCCTTCTCGGGGATAATCCTAGGAATGCAATTTAAGAGATCCCGAAAAAATACGGGAAAATGGACAGTCTTCTAAGGGGATAACAATGCGGTTAATTCTGCTCGGTGCACCGGGTGCTGGTAAAGGCACACAAGCCCAATATATTTGCGAAAAGTTTGCGATTCCACAGATTTCCACTGGGGATATGCTGCGCGCCGCTGTCAAAGCAGGCACGGAGCTAGGTATTGCGGCGAAAAAGATTATGGACTCTGGCGCACTTGTTTCCGATGAAATTATTATCGGCCTCGTTAAAGAACGCCTAACCCATCCAGATTGCAATAAAGGGTACTTGTTCGATGGTTTTCCAAGAACGATTCCGCAAGCGCAAGCTATGCGTGATGCTGCCGTCCCAATTGATTTCGTTCTAGAAATCGACGTGCCATTTGATGCCATTATTGAGCGTATGAGTGGTCGCCGTGTGCATCCTGCTTCCGGACGTACTTATCACGTTAAATTTAATCCGCCTAAGGTAGCTGGCAAAGATGACGTCACTGGTGAAGATTTAATTCAGCGTGACGATGACAAAGAAGACACCGTACGCAAACGTTTGCAAGTCTATAACGAACAAACGCGCCCACTCATTGAATATTATTCAAGCTGGGCAACCCATGGCGTCCCCACCGACAAAGTCGAGGCACCCGCCTATCGCAAGGTCAGTGGCACCGGAAGTGTTGAAGGCATTACCAGTGCGATCTTAGAAGAACTCAAATAAGTTACCACTCGCTGAATTAAAGCCTGCTCACTAGCGAAGTGTGCAGGTTTTTTTTATTGAATTGTCCTTGAATTAGTCTGCTCCAAAAACCGCTTCTGTCTTTATTTGCAGGTATGATTTACTGAAGATAAAAGCACACTCTATGACATCTAACAATCTCACAAAATTTATTGTCGGCGCAATGGTACTGGGCATCCTAACCGGTATTGGCATTCACTCCATCAGTGGAGACTCTGGATTTGCAACAGAGTATGTGACTTACATTTCTATTTTGACAGATGTATTTTTGCGTCTCATCAAGATGATCATTGCACCGTTAGTCTTTTCAACGTTGGCCGTCGGCATTGCACGCATGGGCGATGCCTCCACGATTGGTCGCGTGGGCTTAAAAACATTTTCTTGGTTCATCTCCATGTCATTGATATCCCTACTTTTAGGGCTAGTCATGGTGAACTTATTGCAACCGGGTAGCGGCCTCAATCTCACCTTGCCAGAGCTAACCGCCTCAACTGGACTCAACAAAAACAGTCTTAATCTGGTTGATTTTGTCAGGCATATTTTTCCGACTAGCATCCTCGATGCCATGTCTAAAAATGAGATTTTGCAAATCGTAGTCTTTTCCGTCTTTTTTGGTGTCGCCGCAGCCGGTATGGGCTCACGCGCTGAGGAGTTTTTAAGAAACCTCGACATGCTGTCCCACATCATGTTGAAAATCACCACCGCAGTCATGAAGTTCGCGCCCTTTGCTGTATTTGCTGCAGTGTCCGCCGCTATCGCTCAAAACGGACTTGGCATACTTATGACCTATGGCAAGTTCATGCTCAGCTTTTATGCCGCTATTTTGATGCTATGGCTGGTAATCATCCTCATTAGTTCGGTCGTCTTGAAAAAGCGAGTTTTCCATTTAGTGTCCTTGCTACGCCAACCTATCTTGCTGGCCTTCTCCACTGCGAGTTCAGAGGCAGCCTATCCTAAAACCTTGGAGCAACTCGAACGTTTTGGCTGCTCCAATAAGATTGCCTCTTTTGTGTTGCCAGTAGGCTATTCATTTAATTTGGATGGCTCGATGATGTACTGTACTTTTGCAGCACTCTTTATCGCGCAGGTATACGGTATTGAAATGTCCATTGCGCAGCAACTCCTCATGCTGCTCGTTTTGATGATCACCTCGAAGGGTATCGCCGGCGTGCCGCGTGCCTCTTTGGTAGTTATCGCCGCCACCCTCTCGCAATTCAATTTGCCTGAAGCGGGAATTTTATTAATCTTAGGTGTAGATCACTTTTTAGATATGGCGCGCTCCGCAACCAACGTCTTAGGGAATGCCTTGGCTACTGCAGTGGTCAGCAAATGGGAAGGTGAGCTAAAGACTTAAGCGCTGAAATCTATTTGAGCTCTTTGAGCGCGCTCTCAAAGGATTCAATATCAGCAAAGCTTCTGTAAACAGAGGCGAAGCGAATATAAGCAACTTTGTCTAAACGCTTGAGTTCGCGCATCACCAATTCGCCGACGCGCTCACTCGGTACTTCTTTCTCGCCTAGGCTTAAGAGCTTTTCTTCAATGCGGGCAATCGATTCATCGACTGAATCCGCAGACACAGGTCGTTTACGCAGCGCTAGCTTGATTGAGCTTGCCAACTTATCGTGGCTGTAATCCACGCGGCTGCCATTCTTTTTAACAATAGATGGGAGTGCTAATTCGACGCGTTCGTAGGTTGTAAAGCGCTTGTCGCACTTAGCGCAGCGTCGACGTCGACGAATGGTATCGCCCTCATCCGATACCCGGGTATCGAGTACCTGGGTATCGTCGTTATGACAGAAAGGGCAACGCAATAGAGGCTCTCGTTAGTCTTATATCAATTAACCGTAGACTGGAAAACGTTTGGTCAGCTCATGCACCTGAGCGCGTACCTTAGCAATATTCTCAGCATCGTTCGGATTATCTAAAACATCAGCAATAAAATGCCCTACTTGCCTTGCCTCAGCCTCTTTAAAACCTCTTGTAGTCATCGCCGGTGATCCCAAACGAATGCCGCTGGTCACCATTGCTTTTTCTGGATCGTTCGGAATGCCGTTCTTGTTGCAGGTAATATGCGCTTCGCCTAATACACGCTCAGCCTCTTTACCAGTCATCTTCTTAGCGCGTAAATCTACCAGCATGACGTGTGACTCGGTTTTGCCAGAGACGATGCGCAGACCCCGATCAATCAAGGTTTCAGCTAATGCTTTTGCGTTAGCGATCACCTGTGTTTGGTAATCCTTAAAGCCGGGCTCCAGCGCCTCTTTAAAGGCTGTTGCCTTACCAGCAATCACATGCATTAATGGGCCGCCTTGCAGACCAGGAAAGACGGCAGAATTAATTGCTTTCTCGTGCTCTGCCTTCATTAAAATAATTCCACCGCGTGGACCACGCAAACCTTTGTGCGTTGTCGAGGTCACTACGTCTGCATGCGGAACAGGATTGGGATACACGCCAGCAGCAATCAAGCCAGCATAGTGCGCCATGTCCACCATAAAAATGGCACCGATTTCTTTACACAATTTACCGATGCGCTCAAAATCGATCTGCAAGGAATAGGCGGATGCACCAGCAATGATCAACTTAGGCTTGTGCTCACGAGCTAAGCGCTCCATTTGCTCGTAATCAATCACTTCATTTTCATCCAGGCCATAAGCAATTGGGTTAAACCATTTACCACTCATATTCAAAGCCATGCCGTGAGTAAGGTGTCCGCCCTCAGCCAAGCTCATTCCCATAAAGGTATCGCCTGGCTTTAAGAATGCCAAGAAAACGGCTTGATTAGCAGAAGCCCCACAGTGAGGTTGGACATTAGCTGCTTCGGCCCCAAACAATTCCTTAACACGCTCAATGGCTAATCGTTCAGCAACGTCCACAAACTCGCAGCCACCGTAATAACGCTTGCCTGGATACCCTTCTGCATACTTATTGGTTAACTGCGAGCCTTGCGCCTCCATAACGGCTGGAGAAGTATAGTTTTCGGAGGCAATCAGCTCAATATGGTCTTCTTGACGTTGATTTTCCTGCACAATGGAAGCCCATAACTCTGGGTCGGTTTTGGCTAAGGTCTTTTGACGGTCAAACATGGTGATAATCCTAATGTAGTTGTCTTGCTTAAGTAAAATCTACCTACATCATACAAAATCCCTCATGAATCCTACAGAAGACCTCTCATTTCTCTCTCTCGTCCTGAATGCAAGCCTATTAGTACAGCTGGTAATGTTGTTATTACTGGGTATGTCTCTCGCTTCTTGGACCATCATCTTCAAGAAAACGGCCATTTTGAGTGGCGTCAGAAAAGACACTGAGCGCTTTGAGCGTGATTTTTGGTCTGGCGGCGACCTGCACACCTTGCTGGAGTCTGCGCAACGCAATACCCGCAGTGATGCCGTCTTGGAGCATATTTTTGAGGCCGGCATGCAAGAGTTCATGAAAGTGCGTGAAATCGACGCAGCCCGACGCGCCATGAAAGCCACCTATCAACGAGAAATGGATCTGCTGGAAGCCAATCTGCCCTTTTTAGCTTCCGTTGGCTCAGTTTCCCCTTATATTGGTCTTTTTGGTACCGTGTGGGGCATCATGCATTCCTTCCGTGGACTTGCCAACGTACAAAACGCCACCCTTTCAGCAGTTGCACCAGGCATTGCAGAGGCTTTAGTTGCTACAGCTATTGGCTTATTTGCCGCTATTCCTGCCGTGGTGGCTTATAACCGCACTACTACTGAAGTAGATCGCCTCGCAATTCGTTTTGAAACCTTTATAGAAGAGTTCACCAACATCTTGCAACGCCAAGTTGCCGGTAAATAATCATGGCGGGTTCACTCAAGCGATCAACTAAGCGTCGAGCCATGGCCGACATTAATGTGGTGCCTTATATCGACGTCATGCTGGTGCTGTTAGTAATCTTCATGGTCACAGCCCCCATGGTCAACCCTGGAGTGGTCAATTTGCCAACGGTTGGTGGGGCAAAAGTACAGGCCTTACCCCCTGTTTTTTTAACCATTGATGCCGATGAAAAAATTATCGTGCGTAAAGACGGTGAACCAACACAGACGCTGAATACTTTCGAGCTAGGTGCTTTTGCGCGATCACAAGCGGAGAAATCCGCAGATCAGCCAGTAGTGTTGGCTGCTGACAAGTCGATCAAGTATGAAGTTGTCATGACGGTGATGTCAAAGCTTAAAGAAAATGGTGTGAAGCGGGTTGGTCTGGCAGTGAAAAGCCAATAATTCACTATTGCATCACAACCTTTGCTTATGAATACCGCGCCTAATTTATCCCTAGAATTCTCACGCGGTCGCCTCAGCAAAAGCGAGAGTACCAAGCGCGCTTTTAGTTTGTCCTTATTCGTTCATTTAGGCTTGATTGCGTTTTTAGTCATCGGCATCAATTGGAAAACTAGTACACCTGCAGGGGTTGAAGTAGAACTGTGGGATGCGACACCGCCAGCGGAAATTCCTCCTCCTGCACCAGAACTCAAATCTGCATTCAAGGAAGAGGCTGCTGACATTGCCGTGAAGAAAAAAGTGGTAGCACCTGAGCCGCCTAAAAAAGTAGCGGCCAAAGAGGTAATAAAACCCACACCTCCAGTCAAAGTAATCCCCCCCAAAGAAGTGCCCAAGATCGTGCCAAAGGAAACCCCTAAAAAAGCAGAGGCTCCGAAGGAAACTCCTAAGCCCGCTCTAACTCCAGCTCAAATTAAAGCCGAAGCTGAAGCCGATAAAAGACGCGCTGCGAATATTGCTAGTTTGCGTGGTTTGGCAGCAAACGATGGGGGCACTGGAGGTACCGTCGGCAGCGGTGTGGGCGGTGGTGGTAATGCGCCTCCAGGTTGGAGCGATAAAGTGATTAAGAAGGTACGCGCCAATATTACGTTTAATGCTGATACCTTTAAGGGCAATAAACAAACGGTGATTCAAGTAAAGCTTGCCCCGGATGGCGCTATTCTGACTAAAGTAATGACGTCGAGCAGCGGTGATGCCAATTGGGATCAGGCAGTCTTAAGCGCAATTGAAGCAACACAAACTTTACCCAAGGATGACAATGGTCAATTCCCGACACTCACTCCTGAACTTAAACTCAAACCCAAGTAAATTAAACACCATGACCACATTGATCTCACGCTCAGTTCTCAAAACCCTAGTGCTCATTACCGCGCTGACTGCTTGCGTATTTAGCGGTCCTAGCTTTGCGCAAATGAGTATTGAAATTACCGGGGTTGGTCAAGCGCTTTATCCGATTGCTGTAATGCGCTTTAAGGACGAAAACAAACTCCCCGTCAACATTACCGAAATCATTCGTCAAGACTTAGCGCACAGCGGCTACTTTAAAAACACGGAAAATGGTAACGCCAGCGAAAGCGATGAAGGCACGCCTAACTTTAAATCCTGGGCGGCTCGCGGTGCAGATGCTCTGGTAGTAGGTTCTGTTGTTCAAACAACAAACAACCAGTTTGAGATTCGTTACAAACTGTTCGATATTCGGAAGTCACAAAGCTTGGGTGGCCTCAATCTCAACTCCAGCGCAGATAATTTGCGCGCGGTAGCCCATAAAATTTCTGATGACATTATTTTCAAATTACTCGGTGAGCGCGGTATCTTCTCTACTCGCCTTTCTTATGTGGTGAAAGAAGGGAAACGATATCGCCTCGTGATTTCAGATGCAGATGGTCAAAACATGCGTAATGCATTGAGTAGTGGGGAACCTGTGATTTCTCCATCATGGTCACCAGACGGCAAAAAAGTAGCTTACGTTTCATTTGAAGATCGTAAGCCAGTGATTTATGTTCACGAGTTAGCTACAGGTCGACGTATTTCACTTTCTAACCAAAAGGGTAATAACAGTGCGCCAGCTTGGTCTGCAGACGGAAAAAAATTAGCCATCTCTCTATCGAAGGATGGCAACACGCAAATTTACAGCATCAATGCGGACGGTACTGGCCTGCAACGCTTAACTCGCGGTAATACGATTGATACGGAACCACAATATTCACCAGACGGACGATATATTTATTTCACTAGCGATCGGGGTGGCAATCCCCAAATCTATCGCATGAGCGCAGAGGGTGAGCAAGCTGACGGCGCTAAGCGCGTTACGTTTAAACAAGGCTTTGTAACCTCGCCGCGAATTTCACCAGATGGTAAGTACTTGGCCTACATTGCCAACCTTGGTGGCGCATTCCGTCTCTATATTCTTAACTTGGCTACCGGAGAATCCAGGGCTTTAACTGACGGCAGTAGTGATGAATCCCCCTCCTTTGCGGCAAACGGCCGTTATGTACTTTATTCAACTAAGGTGGGCGGCAAGCGGGTATTGGCAGCCGTTTCAGTCGATGGAAATTCGAAGCAGGTGTTAAGCATTCCAGGATCTGATGTACGTCAGCCATCCTGGGGACCATTTATGGATTAATACCCCATACGCCTCGGAAAGCCCCTGCCCGCTACTTTGAATTAACCACTTTTACTGCGTGCGGGGGCATAATGATGAATATTGGTAGCTTAAGTTACTTCGTTTGCGGGATAAAGGATAGATCATGAAGATTTCAAGTGCACGTAGGTTGGCAACATTTGCCATTGTGGGAGCGGCAGCATTATTGATGGCAGCCTGCTCAAGCGTTAAATTAGACGATGTAAATGGCGATGGCGCCAATGGTGGGAGCGGCGGCAACTTCGCATCGCAGCCTTGGAACGATCCTAGCAGCCCACTCTACCAACGTAGCGTCTATTTTGACTTAAACGAATACACGGTACAAACCAAGTACCAAGCGCAGTTGTCCGCTCACGCGAGCTTTTTAAAGGGGCACCCTAATCAAAAGATCATTATTCAAGGCAACACGGATGATCGTGGTACCGCTGAATATAACCTTGCTTTAGGTCAAAGACGTTCGGACGCAGTGCGCAAGGCATTGAACTTAATGGGTGTTACAGATAATCAGATGGAAGCGGTGAGCTTTGGTAAAGAAAAACCAAAAGCCGAAGGCGACAACGAGGCGGCTTGGGCAGAAAATCGCCGCGCTGACATTGTTTACATCACCAACTGATGAAGTCGTTTTTTTACTCATGCAAACAAACGCTCTCACGAGCGTTTTGTTTAAGTGCGGCTCTGGTTTGCTTATGCTCATCTAATAGCGCTTGGGCCCTCTTTTCTGATGATGAGGCGCGCAAAGCCATACTCGATTTACGCAAATCACTCGCCACGACTCAACTCGACTTGCAAAATCAAATTGACGCGCTCAAAACAGAAAATGCCAAGCTTCGCGGTAAGGTTGAGGAACTTGAGAAGCAGGGCGAAGAGATTAATACATCTCAGAAAACCTACTATCAAGATCTCGATAATCGTTTGGGAAATTTTGAGCCCCGCACCGTAACCATTGAGGGTGTCACTGGTGTTATGCAGCCCGGTGAAAAAAAGGCCTATGACGACGCTTTGAGTGCATTTCAGTCTGGCAATCTTAAAAAGGCTGAGGATGGTTTTTCTGCGTTCATTACTCGCTATCCCAAAAGCCCATACATCCCTTTAGCACTTTTCTGGAGCGGCAATAGCAAGTACGCCAATAAAGACTATTCTGGAGCGATTGCGCAACTTCAAGGCATGATTAAACGGTTTCCTGAGCACCCTCGCATCCCTGCAGCCATGTTGACCTTAGGTAATGCACAGCTTGAGAGCGGTAGTAAAGTAGCGGCCAAAAAAACCTTCAGCGAGATCATCAGTAAGTTTCCCGATACCGATACAGCAAGCAAAGCCCAGCAACTCCTCACCGCTACCAAGTAATGACACCACTCTCTGCAGAATTTACGCAGTTCTCCCCTAGAAAACCGAATGCGCCAGCCGTTATTTTATTTTCAGGCGGCTTAGATTCAACCACGATCTTGGCGCTTGCCAAAGACTTAGGTTATGCGCCTTATGTGCTATCTGTAGGCTATGGCCAACGCCACTCTTCTGAATTGGCAGCCGCAAAACACATTGCCAAAAAGATGGGGGTGAAACGTCATGAAGTGATTAACTTAGATCTCACTCGCTTTGGTGGATCTGCGCTTACCGATGCCTCTATAGAATTACCTACGAGCCCAGGAGGGGAGCATGAGATCCCCATCACTTACGTCCCGGCGCGCAACACCATCTTATTGTCACTGGCCTTAGGCTGGGCTGAATCACTTGGTGGTCTAGATATTTTTTATGGTGCTAATGCGGTGGACTACTCCGGCTATCCGGACTGCCGCCCTGAATATGTGGCCTCATTTGAAACCATGGCCAATCTAGCGACCAAAGCTGGCGTAGAGGCCGTCAATAATGACAATCGTTTTAGAGTTCACGCTCCCATCATCAGCATGAGCAAGGCTGAGATCATTGCACTAGGCAACACACTCGGAGTAGATTACTCTCAGACAGTGTCTTGTTACCAAGCCAACGATTTGGGTGAAGCTTGTGGTGAGTGTGAATCCTGTCGTCTCAGACAGGTCGGCTTTAAAAACGCAAAGTTAGTTGATCCAACTCGCTACCGTAAGTAATCTATTCCTCAAGCTCCAGCTTTTATTTAACCTGAGTCTCAAGCATCCGCGCAACGTAACGCGCGATCAGATCAACCTCTAGATTGACTACATCTCCTTGCTTGAGATGGCCTAAGGTCGTATTTTCTAATGTATGTGGAATGATATTGATATCTACCAAGCAACTTGTGTGGGTATCGGTTGTTTTATTTACCGTGAGTGAGACGCCATTCACTACTATCGAGCCTTTGTATGCCAAAAATGGTGCCAGCTCTTTTGGGGCTTCGATCTGCAGAAGCCAAGAGCCATAAGTATCTTGGGCTACTTCAGAAAAATGCGCAACCTTACCGACTCCATCCACGTGGCCGCTCACTAAATGTCCACCCAAGCGATCATTTAAACGCAGCGCTTTTTCTAAATTTACTGGCCCTACCTGATCGAGCCCCACTGTTTTATTTAGAGACTCGCGTGAGATATCAAAGCTAAAGGTATTGCCATCAAGCTGCGTTGCCGTCATGCACGCCCCCTGAATTGCAATACTATCCCCAAGAACCACATCCTCTAAATAGTGAGCGGGCGTCTCGATAGTGAGATGCAAGCCATCGCCTTTAGCTTGTGCGTTTTTGATGTGCCCTACGGCAGTAATAATTCCTGTAAACATAGATTGATTTTAACTTTTTAATAAACGCACACGCAGGTCTGGTCCAAAACTTGTGTGTTCGATAATGCTCCAATTTTGGCGGTGCTGCAATTCTACGAGTGGGGATACATTAGCCATTCCAACACCTTCACCAATAAAAAACGGCGCATAGTACAACAGCAGCTCATCGACACAATCTTCTCTCAGTAAGGATCCATTGAGTTTACAACCCGCCTCCACATGAATTTCATTCATATGCCGCTCTTGCGCAAGGTAGCTAAATAATCGAGGTAGATCCACCTTACCATTTGGATTTGCCATAGCAATGATCTCCGCTCCGCCTGACTCCAAGCGCCTAGCTCTTGCTTGCGCTTCCGCAGATTCAAGAGAAGCACAAACCACCAGCACTCCTGATTGATCAATCTGTTTAAGTAACTTAGCATCCGGCGGAGTCTCTAAATGGGAGTCGACAATGATCTTCCAGGGCTGGCGCTGGGTTTGGACTTCTCTAACATTGAGACTAGGGTCATCTTCTTTTACCGTACCCACGCCCGACAGAATGGCACACGCTTGCGCACGCCAGTGATGCCCATCAGCTCGAGCGAGCGGCCCCGTAATCCATTGACTCTGGCCATTTGATAAAGCTGTCTTACCATCTAAACTGGCAGCCATTTTGAGTCGCACCCAAGGTAAGCCGCGCGTCATCCTAGAGATAAATCCAGGATTCAGTTTTTCAGCATCTTCCTCCATGAGGCTACAGTGCACATCAATTCCGGCCTGCTTTAAACGCTCTAGCCCTTTACCAGCCACGAGGGGATTGGGATCGATCATTGCCACAATCACACGCGCTGGCTGCGCAGCAATCAATGCATTTACGCATGGGGGCGTTTTACCAGTGTGGTTGCATGGCTCTAAAGTGACATAGATATCTGAACCAGCTGGATCAAAACCCTGCGCCCTAGCGTCAGCTAAGGCTTGGATTTCAGCATGAGGACCGCCAACCTGTTGAGTAAAGCCTTTGCCAATAAGCTGACCATCTTTGACGATGACACATCCCACACGGGGGTTTGGATTGGATAAGTAGAGGGCATTTTTGGCTTGGGCTAAGGCCTGGCTCATCCACTGGTGGTCATCATCGCTGTACATGGGTCTATTAAAACCGATTGTGAGCGGCAAAGACAAAATTTACAATTTTGCAGATATTTAAGGGGCTTACTTACAGGCTTTGGGGTCTGCCTTAGGGTCGCAAATGCGCCAACGACCGCCACTTCCCATAATGAGTTGACGTTCTAGACTGGGGACATGCTCATGACCCAAAATTAACCGATTGGCAACAAATCCCCCATGACGCGTCTTCGCCGCTCCGGCGGGATTGAAGGTGATGCCTCTTTTAGAGGTGTGAGGATCAATAAATTGCTTCCCCCCTCCCTTAAAGTAAGCGGGGCTAATATCCCCTTGAGAAAACCAGTTACGCTCAATACAGGTTGCGGTGGATTGATTGGCTAAACAAACACTTTTTACAACCCAACCCTCCTCCCACAAATTGCCATGAACAGGAGCTATTTGAACTGAGCTACCCAATCGCAAAGCTTGTTGGCGTGCAAATTGGGCATGCAAAATAAAGCGTCGTGCAATCGTATCGATTTCTCTTGCGGCGATTTGCCGTTGCAACATGGGCATGGAAGATGCGGCCATGATGGCGATAATTAAAACAACGACCATCAACTCGAGGAGGGTGCTGCCCGTTTCTTTATTCAAAGTCTTGGCGCCAATGCAAACGGTGTGTTGCGCCCGTTTTAGGGTCCAGAGAAACTAACACCTCAAGGTAAGGCACTTCTTTATTGGCGATGATCCAACGCTGCTTTCCTGCGGCAAAAATGTCGCATGCAGGATTTTGCTGAATCAGAAGATTGGCGAGATCGCTTTCACAGCCTGAGACCTTATTTTCAGCCAGAATGAATCTTGCTTGGGCATCAACTAGGGTATTGACCCCCACCACCTCTAGCGCACTCATTCGCTCAATGGAGGCTAGCAAAGAAGAAAGTAACACCAATAAAGAGAAAACCCAGGCAAGAATCATTGGGGATTGCGGGTGGCAAAGGTGCGGCTGAATTCTCGTTGCAAGGCCTTACCATCGGTCATCTGCAGTTTGACCACGAATAACCGACTGCCGCTATTCGATCTGTTTGCATTGCCTAATAATGTTGATGACTCATCAATAGATAATTGATTAACGCCGTTCATTACGGTGGTGTTTTGCATTCTGCCATGGCGATCTAGTGACTGGCAAATCAATGAGCCGCCATTCACCTTAAACCCTTTGGGTGCAGTAGCCTGTCTCTCCACTAAAAAGCCCTGTTGAGCCCAATGACCCTTAGTACGCTCTTTGGTGAGCACATTACCGACGCAATCCAGATCAACTCCATCAGAAAGCTCATGGCGAATTAAGAAAGAATCTGAACCTCTAAAACCCTTCCCTTTCTGTAGAGAAATAAATGGGGCAGAAGATGAGATTTTTTTGCTACTAGCGCTCAATGATTGGGTATTGCGAAATCCAGCCATGCGAATGGCGCGCCCGATCAACTCTAGTGCACGTTCCGCTTCTGCGGTTAGTGACTGCACTTTCTCATACTCAATTTGTTTTGCTGCCAGTTCTGCGCTGGTTTTTAGTAACGGACTTACCAGCATCAAGCTCAGGGCTAGCCCTATGAAGCAATCGAGAAGGCTCATTTACTGACCCCTGCTGGGCATTGTTGAGGCTATGTATATGTATTTCAAATTGATCTGATTCCTTTCCGATTTGCACTCTTTTCTCTTGCAACTGTCCAAATCTCAATGCAAGCCCTTGGTAAGCGTGGGATAAACCCACCCAGCTGGTCACTACCAGAGTCATTGCGATCAATGCCTCAAGCAAAATAAAGCCCTCTTTAGGGTTGGTATTTAGAGCCATAAGCCCATTTTCTAGGCATTGGGCTCAGAAAAAAATCCATGAATTCCTTTTTGCTTGTCTGAAACGGCGGATATAGCAACGAAAGCCGGAGAACTAAAGAACGACAAACGCCCCATCAGCTTAAAATAGAAGGCTATGCAAAATACACTCGCCAGTACTGAAGAAATCGTTGCCGAGTTGCGCGCAGGCAGAATGGTCATCCTAGTCGATGAAGAGGATCGCGAGAACGAAGGCGACTTAGTTTTGGCAGCCGATCACGTCACACCGGAGGCGGTCAACTTTATGGCCAAGTTTGGTCGGGGGCTGATTTGCCTGACGCTGACCCGTGAGCGCTGCCAGCAGCTCAATCTTCCTTTAATGGTCAAAGATAATGGCACCTCCATGGGCACCAACTTTACAGTTTCGATTGAAGCTGCTAACGGTGTTACGACTGGCATTTCTGCAGCCGATCGTGCTCACACCATCAAAACCGCAGTTGCGTCCAAAGCCAAACCAGATGACTTGGTACAGCCTGGGCATATTTTTCCTTTGATGGCTCAGCCTGGCGGAGTACTCATTCGCTCTGGACATACTGAGGCGGGTTGCGACTTAGCCGCTTTGGCTGGTTGCTCACCAACCTCAGTGATTTGTGAAATCATGAAAGACGATGGCAGTATGGCTCGCTTGCCAGACTTGCTGGAGTTCGCCCAAGAGCACCAATTAAAAATAGGCAGTATTGCTGACTTGATTCAATATCGTAGCCAGCACGAAAGTATTGTGGTTCGCGAGGGTGAGCGTGAGTTCAATACTCCTTGGGGGAAGTTTCATGGGGTGGTCTATCGGGATACACCTAGCTCCTGTATCCACATCGCCCTAGTCAAAGGGACTCCCTCTGAAACCACGGAGACTTTAGTAAGAGTGCATGAGCCCTTAACGGCGCTGGACTTCCTCGATACCAATATCAGTACGCATTCTTGGCCCCTATCCCAAGCTTTGCAAACATTAGCTGCCTCACCTGTGGGTGTAGCTGTTTTACTGAATGCCTCTGGAATGGCTGCACCGAATGATGTGGATTGGTTGGCACAGTTTCAAAAACTCAATAGTATTGACGCAGGTAAAACTGCAGCGCCGTTGGCGCGCAAAACTGATTTCCGCAGTTATGGCATTGGCGCCCAAATCTTAAAAGATCTCGGTGTTGGCAAAATGCGCTTACTCGCCAATCCCAATCCTATTCCAAGTATGTCTGGGTACCACCTAGAAATTACTGGCTACACTCCTTTTATTGCTTAATATTTTTCTTCTACAGACCTTATGACTATTTCCCATTCTGATGTTGCTGTTGGTGTTTTAGGGGCCGATCTAGCTGGTAAGGGCTTGCATATTGGCGTCGTACAGGCCCGCTTCAATGAAGATCATTGCGTTGCCCTAAGGGATGCTTGCATTGCTGAGTTGGTTCAATTGGGGGTACTGCATGAGGATATTAAAGTGATCACCGTTCCAGGTGCGCTAGAGATTCCATTTGCACTGCAACTACTGGTTGAGACCGGTGAGTTTGATGGTCTGATCGCCTTAGGTGCAGTGATCCGTGGTGAAACCTATCACTTTGAATTGGTCTCAAACGAGTCCGCAGCGGGCATTACGCGCATTTCATTAGACTCTAAACTGCCAATTGCTAACGGTGTTCTGACCTGCGATACGGATGAGCAGGCCGAAGAGCGGGTGCAGATCAAAGGGGCTGACTGCGCTAGAACCGTTATAGAAATGGCTAATTTAGCCTTAGCACTCACACCGGATATCGACATCGATATTCATCATATTCAAGAATAATTACATCATGTCTAATCTGCCCCCCAACGCACTGTCCATTAAAACAACAACTGCATCTAGTGCGCCCAAACGTTCTTTGACGCCGCGTCGACGCGCTCGGGAATACGCCCTGCAAGGCGTTTACCAAAGCCTAGTCATGCGTCGAGCCGGAAGCTTGCCTAATGCTTCAGCGATTGCTAAACAACTTGCTGAAGACCCCGGATTTCGGCGCTGTCAGCTCGATTTATTTAATGGCATTTTCGAGGGCGTGTTGGAACGCACAGACGAGTTGGAAGGCATCATCACTCCGGCCTTAGATCGCCCAATCAATGAACTCTCGCCCGTTGAACACGCAGCTTTATTAATCGGCACCTATGAATTGGCTCTCGACCTCTCCGTCCCTTATAAAGTGGCTATTAATGAAGCCGTTGAGTTAGCAAAGACCTTTGGTGGTACCGATGGTCATAAGTACGTAAACGGCGTATTGGATCTATTAGCAAAAAAACTCAGGGCTACTGAGCTCGCAGCGAGCTAGTCAGGATCCCATCACCTCCTTGATCCCTTATCGGGGATAAAATCAGTTAACCAATTTATTAACTGAGAAGCGCTATGAAAAAAATAGATATTCGGGGTTTATTAAAGGATCCCAGTCTTTTTAAAGAGGATGCCTACATTAACGGTCAATGGCTGAAGATGGGCCCCGATAGTCGCTTTCCAGTGCATAACCCTGCGACGGCAGAGCTCATTGCAGAAGTGGGTAATACCAGTACTGAAAATGCTGAGCTTGCCATCCAGTCAGCGGAAAACGCTCTAGAGGGCTGGAAAAGTAAAACCGGTAAAGAGCGCGCCATTGTGATGCGCAAATGGTTTGACCTCATTGTCGAAAATACCCATGATTTGGCAACACTCATGACCTTAGAGCAAGGTAAGCCGCTAGCAGAAGCTGCTGGTGAGGTTGCTTACGGGGCATCCTTTATTGAGTGGTTTGCTGAAGAGGCAAAGCGTGTCGCTGGATTAATACCGAGCACCACTTGGAGTGATAAACGCTTACTTGTACTCAAGCAGCCCATTGGGGTGTGTGTCGCCATTACCCCTTGGAACTTTCCAATTGCGATGATTACGCGCAAGATAGCGCCTGCCATGGCAGCGGGTTGCACGATAGTCATTAAGCCAGCAGAACTTACGCCACTATCTGCACTCGCCCTAGCTGAATTAGCCTCGCGTGCAGGTGTACCAGCTGGTGTCATCAACATTTTGACTGCAGACGCTGAGCAGTCTATTGCTTTAGGGAAAGTATTTTGCGCCTCGCCGATAGTGCGACATCTGTCATTTACTGGCTCAACTGAAGTAGGTCGTATTTTGATGGCTCAGTGCGCACCCACAGTCAAAAAATTGGCACTCGAACTCGGCGGCCATGCGCCCTTTATTGTGTTTGAAGATGCCGACATTGATGCTGCGGTAGCTGGCGCGGTTGCTTCCAAGTTTCGTAATTCTGGTCAAACCTGCGTCTGCGCTAATCGCTTCTACATTCACCGCAAAGTGCAAGATGCCTTTGTAGAGAAATTTGCCAGGGCTGTGCGGGCTATTAAAGTAGGCAACGGCATGGAGGCGAATATTAATCAGGGTCCTCTCATTGAGCAATCCGCCTTAGAAAAAGTTGAGAAGCATGTAGCCGATGCGCTAAGCAAGGGAGCTATGTTGGTTGTTGGTGGCAAGCGTTCTCACTTAGGCGGTACCTTTTATGAGCCGACTGTTTTAAGTAATGTCAGCGCAGATATGCTGATCAGCTACGAAGAAACATTTGGCCCCGTTGCCCCGATCATTCCCTTTGATGATGATGCGGAAGTTGTTCAGCTGGCGAACGATAGTCAATATGGCTTGGCATCGTATTTTTACAGCAGAGATATTGGCCGGATTTGGAAAGTAGCGGAAGCGCTTGATTATGGGATCGTTGGCGTCAATACCGGCATCATTTCCAATGAAGTTGCCCCCTTTGGTGGTGTCAAGCAATCTGGCTTGGGACGCGAAGGTAGTATTTATGGAATCGATGAGTACTTAGAGCTGAAGTACGTTTGCCTTGGCTTATAAAAAAGAGCCTATCTTTTTTTGTACACCAAATCCCATACACCATGACCTAATTTAAGACCTCGGTTTTCAAATTTGGTAATGGGGCGGTAAGCTGGCCTATCTACGTAGCCAAGATGGGTTACATTTAATTGCGCTAAAGTAGGCTGAAATTCATTAGTGAGCTCACTCGCCTCTGAAATATCTTTTTCATTAAAGGTCGCTATCTCGACCTGCTCTGTAGAGGTATTGATCAAGGCAGGCTCAGCGTTGAGCACCAATAACATTTGCTCAGCATAGTTATGCCAGTCTGTAGCCAGATGTAAGTAAGCGCCCGTTTTTAAACGCGACACTAATAGCCTGACGAATTCTGCCTGAATCAGCCTTCTCTTATGGTGGCGTGTTTTATGCCAAGGATCAGCAAAGTAAATATGAATTCCATCAAGCGAATCGGGTGCAATCATGGTTTCTAATACTTCTACTGCATCATGGCGTATTAGGCGTAGATTAGTCAGTTGCTGCTCACCTATGAGTTTGAGTAGCGCCCCGACGCCAGGTAAATGCACCTCAATTGCCAGAAAATCATCTTCTGGTCTCAGAGCGGCAATCTTAGCAGTGCTCTCGCCCATACCAAAACCAATCTCAAGTATTTTGGGTTTTCGTGAGCCCTCAAACAGGGCTGATAAATCTACCTTTGACTGCTGATACGGCACTAGAAATTGAGGGCCCAGCTCATCCATGGCCCGCTGTTGACCAGCAGTGATTCTGCCAGCCCTCAGAACGAATGAACGAATTCGGGTAAGTTGTTTGCTTATCTTATCTTCAGATTTATCCTGCTCCAAACTACCCCACCACTTTCTTAAAGTAAGCGATGGTTTCTTTGAGACCATCCTCTAACTGCACTCGAGGCTCCCAAGCTAGCTTGTCTTTAGCCAATGCAATATTGGGTTGACGCTGCTTTGGATCATCAGATGGTAAAGGCTCGAAAACCAACTTCGATTTACTTCCCGAAAGTTGCAGAATCTTTTCTGCGAGCTCTAGCATCGTGAACTCATTGGGATTACCAATATTTACAGGGCCAGTGAAGCCATTTTCAGAATTCATCATCCGCACCATAGCTTCAATAAGGTCATCGACATAGCAAAAGCTGCGGGTTTGTTGACCATCGCCGTAGATAGTAATGTCTTTGCCTTGTAAAGCTTGCACAATAAAGTTGCTCACAACCCGACCGTCATGGGGATTCATACGCGGCCCATAGGTATTAAAGATGCGCACAACCTTAATATCGAGCTGGTGCTGGCGATGGTAATCAAAGAATAAAGTTTCTGCGCAACGCTTACCTTCGTCATAGCAAGAACGAATGCCGATAGGATTCACTTTCCCCCAGTAGGATTCTGGCTGGGGATGCACCTCTGGATCGCCGTACACTTCACTAGTAGAGGCCTGCAAGATACGGGCCCTAGTTCTTTTAGCAAGACCCAGCATATTAATGGCACCGTGTACGCTAGTCTTCGTAGTTTGGACTGGATCGTATTGATAGTGCACTGGCGATGCAGGACAGGCTAGGTTGTATATTTGATTAGTTTCAACATACAAAGGGAAAGTGACATCATGACGCATTAACTCTAAATGGGGATTGGAGAGCAAATGGGCGACGTTTTGCTTGGAGCCAGTGAAGTAGTTATCGACCACTAAAACATCATTACCCTCTTTGAGTAATTTTTCGGTCAGGTGAGAGCCTAAGAAGCCAGCGCCGCCAGTGATGAGGATTTTATTCATATAGTTAGTCTATTCAAGATAATAAAAATTAGTGATGCGGATCAAACCAACCCGCCGAACGGTAGGCGTAGATGACTTCTAATAAAATAATTAATAACGAGGTCATAAAAGAAATGAGCCCCATAACAAATGTCCATATGACGAATGAGGTTTGCAAAGAGCGAACCGCACCAGCCTGAAAGAAAAATAACTCGAGTACTGTGAGTGAGATAAAAACTCCACTCAGTACATCAAAGAAAATAGCTGCAGTACACAAGCGGCCACGAATCTTCGCTTCATCAGCCTCCAAAATCATATGCAGTCTTGCCGCCTCATTAATCACGCTTCCATCATGAATTCTGTGCTGAATCGCTCGCATACGATCGACGGATCTGGCCAGTCGAGTTGAAATTGCATTGAGCAAAGTCGCAATCGCAGTGAGTAAGAACACTGGGGCTAATGCCAACTGAATATTATTGGTAATTGCGTCTATCGATACATCCATACGAATCCCAATAAAGAATAATGAAGTTTAAGAAACATTTAATGAGACCAAGAAACTAGTCCACTGTAAGCGCTAATGAGTACTAGTAAGCCGAAAATAATACGGTACCAAGCGAAGGGAATGAATGTATGACTGGCGACATAATGCAACAACCAACGCACACAAATGAATGCGGAGAAAAAAGCAGCAACAAATCCTAGGAGAATAGCTAAGCCATATTCACCCGAGATAGCTATTGGTGATTGCCAAAGTTTGAGCGACTCATAAGCAGTGGCGGCGCCAATGACAGGGATTGCCAGAAAAAAAGAGAACTCGGTTGCGACTGCACGTGGAATGCCAAAGAGCATCCCCCCAATAATCGTTGCGCCAGAGCGTGAGGTACCGGGAATCAAGGCAGCACATTGAGCTAAACCCACCTTAAAAGCGTCGAGATAACTAAGATCATCTACCGAATGAATGTATGTTTTATGGTTTGTGTCTTGAAATTGCTTTTGACGACGTTCGGCCCAAAAAATCACCAGGGCGCCGACGATAAAAGCCATGGCTACGGGTATCGGCGCAAATAGTAAGGATTTGATATATTTTCCAAAAATAAATGCCAAGCCGAGGGCTGGAATCGAAGCAATCACTAAATTAAGGGCAAAGTGGCGAGCTACAGGGCTTGTCCCGAATGAAGTCGTTACTTTCCACAGTTTCTCGCGAAACTCCCAGCACACCGCTAGAATTGCTCCAAACTGAATAATGACTTCAAATGCTTTACCGCGCTCATCGTTGAAATTAAGCAGATCGCCCACCAAAATCAGGTGGCCAGTACTAGATATAGGCAAAAACTCAGTTAAGCCTTCGACTACGCCGAGAATAAGCGCTTTTAATAACAAGATCAGTTCCATAGGCTTAAGTTTATAGCGAGTTGAGGTTCAAACTTATTGTTTTGACAAAGTGGCTGGCAACCTGAGATACCCCTTGCTTAGACATTCTTTTCGCTGAGCGAAGATTTACAAGCTTTGAGCACCTCTTCAACAGAAGGGGGGGTTTGCATATCCCCTACATTAGTAATTCTCTGCGACCAATACCCCTCGGTTTTCCATCGCGGGGAGTCACAGTAGATCTCTACCGTAGGCTTATTCAACACTGCTGCGAGATGCGTCAATCCAGTATCTACCCCAACAGTTAAAGTGGCCCCCACAATCAGAGGGAACGCTTCCTCAATAGAAAATGCAGGTGGCACAAACGATCCCCGAATCTGCTTGGCAAGCGCCATGCTAAGTCTTTGCTCAGCGGTATTTCCCCATGGCAAGACAATTTGATAACCCAACTCTGCTAGGGCATTTCCCAAAGCGATCCAATGCGAGTCTGACCAACGCTTTGCCTCACGCGCTGTGGAATGAAAAAAGAGCATATAAGGAGCGGTTATTCCAGGAATGTTGTGCGCAGGAATGCTAGCTAGGAATTGCTCAGGGTAAAAAAGTGGAGTAACAGATCGCTCAATTGCCGGCCACTTTAGCGCGGCAGACAGGATTCGACGCGAGCGATCGATCGCATGACACTGAACAGGTACTGCCACAGATTTGCTGTAAAAGCTTCGGGCGAGTGGCTCGTATCCTGAAAACTGCGTTGCATTAGCCAAACCCGCAATCACTGCATTGGCGCTTTTTGTAGCTAGACCGCACACCACCGCTGATTTAATGAGTCCTTGTGTTTCTATGATGACGTCATAAGTGCTGGCGCGAAGCTCTTTTCTGAAGGCAAAAAACTGCTTCCAGGTATTGAGCTTGCCCAGATTTTTCTTCCAGCGACGCAGGCTAAAAGGAATGATGCGATCAATGCCCTTAAAACTCTCTTTTGATAAAAGAGGCGCAAGAAGATGAACGTAAGCCTCTTCAACCACCCAATCTATTTGAGCGTTTGGAAGCTGTCTACGAATATCCCAAACAATAGGAAGATTGTGCAATACATCCCCCAAAGAGGAGAGTTTGATCAGCAGGATTTTAGGGGATGTTGTAGTTTCCCAATCAGATAAATCACTCATAGGAGCATTATCTTATCTTTTAGGCCATAGGCTTAGAACTTAGGCGCAACATCCCATGCTAGCCCAGCCGAGTCTTTCGCATTCATATTAGGCATTATCCCGATTGGTAGCGGCCACTCGATATCGACCGTCGGATCGTTCCAGGCTAAACAAGCCTCACTCTGTGGATGATAGTAGTCAGTCGTTTTATACAAAAACTCTGCCGTTTCAGATAAGACTAAGAAACCATGAGCTAGTTGTGGCGGAACCCACAATTGTCTGTGATTGGTCGCGCTGAGTTCAACGCCGACCCATTTTCCGAAGGTGGGTGAGTCTTGACGAATATCTAAAGTAACATCAAATACGCTTCCAGAAATGACTCGTACGAGTTTGCCTTGCGTCTTTTCTAGTTGGTAGTGAAGACCTCTTAGAGTCCATTGGCGAGAAAAGGAGTGATTATCTTGCACAAACTCCACATTTAAACCCGTGGCGGATGAAAAATCCTCAGCGTTAAAGGATTCGCTAAACCAACCACGCTCATCGCCAAAGACCTTAGGCTCAATGATTAAGACATCATGAATAGCCGTGGGTTGAACTTGTATTTTTGAGGAGGCAGTCATCAATCAGGTTTTTTCGAAGTCAAAGAGATGGGGAGCTCGGAAGTTTTGAGCTCATGCAAAATTTTAGTCAAATACTGACCATAACTGTTTTTACTCAGTTGTGAAGCTACTTTTTGCACAAGCTCTGCAGAGATCCAGCCTTGGCGAAATGCAATTTCCTCAGGACAGGCCACCATCAGTCCTTGACGCTTTTGCAAGGTGGCAATAAATCCGGCAGCATCGAGTAAAGAATCGTGGGTACCCGTATCCAACCAAGCAAATCCGCGGCCCATAATTTCTACGCTCAGTTCGTTTTTCTCGAGGTAGATGCGATTAATATCCGTGATTTCTAATTCACCACGTGGGCTGGGCTTAATTGATTGAGCAATATCACAAACTTGATTGTCATAAAAATACAAACCAGTCACAGCATAGTTACTTCTTGGCTTTAGAGGCTTTTCCTCAATCGAGAGTGCCTTGTAAGTTTTGTCAAACTCCACTACACCATACCGCTCTGGATCAGTCACATGATAAGCAAATACGGAAGCGCCTTGTTGTCGATCATTTGCACTATTAAGCTGAGCAACCAATTCATGACCGTAAAAAATATTATCTCCTAATACCAAGGCGCTCGGATGATTGCCAACAAACTGTTTACCCAAAGTAAATGCCTGCGCCAAACCATCTGGGGAGGGCTGAACACAATATTCAATATTCAAACCCCATTGGGAGCCATCTTTCAAGAGCTCGGCAAATCGGGGGGTATCTTGCGGTGTCGAAATTAATAAAATGTCGCGGATACCAGCCAACATAAGCGTACTCAATGGGTAGTACACCATTGGCTTGTCATAGACGGGCATTAACTGCTTTGAGACGGCTTGGGTTACTGGATACAACCGAGTACCCGAGCCACCCGCCAAAATAATGCCTTTGCGATTTATCCCTTGGTTTGCGGTCATTGCTACCCTAACTTAATTTGATTGATTTTGCGTTGACGCATCCAACACCAACTTCTTTACGTAATCCTGCACCATCACTTCCCAGTGCGGAAAACTGGACAGACCATTTAAATCATTATAAGAAATTGAAATGTCACTGAAGTAATTCTTGGAATGGGTCAGAACGGCTTGCAATTTATCAGTTGCCATTCGAGAGTTTTTAGGGCGCGGTGCAGGCAGAGGATAGTCCGTTGCTGGAATGGGTTTAATTGAGGTGACTTTTAATGTTGCGCCTACCTCTGCGGCCACCTGTACGGCAAATGATGCCAAACCGTACCAAGTCGTTTCTCCAGCTGGCACTGCATGATAGATGCCCGACGGAAATGTCTTAAGTTCCCCATCTTGATTCAGTACAAGATCTAGACTAACGCCAGCTAGCCAGGCCGCGCTGGTAGGCACTCCATGTTGATCATGAATTACCTTAAGCTCATCTCGTTCTTTTGCCAAACGCAAAATAGTGCGAATAAAGTTACCTCCCACTCCGTAGACCCAACTTGTCCGAAAAATAGCATATTGACCCGAAGTGCCTGCACTAAATGCTTTAATAATTGCCTCTTCCCCAGCGGCTTTACTTTTGCCGTAGATCCCTAAAGGATTACGCATATCATCCTCAAGGTAAAAGCCGTATTTTTCACCATCGAAAACGTAATCTGTTGAGTAATGCAAAAGAGTGGCGCTGTTCTGGGCGGCATACTGCGCCATGATCTCAGGTGCCAAGGCATTGACTGCGTAAGCCAAGTCTATTTCAGTCTCCGCCTTATCAACTGCGGTGTAAGCTGATGCATTAATAATGAGATGAGGCGCAAATTGTTTTAAAACATCTGCGAGCTTCTCTTGATCGCTCAGATCATATTGAGCGCGCCCAATATATTGAATGATTATGGACTTCGGCAATCTTGGCGCGGCAGTATCAAATAAGGCCTCAAAAGCTTTACCAAGCTGGCCATCTTTACCGAAAATGATTATGCGCATGAATGAACTGTTCTTTAGGTATATTGCTTTTGTAGCCAGTCACGATAAGAACCGCTCAGCACTCCGTCAATCCATTTAGAGTTACTCAAATACCACTGCACTGTCTTACGAATGCCTGTATCAAAAGTTTCAGCTGGTCGCCAGCCAAGTTCACGCTCTACTTTACTGGCGTCAATGGCATAACGACGGTCATGACCAGGGCGATCTTTAACGAAGGTAATCTGCTCTACATAGGATTTGCCATCGTCTCTTGGCTTGAGCTCATCCAAGATGCTACAGATAGTCTTCACCACATCAAGATTGGCCTTTTCATTCCAGCCACCAATATTGTAAGTTTCTCCCAACCGTCCTTTTGCAAGCACTTCACGAATTGCTGAGCAGTGATCGCCTACATATAACCAATCGCGCACTTGCTGGCCATCACCATAAATCGGCAGGGGCTTATTATTTAGCGCGTTTAGGATAACTAAAGGAATCAGTTTTTCTGGAAAGTGATAAGGACCGTAATTATTGGAACAATTGGTGGTGACTACTGGTAAGCCATAAGTGTGAAACCAAGCACGCACTAAGTGGTCAGAACCCGCCTTGGATGCAGAATAGGGACTATTTGGCTCATAAGGATGTTCTTCTGTAAAAGCCGGATCCGTTGCGGATAAAGATCCATACACTTCATCGGTCGAGACATGATGGAAGCGAAAACGTTCTTTTGCAGCACTATCTAAATTGCTCCAGTACTGTTTGGCACATTCTAATAAGTTGAAGGTGCCCAGTACATTGGTCTGCACAAACTCCGCTGGCCCAAGAATCGAACGATCTACATGACTCTCTGCAGCGAAGTTAATGATGGCACGAGGTTGATGATCACGTAGCAGTTGCGTAACCAGCTCTTGATCGCCAATATCCCCATGCACAAAAATATGCCGAGAATCATTCTTCAACGAATCTAAGGTTGCCAAATTACCGGCGTAAGTTAATTTATCTAAATTGACAATACCTTCAGCACCAGACTCACTGAGCCAATCCAAAATGAAATTACCGCCGATAAACCCAGCACCACCAGTGACTAAGATCATATTTTTCCTTGAGATGAAACTCTAAGTAAAACTTTGCAAGTAACGTAAAAAACTTTTTATTTTTTTAAGTATTCTAGATAAGAAAGGTTTCTGAGAGACTCCATAATCCATGCCAGAATCCCAATTAGACTGGTAAATCACTCCTAGATAATTCTCCGCTATCTTCTCCTGATTTTCACCCACTCTTTTGAGTAGATAGTATTGCCAAGAGTAATAATAAATTCTGAAGAGTTGTTCAATGGGGTACAGAGGAATCGCCCTGAAATTTAACAAGGCTTCTAAGTACAGCAACGATTCAGGATGTGCTCCGGTTGATATATCCCAAAAAGACATATTTCTTGGTTGCAAATATGATTCATCCAATGAACGCCACACTTTTGCAGACCAAATAAATGGGGGGCATGGGCAATAGTAATTCGGGCCCTTCCTGTCAAATAAGGCTTTGACGAGATCACCCTCTTTTTTTAAGTTGGTTGTTACCTGATTCTCACCACGATTAATGGCGAGTTGGAAAAACTCTTTATTTTGATAAATGACGGTATAGGGATTGCCATCTGAGGCTAAGAAGTCGCTGACACCAAAGTCTTTAATAAAAATACAATCCGAGTCAAGACAAACGTAATTCTCAGAGATACCTAAACGCCAGAATTCAGACTTGATAGCCTGTTGACTCAAACCACCCGATCTTGTTTTTTCAATGCCAGCTGCCACTCGTGGATTAGAGGCAATAATCGCCTCATCCGACACCCAGTGAAAGCTCTCTTCCGAACCCATTATTTTAATAAGTTCAGCATACTGCTCTTGTGGGCAAGAAATATAAAAAGGAATCTGATCCACATTATATTTTTTGATGGAATTGAGCAAACGTTTGAGACGTAAAAAATCGCGGCGATACGACTTGCAATAGAGAACTAGATCCTTCACTGGCGCTCCTGTTGATTAAAATCAATATCATTCAAGATTTGCTTCACAGCCTGGTCTACGCCGATGGGTAACCACTTGGGCTCAATTAATTGTTTACTTTGCCAATCAAGCCAAATCGCCTCTAAGGCCTTGGCAACACTATTCGTATCGCCTTCAGCACTAAGATACGCCCCTCGCTCCTGAAGCATTTTGTCGAGCTGGTCATTACGGTGCGTAATTGCCCAAATGGGTCGCCCCGTCCAGAGGTATTCGTAAAACTTGGATGGGATATATTCAGCGCACCACTCTTCGTCCCCATGTAACAAAATCAAGACATCTGCAGCCTGCATTCTTTCGAGCACCTGCTCTCGACCTGACTTTCCTGTCAAGGGATCTTTTTCAAGGCGCCCGTGCGCTATTAAAACTTCCTCAAACCCAAAACTGCTTTGGGCGGCTATCGTTAAGGAGTCTAATGGCGCTCCATAAGCATGCACACGCATGAACTGTCTTGCTTCTGGATATTTCTTGAGTAGAGGCGTTAATGCATTCAGAATTGTGGAAAGAGAGCGATTATTCGCCAAGGAACCGAAATGGCAGAGATTAAGTTTGTCAGAGTAAGTGTGCGGTTTAGCAGCATACAAGCCTCCCGGGGGTTCTGCACCGGGTAGCACCATAAATCCACGCGCACCCCCCAAAGTATTCAAGACAGGGTTGCGAGTCCGAGCGTAATGCAATGCTCCATCAGTAAACCACCAGACGTCATCAGCATATTTACAGATCTGTCGCTCTAAATACTTTCTAAATTGTGCATCTCGATTAGAGGGTTTATCAAAGCCCTGATCTTGAGGATGATGACGAATCACCAAGGGGTCATGAATTTCAGCAATCCACGGCAGACCTGTCTTCTTCTTAAGCCACAGACCGGCAAGGTGGGCAGACCATGCGCCACCTGTTGAATAGATGACGTCAATCTCTTGATTTTTAATCAGCTTAAGTCCATTAACGAAGGCGGGCATCGCCCAAGACCATTGGCTTGAATACCCTAGGCACAACTTTTCTAGAGCGATGAAAGGCGCAAGAAATAAAGAAACTAAACCTGTCGTCACTTTATAAAAAATACCGCGCCCATATTGGTTCGCAATCCAATGCCGAAAGTCGAAACGAAAAGCCGCAGGGCCCCAAGCTAAAAATTGCTGATGTGGAAATCGCCGATCTTTGATACCAGTAATCGCACTAAATACTGTGGGCTTAATTCCAGCTTCTAGCAAATAGGGAATTTTATCGGTAATAGTTTGACTGGCCGCCCTACCATCCATATTGAAACCGTGTGACAAGATTAACCAGCGTTTACCTAATGACATTGACTGGACCTATCTCGTCACTATTGATTTAATTACCGGCAACAATCGACATCACAGCCATCCGCACTGCGATGCCAAAAGTAACTTGGTTGAGAATCACAGATTGAGGACCATCCGCAACTGCTGAGTCAATCTCTACGCCACGGTTCATGGGGCCAGGATGCATCACAATTGCACCGGACTTCGCTATCGCCAGTCGCTCAGGCGTGAGGCCGTACTGTTTAAAAAAGGCCGCACCCTCGGGAACATGTCCTGCTGCCATACGTTCTTTTTGAATACGCAAGGTCATCACCACGTCGACATCTTTTAAACCCTCTTCCATATTGTGAAAGACTTTTACGCCCAGCATATTGAGGTCATTTGGTAAGAGGCTCTCAGGGCCGATAGCACGAATATCCTCGCATCCCAAAGTCGTTAAAGCGTGAATATTGGATTTAGCGACTCGACTGTGGACAATGTCACCCACAATCGCTACCCTCAAGCCCCGAAAATCTTGCTTAAAGTGGCGCATCGTATACATATCGAGCAAGCCTTGCGTGGGGTGCTGATTACTACCGTCACCAGCGTTCACCACGTGAACGTGCGCAGGAACATGCTCTGCAATCTCAATCGGCGCTTTAGAAACGCTATGGCGCACTACAAAGATGTCTGCTTGCATGGCAACCAAATTATCGATGGTGTCCAACAGACTCTCACCTTTAGCGGTGGATGAGGTAGAAATATCTAAGTTGATGACATCGGCAGATAAACGCTTAGCGGCAATCTCAAAGGTTGTACGAGTACGCGTGGAGTTCTCAAAGAAAAGATTGAAGACACTTTTGCCACGCAATAGGGGCACTTTCTTCACCTCTCGAGCGGGGTCAGTGACACTTACGAATTGCTTAGCAGTATCCAAAATATGAACAAGGTGCTCTTTAGATAAGCCCTCTAGCGTCAATAGATGAGTAAGCTCTCCGGCTGCATTAAATTGGTTAAATTGTTGATCTATTGCGCTCATGACGCACGCTCCTCAAGTTGAAATGAGAACATGCCAGCCTCGTCTTTTTCTAATACTAAAATTTGTTCATCGGGTACATCCACTTGCTCACCCACAAAATCTGCACTGATAGGTAGTTCACGGTGGCCGCGATCCGCTAGGACCATTAACTCCACGCGTGCGGGCCTGCCAAAATCAAATAGCTCATTGAGTGCTGCGCGTACGGTTCTACCAGTGAACAACACGTCATCGATCAGGATGACATTTGCCCCTGTCACTTCGAAAGGCAAGTCGGTTGGCGTGGTGCTTGCAGTTCGCAAAGCAGTCATGCCCTTCTCAGCGTAATCGTCCCGATGAAACGCCACATTAATAATGCCGAAGTGTGCGAGTGCAAGATCTTTCGCTAAGCGTTCCGCAATCCAAGCACCGCCCATAGCTAAACCAGCTAATTCCAATAACTCGCCAGACTGTTTGCGCTTGAGCAATACCGCTAATAATTTTAGATAGGACTGTTCGGCACTCATCTCAATTCATCCCATTCTTTTCAAGAAAATATTGCTCCAAAATTAATGCAGCACTCTGAGCGTCTAAATTGTCCCGCATATTCGCATCGCCCTCCAAAACAGCCGAGGTATAACGCTCATCCACCCAAGCTACTGGCAAATGAAAGCGGCCATGTAGCTGATTACCAAAACGCTTGGCCTTAGCGGTCATTTCATGCTCTGCGCCATCAGGATGGCAAGGTAAACCCACCACCAGTTGCGCAGGCTCCCATTCCTTGAGGAGCCCCTCTATCACCTTAAAACGCCTCTCTTCGACAGCCTCAGCAACTACTTTCAGCGCCTGACCTGCGCGAGTAATTGTATTTCCAACTGCAACGCCAATTCTGCGAGTGCCAAAGTCAAAAGCCATGACCGTAAACACCTCGTCTGGTTTATGCATGCCCTGCTTCACCTGAGAGATGAGATAAGTCAAAGCCTAAGTGACTCATGGTCAGCTCGTATCGTTTCGTAGAGGGGGTATCAAAAATAATATTGGCCATTTGCTCTTGCGAGACCGGGACATTCATCCAACCATTAGAGGTAATTTCCTCCTCAAGTTGCCCAGCGCCCCAGCCCGCATAGCCAAGGGTAATTAGAAATTTCTCGGGGCCCGTACCCAGCGCGACAGCCTCTAGTACATCCTTTGAAGTAGTCATAGTGAGCCCTCCTGGCACCACTAAGGAAGAGCTGTAGCTGCTATTTAATGCGGATTCATGCATCACAAAACCCCGCTCAGCCTGCACTGGACCGCCATAGTAGACTGGACTAGTTAACAAGGGGGCGATTTCGAGTTTGAGCTCGATCTTCTCAAATAGAGTCGCCAAATTAACTTCAGTGGGTCTGTTGACCACTAAACCCATTGCCCCCCGTTCGTTATGCTCAAACAAGTAAATAACGGTGCCGGCAAAAGTAGGATCTTGCATTCCCGGCATCGCAATTAAAAACTGATTAGCCAAATGGTCTGCGGAATAAGAGAACGCGGACCCACTCGCTTCGGTTTGAGGAGGAAAAACGGCTTGACCCTCTAGGGCTTTTTTAGACGCGCTCATATGAGCCCATTTTACCGAATTACTAGATCTTTCCGGTAATCCAGTAGGCGATTAAACCAACTACTTCATGATTCAGGCGATTCCAATTCTGAACACCCTCCTCCAGATCAAACGAGCGCCACCGGAGTTGATGCCCCGTTTGATAATCTACTGGCACGGGAATCACTTCAATGCCTTGCTTCTGAAAAATCCCTATTGAGCGATAGATATGGCTTGCGGAGGTGATTAAAAGCCAAGGCTTAGGCGTTCCGTCTAGCCTTTTATCGCCAATTTGCACAATCATGGGCTTGGCATAGAGCACGTTCTCATAGGTGTTACGTGATTGATTCTCATAGTAAGCGGGTCTGTCAGCTAGGCCCTACTCATTTATCAATTGTTGGAATCCTTCCGATTCTGACTTGCCCGTGGGAGACAGTCGCCCGGAGAATCCGCTATAAATGAAAGGTAAATGAGGATATTTGCGTATGAGCTCAAAAGCCTTGGTAACACGTTCAGCAGCGGAGTAAATCGAGACCTCACCACGATCCCGGGCGATCTGACCCCCTTCCACCGCACCGCCTAAAATCATGATGCCCCCTACGTCTTGAATCTTGATCTGGGCGAGGTCAGTCTGAGCCACCTTATCTTCCAAGGCCCTCAAAAGAACTTCAGAGGTTGGCAACCAGCCGATGAGCAATAAATCGAGCAACGCCAGCATTAAAAAGCGTCTACATAGCTGGGGCTTTCTCAACTGCAAAAATAACAGGCTTAACACAACAAAAACGATCACCCAGCTGAGGGGCTCAATGCAAAATTGCACTAACTTTGAGACTATGAAAAAGATCGTATCCATATTTGCGCTTAATCTTAACCCGCAAGCACTGCACTAGCCTGAAAATAGCCCTAATATAGGGGCTATGCAAAAAGCACTCGTTTGGCTCCGTCGCGATCTTCGTCTCTATGATCAAGCAGCACTTCATCACGCGCTAAAAAATAGCGCTCAAGTCTGGCTGGCCTTTATCTTTGATACGGACATCCTTACCCCCTTGCTTGAAAGTGAATCTACTCAGGATGGGCTTACACCCGATCGTCGAGTTGACTTCATTTGGCAAGGTCTCGAACTTATTGATGCTGAATTGCGCAGTCAAGGAGGTGGTTTGATTGTGCGCTTTGGCAAACCAATTGAACACATACCCCTTATTGCGCAGGAGCTTGGAGTTGAAACTGTCTTTACGAACCGTGATTACGAACCCAGTGCCATCGCAAGGGATGCCAAGGTACAAGCAGCTTTAGCCAAGTTAGGAATAGGCTTTGAGGACTTCAAAGATCAGGTCATTTTTGAGAAAAAAGAGGTCTTAACCAACTCACAAACGGTGTTTTCAGTCTTCACGCCTTATAAAAATAATTGGCTTAAGCGTCTCCAAACAAGCGATATCGCTGCGAATGACTGCGAAGCGAAGCCCGGTCAATTTGCTGCCATTCCAAAAAAGTTAGAGATGCCCTTTCCTTCGCTAGAGTCGATGGGCTTTTGTCCTACCGGCATTGAGGCTTACTTGCCAGCGGGTTCAGAAGCTGGGCAGCAATTTCTGGAAGATTTTCTGACTCGGATTGATCAATATCAAATCGGCAGAAACTTTCCCGCAATTAAAGGGGTTAGCTATCTATCGGCTCATTTGCGCTTTGGCATGCTTTCAATACGGGGGCTAGTACGTGAAGCACACCGCCGCATGCTTGCTGGCAGCATGGGAGCGACTACCTGGCTGAGTGAACTCATCTGGCGTGATTTCTATTTCATGATTATGGCTAACCACCCGCGCCTGGCTGACGGCGTCGCCTTTAAACCAGACTATGACAATATCCAATGGGAGGCTGGGCCCCATGCAAAGAAACTCTTCAAAGCGTGGTGTGAGGGTAAAACTGGCTATCCTTTAGTAGATGCAGCCATGCATCAACTTAACCAAAGTGGCTATATGCATAACCGCTTAAGAATGGTGGTGGCCAGCTTTCTGACGAAGGACTTAGGAATTGATTGGCGCTGGGGCGAGACGTACTTTGCAAAGCATCTCAATGATTTTGAGTTCTCGTCCAACAATGGGGGGTGGCAGTGGGCCTCCTCCTCCGGATGTGATGCGCAACCCTATTTTAGAATCTTCAACCCGGTAACTCAATCTGAAAAATTTGATCCTGACGGGAAATTTATCCGCCGTTACTTGCCGCAACTAGAAAAACTCTCGAAAAAATCCATTCATGCGCCTTGGGAAGTAGGTCACATCGAATTGGAGGCGGCAGGGATCGTCTTGGGGCGGGACTATCCATTACCGATCGTGAACCATGATGAGGCCCGCAAAAATACCTTGGTGCGCTATAGCGTTGTGAAGAAACCGGCACTAATTAGTGAGTAAATTGATTGCTAAATGTATTTAGGATTTAAGATAAGCACTTGAGCAAGATTTACGCCGTTGGCGATATCCAAGGTTGTGCACCCTCCCTTAAAAATCTGGTAAAAAAACTTCCCCCTAAATCTAAAATTATTTTTTTAGGGGACTTAGTGAACCGTGGACCAGATTCTTTAGGGTCTTTACGCATCCTTAAAAAACTACAAGAAAGCGGGCGGGCTGAATGTATTTTAGGTAACCACGACCTACACCTGTTATCAATCGATGCGGGTCTGCGCAAAACCCGGGGCTTGGACACGGTCGATAAAATCTTAAAGGCTCCCGATAGAGCAGAACTGATTGATTGGCTCAGGCATAGACCATTGGCGTTAAACAATGGCAACGTTCTCACAGTGCATGCTGGCGTTTTGCCGCAGTGGGATATCAGTCAAACGATTGAATGCGCGCAAGAGGTCGAGAAGGCCCTGCGTAAAAAAACGTACAAAGACTTTCTGGCCAATATGTATGGCAACACCTCTAATAAATGGAGTAACTCTCTTAAGGGATATGAGCGCTTGCGGGTAATCACAAACGCCTTAACCCGCATGCGTTTTTGCACTCCAACGGGGTTAATGGAATTTGAGAGCAAGGAAGGTCTAGAGGCTGGGCCTAAGGGCTATTTGCCTTGGTTTAAAGTTCCCAAAAGAAAGACTAAGGACGCTCTCATTTACTTTGGGCACTGGTCTACTTTGGGACTTTTACAGCAGCATAATGTGATTGGACTCGATACCGGCTGCGTTTGGGGTGGCAAACTCACCGCCATGGAAATTCCAGAATCAGGTAAGCGCCGAAAAGATTTAGAGATTATTCAGGTCCGTGGTTATGACCACCCTATGCGGATGTAGTTTCTGCTTATTTAAGATCCCGCGCAAGCTGCTTAAAAGCAGTTTGTGCAGCAGCTAAGATTGCCTCTATTACTTCAGAGTCGTGTGTAATGGAAGTAAAGCCAGCTTCATACGCTGATGGGGCTAAATAAATACCTTCATTCAACATCGCATGAAAGAATTGTTTGAAATGCTCAATATTTGATTGAGTGACCTCTTCAAAAGAACGGGGAACCTGATCTGCAAAATACAGCCCAAACATACCCCCCACACTGTCGACCGAAACTGGCACGCCAGAGGTGTCAGCTGCTAACTTCAAGCCCTTCATCAATTGCTCTGTTTGGCTGGTGAGTTGCTCATAAAATCCTGGGCGCGACACAATTTCTAAAGTTTTTAAGCCAGAAGCGACCGCCACCGGATTACCCGAGAGGGTTCCTGCTTGGTAGACATTACCTAAGGGGGCTAACTTAGACATAATTTCTTTTTTGCCGCCAAATGCTGCTATAGGCATGCCACCACCCATAACCTTACCCAGGCAAGTTAAATCAGGTGTAATTCCCTGTAAAGATTGAGCGCCACCCAAGGCTACCCGAAACCCCGTCATGACTTCATCGTAAATCAGCACGCTGCCATGCTGACTGGTGAGTTGGCGAAGTGTGGATAAAAATTCAGGGAGGGGTTTAATTAAGTTCATATTGCCTGTAATCGGCTCAATGATGACCGCGGCAACCTGCTCGCCTTGCTTTAAAAATACTTCTTCCAATGCTGCGATATCGTTATAGGGCAGGACTAAGGTGTGTTTCACTAGGTCTTGAGGCACACCTCCAGAGGAAGGGGCATTTTGGGTGGAGTCCGCAAAAGTCAGTAAGCCTGAACCCGCTTTTACCAAAAGGCTATCCGCGTGACCGTGATAACAACCCTCAAATTTAATAATCAAATCACGCCCCGTGTAACCACGGGCTAAGCGTAAGGCGCTCATGGTTGCCTCTGTACCACTGGACACCATGCGAACCTGTTCTACGCTGGGCATTAAGTGACAGATGCGTTCAGCTAATTCAATTTCACCTTCTGTGGGGGCGCCATAACTAAAGCTGGTTGCAGCAGCTCTTTGCACTGCCTCCACTACCTCTGGATTGGCATGACCGACGATCATCGGACCCCAAGACATAATTAAATCAATATAACGCTTGTCTTCTGCATCCCAAAAGTAAGGCCCTTTGGCTCTAGATACAAAACGGGGTATACCACCAACCTGACGAAACGCTCGTACTGGAGAATTCACTCCACCGGGTATCGTTTTTTGCGCCCGTATAAATAAGTCTTCATTTTTTCCCAAGATACTTTTCCTTTACTGCTATTTGCTGCTTAGACATTGCCAATAGAAGCGCCTTAGATCGCCATCATTTCAAAATCTTCCTTGCGGGCGCCGCACTCGGGGCAAGTCCAATTCATGGGCACATCACTCCAAAGAGTGCCGGGAGCTATGCCATCTTCAGGATAGCCAGCAGCTTCATCGTAGACCCAGCCGCAAATGAGGCACATATATGTTTTAAATTCCATTGCTCTATTCTTTCCGCTTAATGATTACTCTGCTGTCTAATCAGTTGCTACAGCAGGGTCTCGTTTTTGATGCATCTCAAATTTAAACAGCCTGCACTCTAAGGGGCCATTAAACAATGGGGTGCGCTTAGATTCTTTAATCCGCAGTTGCCCTGGTAAGGCCATGTCGGCAGTTAAAACGAACACATTCCATCCGCCGAAAGCTTCTTTGAGGTGCTGGCCAAATTGCTGTAGAAACTCAATAAATTTAGGATCCTGCTCTTCCTGTGCTTGAAGCTTCTTTAAAGACTCTCTGCTAGAACGCTTTGCACTTTGGCGGCCTGTTTCTAGGTTGTGCGCAAAACGATCTTCTACGTCATCTGACTCAGGACCAATGTAGTCATCACCTATGTTTTCAGAATCACGCTCTCGACCGCGACCGCCTTTAATTACCAAGCGTTCGCCATAAGGAGGATTTAATAGCATCACTCCAGCTTGGCTATTGGCGGGTGGTTTGCAAGCTAATGCATCGACTTGGCGTGTGAGAGGCTGGTCGGGCAACTGTGCGCGCTGCCAATTGCCTTTAAACATTGCAACCAATTTCTCATTAATGTCGCCACCACTAATTCTTAAAGAGGCTGCATCGGGATAGTGTTTACGCTGCTCAAGCATGTCGCGTAAAACCGCTTCCTTAAGCGCTGTCCAACGCTTCTCTTCAGCACCAGTCTGAAACGGCTTTAAGCGCTGAAAACCAAAACCATGAGCTGATGTGACTAAGGGACGATAAGCCAATTTACTCGGTTTAGCATCGTCGCCATAAAGACCTGCACGAATCGCTCCCGGTGGAATGGCCAAGGCTATTTGGGCAGCTTCAATCAAAAAGGTTCCACTACCGCACATCGGATCAAACAAGGTTTGCCCTGCTTGCCAACCAGTAATTGACAAGATGCCAGCAGCTAGATTTTCTTTTAAGGGCGCATCCCCCTTTTCATCACGCCAGCCACGCTTAAACAAAGCCTCGCCTGAGGTATCCAAATAGATCGTTACGTGGGTAGCGGTTAAATGGGCCTGCACTCGAACATCCGGGAAGGCAGTATCAATACTTGGGCGATCACCGGTAACATCACGTAAACGATCAACGATGGCATCTTTAATCTTGAGAGTTGCGAAATTCAAACTTTTGAGTGGGGAGCGATGCGCTGTGACATCTACCCGCAAAGTTTGCTCAGAAGAAAACCACTCCTCCCAAGCCAAGCCGCTAGCGAGCTTATACAAATCCTCCTCTTGACGATAAGGGGACTCCGCCATCTGCAGTAACACACGACTAGCAATGCGGGAATGCAAATTTAGTGCCATTGCAGCAGAGAGAGGTGCCGCTAGCCCGACACCGCCGGTGGGGCTAGTCGGGGTTGGATCAATGACCCAAGCGCCTAATGCCTGAGAGTCTGCTCGCTGAGCAATTGCCGCAAGCTCTTTGGCAAGTGGCACTTCAAGTCCGCCGGGGCAAACAACAAAAAATCTCATGAGGCTAACAATCTAAAAAATAATGGGTAATGATTTAAAGAAAAAAATTAGGGTTTGATGATAACTAGGGCAGTGATCACAATGAGAAGTACTACTGGCACTTCATTAAACCAGCGAAACCAAACTCCGCTGCGCGTGTTCATACCCTTACGAAATTTTTTCAACAAACTCCAGCATGCGTGATGATAGCCAATCACCAACAGGACAAAGAGCAGTTTGGCATGCATCCACCCTTGACCCGAGCCAATTTTGAAGTACGCCAGCAAAATAACGCCGAGCAATATTGCCGGCACCGCCAAAATTGTCATAAACCGAAATAGACGATCGGCCATTCCCAACAAGCGGGCATAAGCATCAACATTTTTTTCTTCGGCTAAATTGACGAAAATTCTTGGGAGATAAAAAAGTCCAGCAAACCAAGAAGTGATCAAAACTAAGTGGAATGTCTTAGTCCAGAGATAGGCGTTATCCATTTTGTATTAATCCCTTTTAATTAAGTACGAATCTCGCCATGACCCATGACGATGTATTTGAGAGAAGTTAGACCCTCTAAACCAACTGGACCGCGCGCGTGTAATTTGTCATTGGAAATACCAATTTCAGCGCCGAGACCATATTCAAAACCATCGGCAAAACGCGTGCTGGCATTGACCATTACGCTAGCGCTATCAACTTCGCGCAAGAAACGCTTAGCTCGATCCTGATTATTGGTAATAATGGCATCGGTGTGTTTGCTGCCATATTGCTCTATGTGATTCATTGCTTCATCCATATCCGCTACCGTTTTAATGGACAAAATTGGGGCCAGATATTCAGTCTGCCAATCCGCTTCGCTTGCAGTCACCAGATCTTTTAAACCTGCTGACTCTAACGTATGCCGAGTGGCACTATCAACACGTAGCTCGACTCCTTTAGCTTGGTAAATTTTGCATAACTCAGGAAGAACCTTTGGAGCAATATCGGCATTAACCAATAAAGTTTCCATCGCATTGCAAGGAGCATAGCGCTGAGTCTTGGCGTTATCACACACTCTGATTGCCATTGCTACATCGGCATCAACGTCGATATAAGTATGGCATATGCCATCTAAATGCTTAATCATCGGCACGCGGGCTTCGGCCATTAAACGGGCAATCAGACTTTTACCACCGCGTGGCACGATGACATCGATATATTCCGTCATGGTGATCATTTCACCAACGGCTTCGCGATCAGTGGTGCTTACCACCTGCACAGCATCCATTGGCAAACCCGCAGCCGTTAAACCCGCTTGAATGAGTTTTGCTAATAAAGTATTAGAGTCAATCGCCTCTGAACCACCGCGCAAAATTACTGCGTTACCTGACTTTAAGCAAAGTGCCGCTGCATCAATGGTGACATTAGGGCGTGACTCATAAATGATGCCGATGACGCCTAGAGGAACGCGCATTTGACCAATTTCAATACCAGAGGTTTGCTTTTGTAATGCGGAGATTTTTCCAATGGGATCATCTAACGACACAATCTGCTCCAACCCTAAGGCCATTGACTCAATTGTCTTTGGGGTCATGGTGAGTCGATCAATAAATGCGGCATCATGACCGCTCGCCTTAGCACGCTCCACGTCCCCGCGATTTACTTGCTCAATATCACTTACTTGCTGACGAATCAGTTGCGCGATATGCAGCAGTGCGTGATTTTTTTGCTCGCTTGAAGCACGTGCCATAGCACGTGACGCAGCCCTTGCGCGCTGACCAATCTCCTGCATCATTTGTTTAATAGAAGTGCTCATTTTTCTGACTTACTGTTCGCCTATGACTGTATTTAACTATGTCTATCTGTATTTTGCGCTTAACGCAATAAATTTCCCACCAAACGCAAGCCATCCCAAGGATCTGTTGGCAACTCCGCCGCGGATAGGCCTTTAGCCTGTCGATCCAAGCCAGCTGCGACTTGAATAGCGCGGCGCAGTCTAAGAGGCTGGATGCGTTTCAACGCAGCGGGATACAAGCGTTCTTTATTGCCCCATATGCGATGAGCACGCATCAGCTGCTGGACAGACTCGCCAGCATCATTCGCCGCCTTTAACTTCGATAGTAGCCTAAGCTCTTCGGTAACGCTCCAAAGTATGAGCACTAAGGGCTCACCTTCGCCCTTTAAGCCATCGAGCATACTATTCAAGCGCGATAAATCCCCTGCCAACATGGCCTCAGTGAGCTCAAACACGTTATAGCGTGCGACCTTCAAAATCGCCGCTCGAATCTGCTCTTCAGTAAGTGCGCCAGCGGGATGTAATAAGCCTAATTTGATAATTTCTTGATGGGCCGCAATCAGATTACCCTCCACCTGGTCGGCTATAAATTGCAAGGCGCGCTGCCCAGCAACCCCTGGCTCAACTTCTTGCCCCTGCCTTTTCATGCGCCCAGCTATCCACTGCGGCAACTGCGCACGATCTGGAGAGTCCAGTTGGATTGCCATGCCTGCCTCTTCAAGCGCGCTGAACCAAGCTGAAGTTTTAGTTTTTCCATCTAGCTTTGGCAAAATAATACAAACAACAGTATCGGGACCATCTGAACCTAAGGCTTGAGATTCCATTTGTTTAGAAAATTGTTTTAGCGCCTCAGCCCCATCCTTACCCGGCTTTCCTGTCGGTATGCGCAACTCTACCCAGCGCTTATCTCCAAATAAAGACATGGTCTGACCGGCGCTGAGAAGTGCGCTCCAATCGAAGCCCCGTTCTTGCAACAGCACTTCACGATCGGTATACCCTAATTTTCTGGCAGAGCCCCGGAGCTGATCCATGGCCTCCATCATTAAAAGTGGTTCATCCCCACTAAAAACATACAGGGGCTTTAGCGAGGCCGCTGAACTCAGTGACTTAATATGAACTGCAAGGGCGTCACTTTTAACCATGCCAATATTTCATCATTCTTTAAAAACGGGTTGCTTTTAAAGAGCCTGCCGAAGCGCTAACGCGACGTAAGATTTGCACAGAGAGGTCCTTACGCATCTGCGATAAGAATTGCGCTTGCTGAACGTCCGTTGCCAAAACGGTTGAGTTAGAAAAGTCTAAATCACGGGTTAAGTAAATTTCAGACTCTGGCACCACCTCCGCCCCTGAAAGATCAAACGCCCTAAACCCAACGCGAATATTCAGTCGATATGCAGAAATCTGGCCGTTGGAGTTGTAAGCCAAAATCTCACGACCAGATACATCGCTCGTAATTTCTAAAATGAGATCAGCATCTTTTGGACTAATGGCTATCTTTAAATTGGTTCCCGTCAAAATAACCGTTTGCAAATCAGCCCGCATGGGGGGTGTTGGAACGCCAGTAATCGCAATTGCCTTATAAGGCAGCTGAACCATTCCGCGTAATTGATAGCCACAGGCCAAAAGGCTGCTTGCACAAGTAAGCACACAGATCAGCAACCATCTTCTTTTGAGTGGATTCATTCTCAAGCCTGTGTGCATTTTTTGACTTTTATAAGATTCGTATTTGAACAATTAAGCCACAATATTAACTAGACGCCCAGGAACCACAATGACTTTTTTAGGTGCGTTTCCATTTAATGCTTTAAGTGCTGGTTCACTTTGCAGGGCTAACGCTTCTATTTGATCTTTGGATGCCTCTGCAGGAACAAGAATCTCACCGCGCAACTTACCATTAATTTGCAACATGATCGTTAGCTCTGTTTGGATTAATGCGGCTTCGTCTACCAATGGCCAAGGTGCATCTAAAATGGAGCCCATGGAAAGGTCAAATGCAATGGTGTTCCAAAGCGTATGCGTGAGATGCGGTACTACTGGATAGAGTACTCTTAATAAAATACCGAGGCACTCTCGTAACACTGGCGGGCTAATAGTACTACCCTCTTCCAGTTTCACGGGCTCCAGTACATTGAGCATTTTCATTGCCGCAGATACAACGGTGTTGTACTGACGACGCTGATAGTCAAAATTTGCTTGCTTGAGGATGGAATGCACTTCCAGACGCAGCGCCTTCTCAGCTGCATTTAATTCTGGTGGCAAGAGTTCACTTGCTGCCCGCAGCGCCTCTGCTTGGCTACTCGAATACATCCAAACCCGTCGCAAAAAACGGGAGGCACCATCAACACCTGCGCCTGACCACTCTAGCTGTTGCTCCGGATGTGCAGCAAACATCACAAATAATCGTGCGGTATCTGCGCCGTATTCGTCGATCAACGCCTGCGGATCGACGCCATTATTTTTACTCTTGGACATCTTTTCAACGCCGCCAATAATGACTGGCGCATTAGTACTGTCGCCTTTCAGTTTTGCGCCTAAGGGTCGACCTTTTTCATCTAAATCTAATTCAACGTCCAGTGGATTGAGCCAGGTTTTCTTACCCGAGGCTTCTTCTGTGTAATACGTTTCGTTGAGAACCATTCCTTGAGTTAACAAGTTCTGGAAAGGCTCGTCGAAGGTAATGAGATTGAGGTCGCGCATCACTTTAGTCCAAAAGCGAGCGTAGAGTAAATGCAAAATCGCATGCTCAATGCCGCCAATGTATTGATCCATTGGCATCCAGTACTCATTACGTGCATCCACCATCGTGGCGGCATTCGGTCCGGTATAGCGCATGAAATACCAAGATGAATCCACAAAGGTATCCATCGTGTCTGTTTCACGTCGCGCTGGTTTGCCGCACTTTGGACAGGGAACGTTCAAAAAGTCTGCACGTTTATTCAATGGATTACCGCTTCCATCAGGCACACAATCCTCAGGGAGTACAACCGGCAAATCGACTTCCGGAACCGGAACTGCGCCACAACCAGGATGATTTTCATCGCCACAATGAATAATCGGAATAGGGGTACCCCAATATCGCTGCCGCGAAATGCCCCAGTCACGCAAACGATAGGTCGTTTTAATCTCACCGATACCCATCGCCTGTAAATCCTTGGCGACTGCGCTCACTGCTTCATCGAACGGCATACCGTCAAATTTTCCGCTGTTGAGGCACTGGACGTCTTCTTTTTGGGCGTACCAATCTTGCCAGCGAGTTGGATTAAACATTTCAGAGGGAGTGCGCAAGGCAACAACCTGCTTGATCGGTAAATCGTATTTCAGTGCAAAAGCAAAGTCGCGTTCGTCATGCGCTGGTACACCCATGACTGCGCCATCGCCATAAGACATCAGTACATAGTTACCAACCCAAACTGGCACAGGCTCCTTACTTAAAGGATGCGTGACATATAAGCCTGTAAACATGCCCTCTTTTTCTTGAGTAGCTAAATCGGCTTCTATCACGCTGCCTGTTTTGCATTTCTCAATAAAAGCCGCTAAGGCTGGATTACTTAAAGCAGCATGGGTAGCGATGGGATGTTCAGCTGCCACCGCGCAAAAAGTCACGCCCATAATGGTGTCAGCACGGGTAGTAAATACATATAGCAAACCATCTTGGATAAATTTACCTGCGGCATCCGCAATATCATGCTTAAAGGCAAACCGTACACCGCGGCTCTTACCAATCCAGTTTTCCTGCATGGTCTTGACCCGCTCCGGCCAACCTAAAGAATCTAAGCCCGTCAATAATTGCTCTGCATAGGCGGTGATATTGAAGTAATAGCCTGGAATTTCGCGCTTTTCTACAAGCGCGCCGGAGCGCCAGCCGCGACCATCGATCACCTGCTCGTTAGCAAGCACAGTTTGATCAATTGGATCCCAGTTCACAATTTGGGTTTTACGGTAAGCAATCCCTTTTTCCAACATCTTTAAAAAGAGCCATTGATTCCAGCGATAGTAATCAGGACTGCAAGTAGCAATCTCTCGAGACCAGTCAATTGCCAAGCCCATCGCAGACATTTGCTTTTTCATATAAGCAATATTGTCGTAAGTCCACTTTGCAGGAGGTACTTTATTCTGAATCGCCGCGTTTTCCGCAGGCATACCAAACGCGTCCCAACCCATTGGCATTAGGACATTGAAACCCTGCATCCGCAGTTGCCTAGCCATGACGTCGTTGATTGTGTAATTTCGTACGTGGCCCATGTGCAACTTACCTGATGGGTAAGGGAGCATTGAGCAGGCATAGTATTTTGGCTTCAGCTTGCCTGAAGCATTGGTAACATTTTCGTCAACCAAGTAAACCTGTTTTTTATCCCACTCGGCTTGTGCGGCCGCTTCAATCGCGCGGTGGTCGTAATCCTTACTCATTGCCTGCAACTCTTTTCTTCTTATTCTGTTTGAAAATGACCCTGTTAGGTCTTGATATTTTTTTAATGTCGCAAGCCGAGAACATCTTGCATGTCGAATAAACCCGCTTGCTGATTTTGTAAAAACTGGGCTGCACGTAAGGCGCCTTGCGCATAGGACTGACGGCTAGACGATTTATGACTAATTTCAATTCGCTCGCCCTCACCCGCAAATAAGACGGTGTGGTCACCCACGATATCTCCGCCACGGATAGTAGCGAAACCAATGGAGCCTTGCTGACGTTCACCGGTGTGGCCTTCTCTTGCGTATACAGCGAGGTCATCTAAATTCTCGCCTAGAGCTGTTGCAATCACCTCACCCATCTTCAAGGCAGTGCCTGAAGGCGCGTCTACTTTATGACGGTGATGAGCCTCAATAATTTCAATGTCGTAACCTTGGCTCAACATCTTTGCTGCAACCTCCAAGAGCTTCAATGTGACATTGACGCCGACGCTCATATTGGGGGCGAAAACCACTGCTAAATTTTCCGCAGCCTTTTGCAGTTGAGCAATCTGTTGAGAATCTAATCCCGTTGTTCCAATAATCATTTTTGTAGCCGTTTTTTCAGCAACAGCTAAATGCGCCATCGTGCCCTCTGGCCTTGTGAAGTCGATTAAATACTCAGCATCTTGAAGCGCCTGCGCAATATCTGAGGTAATAATGACGCCAGTTTTTTTTCCCAAGAACGCTCCAGCATCTTCCCCTAGCTGTGGAGAACCGCTATATTCGAGGGCCCCTACCAGTTTTGCATTTGGTTCTTTGAGAACAGCCTCAATCAGCATTTTTCCCATGCGCCCAGTGGCGCCTGCAATTGCAATCTTCATCATTGAATTCATCACTTGGTAATAAAGGGAATTATTTCGTGGTTACGGTCTGACTACTTGTGACTGGTGGAGCATTATCGGTCGGGCTAGGCACCAGTAACTCTGGTTGTTGTAACTTTGGGGTTACAGGACCTTTGCCAGTTCCAGTAATAATTTGCCAGAAAGAACGTTTTTGTTTAGCGTAGTTATCAATTTCAGCCACTAATTCCACTTCGGTTGGCAGGGCATCGCCGTCAAATTTCGTGACCTTGTCGCCCTCGAAGAAAATAGTGACACGACGCTCTTTTCCTAAAGTTTGGCCGGCACGCTTGAACTCAAAAATATAGTCCCAGCGATTGACGTGAAAGTAATCGGCCAACAATGGCGTTCCAAGAATTTGCCGAACCTGCTCGCGACTCATGCCCAATTGCAATTTGGAGTACTGCTCGCTAGAAATAAAATTTCCTTGCACAACGTCGGGAACGTACGGCCTAAAAATTTGATTCATCCAAGCTCGTTGCGTTTCGTCAACGGAAGTGGTGCAACCCGAAATGGCAATTAGCCCACCAAACATGGCGAGCGTTAAGCCCAATCTGGCAAAGTGCATTGTTTTTGAAATCGGGTTCAAAAAGTAGGAAAAAACTGAGGGACAATTTTGCATGGCTGGCCGTATCATTAAGACCTTGATTTTAGCTTGCAAACCCATGAATATGAACCAAAACCCTACTCCTGCCGATTTACGCGATATTGGCCTGAAGGCAACTGGCCCTCGAATGAAAATTCTTGATTTTTTTCATCAAAATGGCGGGACTCACTTTAGCGCTGAAGATGTCTTTGTAGCCCTTGCCAAGGATGATCAAGAAATTGGCTTGGCCACTGTTTATCGGGTGCTTACCCAATTTGAGCAGGCCGGGCTGTTGCTGCGCAGTCATTTTGAGTCCAGCAAAGGGGATAGCAGGGCAATTTACGAACTAAATGAAGGTCAACACCATGACCACTTGGTTTGCTTAGATTGCGGTCATGTTGAAGAGTTTGTGGATGAAGCTATTGAGAAAAGACAGCGAGAAATTGCTAAAAGTCTCGGTTTTAAGCTACAAGAACACACCTTAGCAATGTACGGCCAGTGCCAAAAGAAGAACTGTCGCAATAAAAAAGCTTAACACCGCGATGCAAACTCTTTTAATGAAAAAAGACCTCAATTGAGGTCTTTTCCAGTAAGTTGGCGAATTTTGAGCGCTTTTACTTAATTTACTGCCATCAAAGCCTCAGCCGCATTCAGCATTTGCACTGAATAACCCCACTCGTTGTCGTACCAAGAGAGCACCTTTACCAACTTACCATCTGCGGATACTCGGGTTTGAGAGGCGTCATAAATACTTGGACGTGGGTCATGATTGAAGTCAATAGAGACTAAGGGCAAGGTGTTAAAGCCCAAGATGCCCTTGAGCTCACCTTCACTGGCTGCCTTCAAAAGGGTATTGATTTCGTTAACGCTGGTAGCGCGACTGGGTACAAAGGTTAAATCAACCACTGAGACGTTAATTAAAGGAACGCGCATCGCAAATCCATCAAAACGCCCCAGTAATTCCGGCAAAACCAAGCCTATGGCTTTGGCCGCCCCAGTTTTTGTGGGAATCATACTCATGACAGCGGAGCGAGCGCGACGCATATCTTGGTGATACACATCGGTTAAGACTTGATCGTTCGTAAAAGCATGGATTGTTGTCATTAACCCAGACTCAATCCCGATATGCTCGAGTAAGGGCTTAACTAGTGGTGCTAGACAGTTGGTTGTGCAACTAGCATTGGACACAACCACATCACTAGGCTTAAGAACCTGCTGATTGACGCCGTAAACGATGGTTGCATCGACATCTTTGTCGCCAGGGGCAGAAATCAATACTTTTTTAGCGCCCTGGGCGATGTGAACTAGAGCCTTTTCTTTTGAGGTAAATTTCCCAGTACATTCCAATACCAAATCAACGCCCAGTTCGCCCCAAGGAATTTCCAAAGGATTGCGAGTGGAAAACATTTTAATGCGGTCACCGTTGACCACCATGCAGTCGCCATCTACCCTTACTTCTGCAGGAAATCTTCCGTGCGCGGAATCGTATTGAGTCAGGTGTGCGTTGATATCGATATCGCCCATGGCATTAATCGCCACAATCTGGATATCCCGCCGTGGCTTGCCATTGACCTGATCCTCATATAAGGCCCGCAAAACCATGCGGCCAATACGGCCGTAACCATTGATTGCTACGCGAATTGTCATGGCATTTTCCTTGCTAATGTTGAGTGTTTCATCTGGCGTTGATTATGAATTGGCAATACATTGCCGAACGGTTTTCGAAATCTGCTCTGGTGTTAAGCCAAAGTAGTCATAAAGCACGGGAGCGGGCGCAGACTCACCAAAGGTATCAACTCCATGCACCGCTGCGCAACCATACTTCCACCAAAAATCAGTTACTCCAGCTTCCACTGCAATGCGTGGGACCTTGGCAGGCAAGATGCTTGCTTTATATTTCGCGTCTTGTTGGTCAAATACAGTAGTTGAAGGAATCGACACCACCCGAATACTTAAGCCCTCTTTTTCTAACTGTTCGGCCGATTGCAAAGCCAAGGCAATTTCAGAGCCTGTGGCCATAATGACGGCATCCATTTTCGACTTTTTGGATTCTCGCAAAACGTATCCGCCTCGCGCAATATCTTGTATCTGTTTTTCGCTACGAGAAACAAAAGGACAGTTTTGGCGACTAAAAATTAATGCGCTCGGGCCATTCTGGCGCTGCACGGCGGCGCCCCAAGCTACCGCACTCTCAGTGGTATCGCACGGACGCCAAACTGTCATATTAGGAATGAGTCGTAAGCTAGCTATCTGTTCGACGGATTGATGTGTTGGTCCGTCCTCACCTAAACCAATAGAGTCATGAGTAAAGACATAAATGCTGCGTAATTTCATTAAAGCTGCCATACGCAAGGCATTGCGACTGTAATCAGAAAAAGTTAAGAATGTTCCACCAAAGGGAATATAGCCGCCGTGGAGTGCAATGCCATTCATGATGGCGCTCATACCAAACTCGCGGACACCATAGTTAATATGATTGCCCCATTGATTAGAGCGGACCGCTTTGCAGGTTGACCAATTCGTTAAGTTTGAACCCGTTAGATCTGCAGAACCGCCCATAAATTCTGGCAAGGCGGGAGCTAAAGCTTCAATCGCATTTTGACTTGCCTTACGTGTAGCAATCGTTTCCGCTTTAGATTGGCATGTCTTCAAGAGAGTATTTAGAGTAGACGTAAAGTCTTGCGATAACTCACCGCGCATGCGGCGTACTAATTCTGAAGCTAACTGAGGGTATTGCTTTTGGTATGCCTGATATTTCGCATCCCATGCATTTTCAGCAGCCTGTCCACGCTTCTTAAAATCCCAAGCCTCATAGACATCGCTCGGAATTTCAAACGGGGCATATGGCCAATTCAATGCAACACGTGTCGCGGCAATCTCAGCAGCTCCAAGTGGTGAGCCATGTACCTTATCGCTACCAGCCATATTCGGCGAGCCTTGACCAATAGCCGTCTTGCAACAAATCAAGGTGGGTTTATCGCTTTGTTTTGCGCTGGCAATTGCCTTGGATACCGCATTAGCATCGTGTCCGTCCACAGCGCGAATGACGTTCCATCCGTATGCCTCAAAACGTTTTGGCGTATCTTCGTTAAACCAAGACACAATCTTGCCGTCAATTGAAATCCCGTTGTCATCCCATAAAGCAATCAGCTTATTAAGCTTTAAAGTACCAGCTAAAGAACAAACTTCATGGCTAATACCTTCCATCAAACAGCCATCGCCCATAAAAACATAGGTGAAGTGATTCACCAGATCGAAGCCGGGGCGATTAAATTCTTCGGCCAATAATTTTTCAGCCAAGGCCATGCCAACAGCATTCGCAATGCCCTGACCCAGCGGGCCAGTAGTAGTTTCTACCCCGGGAGTAATTCCGTATTCAGGGTGACCTGCAGTCTTGCTATGTAATTGACGGAAATTTTTTAATTCTTCCATCGGCAAATCGTAGCCAGTCAGATGTAAGAGTGAATACAACAACATGGAACCATGGCCGTTCGATAAAACGAAGCGATCGCGATTGACCCAATGGGGATCGGTCGGATTGTGTTGCAAATGCTCATTCCAAAGACCCACAGCAATGTCGGCCATACCCATTGGCATACCGGGATGTCCAGAGTTCGCTTGTTGAACAGCGTCCATGGATAGGGCACGAATGGCGTTAGCCATCCTACTTTGAAGATTCGACATATTAATTTTTGCTCTCGGGGAAAATAAATTCGCTATATTTCGGTAATGCCTCAATTTTATCTTCCCGGGCCGTGGGATTCCCAAAAGCCAACTTCCATTCCACCCGAGCTCGCCCATCATTTGCGCGTTCGCCGGGTCCAAGTGGGTGAAATCTTCCCCGTTTTCGATGGAAATGGCCAAGTTGCATCAGCCAATCTCCACTCTTTTTCAGGAAAAGCTGGGCAGGTCCAACTCAGCGAGATTCGCACAGACACCCATCGTGAGACCTCCTATGCCATTACCTTGGCGCAAGGGCTTGCTGGTGGCGACAAAATGGATTGGGTGGTAGAAAAAGCCATTGAAACAGGTGCGCAGAGGATTATTCCCCTGCAATGCGAGCGCTCTGTCTTAAAACTCACTCGTTCAAGCGATATGGAGCGCGCCCAAAAGCGAGTATTGCATTGGCAGGGCATTGTTCAGGCGGCCTGCGAGCAATGTGATCGCACTGTTTTGGCTCAAGTGCTACCCGTGCTAACTTTCGCTCAATACCTTAGCGAACCAAATGATGTGAAGCTTAAATTGCTTTTGACTCCTGATACTGGCAAAAGCCTCTATTCAGTACTTCTTGAAAATAGTCCTCAAGCCATCGAGTTGATGATTGGACCTGAAGGTGGTCACACTCCAGAGGAAGAGGCCCAAGCGGAAGCTGCCGGATATCAATTGGTTTCCTTGGGTGAGCGAGTATTGCGCACAGAGACGGCAGGAGTTGTAGCTATTACTGCGGTACACAGTATTTGGAACCCAGAAATGCAAAATCGCCTCAAGTAGAGGCGATTTTTTTAAGCATGTAGCGAGTTAAGCAAATGAGTAGAACACGCGGTAAGGTGTTCTACGTTCAGCCCAAAAATCTACGGCGTCGCGGAACACATCTAAAAGCGTTTCGCGAGCTTCTTTGTCAAACTTTTGAGTACAAGGCAAGCCTTCAAGAACCACTACAAATCCAGGCTGTGAGCCAGCTTTGTCCATCATGGTTGTCAAAGCATCTAAAAGAGGATCGTAGTTTTTTGCTTGCTGCTTAGTAAAGCTGTAAGCAATCGCAATAGACTCGAGAACCTCACCTTTGGTGACAGCATTTGCGCATTGCGCATAAATGAAGTGCTGACCAAGTTCGGTGGCAGCTTCCTGCAGATCTGGAGTACGAAATGCCCGAATCGATTGCACAATATTAGGGCGCACACTGCGCAACATCGCAGGGGGTCCAGCATCACGCACTGCTAAAGCTGCGCGCCAAGAGGATGTTACCTTCTTGCCGGAAACTTGATTCGCTGCGTAGTTTTGTAAATGTGACAAACCGCCTTGGGCATAAACATTGGCTGCAGATGATTCGGTTTCGAGTCGATCATTGCTATCCCAACTTTCAGCGCGACTATGTTCGTCAAAGCTTCCTGTACTGGTATTTTCAGAGCGATTATTCATGATGGGAGCTAGATTACCCCTAACGTGACATCAAATCAAGCCCAAAAATAGCCTGTTTTACCCAAGCTATTGATATCTATAGGATTAATATATAGTAGTGAACGCTAACTAACTTCATTTTAATCGGATTTAGGCTACTCCACGCGCATTACTGACCGCCTCAACCACCGCCAAGGTCGTCACATTCACAATGCGCCGAACGGTTGCCGCTGGGGTAATGATATGAATCGGCTTGGCAACACCCAATAGCAGAGGCCCAATGGCGATGCCATTACCTGCAGCGGTTTTAAGCAAGTTATAAGAAATATTGGCGGCATCAATATTAGGCAATACCAGTAAATTTGCGTCGCCCTTCAATGGCGACGATGTTACGGCGCCCGCCCGAATGGATGCATCCAAAGCGCTATCACCATGCATCTCACCATCCACCTCGAGTGCAGGATCAGCCGCCTGTATTAAGGCCAAGACTTCCCGCATCTTGACAGCAGATGGCGCGTTGCTAGAACCAAAATTTGAGTGAGATACTAGTGCGACCTTAGGAACAAAGCCCAATTTACGCATTTCACTCGCAGCCATCAGCGTGATTTCTGCTAATTCTGAAGCAGTAGGGTCAATGTTGATATGGGTATCAACTAAGAACACTTGGCGCCCTGGCAAGATTAAGCCGGACATAGCGCCGTACACATTAGCACTAGACTTGTGACCCACCACTTCGTCAATGTATTTCAGATGAGTCAGCGGATTACCGACTGTGCCGCAAACCATACCGTCGGCCATTCCTTTTTTGATCAGCATCGCGCCAATCAAGGTATTGCGACGGCGCATTTCCAACTTAGCAAAAGCCTCAGTTACACCCTTGCGCTCCATGAGAGCTGCGTAAGATTGCCAAAAGTCACGGAAGCGCTCATCGTTCTCTGGATTCACTACCTCAAAGTCCTTCGCTATTTGCATACGCAAGCCGAACTTCTCAATACGATGCTCAATCACGGCGGGGCGACCAATCAAGATTGGAGTGGCCAAACGTTCATCGATGATGATTTGAACAGCGCGTAGAACACGCTCATCTTCACCCTCGGCAAAAACAATGCGCTTCTGCTCGGCGGGCGCCTGTTGCGCAATGGCAAACAAGGGCTTCATCAAAGCACCAGAGTGATATACAAATTGCTGGAGTTGATTGCGGTACGCATCAAAGTCTTTGATTGGACGAAGCGCAACACCATCCTCCATCGCCGCTTTAGCAACGGCAGGTGCTATCACCGTAATTAAGCGTGGATCAAATGGTTTAGGGATGAGGTATTCAGGGCCAAACGAAACATTCTCAATACCGTATACAGAAGTAACCACCTCACTCTGCTCAGCTTGAGCCAGCTCGGCCACCGCGTTCACGGCCGCCACTTCCATGCCGCGCGTAATCGTCGTGGCTCCAACATCCAAGGCGCCACGGAATATAAAGGGGAAGCACAAGACGTTATTCACCTGATTTGGGTAATCTGTTCGGCCAGTCGCCATCACGGCATCAGGACGCACTTCCTTTACTTCTTCAGGAAGAATCTCTGGCGTAGGGTTCGCTAAAGCAAATACCAATGGCTTAGGCGCCATCTTTTTGACCATGCTTTGCTTGAGGACGCCGCCTGCAGAAAGGCCCAAGAAAATGTCCGCACCTTCGATGGCTTCATCCAAGGTTCTTAAATTGGTCTCTTGGCAAAATGGCTCCTTTTCTGGATCCATTAATTCCGTACGACCTTTGTATGCCACGCCTGCTAAATCGGTAACCCAAATATTTTTGCGAGGTATGCCTAGGTCGACTAGCAAATCCAAGCAAGCCAAGGCAGCTGCGCCAGCTCCCGAAGTCACTAACTTCACATTCGATACCGTTTTGCCAACCACCTTCAAGCCGTTCAGAATCGCTGCGGCCACCACAATTGCCGTTCCATGTTGATCATCATGGAAGACAGGGATTTTCATACGGGCTTGTAGCTTGCGTTCCACCAAGAAACAATCCGGCGCCTTAATATCTTCTAAGTTGATGCCACCAAAGGTAGGCTCTAGAGAGGCAATGATTTCTACTAACTTTTCTGGATCGCTCTCATTAATCTCAATATCAAATACATCAATACCAGCAAATTTCTTAAACAGAACAGCCTTGCCTTCCATCACTGGCTTACTGGCGAGCGGCCCAATGTTTCCTAAACCCAATACCGCGGTACCGTTGGTGATAACGCCAACTAGATTTCCTCTAGCCGTATAGCGAAATGAATTCGCGGGATCTTTAGCGATTTCTTCGCAAGCCGCTGCGACTCCAGGAGTGTAGGCAAGCGCTAAATCACGCTGATTGATTAATTGCTTAGTTGGCGCAATTTCAATCTTTCCCGGAACAGGAAATTCGTGATAGTGGAGAGCAGCCGCTCTTAGATCTGCTGCTTGCTGTTCTTTGTTGTTATCGCTTGGTTTGCTCATGGTTAAATTCATCACTAAGAGGCATTAAAGACATAATTCTAGTCCTCTCGAGTGACAGATCTCCAAGAGCCATAAAATGAGGCATGAAATCCCCAGTTACCCCCCTCGGAGAATTCGCATTAATTGGTCGCTTTTTCAAAGAGGCGTCGGAAGCGATGCTTGCTGCGCAGCCTCACTCAGTGGCGCTGGGCATTGGAGATGACTGCGCACTACTCAGGGTTTCCCCGATAGATGAACTGGCTATCACTAGCGATATGTTGGTGGAGGGCAGGCATTTTTTTGTCGACGCCAACCCAGAGTGGTTGGGCTATAAAGCCTTAGCCGTCAACCTATCAGACTTAGCTGCAATGGGGGCTAAGCCCCTAGGGTTTACACTCGCACTCGCCCTGCCAGAGGCTGATGCTAACTGGCTTCAGTCTTTTTCTAAAGGGCTCTTCGCGGCTGCCCAAGCCTTTGAATGCCCCTTGGTTGGGGGTGACACCACTGCAGGCCCCTTAAATATTTGCATTACTGCTTTTGGTAACGTTCCAAAGGGCCTCGCCATTAAAAGATCGGGTGCCCAGGTCGAAGATGACATTTGGGTATCTGGAACCGTAGGTGATGCGCGCCTCACTCTTGCTGCATTGCGTCATGAGCTTGATTTAAATCCGCAGGATTTAGAAGCGATCCAACATCGCATGCATCAGCCAAGCCCGAGAATTGCCCTAGGCCTTGCTTTGAGAGGTGTTGCCCATGCAGCACTGGATATTTCGGATGGCTTATTAGGAGACCTCAAGCACCTCCTAGAAGGCTCTCAAAAAGATGCAGAGGTTTACTTAGATCGACTACCCAAGTCTCCTACTCTTTTAAAACAAGCCATTCACTTTCAAAATCAATTTGCCGCAAGCGGCGGCGACGATTACGAGCTCTGCTTTACTGCACCCCAAAGACTTCGGTCAAAAATTGAGGAGATCGGTCGCACTCTGCAGTTACCTTTAACTCAAATTGGGCGTATCAAGCCTATGCAATCCGAGAGAGCCGTTTTGACCGTATTGAGCGCGGATGGTATGCCTATCGATGAAAGTCAGACAGCATTGTTACTTCAATCTTTTGATCATTTTGCATGAACCCTATAGACAACCCCTCCTCACTTAAGTCACTGCCTGTCACCCCAAACTTCAAATGGGTTTTCGCCAAAGCGAGCCGTATTGTTGCCTTTGGCTTTGGCAGCGGGCTTGCCCCAACAGCACCTGGCACCGTAGGAACCCTTTGGGCCTGGGCAGCATTCCTACTCACAGAGTCTTTTCTTACCACCGAAGATATTTTTTGGATGATTGGCGGTGGCATTCTTTTAGGTTGCTGGATCTGCGGCCATGTCAGCGAAGAATTGGGTAAAAAAGATCATGGCGGAATTGTGTGGGACGAAATCGTCGCTTTCTGGCTTGTACTGATTTTCATCATGCCTGCAGACATTCCTCTGCAAGTTTTAGCGTTTGCTCTCTTTCGTTTTTTTGATGCCGTCAAACCTGGCCCTATTGGCATGATTGATCGCCACTTTAAGCAAATCGAGAATATTGATGAAATTGCACCGTCAAGTTTGAGGCAAATCCTATGGCGTGGTTTTGGCATCATTGCCGATGATCTTGCCGCCGCTTTTTTCACCTTACTGAGCATCGCTCTCTTACAAACGCTGATAAGCTCCTTCTTATGAAATACCCCGCAGATGTGAGCATCGACTTGGCAGAGCAAGTGGCCAGCAGACTGATCAAGCAAGGCTGGACTATTGCCTTAGCGGAATCCTGTACTGGCGGCCTAGTCAGCGCAACTTTGACCGGTTTGCCAGGCTCTAGCACTTGGTTTGAGCGGGGGTATGTTACTTACAGCAATCAAGCCAAGACAGAGTGCTTGGGCGTGCCAGTTGAGCTCATTGAATCATTTGGTGCCGTCAGCGAGTCTGTAGCCAGGGCGATGGCTGAGGGTGTCCGCGAGCAAGCCGCGGTCAACGCGGGAATTTCAATCACCGGTGTGGCAGGACCTACTGGAGGCTCTCCAGAAAAACCGGTTGGGACAGTGTGTTTTGGTTGGGCAGTTAGTGGCGATGGCAGCGCGGTCAACACCACGACTAAAACCATGCACTTTGGTGGAGACCGTCAAGCAGTGAGAGTGCAAGCTTGTCATTACGCGCTCTCTGAATTTCTTGCATTGCTTGAGAGTGTTAAATAATGATTACAGCTTAATTCATCCAACCTTTGTGGCGGAAGTAACCCAAAGGAATAATGGCTGAAATAACCATAATGACAATTGCCATTGGATAACCCCAAGCCCAGTCCAATTCTGGCATGTAGCGATAGTTCATACCCCAAATACTAGCCAGCAAAGTAGGTGGCATTAAGGCAACGGAAACCACGGAGAAGATCTTGATGATCTTACTTTGATTCAAATTAATGAAACCCACAGTCGCATCCATTAAAAAGTTGATCTTATCGAACAGAAACGCGGTGTGGTTCTCTAAAGAATCAATGTCACGCAAAATTTGCCGCGCCTCTTCTTGTTGCTCATCCGAAAGTAATTTGCTGCGCATCAAGAAAGAGAGGGCTCGGCGTGTATCCATCACATTACGACGAATGCGCCCATTAGTATCTTCCTCTTTGGCAATGGTTTCCAGTACTTCGGCAGCATCCGCATCCGTAATTTGATCGGATAGCACGCGTTTACCTGCTTGCTCTAAATTTTCATATACCTCTTCTAAGGCATCCGCAGAATACTCAGCATCAGTGGAGTACAGATCAAGCAAGACATCTTTGGCATTGCTGACTGACCCAGGGCGCAAGCGCGCCCTTAAACGCACTAGGCGGAATACTGGCAAATCTTCATCATGAATAGAGAACAGAACTTGCTTGGTCAAGACAAACGCAACTCGGACGTTACGAGAGGTTTCATCTTCATCCAGCAAAAAGTCAGTGCGGATGTGCAGATGGCCGTCGTCAGCCTCAAAATAACGGGCAGACGCCTCTAAATCTCCTAAGTCATCTAATTCAGGTAGGAGGACCCCAAAAGCCTCTTTAATCCAAATGAGCTCTTCCTCTTCGGGATCTACAACGTCGATCCAGATCGGGTTTTGATATTGCAATAATTCATTGCGATCTTCCACTTGCTCTTGAGAGAGGCGGCCGTTTTGCAGGACGAACAAGTTGATCATGGTGAACTCCTAAGGAATGCGCTAGTTTATCCTATGCATCATGACATTTTCACTAAATGAAGCTCAAACCTAATGAACACAAAAACCAATGGCTTTAACCAGCAAATCCAACTGGCATGGACTTCTCAAGACAGCCTACTGTGCGTTGGTTTTGATCCGGATTCCAAGCGCTTGCCCCAAGCACTACAAGGAAAGCCGGACGGTATTTTTGAATTCTGCCGGGAAATCGCCGATGCGACAGCAGATTTAGTCTGCTGCTTCAAACCCCAATTTGCCTATTTTGCCGCCCAACGGGCTGAAGCTCAGTTAGAAAAGCTTATCGGCTACCTTAAAAGTACTTACCCCCATCTTCCGGTGATATTGGATTCTAAGCGGGGCGATATTGGCAGCACGGCCGAGCAATATGCCGCCGAAGCCTTTGAACGTTACGGAGCTGATGCGGTAACTGTCAATCCATACATGGGCTTCGATTCGATTGAGCCCTACCTAAAACACCAAGGAAAAGGGGTAATTATTCTCTGTCGCACCTCGAATCCTGGCGGCTCAGATTTGCAGTCGCTTAATGTGTCTCACAGTGGCGAACCCCTCTATCTGCATCTTGCCAGAATGGCGGCCCAACAATGGAATGCCACGGGCCAAATTAGCTTGGTTGTTGGCGCTACCTTTCCAGAAGAAATTGCCCAAGTCAGGGCCATTGTGGGCGAGATGCCCTTATTAATTCCAGGTATTGGCGCTCAAGGTGGTGATATTGAAGCCACAGTGCAGGCTGGAAGCATTCCCGGAAAACAGGGAAGCGGCATGATGATTAACTCTTCCAGAGCGATTTTGTATGCCAGCTCGGGAAGTGATTTTGCGCAAGCCGCTAGAAAGGTGGCTCAAGTCACCCGAGATCAATTAAGAGCGGCAGCCTTCAAATAATTTTGTATGTGGCTCAATTAATGGGGCGTGTTTTTAGGGCTTGGTGGTAAAGAGACGCGGTCCAAGTTCTCCAAAATAAATTCTTGGCGGTTCGGGAAATTAATATTAGCCTTGCGACAATAAGAGGCTTTATCAAAACATTTAGGCGCAGGCAAAGCCGAGGCCAAAGCCGCGGCCTGCTCTCTAGATAAAGCGGCAGGACTAATGCCGTAATAATGTTTGGATGCTGCACCAATCCCAAAGATACCCTCTCCCCATTCCACTGAATTAAGGTAGATTTCAAAAAGTCGTTGCTTTGACAAAAAAGCCTCGAGCAATCCGGTAATAACGAGCTCTTGACCCTTACGTAAATAATTCTGCTCCGAGGATAAGAACAAATTTTTAGCGAGCTGTTGGGTTATCGTTGAGCCGCCCCGTAAGGCCGTTTTAGTCGTGCGCCCAGTTTGATGCTTTTTTATTTGATTCTTTTCCCATGCTTTTTGCATATCCTCAACTCGCACACCGCGATGCTGAAAAAAAATATCGTCTTCACTCACCAGCACCGCGCGTTTAAGATTATTCGTAATCTGCTGGTAAGGAGTCCATTGGGACTGAGTCAGGCAAGAAATTGGCCCGTGGCATAGGCGCCACTGCTCGGCTCTTTTAAATGCAGTGCTACTTGGATTTACAGTGGCCCATAGGGCAATTTGCAGCGCAAAATACACCTGCATGATGAGCAAGCCACCAAGTAAGCATTTTATAAAATAGCGAAGCCAAGACATGCGGAAATTAGCTACGCAGTTCGACCAGTATGGCACGGGGGTCAATCGCTTGACTTAGATTACTACCGCGCCAAATCAGAAAAGCATCTGCCGCTTGCTCCACCAACATGCCAAGACCATCACTAACCCGTGCGCCGCCTTGCAGGGCTTGTTGCATAAAGAGAGTGGGCTTGCCATAGACCATGTCATAGGCAAATGAGCCAGGCGAAAAAATCTTACTGGCCGCTTGGCTGCCGATTGGCGAGCTATCACCCAGGCTAGCCGCGGTGGCATTAATAATCAGATCCCATGGCGAATTTGTTGTGCCAGAATCTTCCAATTGGGCTAGCGTACAAGATTCCAATGTGACTTGATATTTTTTTGCCAGCTCACCAAACAACTCCACAAGCTCAGTAGCCTTAGCATTTGAGCGATTAGCTACGGTCATACATTTGGGTGACTGCTCAAGCAAAGGTCCCAAAACCCCACGAGCCGCGCCACCTGCACCCAACATCAAAATGCGTTTACCCTGAAGCTCAATTCCCTGTGCATGCAGATCCCTTACTAGACCAGCACCATCGGTATTGTCACCGTAGATTTTGCCCTCTTGAATACTTAAGGTATTCACAGCACCGGCTAATTGCGCGCGCGGTGATAGAAGATCCGCAAAATCCCGCGCATCTAATTTAAACGGCACAGTTACATTCATACCCTTGCCACCCGCAGCAAAAAAAGATTGGGCGGCATTTGCAAAATGATTCAAGTCAATTTGTAGGCGCCCGTAATGCATTTTTTGCTCGGCCTGTTTAGCAAAAAGCTGATGAATCGTTGGTGACTTGCTATGGGCGATAGGATTGCCCGCAACTGCATATACATCTAACCCCGGAAAGTCACGTGGGTCAGTAAAGAACTCGGGGGATGGGGATGGACTCATATTGACTCAAGGATAAGGGAAATTCATATTTGAATTTCTTTAATTGGGTAAATGTCGCAATTCAAGATGATCACTGCCTTCACGGCTGAACTCAAAAGTAGAAATCCAATCCAGAATATCAATTTGATCACGCATTTGCGGCGGGAAATTTCCAAAAGGCGCTGAGGCTCGCACAATGGCAATAGCTTGACGGTCTAATTCCGGATTACCAGAACTACGGCCAATACTCAGGCCATCCTTACCTTGTGAATTACGCGCAATGCGGCCTTGCGCATCAACACTCACCACGATCACCAAGCTGCCGTACAAAGGATGATTGTTAGCACGCGGAAAATAGGCGCTGCCATAGGCCTCGATTTTTTGGCGCATCGCATCGTAGTAACTCGCAAATGCAACCGCTTTAGTGCTAGCGCCTGTCAATACTTTTCGCCTAGGCTCCTTGCCAATCTGCTGCAAACGTTTAGCCAATTCAGCCTCAAGCGAATTTAACTGCGGAGGGGTTTTGTTGACTTCCCCACTTTTACGCCCCTTAGCAAGAGTGCCCGCGGCATCTAGCTGAGTCAACAATTGCTTTTGCTGCTTCTCTAGTTGCTCTAGCCTAGCCTCAGCGCCTAAATTGGCACGATGAACTGCGGTGGCATCTTGAGTCGATACATTGCCGCTACCTTGTAAGTCAGCTTGCGCTAATTTACTGGCCTTGTTTGGAGGGGTCGACTTGCTGGCATTCACCAGCACCACACTCAAGGGAGTATTGAGTCTGCGGCTTGACACTTCAGCGACTCCCCAGCGGATCGATAAAAAAATAAGGTGCAGCACCAAAGAAACACCCAATGCCAGTGCAAATGGGTGGCGCCGCCAAACTTGTTGAAGCTGCAGTTGGGCTACTTTAAATTTAGTCAGGGCTTGCATCAGTCTGAACAACTTCAGCTGCTTCAATTTGTATCACTCTCACGCCAGCACTTAATTGCAGTAAATCGACATCGGCAATACTCACTTCGGCTCGAGTCAAGCGCGGATGACTTGCTAATTCAGGGATGGGCAATTGCAGCGGAATAGGCTCAACGCGCGACATCCCTTCTTTTAAATGGCGGACAAATACCGTTTTAGCACCTCCGTCTTGCGCTATCCAACGCAAACACCAATATTTTTCTAAGCGATCTTGGTATTCCCCATAAGCTTGGTACGCGTTTTCAAAGTCAGCAGCAATCCCCATTAAGGTGGCATCCCTTGGCGGAAACGGAGCCACCATTTTGGCTGTCACACCGTGCTTAGCAACGGCCAATAGCTGCCATTGATTTACTAGATCGGTATAACGGCGCAATGGAGAAGTGCTCCAAGCATAAAACTCCAAGCCTAGACCCTCATGCGGGCCAGGAGTGGTTTGCATCCTTGTGCGCAAAGGACCCCAACCTTTTTGGGTGCGGAAAAGTCCAGGTATACCCTGCTCAGCCAAGATACGGCCTGCAGTACTGTTACAAAAAATCATCCACTCAGCCACGATCGTATCCAGAATCGATCCGCGCTGACGAGGGGTAATTTCCACGCGCTCTTCACCATCTGCACCATTAATCTGAAAGTGAAAATCCCTCGCTAGGGCATTCGGATCAGTTAACCCTAATTGCTCAGGCCGCAAGCCATTCACAACTCGTTGCGCTTGGCGACTGGCGTGCAGTAGCTTGGCTGCTGCCCATAAAACACTCAGTTCCTGGCGATAAACATAATTAGCGTTTTCATCCGCCAAACTCGCCTCAGTTACTTGGTGCTCTAGATCTTCGAGGCGTAAATTAGCTGCCATTGGCACCATTTCTGCACGCAACTGGATTGACTCCCGATCGAGCTGACCTGCGCTATCAATATCAACATACATCGAGAGCGCTGGACGTGGCTGGCCTTCATCCAAAGAAAATTGTTGGATTACTGAGTCCGGCAGCATAGTGATTTTATTGCCAGGGAAATACACGGTAGACATGCGCGCGCGTGCCACGTGATCCAGCGGATTATCCTTAGCAATCACTAAACCTGGAGCAGCAATGTGGATGCCGATGCGATGTTTACCTTCTCCCAAAGCAGTTACTGACAGCGCATCATCAATCTCTGTGGTTCCAGAGTCATCGATTGAGAATGCCGCAACCTCAGCCAAAGGGAGTTCCGCAATCGCTGCATCGTAGGCTCCCTGCTCCACTCCAATTGCATCGCTGTGGGCACTTCCATGCGGAAAATGCGCCTTCAGAAACATCCCTTGGTGATACGCCAAGGGCGACTCAATCGCACCACAGCGAATCATCAATTGAGCTGGTGATTCTCCTGTTTCATTACAAGCAGCGGTCAGGGCCTTGTACGCGGAGGTATTTTTATCGGGAGAAAAAAGGAGTTGATGCGCGCTCGATAAAAGGGTTGCTGGAAATACGCCCGATACCAGCTCTTGTTGCCAAATGGCCTGTTGTTCGAGCTCTTTTTGTTTGCGCTCTAAGGCGGCTAAACCAGCTTGTAGCTGTTCTAATGGCGCCCTCTGAAAATGGCCCCGACCCTTACGACGAAAAAAAACGGGCGCACCTTGCAAGGCAATTCCTAAAGCCACTTGTTGAGTGATGCTGGCCTGAGCGCCAAAGTACTCTTGAGAAACCTCTATCAAATTGAACTCTTCTTCAGGAGCGCAGTCCCACAGCAACTGCAAGTCGATGTCTTTAGATAAAACTTGACCCTCATCCATCACGAGTTGAGCCTCTGGTTTCTCAAAGCGCAACCAAACCTCTTTGGCCTTGAGCTTAATCTTTTTTCCGGTCAGGCTTGAAGCCTGCCATGATTCCGTGTCGCCTGAGCCTGATGCAGACTGAACTGTAGCGATCTTGATGTCGCCACCTTCTTCATATAAAAGGTGCATATTTAGAGTGAGATCCCGCCACTAGCCTCGAGGGCAATTCCGTTGACATAGCTAGCTTCATCGCTCGCTAAAAATAAATAGGCATTGGCTATTTCAGCTGGAGTGCCAAGACGGCCGAGCCAACTGCGCTTCTCAATCTCTTGCAGAATATTTTCTGGCATTGCCGTCACCATTTCAGTAGCGATAAAACCAGGACATACCGCATTTACCCGAATGCCTTTAGGACCAAGTTCTCGAGCCCATGTTTTGGTAAATCCAATGACACCAAATTTAGTTGCAGAGTAATTAGTTTGGCCGAAATTTCCGTAGATGCCCACGACGCTTGAAGCGTTAACTATGGCACCAGAACCCGCGGTCAACATATGAGGTACAACCAATTGCGTGCAATTAAAAACACCTTTGAGATTGACATCGATCACATCATCAAATTGCGCTTCTGTCATCTTGATTAAACGCGCATCCTTAGTAATGCCAGCGTTATTAATCAAAATATCGATGCGGCCGTGGCGCTCCATAATTTGATCGACCGCCATTTGAATACTAGCGCGGTCAGTAACATTCATGACACAACCCTCGGCGTTCGGAACTTGCTCCACTGCCGCATTGACAGCTTCATTGCTAAGGTCAGCAATCATTACCTTGGCACCCTCTTTGGAAAAACGTTGAGCAGTGGCAAAACCAATCCCCTTAGCCGCCCCAGTAATGAGGGCAATCTTGTCTTGCAATCTATTGCTCATCTGCCATCCTTTTCTTTAAGTGCAGTCAATATTTTTTGATGCACCCCACCGAAGCCACCATTACTCATCACTAAAATATGGTCTCCAGCTTGCGCTTCTGCGACCACGGCATCGACTAAGGCAGTGAGCATATCAAAGGCGCTCGCTTTGTTTTCTTCGTCAGCATTCAGGGGCGAGAGGACCTCGGCCAAATCCCAGCCCAATGACTCTTTGCCAGAACTTGCGCCATAAGCAAACACCTTATCTGCTTCTATTAAGCTTTGCGGCAATTGCGCTTTCATAATGCCCAGTTTCATCGTGTTAGAGCGTGGCTCTAACACTGCCAAAATACGTGACCTCCCCACACGGCGTCTCAATCCGTTTACTGTAGTGGTAATTGCAGTGGGGTGATGTGCAAAGTCATCGTATAGCGTGACTCCATTGGCGATACCAATGGTTTCTAGTCGACGCTTCACATTCTTGAATTCACCCAAAGCCTTTGCTGCATCTATCGGAGAGATGCCAATATGATTCGCGCACGCAAGCGCAGCCAAGGCATTGAGTTGATTATGGCGGCCCATTACCCCTGAATCTGGAGCCCACTTTACAGATGCCACTTCTTTGCCTTGATGCAACACAATAAAACCATCGTCCTCTTGGTCAATCAATGACCAGGCATTTGCCTTGCTCTGTCCAAACTGCTCTACAGGCGCCCAAACGCCGCGAGTAATTACTCGCTCTAAGGCGGGCTCATCCCCATTAACTACAAGCAAGCCCTCACTTGGCACAGTGCGCACAAGGTGATGAAATTGTGTTTCGATCGCAGCAAGATCACTAAAAATATCGGCGTGGTCAAATTCCAAATTATTTAATAAGGCCGTACGTGGACGGTAATGCACAAACTTACTGCGTTTATCAAAAAACGCAGTGTCGTATTCATCGGCCTCGATGACAAAATAGGAGCCCTCACCCAAGCGAGCTGAAACTGAAAAATTGAGTGGAACTCCACCGATGAGGTAGCCTGGTTTAAAGCCATTAAATTCTAAAATCCATGTCAACATAGCGCAGGTAGTTGTTTTGCCATGCGTACCCGCCACTGCCAATACATGCCTACCAAATAGCACCTGCTCTCCAAGCCATTGGGGGCCAGAAATATAAGGCAACCCTTGATTCAGAATCGCCTCCATCAAAGGATTGCCACGAGAAACGACATTGCCAATGACAAATAAATCAGGCATCGTCTCAAACTGCAATAATTGTTCTGGCAAGAATCCCTCTATCAACGTAATACCCTGGGATTCAAGCTGTGTACTCATGGGTGGATAGACGTTCGCATCACAGCCAGAAACACGATGTCCGGCCTGCCGAGCAATAGCAGCGATGCCGCCCATGAAAGTACCGCAAATGCCCAAGATATGAATATGCATCTATGAATTTTAACGAAGGAGTGGCAATGAACCGCAAGCAATGGATCATCATTATTGGAATCAGCTTTTTGGCTCTCATTGCAGGGGTGCTGAGCTCGCAATGGATTTCTAATGCGAAGCGTGTTGATGAAGCTGGCGTAAAAGCCTTTTTTGCTAATTCGTGGCAAACGCCAGACGGTCACTCAGCAAATACACAGGAATGGCAGGGCAAATTATTAGTAGTCAATTTTTGGGCTTCCTGGTGCCCTCCCTGTGTGAAAGAGATGCCCACATTGAATCTCTTGCAAAAAGAATATCAGCAGCAAAATGTGATATTTGTCGGCATTGGCATTGATTCACCTACTAACATACGCGAATTCTTACAAAAAACACCTATTTCATACCCCATTGTGATTGGCGGTCTTGAAGGCAGCAATATTTCGAAGTTATTGGGAAATTCTCAAGGAGCGCTGCCCTATACCGTTGTGATCAATCCTCAAGGCAAGGTTATTAGCTCAAAGTTAGGGGAAATAAGCGAAGATGAGCTACGAAATGCTATTAAATCAGCTTTATAAAGTATTTTGACGCCATTTAATAAACATCAATTGTCGCTAAAAGAGGCTTAAAACCCAGAAATTTGTGGGTATTTTATCTATTTTTAGCCTCCCTAAAAGCTTTCAAGGGGTATACTTTGCTGGTGCTTAGTGATGAATATCGTCACACGATGAGCAGTTTTAGAGAAAAGCCTTTCTTCTTCAACAACATCTAACTGCCCCTAAAAACATCGAACTATGTCAAAAAATATTTCAATTCTCGTCATTCAGGGACCTAACCTGAATCTATTGGGCAGCCGTGAGCCACAGATTTATGGCAGCACCACTATGGAAGATATCCATCTAAAGCTGGGCGAGCTAGCCAAATCTCAATCAATCAATTTAAGCACCTATCAAAGTAACCATGAGGGTGAGTTGATCGACCGGATTCAGCAGGCCAAACAAGACATGGTTGATTTCATCATCATCAATCCAGGCGCTTTCACGCATACGAGCGTAGCGCTACGAGATGTACTGGCTGGTGTCGCCATCCCCTTTATCGAAGTACATTTATCCAATATTCATCAACGCGAAGAATTCCGCAAGCATTCCTATCTATCAGATATTGCGGTAGGCGTTATCTGCGGCTTAGGCCCTGTGGGTTATGAATTAGCACTTGAAGCAGCCACAGCCCGCCTGAATAAATAAAGACTGTAAAAGAATATAAAGAGGTATTACGCATGGATCTTAGAAAACTTAAAACACTGATCGACCTAGTCTCAGAATCAGGAATTTCAGAACTTGAAGTGAATGAAGGGGAAGATCGTGTGCGCATTGTTAATGCGGGCCCTGCATCGAGCAATCAAGTCTTTTATGCCAACCCAATCCCTACACAAAATTTGGCACCAAATTCTGCCGTAGTGAACGATTCAGCACCTCCGACTCTCGCTCCAGCAACGGCTGCCACTGAAGAAACCGGCTTCATTGCGCGCTCCCCAATGGTCGGCACTTTCTACCGGGCACCCAACCCCGAATCGCCCGACTTTGTCAAAGTGGGCGACAGTGTGGAAGTTGGTCAAACGCTGTGCATTATTGAAGCGATGAAGCTGTTGAATGAAATTGAGTCTGAAAAAGAGGGTGTCATTAAACAAATCTTGTGTGAAAACGGCCAAGGTGTTGAATACGATCAGCCACTTTTCATCATCACTTAAGCAATTACTCCATGTTCACTAAGATTCTGATTGCCAATCGGGGAGAAATTGCTCTTCGCATCCAACGCGCTTGCCGCGAGATGGGGATTAAAACCGTGGTGGTTTACTCTACGGCCGATAAAGAAGCTAAATATGTGAAGCTTGCCGATGAAGCCGTTTGCATTGGCCCTCCTGCTTCCACACTGAGCTACCTGAGTATGCCCGCGATCATTTCTGCCGCTGAAGTCACTGACGCGGAGGCAATTCATCCTGGTTATGGATTTCTCTCTGAGAATGCGGACTTTGCAGAACGCGTGGAAAAATCTGGCTTTGCTTTCATTGGCCCGAGAGCGGAGTCCATTCGCCTCATGGGTGACAAGGTGTCTGCAAAACGCGCCATGATCAAAGCAGGCGTACCTTGTGTACCCGGCTCCGAAGGGGCATTACCCAACGATGACCCCAAAGAGATCATCGCTACCGCTAAACGGGTGGGTTATCCCGTCATCATTAAAGCTGCTGGAGGTGGTGGTGGTCGCGGTATGCGTGTTGTGCATACCGAAGCAGCGTTATTGAATGCGGTCAATATGACCAAAGAGGAGGCGGGTCGTGCCTTCGGTAATCCTGAAGTCTATATGGAGAAGTTTCTTGAGAAGCCGCGCCATGTAGAAATTCAGATTTTGGCTGATACCCATGGCAATGCTGTTTGGCTGGGCGAAAGAGATTGCTCCATGCAACGTCGTCATCAAAAAGTGATTGAAGAGGCTCCGGCCCCAGGAATTGACCGACGCTTGATCGCTAAGATTGGTGAGCGCTGTGCTGAAGCCTGCAGAAAAATTGGCTATCGAGGCGCTGGAACATTTGAGTTCTTGTATGAAGATGGTGAATTTTTCTTTATAGAAATGAACACTCGCGTTCAAGTTGAGCATCCTGTTACTGAAATGATCACTGGCATCGATATCGTTCAGGAACAGATCCGTATTGCCGCAGGTTTAAAACTTGCCTATCGCCAAAAAGAGATTATTTTCCGCGGCCATGCGATTGAGTGCCGGTTAAATGCTGAAGACCCTTTCAAATTCACTCCAAGTCCGGGTCGCATTGGTTCGTGGCATATGCCTGGTGGTCCCGGAATCCGCGTGGATTCACACGCTTACAGTGGGTATGTGGTTCCTGCCCATTATGACTCCATGATCGGCAAACTCATCGCTTATGGCAATACTCGTGAGCAGGCTATTAAACGGATGCAAATTGCCCTTTCAGAAATAGCTATAGATGGCATTACTACCAATGTCCCTTTGCATCGCGAACTCATGATGGACCCTAAATTTATTGAGGGCGGCACTAGCATCCACTACTTAGAGCAGCGCTTAGAAGCTCAAGCCCTTACTCGCGGCAAAGCCTAAGCCGTGTTTAACTTCAATAGGATTCAATATGTCTTATCGTGAGTTGATCTTCACGGTTCCCGCAGAAATCGCAGAACCTCTCGGGGATGCTTTATTGGAATTGGGTGCCCTATCCGTCACAGTTGAGGATGCAGCGGCAGGCGGCTACGATGAAAATCCTTTGTATGGCGAACCCGGGCTTTCTCCTGAGGTGCAAGCATGGGACCGATCTGCAGTCACCGCTCTGTTTAATCCCGAAATAGATCACTCAGGTGAGGCTAACTTCATCCCTGAATTACTCGCCTCATTAAAAGAATCTGATTTTCATCTTGCTCAGCCCAGTGAAAAAATAGTTGAAGAGCAAGATTGGGTGCGCCTTACCCAAAGCCAGTTTGCACCGATTCAAATCGGGAAGCGCATTTGGGTGGTCCCCTCTTGGCATGAAAAACCTACCGATCCCAATGCCATTTGCCTGGCAGTGGATCCGGGTTTAGCTTTCGGCACTGGCAGTCACCCCACGACGCATCTCTGCTTGCTTTGGCTCGAACAAAATGGTGATTTAGAAAATAAGAGTCTCTTGGACTACGGTTGCGGCTCTGGAATTTTGGCAATTGCTGCCGCTAAATTGGGTTGCAATCCCGTAGTTGGTACCGATATCGATCCGCAAGCAATGGTTGCCGCTCGCAGCAACGCGGAAATCAACCACACACTGATTCAGTTTATTTTGCCCAATGAAGATGCTCCTGAACTGGCAGCGGATACCAAGTACGACATTGTGATGGCCAATATTTTGGCTAATCCACTTCAAGTTCTTGCGCCAGCCCTAGTGAATAAGATGCGCGTTGGTGGCCGTATTGTTCTATCAGGGGTTCTTGCGCGTCAGGCTGATGAAGTGATTGCGACTTACAGCCAATGGCTAAAGTTATCGGTATGGCAAGAAAGTGAAGGTTGGGTATGTCTGCACGGTGAGCTTCTCTCAGCTATATCAAACGAGCAAAGCAACCCTAGCCATATTGAATCTATCGCTACGCCTCAAAAAAAAAGACTTAAGTTAGTTTTACTCAGTCTCTTTTTTCTTGTGCTGCTAGTTTTCGCCGAGCATCTCTCAAGAAATTCCTTATTGCCGACGCTGGCAACGCGAATTGATGGCACATCATCTCCAATAGCAGTCAGTGCTTTTTCTTTATTACAAAAAACCGATGAAATACTCTGTCGTTCACTAAGGTGTATAAATCGCTCCGTAAGCGATTTCACTGCTTGGAAAATAAACTCAGCCAGCCTTGCTCAAGAAAGCTCAGGAGAGCCCCTTAAAATCCCTGCAAATCAATCCAAGCTGCAAGTTGAAATACAAAACCGTCTAGCTATCCCTGTTTTGTTTCCTTACCTAGAGCTTACCCTTACTGATGCGGAAGAATCAGAAATTAAAACGATTCAATTTTCACCGCAAGAGTGGTTGCCTATATCGTGGCAAGACTCGCATCCGCTTTTTTTACTTCGAGGTGCTCCGTCTGGGGAAAGTATTCACTCGGAACTAGCGTTTGTAATGCCCCAAAATACTGCGGGCTATCGGGTAAGAATCTTCTATTCTCATTAATTAATTTACTTTTTTATAAAGAAAGCAATCTATGTCCAGCTTGATTTGTGGCTCTATAGCCTACGACACCATCATGAATTTTGAGGGGCAATTTGTTGATCACATTCTTCCAGAGCAAATACATAAACTGAATGTCGCCTTTTTAGTTCCCACGATGCGTCGTGAATTTGGTGGCTGTGCTGGCAATATTGCCTACAACCTCAAGCTCTTGGGCGGTGACCCCGTCATCATGGCAACCGTTGGTGGCGATGCCACACCATACATGGCGAGACTGCAGCAACTTCAAATTGATGTGAGTCATATTCGTCAAATTAATCAGGCCTTTACAGCGCAAGCCATGATCACTACAGATCAAACCAATAATCAAATTACCGCCTTTCATCCTGGCGCTATGAATGAATCGCATCTCAATTTAGTCTCCGCCGTAGTTGAAGAGCGTCTTCAAAACGATAAAAAACTTGCTCAGTTCGGAATCGTTGCCCCAGATGGTCGACAAGGGATGTGGGAGCACTGTCACCAACTTGCTGAAGCGCACATTCCATTTGTATTCGATCCGGGACAAGGTTTGCCCATGTTTAATGGGGAAGAATTGCTTGAATTGACTGAATTAGCCTCCTATCTCGCTGTAAATGACTATGAAGGCGAGATGCTTTCTCAACGCACTGGCTTGAGCCTGTCGAAGCTTGCCGAGAGAGTAAAAGCTTTAATTGTTACTAAAGGAGCCGAAGGGGCTGATATTTACGTTAACGGTAAGTGCATTCCAATTCCACCAGTTTCAGTAGCTAAGGTTCAGGATCCTACCGGTTGCGGTGATGCATTTCGTGGGGGCCTACTGTTTGGATTAGAAAACAATATGGATTGGGAGACCACTGGGCGCTTAGCAAGCTTAATGGGCTCCATCAAAATCACCCATCAAGGGCCGCAAAATCATCAAGTGAGCAAGACAGAGATTGCTGATCAGTTTAAGACAGCGTTTGGCTTTGCTTTTTAGGGCTCGCTCAAGCCCACCGAAATCCGAATGAAGCAATAAAAAAGGGGTCTCGTGAGAGACCCCTTTACAAACCACTCGCCAATAACTAAAAGCTTATGGACGGGTGCCTGTTGGAAAGGGCCAAGCAGCAGCTGGATTCAAGGTTTTTGAAGCAGTTACTTTTTTAGCCGCGGGCTTTTTAGCAGCAGGGCCCGCTTTCTTAGCAATAGGCTTACTTACTTTTTTTTTGCAGCAGGACGCTTCTTAGCAGCTACTTTTTTAGCAGCAGGCTTTTTAGCAGCAACTTTCTTAGCAGCAGGCTTCTTAGCAGCTACTTTTTTAGCAGCAGGCTTTTTAGCAGCAACTTTCTTAGCAGCAGGCTTCTTAGCAGCAACTTTCTTAGCAGCAGGCTTCTTAGCAGCTACTTTTTTAGCAGCAGGCTTCTTAGCAGCTACTTTTTTAGCAGCAGGCTTCTTTGCAGCAACTTTCTTTTTGGCGATTGCCATAGTAATGCTCCTTCACGTGAGGATTAGTACAAACTTCCGATTAAGAAGACCCGACCATTCATTTCCACCCCATCTTGCGACGAGTTGGATCCGACGAGCGAGCCATTCATCGGCGCGCGGCTTGATGCTAAGTGCTGCACGCTAATGAATCTTGGAAAAAAAGCCGTTGTCCCAGAGGACAACGGCTTCTTAAATTTGCTGAAAAAAACAGGGAGAGTAGACCAGGCGCCCTTTTGCAAGGGTTTTCGAATTTGAGCCTGTTTTTGCTGACCTTTAAAACTATCCAACCGTCTAATCTCCTATTTAGCCGGCCGCACGCTTTTGGATTACTGCATTACTCCCAACTTAGCGCACCACCAGTTTGATACTCAATAACGCGTGTCTCAAAAAAGTTACGTTCTTTTTTCAGATCAATCATTTCTGACATCCATGGGAATGGATTCTCTTCATTTGGGAACATGGCGTCAAGTCCTATTTGCAAACATCTGCGATTACAGATGTATCTTAGGTAACCTTTGAACATCGGCGCGTTCAATCCGAGTACTCCGCGAGGCATCGTATCTTCTGCATAACGGTACTCTAATTCAACTGCTTTTTCGAAGATGGATTTGATCTCGTCTTTGAACGCGGAAGTCCATAACTGCGGGTTCTCCAGCTTAATTTGATTAATCAAATCGATACCAAAATTACAGTGCATTGACTCATCACGCAAGATGTATTGATACTGCTCAGCAGCACCCGTCATTTTGTTTTGGCGACCCATTGCAAGTATTTGCGTAAAACCAACATAAAAGAACAAACCTTCCATCACACAAGCAAAAACAATCAGTGAGCGCAGTAATTTTTGATCGCTCTCCAATGTGCCAGTCTTGAAATTAGGATTGGTTAATACGTCGATGTAAGGAATTAAGAACTCGTCCTTCGCGCGAATCGACTCGACTTCGTTATACGCATTGAAGATTTCGCTTTGGTCTAAACCCAAAGATTCAACAATGTATTGGTAAGCGTGCGTATGAATTGCCTCTTCGAAAGCTTGACGCAATAGATATTGACGGCATTCTGGAGCAGTAATGTGACGATACGTACCCAAAACAATGTTATTTGCAGCTAAAGAATCCGCAGTGGTAAAGAAACCCAGATTGCGTTTAATGATTCTGCGCTCATCATCGGTTAAACCATTTGGATCTTTCCAAAGCGCGATATCGCGGTTCATGTTGATCTCTTGTGGCATCCAATGGTTTGCGCAACCTGCTAAATACTTCTCCCACGCCCACTTATATTTAAATGGAACTAGCTGGTTCACATCAGTCTTTGCATTAATTACGCGCTTGTCCGCTGCGTTCACACGCAGTGCAGCGCCACCAGTCAACTTGGCAGCCTCTAATGGTGCAGGTGCAGCAACCGGAGTTGCCATTGCAACTTCTTCTGGCTGTGGACGTTGTGTCTCCACAGGAAAGGGTTGGGGTGCAAGGCCCGCTTTCACTATTGCCGGAGCAACTTCTTCATCCCAATTCAACATAACATTCTCCTCAATCTCTTTATTTTAAATCAGTAAGAAAAAACTTACTGACATGCTTCACATTCTTCAAAGCCATCATCGCCTGGACGCATTGTGCAAACTGGTCCTTCGGCTTCTTGCGCTGAGGCTGCGGCTGCATCTGTGCCATTCACACCGCCGCCACTCGATACCGCGTTTAACTGGCTGCTTGTTACGGTGGATTTCTCAACGTGGGTTGCAGCCATAGTGCGGAGGTAATAAGTGGTCTTCAAGCCACGTAACCAAGCGAGCTTGTAAGTGTCATCTAACTTTTTACCCGAGGCTCCGCCCATGTAAATATTGAGTGACTGAGCTTGATCAATCCATTTCTGACGACGTGATGCTGCTTCAACCAACCAGCTTGGTTCCACTTCAAATGCGGTGGCGTACAAATCTCGTAAGTCTTGTGGCACACGATCAATCTTCGATAAGGTGCCGTCAAAGTATTTCAAGTCGGCAATCATCACTTCATCCCAAAGTCCGCGATCTTTCAAATCACGCACTAAGTACTCGTTTACCACGGTGAACTCACCAGAGAGATTGGATTTCACAAACAAATTCTGGAAAGTGGGTTCGATACAGGCAGACACACCAATAATGTTGGAAATGGTTGCGGTAGGGGCGATAGCTACGCAATTGGAGTTGCGCATACCGAATTGCTTAATGCGCGCGCGCAAACCATCCCAGTTCATTGTGGAGGAGCTATCTACTTCTAAATATCCGCCACGCTCTTCTGCCAATAGGCGTACCGAGTCCTGTGGAAGAATGCCGCGATCCCATAATGAACCTGTATAGGTACTGTAAACACCGCGCTCTTCAGCCAATTCATTAGATGCTTGGTAGGCGTAGTAGCAAACAGCCTCCATCGAAGAATCGGCAAATTTCACTGCCTCATCGCTTGCATAGGGAATGCGCTGCATGTGCAAGCAATCCTGAAAGCCCATGATGCCCATACCAACGGGACGATGCTTCAAATTCGAATTACGTGCTTTAGCTACTGCGTAATAGTTAATGTCGATCACGTTGTCCAGCATCCGCATTGCGGTGCGAACTGTTTTTTGCAGCTTCTCATGATCCAGAATCATTTTTCCAGAAGCATCCGTAGTCATATGCGCCGTAAGGTTTACTGAACCCAAATTACAGACAGCAATTTCGTCCTCATTGGTATTGAGGGTGATCTCAGTACATAAATTGGAGGAGTGAACAACTCCGATATGCTGTTGTGGGCTGCGGATGTTACAAGGATCCTTAAATGTGATCCATGGGTGACCTGTTTCAAACAACATGCCCAGCATCTTGCGCCAGAGTTGTTGCGCAGGAATTCTGCGGAAAGGCTTTAACTCACCCCTGTCTGCCTTTTGCTCATAAGCAACATAAGCCTCTTCAAATGCTTTGCCATACTTGTCATGTAAGTCAGGCGTATTTGAGGGTGAGAACAAAGTCCAGTCAGCACCTTCCATCACGCGCTTCATGAACAAGTCAGGAATCCAGTTTGAAGTATTCATATCGTGCGTGCGACGGCGATCATCGCCGGTGTTCTTGCGCAACTCTAAGAATTCCTCAATATCTAAGTGCCATGTTTCAAGATACGCACAAACCGCACCCTTACGCTTACCACCTTGATTGACTGCTACAGCAGTGTCATTCACCACTTTTAAGAAGGGCACTACGCCCTGTGACTTGCCGTTGGTGCCCTTAATATGGCTTCCCAATGCGCGAACATTAGTCCAATCATTACCTAAACCACCTGCAAATTTAGATAACAAGGCATTCTCTTTGAGCGCCTCATAAATGCCATCTAGGTCATCGGCTACGGTTGTTAAGTAGCAGCTGGACAACTGCGGACGGGTAGTCGCCGAGTTGAACAAAGTAGGCGTGCTGGACATGAAATCAAATGTCGACAGAATTTCATAAAACTCAATCGCACGACGCTCCCGATCAAGCTCATTTAATGACAACCCCATGGCAACGCGCATGAAGAAGGCCTGCGGCATTTCAATGCGGCGATCTTCGATGTGTAAAAAATACCGGTCATACAGAGTTTGCAGTCCAAGATAGTTGAACTGCAAGTCACGACTAGCATTCAAAGCTGCCGCTAATCTTGGTAGATCAAACTCACGCATGCGGGGATCGAGCAGTTCAGCGCCGATACCCTCATTGATGTATTTAGCGAAGTAAGTACTGTACTCAGCCTGCATATTGCCTTGCAAGACTTCATGACCCAGAATTTCTTTGCGGATCACGTGCATCAAAATGCGCGCAGTAACTTGACTATAAGCAGGATCTTTCTCAATTAATGTACGAGAAGCCAAAATGGCTGAATCGTAAACCTGAGCCATCGGCACGCCATCGTATAAATTTTTGATCGTTTCGGTAATGATTGGACTTGCGTCTATATGGTTACCCAATCCTTCACATGCGGCTTCGATCACAGTTTGTAAGGCAGCCATATCCAGCCACTTCTCTACACCGTTATCGGTAACTTTAATTCCCGACTGTGTGGCTTGAGCTGAAGAAGTTACTTCCTGTGTAGCCGAATGTTGAGCCGCACGCTCTTGATTGCGCTTTTCACGATAAAGAACATAAGCGCGGGCAACGTTATGCTCACCGCTACGCATTAAAGCCAGTTCAACCTGATCTTGAATGTCCTCAATGTGGAATGTTCCTCCGTTGGGACGACTGCGCAATAAAGCGCGAACTACAGAATGCGTTAATTGCTCAACTTGCTCGCGGATCCGTGCCGATGCCGCGCCCTGGCCGCCATTTACCGCTAAAAACGCTTTTGTTACCGCAATCGCAATTTTGGATGGCTCGAAGGACACTACCGATCCGTTACGACGAATGATTTTGTAATCAGTTAATTGGGTGGCTTGCGCGCCACCAACACCGCCGGCGATAAAACCGGCAGAAGGAGTTTGGCTCATACCTAGGTTTTCAGCTCCGAGAGCTTGGTTAGGGGCCTGAGGGTTGGCGTAGGTCATATTTTTCCTGCTTATATATAGTTATTAGGACAAAAATTTTAAGTAAAACAATAGGGTAAAGCGCGTTTCAAACACTACATCTAGTGTCTAAAGGTGTATTTGATACTAAGTATAGGGAAAGATTGGGACTTTAGTAAGTTATTTCTGATGAATTCTTATTAGTATTTTTCCCTATGCTTTGATGCAAAAATGGGGTGTTTTGGTGCACGACTTTTGCCTCCATCTAGCAGGATGACAAGAAGATAAGCGAGCGCTTACATACTAAAAAATTGATTATCTCGAGTTCAGTCCGTAGGGAAAATCATTTGCGGGATTTCCGCTTTCCGCCTGAAATTTAGACCAATTAAATTGAATTCCTGGGTCAGTTTTCCGATTTGGCGCGATATCACTATGACCCGCAAATTGAAAATGGGGATTGAGTGTGCGAAGCGCGTTGTTTAAGTGCAACAAAGATTGGTACTGCACTTCTTCAAAGGGATGGTCACTGTCACCCTCCAGCTCGATGCCGATAGAGAAGTCATTGCATTTCTCGCGCCCGAAAAAGGATGAGGCGCCAGCATGCCACGCCTTATTTTGCGTGGATACAAATTGAATGATCTGACCCTTACGCGAAATTAAAAAATGGCTTGATACCCGCTGCCCCCCAATTTCTTTGAAATACGGATGCGCATTGGGATTAAGTTGATTTAGAAAGAAATCGACGATCCAATGCGTGCAATCCTCATTCTGAAAGCCCCCAGCAGGAAGGCTGATGTGATGTAAAACCACTAAATCCGGAACCTCGCTTGTTGGGCGCTGGTCTTGGTTTGGTGAAACACGCCATTGTGCTGAGCCTAGCCAACCTTGCTTGTCTAAGCCATGTAGATGTTCTTCGGAGCAATAAAAACGATTCTCACTGGTAATCGCTGCCGATTGCGGCAAGTGGAGCTGGCAGGCCTGACACTGCACCATAGGTTCAGAGCGAACAATTTGCGCGGACTTTTTTTTGACCTGAGCAGTTGCTGCTTTTTGACTCACCCGTTTTTTTCCCTGCAGCCAATAATAAAAAAGGAAGGCGCCGACGATTAAGAAAAGCCATTTAATCAAAACTTTATGTCCTGTGCAGAATAACTTCCATGACGAAGCGACTTCCTGCATATGCCAAGAGCAAGGCGACATATGCACTGAGAATCCACCGCAAAGCTGTGCGCCCGCGCAAACCTACGCGCCAGCGCGCCACCAAAAGTCCGGCGAACAAAGACCAGGAAACTAAAGCAAAAATAGTTTTGTGATCGAATACGAGCGGCCTATCAAATAAAGCCTGTGAAAAGAAAAGTCCGGAGAAGACTGTCAAAGTTAATAGGGTAAAGCCTGCGTACAACAAATTAAACAAAAGACTTTCCATTGTCATGAGTGGCGGTAACTCTTCTAGCCATTGAGCAGCTCGGCCAGTGGGAACTTGGGATGGGTGACGGTGTAATGCGCTATCTTGCAGACTCATGAGCAAAGCATGCATGGCAGCTAGGCTAAGCAGCCCTACTGAAACAGCCGCCACGACAAAATGCGCTTTGAACCAGGGATCGGAAACCGCTTTAGGAGAAATTAACCCTCCAGAAAATACGCAGGGCAAAACGGCGCATATCATTGCAAAGAGTAAGGTCAACCAACGCAAACTAGAAATAGGCAAAAACCAAGACTGAAACCAATAAAAGGTGAGTCCAACCCATGCAACTAATGAGAGGTCTTGCGCAAAGCCAAATACAAAACCTTGCTCAGTAAACACGGAATCATATAAAACTACCCCATGCACAAGCAAAATTAAAAATACTACCCCCTTAACCAAGGCAGTAAATGACCAAGACTCCTCTTGCGCCTTGGGTTTGAGACTCAAAACCAGCAAAAGCAGCAGATAAAGTGTCGATGGCAGCCATCGATAGCTTGAGTAACCTAAAATATCCATGTGGAAAGTCTAATCGATAAATGCTAGAGAACCTCACCGATCGCCTATCTCGTGTAGTTAAAACGATGCGCGGCCAAGCTCGCCTTACTGAAAGTAATACGGCGGAGATGCTGCGCGAGATCCGTTTAGCCTTGCTGGAGGCCGATGTCGCGCTTCCAGTAGTGAAGTCCTTGCTAGAACAAATTAAATTTAAAGCCCTTGGTGAGGACGTGGTTGGAAGTCTTAGCCCAGGACAAGCTTTGGTTGGTGTTGTGCAACGTGAGCTCGCACAAGTGATGCGGGGTGATGCCGCCCAAAGTGGTGAACTCAATCTTGCAACCCAGCCCCCAGCCGTAATTTTAATGGCTGGCCTACAGGGTGCGGGCAAAACTACGTCGGTCGGTAAACTCGCCAAATTCTTGCAAGAAAAAAAGAAAAAGAAAGTGCTCACGGTTTCTTGTGACGTGTACCGCCCTGCTGCCATTGAGCAACTTGAAATGGTAACCAAACAAGTTGGTGCAGAATTTTTCCCCAGTAACGTTAATCAGAAGCCTAATGAAATCGCTGCAGCCGCTTTAGATTGGGCTCGCAGACATTACTTTGATGTTCTCTTGGTGGATACAGCCGGACGCCTTGGTATCGATACAGCGCTGATGGAAGAAATTCAGGCCTTACACGCCAGTCTTCACCCGATTGAAACTTTGTTCGTGGTTGACGCCATGCTGGGTCAAGATGCGGTCAATACCGCTAAGGCGTTTCATGAGGCACTTCCTCTCACGGGTGTGATTCTGACCAAGCTTGATGGTGATTCTCGCGGCGGTGCAGCTCTCTCGGTTCGTCAGATCACCGGCGTGCCCCTGAAATTTATTGGCGTAGCCGAGAAAATGGATGGCCTTGAAGCCTTTGATGCCGAGCGCATGGCCAGCCGTATTTTAGGTATGGGCGACATTCTGGCCTTAGTCGAACAAACCCACCAAAATGTGGATGTCGCTAAGGCTGAAAAACTGGCAAGCAAGATCTCCAAAGGTGGTTTTGATCTTGGCGACTTCAGAGACCAGTTGTCGCAAATGCAGCAAATGGGTGGCATGGCTAGCCTGATGGATAAATTACCAAGCCATATGGCTCAAGCCGCATCCAAAACGAATCTCAGCGCAGCGGATAAACAGACCAAGCGAATGCAGGGCATCATCGATAGCATGACCCCCCGAGAGCGCAGTAAACCAGAATTACTCAAAGCCAGTCGTAAGCGCCGTATTGCCGCCGGCGCAGGAGTGCAAGTACAAGAGGTCAACCGCCTGTTAGCTCAATTCGATCAAATGCAAACCATGATGAAGCAATTTAAAGGCGGCAAGATGGCGCGCACCATGGCCAGCATGGCCGCAAAAGGTGCGGCCAAAGGACTCGGCGGGCTATTTAAAAAGTAAGGCACAAAGATAAAAGTAAAAACTTTTATGCCATGAGCTCCTTGGCCTTTTGGACTTCAGCAATTACCTTATCTTTAATTTGCGCCAGCGGAATATTTTGTGACTCCGCATCCGTACGGCCTTTGAATTCCACCAGACCGTCAGCCAGCCCCCGATCACCAACGACAACTCTGAAAGGCACGCCAATCAGCTCCCAATCGGCGAACATCGCACCTGGACGCTCGCCGCGATCATCAAGCACGACGTCTATACCGGCGGCCATGAGTTGCTCGTGTAATTGATCTGCAGTAGTTTTGACACCATCCGATTTATCGTAGTTCATCGGACAAATGACAACTTCAAACGGTGCCATCGAAATAGGCCAAACGATGCCCCGCTCATCATTACCCTGCTCAATCGCAGCGCCCAATAATCGAGTCACGCCAATACCGTAACAACCCATCACCATCGGCTGTGATTTTCCCTGCTGGTCTAAATAAGTACAGCCCATTGCTTCTGAGTAGCGAGTACCCAATTGAAAGACGTGGCCAACCTCAATCCCGCGACAAATATCTAAAGACCCTTTGCCATCAGGCGAGGGGTCACCCACCATCGCATTACGCAAATCCATTACCAATGGTTCTGCTAAGTCCCGCACCCAATTCACACCGGTCAAGTGGTGACCAGCTTCATTGGCGCCGCAGACAAAATCTGCCATATTGGCAACTGTATGATCAGCAACCACTGTGACTTCAGCGCTCAGCCCTACGGGGCCCAAATAACCGGCTGGCGCATTGCAGGCACGCACAATTTCTGCCTCAGTGGCAAATCGAGATTCAGCCATGCCCGGTATCTTACTTGCCTTGATTTCATTCAACTCATGATCGCCGCGGATCAACAGCATAAATAACTTGGCAGGTCCTTCCGCTTGATCCACTGCAAACAACAATGACTTCACTGTTTTTTCTAAGGACACATTGAGAAATTGGGCAACGTCAGCGCAACTGGTTTGATTGGGAGTGGCGATTTTTTGCATCGCTTCAGTAGCATCACCGCGCTCGACCAAGACCGATGCCGACTCCGCCGCCTCTAAGTTTGCGGCGTACTCAGAGTTAGGGCAATACACAATGGCATCTTCCCCTGTATCTGCAATCACATGAAACTCTTGACTACCTGAACCACCAATAGCGCCGTTATCCGCAGTGACGGCTCTAAATTTCAAACCCATCCGCTTGAAGATGCGCGTGTAGGCATCAAACATCATCTGGTAAGACTGCTTCATCCCTTCAACGTCACGATCAAATGAGTACGCATCTTTCATGCTGAACTCTCGTCCCCGCATGATGCCAAAGCGTGGACGACGCTCGTCCCGAAACTTCGTCTGAATTTGATAAAAATTCACGGGAAGTTGTTTGTAACTTTTAATTTCATTGCGCGCCAAATCCGTCACCACTTCCTCAGAGGTGGGCTGGATTAAAAAGTCGCGCTCGTGGCGATCTTTAATGCGAAGTAACTCAGGCCCCATTTTTTCCCAGCGGCCTGTTTCTTGCCATAACTCAGCCGGCTGAATCATCGGCATCAATAGTTCGATTGCGCCCGCCCGATTCATTTCTTCGCGAATAATATTTTCTACTTTGCGAATAGACTTTAAACCGAGCGGTAAATAGTTATAAATACCCGCGCTAAGTTTGCGAATTAAACCGGCTCGTACCATGAGTTTGTGCGAGACGACCTCAGCATCAGCGGGGGCTTCTTTAAGCGTGGCGAGAAATGATTGTGAAGCTTTCATGTATGGATATAATCAAATCATTGATTTTAAAGGATTTGAGGCTTGATCATGCTTGACCGTGAAGGGTATAGATCTAATGTCGGCATTATCCTCATGAATAGCCAAAACGAGGTTTTCTGGGGAAAGCGCGTCGGGCAGCATTCTTGGCAGTTTCCACAGGGTGGAATTCAGCAGGGTGAAAGTCCTGAGTTGGCCATGTTCCGCGAATTACACGAAGAAGTGGGCTTACACCCAGAGCACGTCCAAATCATCGGACGCACTAGGGATTGGTTGCGCTACGACGTCCCAGAAGAGTTCTTGCGTCGTCATCACGCTACCAGAGTGCACCGCCCCAGTTACCGTGGCCAAAAACAAATCTGGTTTCTTCTGCGTCTCGTTGGTTTGGACCATGATATTTCCTTGGATAGCTCTGAACACCCTGAATTTGACGACTGGCGTTGGATTCCATATTGGGTACCATTGGATGAAGTGATTGAGTTTAAGCAAGCGGTCTATCAACTTGCCCTCACGGAATTGGCGCGGTATTTATGTACCGATCTCCGCATGCAAACTCCAGCGTGGGGTACGCCTCTCGACCTGATGACGGCTGACACTCACAATAACAAATCACCCACAACTAAAGCTTAGCTAAGATAACTCGATGACCCTGATATTCAAGCGTATTGCCATCTATATTTTTGTCTTGAGTGCATGTAGCGTCTTATTGGCCTGTGCAGGTGATCAGATGCAGAGCGGGTTAGACCCATTTGCCCCATCCGTCTTTAAGGAAGGTGCAACTACTATGCCTTTAAACCCACCAAATAAAGCCACAACAGTGCCCTTCTATGTGTCTCAGCAAACGGTTTTTAAGTTTGCTATCGACACAAGCTCGATTCTGATAGGGGCAGATGGTGTAACACGGTACATCGTGATTTTGACCAGCCCGAATGGCAATGATCAGGTTCAGTATGAGGGAATCCGCTGCGATTCATTTCAATGGCGCCTTTACGGCACACTTGAAAATGGCATTTGGAAAGAAAATCCGCTGTCTACTTGGCTCGAAATTAAAAACAACACTGCCAATCGCTATCAGGCAGCACTGGCTCAAGGAGCGCTTTGTAACTTTAATTCTCAGGAAAGAAGTATCAAAGCTATTGTGAAATCGTTAAATCCCAATGGATTTACCGGCCAAACTAAACCTACTAATTCATTTGGCGTAATGTAGATTTAAGCAACGCTCAGGTAGGTACCCAGTTTTTCGCCATTTAAGAGGCGTGTCAGCACATTGTCATCGTGGCCAGAGGCAATGATAGTAGCTGCACCTGTTTGTGCGGCTACTTTAGCAGCCAACACTTTGGTGAGCATGCCGCCCTTACTTAACTGGCTAGCAGCACCCCCTGCCATTTTCTCCAAAGAGGCATCACCAGCAACAGCATCAGCTAACAAAGTGGCTGCTGCATCATGGCGGGGATCGGCAGTATAAAGTCCGCCTTGGTCGGTGAGAATAATCAATAAGTCCGCGTGAATTAAATTGGTTACCAAAGCCGCTAGATTGTCATTGTCACCAAATTTAATTTCATCGGTGACCACGGTGTCATTCTCGTTAATGATGGGCACTACACCAAGCTTTAACAAGGTTTCAAGAGTACCCTTTGCGTTGGCATTACGCTCCGCATGAGCCAAGTCTGCATTCGTCAAAAGAATTTGCGCGCTACGCAACTGGAAACGCGCGAAGCTGCTTTCATAAGCCTGGACTAAACCCATTTGACCAACTGCGGCCGCCGCCTGAAGCTGATGAATGTCTTGCGGGCGCTGCGTCCAACCTAGGCGCTGCATCCCTTCAGCAATTGCGCCAGAGCTTACCATCAAGAGCTCGTGTCCAGCATGCAAGAGTCCCGCCATTTGTTCCGCCCAGCGGGCAATGGCGGCGTAATCCAAGCCCTCACCGTTATTGGTGACTAGACTGGAACCCACTTTGACAACAATTCGTTTTGCTTTATCAGAATTCATATTCAATTAATGCATCTGGCAAGATAATTTAGTCGGGATTTTTCTCTTCACCCTGATCCTGATAACGCGGATCAGCGGCGCGTTCTTCAGCGTCATCGCGGTCACGACGCACTGAGTCTAGATAATCTTGTAATACGTAACAAAGTTGATTACAACCCAAACCAGTGAGTGCGGAGATCTCAAAAACGGGACCTTTCCACTTAAATTGCTTAATGAAGTCCGCGACTGCTTTTTTGCGATCCTCTTCAGGGATCATGTCAATCTTATTGAGCACTAACCAACGCGGCTTCTCAACCAAAGCCTCATCATATTTACGCAACTCGTTCACGATCGCCTTAGCATCCGCAACAGGGTCTACGTTTGCATCAAACGGAGCAATGTCAACTAGGTGCAACAACACACCCGTGCGCTGTAAGTGCCTTAAAAAGCGATGCCCTAAGCCGGCACCTTCAGCCGCGCCTTCGATCAACCCCGGAATATCAGCAATTACAAAGCTGCGTTCACTACCAACACGTACCACACCCAAATTGGGATGCAAAGTGGTGAAAGGATAGTCTGCAATTTTTGGACGCGCATTGGAAACAGCGGTGATTAAGGTGGACTTGCCTGCATTTGGCATTCCAAGTAAACCCACATCTGCCAATACTTTAAGCTCAAGCTTGAGTTTGCGACGCTCGCCATCCTTGCCGTTGGTCTTTTGACGTGGCGCGCGATTGGTACTGCTTTTGAAATGAATATTTCCCCAGCCACCAACTCCGCCTTGCGCCAAACAAAGGCGCTCGCCGTGCGTTGTTAAATCCGCAATCGGTTCGCCTGTATCAAAGTCAGCGATGATCGTGCCTACAGGCATCCGCAATTCAATGTCGTCCCCTGCGCGGCCATAACAGTCAGCACCACGGCCAGGCTCGCCATTTTTTGCAGTATGGGTTTTAGCGTAACGATAGTCAATTAAGGTATTGATGTTGCGATCCGCAACCGCATACACGCTGCCGCCGCGACCGCCGTCCCCACCATCGGGACCACCATATTCAATAAATTTTTCACGACGCATGGACGCACTTCCAGCGCCACCTTGGCCGGCTATGACTTCAATACGTGCTTCGTCTATAAATTTCATGAATAAAAAAGGCCCCGCGCTAGCGAGGCCTGTTCCTAAGAGTTAAATTCGGAAAAAATCTGAATCAAACGGGTCTCAGTCAGGCGCCTTACGAACGAGGCAAAACTGAAACCTGGGCCTTCTTCAAAGCACCCTTGACGCCAAATTCCACTTGTCCGTCAATCAGAGCGAACAAAGTGTGGTCCTTACCAATACCAACGTTAGCACCTGGGTGAACCCGTGTGCCACGTTGACGAATAATGATGCTGCCAGCGTTGATCTGCTCGCCGCCATATACCTTAACGCCTAAGCGTTTCGATTCTGAGTCGCGGCCATTTCGTGTTGAGCCGCCGCCTTTTTTCTGTGCCATATCTTTCTCCTGCTATTAGCCTTAAGCCTGAATTAAGCTTTAATCGTGTTAATCAGAATTTCAGTGAAATTCTGACGATGGCCTTGGTGCTTTTGATAATGCTTGCGACGGCGCATCTTAAAGATTGTCACTTTATCGTGACGTCCCTGGGAGATGACAGTGGCCATCACAGCGGCACCATTAACCAAAGGTTCACCCAAAACGAGTGACGCGCCTTCGCCTACGGCGAGGACTTGGTCAAGTGTGATTTCGCTGCCGATTTCCGCTGGTATCTGTTCTATTTTCAATTTTTCGCCTGCAGCAACTTTATACTGTTTGCCACCGGTTTTTATGACCGCGTACATGGTGTGAAACCTCAATTTAAGTCTACATTTAAGCTTATCCACCGTGGATAGGCCAAGCCCATTATTATATATTGCATGACCGACACTGTCAAAAACTATCAGTTAAGCCAAATTTTGGCCCCAATTTCCTTAGATTTCAAGGCCTTAGACGCGCTTATTCGCCTTCGACTGGCCTCAAAAGTTGCTTTAATTGATCAAATCTCCACTTATATCATCCAAGCTGGCGGAAAACGGGTCAGACCCGCCCTCTTAATGCTGGTAGCAAAAGCGCTTGCTCAGGGTAAAGAAACCCCTCATGCTTTAGAGTTGGCAGCAGTAGTGGAATTTATCCATACGGCAACCCTGCTCCATGACGACGTTGTTGATGAATCCAGCTTGAGACGCGGCCGAGAAACTGCAAATGCTGCTTTTGGTAATGCCGCCAGCGTATTGGTTGGGGATTTTCTATATTCACGTGCATTCCAGATGATGACCGCGCCCCAAGATTTACGGGTGATGCAAATCCTCTCAGACGCTACCAATACCATCGCCGAAGGCGAGGTACTGCAACTGCTCAATTTAAATGACCCCGAAGTGGATGAGGCCAGCTACCTACAAGTGATTCGCTACAAAACCGCGAAGTTATTTGAGGCCTCTACTGAGTTAGGCGCCATCATGGCAGAGGCGACAGATACCCAAAGGGCAAAGGCAGCTGCTTTTGGCCGGCATATTGGCACTGCTTTTCAGTTGATGGATGATTTACTGGATTACACCGCTGACGCGGCTCAAATGGGTAAGAATGCCGGGGATGACTTGCGCGAAGGTAAGCCCACCTTGCCACTCATTTATCTTTTAGAGCATGGCAGCCCTGAAGAACGACTGATCGTCAGAATGGCAATTGAACAAAGTCAGGATTTGCCAGAGGATATGTTTGCGCAAATCCTCAGTGCGGTGCACACCTCAGGCGCACTTGAATACACTCAGACCGCAGCGCAAAAGGAAGTAGCTTTGGCTTTGGAATGCATTCAGGATTTTCCGCAAAATAGTGCTACCTCTGCGCTCCACGCTTTATGCGAATACTCTCTTGCTAGGCAGACCTAAACATTGCTAAAGTGGTGCAAGCGGAATGTAGCGCAGCCCGGTAGCGTACCTCGTTCGGGACGAGGGGGTCGGAGGTTCGAATTCTCTCATTCCGACCAAGTCTTACCGATCAAAACGAGTTAAGCTACAAAATTCATTTTTAGGAGATTATTTCATGGCACAGTGGGTACGATTTGAGCATCAAGGTAAATCTGGTTTTGGGCAGGTTCATGACGAGCAAGTAGCAGTTTATTCTGGCGAGTTGTTCGCCAGTCCACAGCCGACCGGTGAAACCATCAACTTGGCAGAGATCACTTTAGATACACCCTGCACCCCCTCAAAGATGATTGCCATGGTAGATAACTTTCATGCCTTGGTAACGAAACTCGAACATGCCGTTCCCGCGGAACCCCTGTACTTCTTAAAAGGAAATAATTCCTTCTTGGCCGCCAATCAAGTTATTCGCACACCCAAGTCTTATGCCGGAAAGATTGTCTACGAAGGTGAATTGGGTATCGTGATTGGTAAGCGTTGTCATGAAGCAAGCGAAGCAGAAGCGGCTGAAGCGATTTTTGGCTACACCTGCATTAATGATGTCACCGCAATTGAAATTCTTAATCGTGATCCTGGGTATCCGCAATGGACTCGCTCAAAGAGCTTTGATACCTTTGGTGTGTTCGGCCCGTATATTGCGACTGATATTGACCCAAGCAAACTCGTAATTAAAACTATCTTGAATGATCAAGAGCGGCAGAACTATCCTGTAGCAGACATGATTTTTCCGCCAGCCAAGTTAGTCAGCCTCATCTCGCAAGACGTGCCACTTGAAGCAGGCGACATTATTGCTTGCGGCACTTCCGTTGGCGTAGGGTCCATGAAACCAGGTAGTCAGGTCAGCATTGTTATCGAAGGCGTGGGACGCCTTGATAACCGCTTTGAATAAAACTTAAAGACTATTAGTAACCCGACACCGATGGCAAGGACAAGCTGCTCTTTGCAGCTTGTACATTTTCATCTAAGTACTTTGTCAGAGCGAAGACTGTATTTAAACAAGGTGTCGGAGTTTGGGTAATTTTTCCCAGCTCAATCACGGATCCCAATAAGGCATCAATCTCTAAACTTCGGCCCGCCTCTAAGTCTTGAAGCATGGATGTCTTATGCTTGCCCACTTTTTCTGCGCCAGCGATACGACGCTCGATATCCACTCGAAATGTCACTCCCAATTTCTCAGCGACCGTTTGCGCTTCAGCCATCATGCTGCGTGCCAATTCTTTAGTCAGCGGATATTGGCAAATACCTTCCAGAGTGCCATGCGTAAGAGAGCTAATCGGATTAAAGGTCATGTTGCCCCAAAGCTTTAACCAAATTTCCGAGCGAATATCTTCTAGGACGGGGGATTTAAACCCAGCCGTGTTCATCATTTCAGAAACCTTCTGAATTCTTTCACTTGTGCTGCCATCTAATTCGCCTAATGGAAAGCGATTGCCTTCCACATGGCGAATGATGCCAGGGGCCTGAGTGTAGGTTGCGGGATAAACAACGCATCCAATAATGTTGTCTGGATTAATGGCCTTCTTAGCAAGTCCGCCAGCATCAACTGTTTCCACTACATGATCTTGATATTGACCAGCGAGTTTTTGGAAATACCACCATGGAATCCCGTTTTGCATCGGAATCAGAATTGTTTCAGGGCCCATGATGGCCGCCAACTCATCAATAATCGGCTCGACTTGATGGGCTTTAACGGCCAAAATCACGACGTCTGGGGTCTCTGCTTCCGCAATACTTCCAACCGCCTTGACCTGAGCTACTAAAGGCTCGGGTTGATCGCTCATGATCAGCGCAAGTCCACGCTCTTTCACGGCAGCGAGCGTTGCACCACGCGCCACAATGGTGACTTCATTGCCGGCGCGTGCCAACATCACCGCTAGATAACCCCCGATAGCTCCACCGCCACCAATCACGCAAACTTTCATAGAAATCTCACCTAAAAGAATATTTATTTATATATTACTGTCATATTAGAGGAGATTATTTTGCAGTGCAACAAATTATTTACCGTCCTGCGATCATCCCGTTTAGACCCTCGCTAAAGGCTATCTACGCTAGCAATATAGGGATCGGAGTCGCTTTTATGTTGACTGGTCTGAGATAATTCAGCGGTGAAACCCTCAATAACAGACTCCACCGCAGATTTGGCGTACCAAAAAGCCATTTTGAGTTCTGTATCTCGCACTTTTGCCCTGACGATTCCCTTATTGCCGCCGCAAATCGAAAAGGTCATTGGCAACACTTACTTGCTTTGTCGCACGATTGATACGATCGAAGATGCTACCGAATTAACGCCCTCAGAAAAACAAGATCTCTCGCAGTTATTTTTGGATACTGTTCTAGCAAAGCGCCCTGATCAAGCATTTGTAGAAACTTGTTTGCAGTCTTTAAAGCACCACACCAATCAAGATGAGCTTGATCTTATTGCGCACACTCCAACAGTTCTGAGGATTTTGTATAGCTGCTCTCTCGAAGAGCAAGCTGCCGTATACCGCTGCATCACCATCATGTCGACCGGTATGTCTTATTTTCATGGCAAGCAAGGTCGAGAGGGGCTAGAAGATTTACGGGAGTTTGAAAAATACTGCTATGTCGTGGCAGGCGTTGTTGGCGAGTTATTGACAGCGATTTTTAGCGCTTATTCACCAGCATTTAAACAGCGTATTCAGGGCCATGAACAGCTTGCCATCTCCTTTGGTCAGGCATTACAAATGACTAATATTCTCAAGGATGCCGAAGAAGACAAAGCTAGAGGCGTCTCTTGGAAACCAGCCCAACTCTCCCAAAAAGAATTGCTCCAAATTGCCTATCAAAAACTCCAAGATGCCTTAGCCTATATCTTGCTAATTCCCAAAGAAGAAATAGGGATTCGGCGATTTTGTTTCTTGGCCTTTGGTCTATCAACCTTGAACTTAAATAAGTTGGCTCACAACCTGTCTTCCCCTGATAACTCAGAAGTAAAGCTCACCAGAAAAACAGTTGAGGCTTTTTACCTTTGGACAAAGCTTAGCGCTGGCAGCAACTTGCTCGTCTCATCCTTTTTTTATGCCTTCTCTTCAAACTTAAGAAGACTCTAAAAAACGACCTTATTGAAGTGCTCCTTCATGTTGCAAGAGCCATAGTTTAATTTGGCGAAAAAGCCCTGGCGCGTCTTCTTGCATAAAACCACCTATTCCTTGGGATGAAACTACACGATGGCAAGGTGTTATCAGGGGATATGGATTTGCGCCGCAAGCCGTGCCGACCGCCTGAGCCCCACTCCGAATGTATTTGGCAAGCTCCCCATAGGTTTGAGTAGACCCTACTGGAATCGCCTCAATGGCTCTCCACACTTTTTGCTGGTGGAGTGTGCCTACTGGCTTTAAGGGCAGGTCAAATATGTGAGAGGAATCGGTGAAATACTTATTGCATTGCCTGGCAATTTCTTGAGCTAGTGCGTTTTGCGGGCTAATGGGTGGAATTGAGGTTGGCAAGTAATCGATTTTTGCCAACATGAGACTGCCATCTACTACTTCTGTTGTTATTCCGAGTGAAAAAATTGCTGCGGTTATCACGCAATAATGATCTTTTATCGATGTTTTCGAGGGGTACAAATAGGTCATACGGATGATTCTTACATAATTTGAGGAAGGAATTGGCGGCTAATTTTCCCCAGACTATGGCTTGTGAAATCGCACTTTGCTATATTGATTCTTCTTTATTCTTCCTAGGCGCACTCAATGGACAACTTTTTTGACAATTGGCCCTTTTATGGTCAAGTTGCTCTCGTCCTATTTTTACTTGCAGTGGCTGGCTTTTTTTCGATGGCTGAAACGAGCATGGTGTCCTCCAATCGCCACCGCTTACGCGCAATGGCCAAGCACGGTAATGCTGGTGCAGCGTTAGCAGAAAGACTCTTGAAGCGGCTAGATTCCCTTCTTTCAGTTTTACTGATTTCCAACAGCTTAATCAATACCGTACTTTCCATCTTAGTAACTGGTATCGCCTTACATATTTTCGGGGATAGCGGACTGGTTCTCACGATTGCAACGTTGGTAGCTGCACTATTAATTATTATTTTTAGTGAAATTACCCCGAAAGTGATTGGCGCCGCATTTCCCGAGAGAATTGCCTCCACTGTCGGCTGGTTCATTCTCCCGCTCATCTTGGTTCTTAAACCTTTGTTGTGGCTAATCAATAGCTTTGTTTCTGGCTTGATGGCAATTTCAGGGTTGCGCGCCTCGCAAGAACATCAGGCCATGAGTAAAGAAGAGTTAAGAAGTTTAGTGTTGGAGTCCAACCGCTTCTTCTCCAACCAACATCGTGATATTTTGCTCAATCTTTTCAATTTAGAAAATATCCTGGTGGACGACGTTATGACACCTCGTTCAAAAATAGAAATTTTGGATCTTTCCAGACCCATTGAAGAGGTCATCGAACAGCTTGAAACCTGTTATCACAATAAGTTGCCGGTCTGTGACGGAGATTCAGAACGTATTGTGGGCATCTTATCGGTTAAGAAAACACTCTCTTTATTAGGTGATTCTGAACTGCAACATCAAGACTTTCGCTCTTTGGTAAGTGAACCTTATTTCATCCCGAGTGGAACTCCGATTTCGCAACAGATGCAATTTTTTCAAGACAACCAACAACGCTTGAGTTTGGTTGTAAATGAGTATGGCGAAGTATTGGGTTTAGTAACCTTTGAAGATATTGTTGAAGAGCTGATTGGTGAATTCACCACCTCTCTTTCCAACCTCTCAAATGATCCACGTTGGCTAGCCGACGGCACCTATTTAGCTTCGGGGGGTGCGTCCCTGCGGGACTTAAATCGTCTCCTTAACTTAAACTTGCCATTGGATGGTCCGCGAACATTAAATGGCCTTATCCTTGAAAAGTTAGAAGCTATTCCAGATCACGATGTCAGCATCCGCATTGCTGGAGTGGTAATGGAGATAGTCCAGTTTGATGATCAAGGCGTGAAAACAGTCAAACTTTATCGGCCTCATAGCCCTGATATCGAAGCTTGACTAATTCAAATGATGAATCACTTATTATCCGAACCTGGCATGAAATTGCGGTCCATGCTTTAAATTCTCGGGCTTCGGATATCCACATTGAGGCTCATCCTCAAGAAACCGTTGTGCGCATCCGAGTGGATGGATTATTGCGGCTACAAGGAAAACATCCTCTCGAGTTGCATGAGCGCCTCATCACACGCATTAAGGTATTGTCACGCTTAGATATAGCGGAGAAGCGCCTGCCACAAGATGGCCGCTTAACCATCGGCTATGACTTTAGTAAACCAAGTATTGATTGCCGTGTTTCTGTTTTACCCACTCTTTATGGTGAAAAAGTCGTCGTTCGTATTCTTCCAAGTCAGATAGATGACTTAGCTCTTGATCACATTGGACTTCTTCCAGAGCAATTAGATGTATTTCAAAGAGCCCTCAACCAGCCTAACGGATTGCTGTTGGTGACAGGCCCTACCGGAAGTGGAAAAACGAGAACCTTGTACAGCTGTCTAAGATCACTCAATCACATCAAGCGCAATCTCTGCTCTATTGAAGACCCTATAGAGATACGACTTCCCGGAGTCAATCAAGTAGCCTACCATCCCCGTGCTGGATTAGATTTTTCGATGATTATTCGCGCCCTTCTGCGTCAGGACCCTGACGTCATCATGATTGGCGAAATTAGAGATCGGGCAACAGCCGAACTAGCTATTCAGGCATCTCAAACCGGGCATCTTGTTCTCAGTACGCTTCACACCAGAAATGCTATGGGAGCATTTGCGCGCTTAAAAAGCTTAGGAGTTGATGATGAAGCCTTGGACTCTTGTCTACTCTGCGTAAGCTCTCAACGACTGGTGCGTAAACGCTGTAGCGCCTGCAGTACCCTCTCAAGCAATAGGCATTGTACCCACTGCCAAGGATCAAAATATCAAGGTCGTATAGGCGTTCATGAAGTCCTGACTAGACAGCAATTCTTAAATGCAAACTCGCACTTTGTTGATATGCACTCGGCCGGGATGCGCTACGTAGCCACCGGCTTAATTGATCAAGTTTCGCTTGAGGCTGAGGTTTGTACGTGGCATTCCTAAAGTCATTCTTACCTTCAAGAAGTCTAAGTGCGGTCGAGCAATTGCATTTTTCACAGCAACTACTCTCTCTGATGCGTGCTGGGCTTCCTTTAATGAACGCACTTAATTTGCTTACTCAATCAGCACCCAATTCTTGGCAACCTTGGCTTCTGAGCTTGCTTGACCTGCTAAAAAAAGGATATGGGTTTTCTTATTGCCTGAGCGCCTCACAAAATCAATTTTCCGCAGAAGTAATTAATCTGATCAGGGTTAGCGAACGCACTGGTGATCTAATCTCCGCACTAAGAACGATCTGTCAGCAATTAGAAGCGCAAATTGAGATGAAACGAAAGATTCAACAAGCTTTAGCCTATCCCCTCATTACACTGAGCACCTCCTTCCTGCTAGTGATCGTCATGATGTTGTGGGTCGTGCCCGTGTTCAAAGAAGTCTTTAGCCAATTTCAGGCTGAACTGCCTACGCCGACAAAGATTTTGATTGCCTTCTCAACCATGATTGAACACTGGTTTTTGGAGATGCTTATGATCATGGTAATCAGTTTTGGCCTTTTTATTGTTGTATGGACTAAATCAAACCAGCTCCAAAAAAGGTGTGATCGTTTTAGTCTGCGCATTCCTATTTTGGGCAATTTATTACGAATGGCTACATTGACCCACTGGTGTCGTACCCTTGGTCACTTACTGCATTCAGGTCTAGCGCTTCCAGATGCCTTAAGGGTGACGGCACAGTCTTCAAATCATTGGCTGAGTCATGACTTTAGCGCTGAAATCTTTAAGCAACTTACTCGAGGCTGGCCATTTGGAGAGGCCCTTATTAGAGTGGACCCCGCTCATCAACTCTTCGATATTGAAACCCTACAATTACTATCTATTGGCTCAGAAAGTGGCACCTTGCCTGACATGCTTTGCAAGCGGGCTGATATTTTGGGCTCACAGCTGAGTAATCAACTCAACACCTTAAGCCAAACCCTTGAGCCATTATTAATTCTGCTGGTTGGGATGATTATTGGCAGTATTGTGATTATCTTGTATCTTCCTATCTTTAATTTAGGGCAAATTGTTTAATGGGCTTGCCATACCCTGCACTCCTAGCGGCCATTTTCTTGGTTACCTTATTGGCTTATCTAGCTTACGTAGACTTGCGTACTTTTCGCCTGCCGGATCGAATGACAATACCCCTCATTGGAACTGGTATTAGTTTTAACTACCTCTCGCCTTACCGCCTAACTGACTTGGATGCTGCGCTTTTAGGCGCTAGCCTCGGATACGCTTTTATCTGGCTATTAAATAAGCTCTTTCGTTTACTTAAGCAACAGGATGGCATTGGCATGGGAGACGCCAAGCTGTTAGCGGGCCTAGGGGCGTGGCTTGGCTGGCTTGCACTGCCCAGAATTCTTTTTCTTGCCTCTATTATTGGTTTATTAGGCGGCATTCTTTGGCTCAAACTGAATAAAAAAAATTACAAGCAGGCCTTTCCATTTGGACCTTTTCTCGCTATTGCTGGCATTATTGAGTTGTTATGTTCTCAAATCATTCCCCCCTTCCTGTCGATCAGCCTGATTTCAGTGCATTAAAGGGTAAGTTACTCTTGATAGGTTTGACTGGTGGCATTGGCTCGGGCAAAACTGCCGCAAGCAATTTGCTATCTGAATTGGGTGCAGGCGTCATTGATACGGATCTTATCTCCCACCAAATTACGGCATCGGGTGGCAGCGCCATTCCAGAAATTAAGGAGAATTTTGGGTCCGAGCTGATTGAGGCAGATGGTGCGATGAATAGGGCGAAGATGCGCAATCTAGTCTTTGACAACCCAGAAAGCCGTCAAATTTTAGAGCGAATTGTCCATCCCTTGATTAGGCAAGAGGCCTTGAAGCAGGCCTTGGCTTTAGCGGAAACTAAGGTGCCTTACCTTATAGTGGTTGTGCCTTTGCTCATGGAATCAGATGTATGGCGAAAGCACTTTGACCTGATTGTGGTGGTTGATTGCCCTGTTGAGGTCCAGATACAAAGGGTTATGCAGCGAAACAAGCTCAGTAAAGCAGAGGTTGAAAGTATTTTGCGGGCACAAACTAGTCGAGAAGTGCGCCTAGAGGCAGCGGATGTCATCATTAATAATCAGGGCTCTGTGGCGGATCTAGAGCCACAAATCCTACAGTTACACCAAAAATTACTGAAGATTCATGAAGACCTGATCGGTTCGTCATAGAATATGGTCTTGTGATTGTTTACGAATATCCCTTCAATGAATTAGTTCGAAGCATGCTTCGGCTGGAGTATTTATTCGCCCGCTTTAATCACTTTCTACGCTCGGACGACCCTGAACTCCACCACAATGCCATTGCGGTATTGTTTGATTTGGGCGACATTGGTTCGCGAGGCGACATTAAATCGTTGCTACTCAAAGAGTTTGAGAGGCAAAAATACACTTTAAATGGCTTAAAGTCTTCACAGAAGGTGGATCAGGAGGCGCTTGCGCTCACACTGTCGCAAATTGACGCGGCGGCGGCTAGCATCAACCAATCCGTTGGCAAGCCGAATGCCATCATTACTGAGAGTGACTGGCTCAATGCCATTCGAACCCGTTTAAATATTCCTGGGGGCACAAGCCCGATTGATTTGCCAAGCTATCATGCCTGGAAAAATAGTCCTTCTACCCAGCGTAGGGAACTGCTGGAAAATTACGTTGCACCCCTCTTGCCATGGCACCAGGCATGTCAAATCTTTTTGCGTTTACTTCGTCAATCCGGAGAACCCAGAGACGTTTTGGCACATCAAGGCGCATTTCAGCAGGCACCGTCCGGCAAAACATATCAACTCATGCGTATTGAGTTAGAAGACGATACTATTTACGCCGAAATCAGCGCAAATAAATATCTCCTATCGATTCGTCTAATGAAAGCCGATCGTGACAAAAAACCTCAAGTCATTACAGAGAATATGCCCTTCAGGCTTACTCTTTGTCAGCTTTAACTAAGAAAAGCTTTAAGTTCATCTAGCATTGGCCAGGCTGCGGGCAATAAGGGCGTTACTGTAGGGCCATCATCTGAAAGCACTTGCCAAGAAAGTTGTTGGCCCTCGCACCCCATTGGAGTGCCATGCCAAGAGCGCACAATACTGACATGAAGTCTTACATAAGCGTGAGGATAATCATGTTCCAACACGGTAAGCTCTTCACTTGAATCAATCGTGATGCCGAGCTCTTCTTGCAGCTCACGTTTTAATGCGGCAAATACGCTTTCACCAGATTCGATTTTGCCTCCGGGAACTTCCCAGTAACCTGCATAGGGCTTCCCTTCTGGACGTTGCCCCAGAAGATACCGATTCTGTGCATCGAGCAGAATTCCGGCGGCGACCTCAACTACTGGTCGTTTTGATTCACTCATCTGCAATGTACCAAGTTAAGAATTGGTGCCAGCCCAGTGCTTTGCAAACTGCCATGCTACTCGGCCCGAACGTGAGCCGCGCTCTAAGGCCCAGACTAAAGCCTCCGCTCGAGCGGCTTCGATTTGTGAATCACTTAAGCCAAAATGGCGTAACCAATGCGCAACGATATGCAAGTATTCATCTTGCTTTGGTGGGTAAAAAGAGAGCCACAATCCAAAGCGCTCAGAAAGCGAAATCTTCTCTTCAACCACTTCTCCTGGATGAATTTCACCATCGTCACTATGGACATACCCCTCGTTGTCTTTCATATACTCGGGTAGTAAGTGGCGGCGATTTGAAGTGGCATAAATTAAAATATTATCAACCTGTGCCGATACCGATCCATCGAGAGCGGATTTCATAGCCTTGTAGCCTGATTCGCCATCCTCAAAAGAAAGGTCATCACAAAAGATGATGAAATGTTCGGGACGATCAGCCAAGAGCTCGGTTATATCCGCTAAATCCGCTAAATGCTCCTTCTCCACTTCAACCAAACGCAAGCCCTGACTGGCAAACTCATGCAAGCTAGCTTTAATTAATGAGGACTTTCCAGTGCCGCGAGCGCCAGTGAGCAAAATATTATTTGCCGGCTTGCTCTGTATGAACTGGCGCGTATTGTCCCGAATCGCATCACGCTGACGATCAATATTTTGCAAGTCATCGAAGGTAATATCAGAGACATGCTTTACAGGTTGTAAAAAACCGATGCTCCCAAAAATACTATCGCGGCGACGCCATCTAAACGCAGTCGTAGATTGCCATTGTTCTTCCGTGAGCACCTTCGGTAAAAAGGTCTCAAGGTGGCTAAGGAGTTGCTCTAGTTTTTCATTCATATATTCTTTTTCTACGAGCGGTAATCGGCATTAATTGAAACGTAGTCATGGGATAGATCGCAGGTCCACATTGTTTGTTGAGCGCTACCCCTTCCCAAATCAATCTTGACAGTAATTTCTGCTGCCTGCATGACACGCTGCCCATCAGCCTCTTGATAGTCAGGATTGCGACCTCCATCCTTGGCGACCCAAACATCTCCGAGCCACATCTGCACATGATTCACATCTAAGTCAGTAATTCCGGCATAACCGATGGCCGCTAAAATGCGTCCTAAATTGGGATCACTCGCAAAGAACGCTGTTTTTACCAACGGAGAATGAGCCACCGCCTCAGCAACCAAACGGCACTCAGATTCAGTCTTGCCGCCCACCACTTCTATGGTGATAAATTTAGTTGCTCCCTCGCCATCGCGAACAATCATTTGAGCAAGCTTTCTTGCGAGGGCCGTTAAAGCATCGCGCACTAACTGATAGCTTGGATCGTCCATCGATTGAATCCGCACGGGGGACTGCCCTGTAGCCATAATGATGAATGAATCATTGGTGGAGGTATCGCCATCAATGGTGATTGCATTAAATGATTGATCAGCTACTGTTTGCGTTAATCCACTTAATAGTCCAGGTGCAAAGCCTGCGTCCGTAGCAATGAATCCCAACATGGTTGCCATATTTGGATGAATCATGCCGGCACCTTTACAAATACCCGTGAGTGTCACTGCACCTAAAGGGGTTTGCACCGTCATCGATGCGGCCTTAGCTTGAGTATCGGTAGTCATGATAGCTTCAGCTGCATCAAGCCAATGATCCTCACCGAGATCCGCAACAGCTGCAGGCAATGCAGCAATGATTTTTTCAATCGGCAATGGCTCTAAGATAACGCCAGTAGAAAACGGCAGAATTTGCTCTGGGTTGAGATTGAGATCCCGCGCCAGTGCAACACAGGTCTCTAAGGCATGCTGCATCCCTTGCTCACCAGTACCTGCGTTTGCATTTCCAGTATTGACTACCAATGCCCGAATTTCACCTTGAGCCCCGTCTAAAGCTAAATGCTCACGGCACACTTGAACTGGCGCTGCGCAGAAGCGATTCAAGGTGAAGACACCCGCTACCTGCGACCCGGGAGTCAAGGTCATTACCAATAGATCTTTTCGGTTGGCTTTTTTAATGCCGGCTTGTGCAATACCCATCTGAAAGCCCTTAATGGGCTTGAGCTGGTCTTTTTGAGGGAGTGGGAGGTTAACTGTCATGATTTGACAATTGTAGATGAGACTTAATCAGCAAACATGTCAATTTAAAACACGCTTGCTGAGTTAACAGGGCAACAAAACTAAGCTAAAGCACCGTGACAGTTCTTGTACTTCTTGCCACTTCCACAGTTACAAGGATCGTTACGTCCAATTTTTGGGCCCGAGCGGGTCGGCGCTGCCGCTATCTCTATTGCTGCACCCCGATCACCAGTTGAACCGGCGACCTCTAAATCGGGGTCGGCATGTTGATACTGAACATCCGACAGCTTGGCAATATCTTCATTGAGCACTTCTGCAGCCTGATCCAATTCACTAGCATTCTGAATTTGTACAGTCATGATATTTTTGACGACGTCATTCTTAATGACATTCAACAATTCACCATACAGTTCGAATGCTTCACGTCGATATTCTTGCTTAGGATCTTTTTGCGCATAGCCCCGCAAATGAATGCCTTGACGTAAATGATCCAAGGCTGCCAAATGCTCACGCCAATGACTATCTAAGCTGTACAGCAAAACAGAGCGCTCAAAACTAGCAAACGATGGTCTACCAGAAAGCTCCACTTTTGCATCATAAGATTCCTTTGCAGCCTCTAAGACGCGCTCAACAATCTGGTCAGCATCCATGGAGTCGGCGGCCTCAACCCAAGCCTTCAAATCAACATTAAGGCCCCAATCGTCAGACAGTAGACGCTCAAGACCAACTAAATCCCATTGCTCTTCCATTGACTCGGGTGGGACATCATTTGCGCAAACTGAGCGCAGGACATCCTCACGCAAGTTGGCAATAAGATCTGCTATGTCACTACTTTCAAGAACTTCATTACGTAAGCGATAGGTTTCTTTGCGTTGATCGTTCGCAACGTCATCGTATTCAAGTAATTGCTTGCGAATATCAAAGTTACGACCTTCGACCTTGCGTTGTGCTGACTCAATGGAACGGGACACCATACCCGCTTCAATTGGTTCGCCATCCGGCATCTTTAGACGCTCCATCACAGCCCTTAGACGATCACCAGCGAAGATGCGTAGCAGGGAGTCATCCAATGACAGATAGAAGCGCGATGACCCAGGATCGCCTTGGCGACCAGAACGTCCACGCAGTTGATTGTCAATACGGCGACTTTCATGTCGCTCGGTACCAATAATATGGAGGCCACCAGCCGCAAGGACCTGATCATGCAGGCTTTGCCACTCTTCTTCTAGAGCCTTAATTTTTGCCGCTTTTTCAGCCCCTGGAATATCTGCATCAGCCTCAATAAGCGAAGCCTGTTTGCCAACGTTACCGCCCAACACAATATCCGTTCCACGACCGGCCATGTTGGTGGCAATCGTAATCATTTTTGGTCTACCGGCCTGAGCAATGATCTCCGCTTCCCGTGCATGCTGTTTCGCATTGAGGACCTGATGCGGCAAAGACCGCTGATCTAACAAACCGGCAATCAACTCAGAATTTTCAATGGAGGTAGTGCCTACCAGCACTGGCTGGCCGAGCTTATAACAATCCTCAATATCTTTAATGACGGCATCATAGCGTTCACGGGATGATTTGTAGATTTGATCTTGACGATCTTTTCTTTGGCTAATCCGGTTAGGCGGAATGACGACTGTCTCTAAGTTGTAAATTTCCTTAAATTCGTAAGCCTCTGTATCCGCTGTACCAGTCATACCAGCCAACTTACCGTACATACGGAAGTAGTTTTGGAAAGTGATTGTCGCTAAGGTCTGATTTTCATTTTGTATCTGTACGCCCTCTTTGGCCTCAACGGCTTGGTGGAGACCATCAGACCAACGGCGACCCTGCATTAAGCGGCCAGTAAACTCATCGACAATGATGACTTCATTATTTTGCACAACGTATTGCTGGTCACGATGATAGAGAGTGTGTGCGCGCAAAGCCGCAAACACGTGATGCATCAACGTAATATTTTGTGGCGCATACAAAGAGGCGTCGTCGGTTAAGGCTCCGAGCTGTACTAAAACCGTTTCAGCCTTATCGTGACCTTGCTCGGTTAGATAGACTTGTTGAGCCTTTTCATCGACCCAATAGTCACCAGGCTTTTCAACGCCGGTTCCATCAGACTTTTCTTCACCGATTTGAAGCTCTAAATACGAGGGCAAAGCATTGATTTTGACGTATAGATCAGTATGGTCTTCGGCCTGCCCTGAAATAATTAACGGCGTACGTGCCTCATCAATCAAAATAGAGTCGACCTCATCAACGATTGCGTAAGCTAAACCCCGTTGAACCCGCTGACCCAAATCTTGGACCATGTTGTCACGCAGGTAATCGAAACCAAATTCGTTATTTGTGCCGTAGGTGATGTCAGCAGCATAGGCCTCTTGCTTGGTGGTGTGATCCATTTGTGAAAGATTCACGCCTACCGTCATGCCTAAGTAGTTATATAGAGTGGACATCCACTCAGCATCACGCTGAGCTAAGTAATCGTTCACGGTAACGACGTGCACACCCTTACCAGCAAGGGCATTTAAGTAGACTGGGAGCGTTGCCGTTAAAGTTTTACCTTCTCCCGTACCCATTTCTGCAATTTTGCCCTGATGCAATGCAAGACCACCCATAATTTGGGCATCAAAGTGGCGCATCTTCATAATGCGGGTGCTTGCCTCACGAACAACTGCAAAGGCCTCAGGCGCTATTCCATCGAGTGACTCACCCGCCGCTAAACGGGTTTTGAACTCTGTCGTTTTGGCTCTTAGTGCGGCATCATCCAATCCTTGCAGGCTAGACTCAAATGCGCCAACCTTAGCAACGACTTTGCGATACTGTTTTAAGAGGCGGTCGTTTCGACTGCCGACCAGGGTTTTTAGAAGACCGATTACCATGGGATATTGAAGTAAATTAAGACCTTGAGTTTATCACTCGCACCCTCCTTTTTATGAACTTTGCCCCTAAACCCTCTCGCAATAAAGCAGCCCATGAGTGGCTTGATTACCTCAGAGATTCTGAAGGTCTTGGGGGGGTCTTGGCTAAAACGGAGCATCTTGCCAAACTTAAAACCCACCTGAACGGGGCTTTGGCGGAGCTCGATCTTGAACATTTATCCTCGAAAATAGTGGCTGGATGGCGCTCGGGGAGTCAAAACGAGCTTTTTTTATTAGTTAGCAACGCAAGCATTGCTAGTCGTTTGCAGCAGATTTTACCTAGCTTAATCAGTGAGTTAGGAAAAAGAGGGGTTGTTTGCGAGGCCATTAAGGTGCGCATTAAACCCGCTTCTGCTCCTTGGGAAGTTCAGCCTAATAAAGCCCAAGTAAGGTCTGATAGGCCGCGTGGCTTTAATTCTGCCGCTAGGGCCTCTTGGGAAAGCTTGGTAGAAAAATTGCCCCCCGAATCCGACTTACGTAAAGCGGTAGAGCGTCTTTTGCAAAACAAAGTGAAATAAAAATATTTCTTAATTGCCTTAGAAAAAGAGGGGCTGACTCTCCTGGGAATAGGCTGCCGGTGCTTTACTCTCGGTAAAGGTACTAATTTCATATGAGCTGGGATCGCTTAAAAGCGTGCGCAATAGGGCGTTATTCAAAGCATGGCCTGATTTTTCAGCGATATATGCCCCAACAATAGGATGCCCTACTAAGTAGAGATCCCCAATGGCATCCAATATTTTGTGGCGTACGAATTCATCTTCATAACGCAATTCTTCATTATTCAAAATACGATGCTCATCCAAGACGATGGCGTTGTCTAAACTACCGCCCCGCGCGAGGCCCATCTCTCGCAGCGCCTCCACCTCATGTGCAAAACCAAAAGTTCGCGCACGACCAATTTCACTGCGATAGGCATGCTCTGCAAAATCCACAATAAAACGCTGTCCTGTTTTATCTACGGCAGGATGCTTAAAGTCAATCGTGAAATCCAACTTAAAGCCGAAGAAGGGCTCGAGGCGCGCCAACTTATCCCCTTCGCGAACCTCAATCGGTTTTTTAATCACCAGAAATTGCCGGAGTGCTTCTTGCTCGACAATGCCAGCAGACTCAACTAAAAACAGAAATGAAGCCGCACTACCATCCATGATGGGCACTTCTTCGCCGTCGAGCTCAATCAACAAATTATCGAGCCCCAAGCCAGCACAAGCCGAAAGCAAGTGCTCAACGGTGGAGATGCGAACACCCTCTTTTTGAATAACCGAGGCAAGGCGTGTGTCGCAAACAGCCAATGCAGTCGCTGGTACATGAGCCCGCTCTTGGGTGTCTACCCGAACAAACACAATGCCAGTATTCACTGGCGCAGGCTTAATGGATAGAGTGACCTTACGTCCCGAGTGCAGGCCAATTCCCACTGTGGTGGTTGGTGTTGCGATTGTGCGTTGCTTCATATCTGTTTCAATTTATAGAGGCATTGTTAAAGCTGTTTCAAGATAGACGCGGCGTCGCTTACTTCAAATTTACCAGGCGCATCGAGATCTAAGGCTTTCACAATGCCATCTTCCACAATCATGGCATACCTCTGCGAACGAATACCCAATCTACGAGTTGTCAAATCAAACTCCATGCCTAATTTCTTGGTGAAGTCCGCACTGCCGTCACCCAGCATTCGTACTTTTTTCCCAACTTGTAAGTCACGGCCCCATGCACCCATCACAAATGGATCATTTACGGAAATACACCAAATCTCGTCCACCCCTTTGGCTTTGATTGCATCAAAGTGCTCGATGTATCCCGGGACATGCTTTTCAGAACAAGTAGGGGTGAATGCTCCTGGTACAGCAAAAACAATAATCTTCTTACCTGCTGTTGCGTTTTCAACTTCAAGTGGGTTTGGCCCAATCGAGCAACCGGCACTTGCCTCATCCATGTACTCATACAAAGTAGCGTTGGGTAATTTTTGTCCTACTGCAATCATGCAATCTCCAATTCAATAGTTAAGTGAACATGCCAACGCGAGCGCAGGATTCGTCGTCCGGAGGGGCGCTGCGCTGGCATTTCGATACTAATGATTGTATAAGTCAGTCATTTAGTCTGCTTGCTTACGTAAAAAGGCCGGGATTTCATAATAATCAGCCCCTTTGTCCAACATCGTTTTTGCCTGTGGTGAGCTATCAGCGCCTAATGTAGGAGCTGGAGTAGCTTCGCGCGAATTACGGAATACCCGTGGCAAATCATATTGGCTGTAATCGACAGCAGAGCTAGCCGGTTGAACCGCCAAGGAGGGCATACTCCCTGAGCCTGCCATTGGCATTGCTGCTTTGCTACTTAAGGATGAGTCAAAACCTGCTTTGCTCATTAAAGCAGAGGCGCTAGCAGGCGCAAAACTATTTAGATCCGCCATCGTTGGCATCGCATCGTGCGTTCCTGTTGCTTGTCTCCAAACAACTTCAGGCTGGTGGTTTTGACGTGTTTGTGGATTATTCAGTCCAGTTGCCACCACGGTAACGCGGAGCGCATCTCCTAAGTTTTCGTCATAGACTGTTCCAAAAATCACTGTAGCATCATCAGCGGCATAGCCACGAATCGCCGCCATCACTTCGCGAGTTTCAGAAAGCTTCAAGGTACGACTTGCTGTAATGTTTACCAACACACCCCGTGCACCGGAGAGATCAACTCCCTCAAGCAACGGTGATGCGACTGCAGCTTCTGCAGCTAAACGAGCGCGATCCATGCCTGATACCGTTGCCGTACCCATCATGGCTTTACCTTGCTCACCCATGACCGTCTTCACGTCTTCAAAGTCGACGTTGATCAAGCCCTGGACATTAATAATTTCTGCAATTCCAGAAACAGCGTTGTGTAATACATCATCTGCACAAGCAAATGCCTTGTCGAACTCGGCATCTTCGCCCATGACTTCAAAGAGCTTTTCATTGAGCACAACGATTAATGAATCAACATAGGACTCGAGTTCAGTAGCACCATTTTCTGCAACTTTTAGACGTTTTACACCTTCAAAGTCAAATGGCTTACTAATCACACCCACCGTCAGAATACCCATCTCTTTAGCTACCTGCGCCACGATTGGGGCTGCTCCTGTACCAGTACCACCACCCATGCCTGCAGTAATGAATACCATGTGCGCACCTTGCAATGCATCCGCAATTTGTGTGCGCGCTTCTTCCGCTGAGGCTGCACCGATTTCTGGCTTGGCCCCTGCACCGAGACCGCTAGAGCCTAGTTGCAAATTCACAGATGCCTCGGAACGCTGTAAAGCGCCAGCATCGGTGTTCATGCAAATAAACTCTACGCCGTTGACTCCGCGCTTGATCATATGCTGGACAGCATTACCGCCAGCGCCACCGACTCCAACCACTTTAATAATGGTTTTTCCGGCTGTTTGTTGATCTAATATTTCAAATTCCATATACCCTCCTAGGTAATAAATAAACTACTTTAACGACGACGAAAAAACTTAAAAATTCCCTGCAAACCATTCCTTCATGCGTGATGTCACACTCTGCAAAATGCCAGATTGGGAAACACGACGACCCCGTAACAATTGCGCCTGACCTTCCATGAGCAATCCAATGCTGGTAGAAAAGCGAGGGCTGCGCAATACTTCATGCAAGTGCCCGCGATACTCGGGAGTGCCGATGCGTGCGGGACGTAAAAATACTTGTTCAGCTAATTCGACCATGCCAGGCATGAGGGCTGTGCCTCCGGTGAGCACAATGCCGGAGGAAACCATGTCTGCATATCCTGAATCTCTTACAACCCCGCGGACCAAAGTAAACAACTCCTCTATGCGTGGCTCAATGACTGCTGCCAAAGCTTGCTTGGACATTGGTCTTGGCTCTCGATCACCTACCCCTGGAACATCAATCATCGCAGTAGGATCCGCCAAATCTTGACGTGCAATCCCATATTGGATCTTGAGATCTTCAGCTTCAATGGTTGGGGTACGCAAGGCCATTGCAATATCGTTGGTAATTTGATCACCGGCAATAGGAATGACTGCGGTGTGGCGAATCGATCCCTGACAATAGATTGCGATATCCGTGGTACCACCACCAATATCTACAAGGACAACACCCAATTCTTTTTCATCTTCGGTAAGGACCGCTAAGCTTGAGGCCAAAGGTTGAAGAATCAAATCATTCACTTCAAGACCGCAACGCCGCACACACTTCACGATGTTCTGAGCTGCACTGACCGCTCCAGTAACAATGTGCACTTTCACCTCAAGGCGCAAGCCGCTCATGCCGATTGGTTCGCGCACATCCTCTTGGCCGTCAATCATGAACTCCTGAACCAGAATGTGCAGAATTTGTTGATCCGTAGGAATATTGATTGCTTTAGCAGTCTCTAGAACGCGCTCAACATCCCCTGCGCTCACTTCTTTATCCCGAATGGCCACCATGCCGCTCGAATTAAAGCTCACAATATGATTTCCAGCAATGCCCGTAAATACTTGTACGATTTGGCGATCCGCCATTACTTCCGCTTCTTCTAGTGCTTTTTGGATAGACTGGACTGTTGCCTCAATGTTGACAACCACTCCTTTTTTAAGACCCTTTGAAGCAGTTTGACCCACACCCACTACATTGAATTGGCCATCGGGAGCTAGCTCCGCAACCAAGGCGACCACCTTGGAAGTCCCAATATCTAGACCTACTAAAAGATCGCGATTGTCTTTACTCATCTTCATTCCTCATTACTTCTAGTCATTTTTTTACCGTCAGCCTCATTTTTTTTCATACTTACAGAAGCGAGGTGGACTGCAAAGCCGTTGTCATAACGGAGATCAATTGCATCCACCCGATTGAGCCACTTTTCTTGAACCTGAGGCCAGTACTTAAATAAACGCGCAACCCGGTCTTCCGTTAAGGTTTTGTCTGAGCTTTCCTCATCCCGACCAAACTCCACCTTCATCCCATTGGAAAGTTTGACGTGCCATGCGTAGCGCTCGGATAGCGTCAAACTGTTGACCTCTGAATTCCAAGGCTTGAACCAATGATTTGCTCTTAAATAGAGTCGCATGACTTCTTGACTGCCATCTTCTGGACCGTAAAAATCAATCAGCTGAATGCTGCTACCCACTTCAGACGCACGCCCTGAAAATAATTCTCCGCTGGTGTTCATCAACGTCCGACTGTCTTTACCGCCCCAAGTACCCAGAGGCTGATGTTCTTCAATGCTAACAATTAAGCTGTTTGGCCAAACGCGCCTGACATTGGCATGACGTACCCATGGAAGAGATTCGAAGCCGCGCTTCACGTCTTCTAATTTGACGCTGAAAAAATTCCCTTGAATACTTTCTAAAACTTGATGCTTTACCAGTTGCCTATTGATGTGCTGGAGATTTTGACCAATAACAGGCTCGACGACTACTTGACGCAAAGCAAATACTGGCCGTTGGCTTAACCAAACCAAAATTCCAATACAAATCATCACAGCGAAACAGCGCATTAAAAAACGACTTACCTTCCGCATACGCTCAGGATGATTCCAAAGGGGCGCCATCACAAATGCAGTGAATTCACCGCACCAATTGAAGAAGCCGCTCATGATATTCATCATTTATCGACCTCTGTTTTTGAGAGGGTTTGGCTTAGTACCCATAAAACTAGATCCGGATACTCTACCCCCGCAGCTTTTGCAGCCATCGGCACCAATGAATGTGATGTCATTCCAGGAGACGTATTCATCTCCAAAAGAAAAGGTTTGCCAGTTTTTTGATCAAGCATGACATCTGCTCGACCCCATGTTTTGCAGCCAAGCGTACGGTAAGCATCTAAAGCCAATTCTTGGATAGCGAGATTCAGCTCGTCCGTAAGTCCCGTTGGGCATAAATACTGCGTTTCATCAGAGAAGTATTTATTGTGAAAATCGTAATTGGCATCAGGTGGGATAATTTTAATCACTGGCAACGCTTCAGCACTTGCACCTTGCCCAACAATAGGACAGGTCAACTCGTCCCCAATAATGCAAGTTTCAGCGATAACTTTTTTATCACGTCCTGCAGCTAAGTAATATGCAGCAGGCAATTCATCCACTGATTTCACTTTGCTTAAACCTAAAGAGGATCCCTCATGCGCTGGCTTCACAATTAAAGGTAAGCCTAAGTATTTGGCAACTGAATCCCAATCACTGTCTTCTGTGAGCACCTCAAAAAGAGGGGTGGCTAAATCATTACTCAACCAAATTTGTTTAGTTGCAATTTTGTCGATCGATAAAGCTGAAGCGAGAACGCCGCTACCGGTGTAAGGTAAATCCAATAGTTCCAATAAACCTTGTATGGTTCCATCTTCACCGTACCGACCATGCAAGGCGATAAAGATACGATCAAATTGTTCTTGTGCCAGCTCTACCGGGCTTCGCAAACCTGGATCAAAGGCGTGAGCATCAACCCCTTTGGACAATAAAGCCTCTAAAACGCCACGTCCTGACATCAAAGAAATTTCACGCTCTCCGGAACGACCGCCCAACAAAACGCCGACCCTTCCAAGTGATTTGATGTCCAACTTAGCAAGCTCACTATGGACACGCTCACCCCAAACTGGCTTATTAAGATTTTGCTTAGTCATGTCTTACCTCGGCTAACTGCTGGGCTAAAGCAGAGATCGAGCCTGCGCCCATCGTAATCACCACATCACCATCACGTAAGATTGAAGCCAATTTGGCCGGCATCTCTGCGACTGTAGCCGCAAATGCAACAGCTGAATGATCCAAGGTTCCCTGTGATTTTGGATGATCGGAAAGCGCGGCCTGAATCAGACTCTTACTATCTGCCCCAAGTATCTTCGCCTCACCAGCCGGATAAACCTCAGTTAACACTAAAGCATCGAAGTTCTTCAAAACATCTACAAACTCACCGAAGCAATCTCGCGTTCTTGTAAAACGATGGGGCTGAAATGCCAACACTAAACGGCGCTGAGGATAAGCGCCTCTTGCAGCATCTAAGGTTGCAGCCATTTCAACGGGATGATGTCCATAATCGTCAATTAAGGTAAAGCTACCGCCATTAGCTAGTGAAATTTCTCCATAGCGCTGGAAGCGTCGACCCACTCCACCAAAATCAGACAACGCTTTCAATATCGCTTCGTCACTCACCCCTAATTCAGTTGCAATACCAATGGCTGCTAATGCATTTTGGACGTTGTGTAAACCAGGTAAATTCAATTGCACTTTCAATTGACCTGGCTTATTACCGTGTCTGCGTACAGTGCGGCGATCAACTGTAAAGTGCATCCGCGTACCAACCGCATGAACATCAGTCGCGCGAATATCAGCCTCAGCTGAAAAACCGTAACTCAAAATCGGTTGAGATACAAAGGGAATAATATCTTTGACGTTGAGATCATCGATGCACAAAACCGCTACGCCGTAAAACGGCATCCGCTGAATAAATTGCACGAAGGCTTGCTTGAGTCTCGCCATGTCGTGCTGATAGGTATCCATATGATCAGCATCAATATTAGTCACTACTTCCATTACTGGAAAAAGCTGCAGGAATGAAGCATCGGATTCATCGGCTTCAACCACTATAAAATCACCTTGCCCAAGTCGCGCATTTGCTCCAGCGGAGTTTAACTTTCCGCCGATAACAAAAGTAGGGTCTAGGCCGCCCTCAGCCAAAACCGAAGCGACCAAACTAGTAGTAGTTGTTTTGCCGTGCGTACCTGCAATCGCAATACCTTGCTTCAAACGCATGAGCTCACCGAGCATGACAGCCCGCTGGATGATGGGCACTTTTGCTGCGCGAGCCGCTAATACCTCGGGGTTATTTCCAGTGACTGCTGTAGAAATAACAACCGCTTCAGCAGTACCAATATTTTTAGAGTCATGTCCAATATAAATCACCGCACCCAGTTCTTTTAAACGTTTGGTGGTGATACTCTCAGCCAAATCCGAACCAGAAACTTGATAGCCTAAATTGAGCAGGACTTCGGCTATACCGCTCATACCCGCCCCACCAATACCAACAAAATGGATTTGTTGCACGATGTGTTTCATAAATTCACCCCAGCGCAAACTGCGCAAATCTCGGCTACCTTCTGAGTTGCCTGTGGTTTTGCTAAAGCATGAGCACGCTCGGCCATCAACTGCAAATCCTTGCGATCAAGATGCGTAATCATGGCAGCTAAATCAGATGCATTTAAATCGTTTTGTGGCAGTAAAACTGCCGCCTTTTTATTGGCCAAGAAACGGGCATTTGCAGTTTGATGATCATCAATCGCAAATGGGAAAGGAACTAAGCAGGAGGCGACTCCACTAGCAGCCAACTCAGAAACCGTCATTGCTCCTGCGCGACAAATTACGAGATCTGCTTTGCCATAGGCTTTTGGCATATCCTCAATAAACGGCCGTACGTCTGCCTCTACCGCCAAAGCAGCGTAAGTTTCTTGTAATTGCACTAAATGCTTTTCACCAGCCTGATGAATGACTGTGGGTCGTATCTTTTTCTCAATCAATGCCAAGGCGGCTGGCACGATTTCATTAAGGACCGCTGCGCCCAAACTACCACCCACAACCAAAATAGATAAATTTCCATGACGCTCTTGGTAACGCTGTGCTGGAGCAAGCAAAAGATCAAACTCTTTACGAATTGGATTTCCGACCCACTCTGCATGCTTAAGAGTATTTGGGAATCCAGTAAGCGTACGCATCGCTATTTTCGCAAGCGCCCGATTAGCGCTCCCCGCTACTGAATTGGATTCATGCAATACCAATGGGCGCTTGAGTAATCTACTCACCACACCGCCTGGAAAGGTAATGTAGCCGCCCATACCTAAAACTACACTTGGCTTTAAGCGGTGAATGATTTGCCAACTTTGCACGCCGGCACGTAATAATTTATAAGGTAGCAGAAGCTTTGCTTTAAGCCCCTTGCCGCGCAAACCACTGAAATCAACCGACTCAAAAGGAATGTCACGTGCTTTCACAAGGTGATATTCCATGCCGTTTTTATTGCCCATCCACGATACTTTCCAGCCGCGAGCGCGCAAATAATCCGCCACTGCCAAACCAGGAAAGATATGTCCGCCAGTTCCACCGGCCATGACTAATATAGAAGGCTGGGTCACAACTTGCCTCCACGCATCAGAATTCGATTTTCATAATCAACCCGCAGCAAGAGCGCAATCGCTATGGCGTTCATTAAGATGCCTGATCCACCGTAACTGACTAATGGCAGAGTTAATCCTTTAGTGGGCAGCAGGCCCAAGTTAACACCCATATTAATAAAGGCCTGCCAACCTATCCAAATGGCCACTCCTTTTGCAGCAAGTCCTGCGAAACTGCGATCCAATTGAAGTGCAGTACGACCAATCAGAAAGGCGCGACGTACTATCCAATAAAACAAGAAGATCACTACCACCACCCCAACAAAGCCAAGCTCCTCACCGATGACCGCCATGATGAAGTCTGTGTGAGCTTCTGGAAGGTAGTGCAATTTCTCAACGCTGCCGCCTAATCCCGTGCCAAACCACTCACCTCGGCCGAAAGCCATTAAAGAGTGGGTTAATTGATAGCCTTTATTCGCTGCATTATCAACTTGCCACGGGTCCATAAAGGCCAGCATTCGACCTCTTCTAAAAGGGGACAGGGCAATCATGGTTGCGCCACTCATTAAGCCTACCAAGATCAGACCGCCAAATAACTTTGCATTAATGCCGCCCAAAAACAATATTCCAAACGCAATTAATGCAACTACGATGAATGCGCCCATATCTGGCTCAGCCATTAATAAACCCCCCACTAGGGCTACGGCAATGCCCATAGGCAACATGCCTTTTACAAAGGAGTGGAGATACTCTTGGCGTTGGACGGTATAGCTAGCCGCAAAGATTACTGCTGCGAACTTCATGAGTTCTGAAGGTTGAAAATTCATTAAGCCCAAGGGAATCCACCGTTTAGCGCCATTCACGCCTTTACCCAAGCCAGGAACTAAAACTGCAATCAGCAGCAACACCGTAATGCCAAAAATAATTGGGGAGTAGCGCTCCCAAACTGTCGTAGGTACTCTGAAGATAACAAGGGCCGCTCCCAGTGCAATGCTTAGGGAAATCAGATGGCGAATTAAAAAGAAGTTGCTACTGTAGTTTGCGTACTTTGGGCCATCAGCTAAGGTGATTGAGGCTGAATAAACCATGACTAACCCGATCAAAGTAAGGGACAGCACAGCCCAGACTAACAATTGATCGTAATCCATCATGCGGGAGCGGGTTTGCTCAACCCCGGATACCGCATCTCTTAAGCCGCTACGGAATTGGTCAATTCCACCCCTAGAAAAATCCCAAAAGCGATTTAATCCTAGGCGATTTTCCGGAAACCGTTTTTCTTTCGAACTCATACTTGAGCTCCTTCAAAACGCATTCCCAGCTCGCCTACTTCCGCAATAAAGACTTCGGCGCGCTCAACATAATCCTTAAATTGATCTAAGCTCGCGCACGCGGGTGATAGAAGCACAATATCCCCAGTTTGGGCTTGCGATGCTGCCTCTAGTACCGCATTTTGTAATGTCTTACTGTGAACGCAAGGACTTGTACCAGCCAATGCATCAGCAACTAGCGAAGCATCTTTACCGATAACAAAAACCCCTTTAACAAACCGTTGAACGGGCTCACGTAATGGGCTGAAGTCTTGGCCTTTTCCTTCTCCGCCAGCGATTAACCAAATTCGTTTACCGGCCTCATTCGTTCCTAGACCATTTAAGGCTGCAACCGTTGCGCCTACATTGGTACCTTTACTGTCATCCACGTATTCAACATCGTTGACAACCGCAATACTTTGAACGCGATGTGGTTCGCCGTGATAGTCCCGCAAACCATGCAACAGAATATTCATGGGTAAATTGGCAGAGCGTGCTAACGCCAACGCAGCTAATGCATTTAAGGCATTGTGGCGACCCCGAATGCGCAATGCATCCGCCGGAATTAAACGTCTCAATCTGATGGGCTCTTGAGGCACCGCTTTAATATTTTTGCTACGTCGCTTTGGCTGCATCTCAAGATCTTCATCTACTTCTGCCCAGACTAGCCAATCAATTCCACCCGCACGTAAATCACGCTCTATACCAAACGAGCCAGGCTCAGTTGGGCTACTAGCACCAAAGCTAACCATCGAATGATGAGCTCTCTTCTCTTCGGTAAGCAGATTCATCACCAAGGAATCATCGCGATTGAGAATGCACGGGGTATCTTTGCCAAAGATCTTTGCTTTAGCGTCAATATAAGATTGCATATCGCCATGCCAATCTAAATGATCTTGCGTTATATTGAGAACCGTTGCAGCACTGGCATGAAAGTTCGCCGCATAGAATAATTGAAAGCTGGAAAGCTCAATTACCCAAATATCTGGCAGATCTGCGACTTGGTCGGCAACATCTAAGCATGACATCAATTTATCTAAAACTGCTGGACTAATATTTCCCGCAACTGCCACCTTCTTTCCAGCGCGCTCACATAATTGACCTGTCAAAGCAGTTGTCGTAGTTTTTCCATTGGTGCCAGTAATCGCTAAGACGGCTGGCTTGTATTGCGTGTCGGTTTCAAGCGCCATACGGTCTAAGGCAGCCATACCTCTAGCAAAAAACTCTAATTCACCCCAAATATCAATTGATCGCTCATGGGCTTTGGCTAGGAAATTTTGTGTAGGCTCTTGAATTGGCGATAGGCCGGGACTAATGCCAATGACATCTATATTGTCTAAGGTCGCTTCCTCTAGTTGACCGAAATGCATCTCTTTCAGCCCCGCGAACTCTAGCTCACCGAGCCATGCTTTTTGTCGCTCGGAAAGCGTTTGACGTTCGCGTGTATCGACAAGGCGAATATGAGCATCATTGCGCAGGCACCACTTTGCCATCGCCACACCAGTCTCACCCAAACCCAAGATGAGGAAATTCTGTGGCGCTTGATAACCCTTGTTCCCTAAGAGGGTCGGATTAGCAAAGGCATTCGTTAAGTTATGCATTGTTATTTAAGCTCACCGTAATTTCAAACTAGATAAGCCGATTAGGACTAACAAGATCGTGATGATCCAAAAGCGCACTACCACTTGCGTTTCACGCCAACCACCTAATTCAAAGTGATGATGGAGTGGCGCCATACGGAAAATGCGGCGACCTACCCCATACCGTTTTTTTGTGAACTTGAACCAAACAACCTGAAGCATCACAGAAACCGTTTCTGCAACAAAAATCCCACCCATGACAAAAAGCACAATTTCTTGGCGAACAATTACTGCAATGGTGCCAAGGGCTCCGCCTAAAGCAAGTGCGCCAACATCCCCCATGAATACTTGTGCCGGATGCGTGTTGAACCAAAGGAAAGCAAGCCCAGCGCCGCCCATCGCTCCACAGAAAATCATTAACTCGCCGGCGCCTGGAATAAAGGGGAATAATAAATATTTGGCGTAAATCGCGTTACCCATGACATAAGCAAAGGCACCTAATGCTGCGCCAACAAGGATGACAGGCATGATTACTAAGCCATCTAGACCATCCGTTAAATTCACTGCATTACTGCTGCCGACAATAACTAAGTAGCTCAATATGATGAAACCCAAAACACCCAAGGGATAACTTACTTCCTTCATGAAAGGAATTAATAAGTTTGACTTTGCGGGTAGGTCTAAGGCAAATCCGCTTTTGAGCCAATCAATAAATAGTTGCAATACTTTCAGATTATTTACTTCTGAAACCGAGAATGCCAAGTAAATGGCAGCAAACAGACCGATTAAGGTTTGCCAAAAGAATTTCTCTCGAGATGTCATCCCTTTGGGATCCTTGTGGACCACCTTACGGTAGTCATCTACCCAGCCAATCATGCCGAAACCAAAAGTCACAATCATCACAATCCAAATAAAGCGATTGCGCAAGTCAGCCCAAAGCATGCAAGAAATAAAAATACCAATCAGAATTAATACACCACCCATAGTTGGGGTGCCTGCCTTCACTAGGTGCGTCTGAGGACCATCAGCGCGAACCGCTTGGCCCATTTTTAATGCAGTCAATTTGGCGATCACCCATGGGCCAGCAGCCAGGCCAATTAATAGCGCGGTAACGGTAGCCATCACCGCTCTAAAAGTAATGTAATTAAAGACTCTGAAAAACCCAAAGTCTTCTTGTAACCATTGGGCCAATATTAAGAACATGCTTTAGCCTCTTCCATCAGTACCTGTACCACACGCTCCATGCGCATATAGCGCGAGCCTTTAACTAATATATTCAACTGCTCTTTTTCCTTAGCCGAATGCAGCGTGAGCTCACTCATCAAGCTCGCGAGCAAACTCTCTAAACTAAAAAAATGTTCTGCGTGAGATGCCAGCTTGTGCTCATTTTTAAATGCATCAAAACTTTGCACTGCAAAAGTACTTTGGTCTCCTAATGCAAACAGCTTTGCAATTCCTTGCTCAGCAGCATAAGCACCAACCTCTTTATGAAAGGCTAGCCCCTGGTCACCCACTTCGCCCATGTCTCCCAAAACTAACCAAGCTGATTTTCCGGATTGCTTTAGGGCATCAATTGCAGCCCTTACTGAATCTGGATTTGCGTTATAGCTATCATCAATCAAGGTGTAATTTGAATTCAGATTCTTTGACTGCATGCGGCCTTTAACTGGGACAAATGATTCAAGACCCGCTTTAATCTGTTTGAGCGTGAGTCCTGCGGCTAATGCAACCGCACTTGCCGCTAATGCATTGCGTACGTTATGGCTGCCTAATGTATTTAATTGCACCTCTATCGAACCGAACTCGGTTTGAATTTGTACATGGCCGTTTTCGAGCATCCGTCCTGAGACTGCCGCATTGGTATGCGAAGCTTGGCTTGATAATGCGAAGTCAATCACTTGTCTATTACCTGCGGCCTCAGTCCACTCACTAGTGAACTCAGAATCTGCAGGAAATACCGCGATGCCATTCAAAGGTAGTGCGTGTATGGCTGCCGCATGCTCTTTAGCAACCGCACTGACGGTATTCATAAACTCTTGATGTTCACGCTGGGCATTATTAATGAGAGCAATGTTTGCTTGAGCCAGAGCAGCCAACTGTGCTGTTTCTCCAGGATGATTCATACCCAATTCCACAACTGCTAAACGATCGGTGGACTTTAGGCGCAATAAGGTTAAAGGCAGTCCAATCTCATTATTAAGGTTTCCTTGGGTGACTAATACACATTCATTACCCACGGCAGCCCTAAAGATGGCGGCGATCATTTCTTTTACCGTCGTTTTACCATTGCTTCCCGTAACCAAAGTAAGGGGTAATGAAAATGTAGAGCGCCAAGCTTTTGCTAATTCTCCCAAGCTCTTTCTGGTATCCGATACACAAATAGCAGGTAAATCATCAGGACATTTTTCTGGATCACTAATGAGCGCAGCCATGACTCCAGCTGTCAAGACTTCACTCAAAAACTGATGGGCATCAAAACGCTCTCCTGTAAGAGCAATAAATAATTCGCCTACTTCAATGTGGCGACTATCACTGCCAACTCTAGAGATAGCAAGAGACTGTGCAAGCTCATTTGAAATATTGAGCAACTGACTTCCTGGCAACATTGCGTGGACTTGAGCAAGCGTAGTCATACTCATATCCCGCCCCTAGCCGCTAATTGAATATGTTCTTGATCAGAAAAATCAAATTTCTTACCCTTAATTTCTTGAGTCGACTCATGACCCTTGCCAGCCACTAGAACAATATCCCTCACATCTGCATGTCTCACTGCAGCCATAATGGCAGCTGCGCGATCAGCAATGGTTTGAACATGCTGGGTATCCTGATGCATACCTGCTTTGATCATCTCAATAATGACCTCTGCGTCCTCGGATCTAGGATTGTCACTAGTCAAAATGACGTGATCAGACAGGGCTTGGGAAATGCGCCCCATATCAGCACGCTTGCTAGTATCACGGTCTCCACCACACCCAAATACACACCACACTTTCCCATCGCGCTGACTTGCAAGAGGGCGCAAGGCAAGTAATACTTTTTCTAAAGCATCTGGAGTATGGGCGTAATCCACTACGACCATAGGGCCTTCAGTGCGCTGATTTTTATGTAACTGAATGAGCTCCATGCGCCCAGGTACTTGACGCAATTTAGATAGCCGCACAGTAGCCTGATCATGACTCAATCCTTGTGTCAGTAAAACTGCCCACACTGCCAAGCAATTACTGAGATTAAATTGGCCAAGCACGGCAAGCTGTATAGGGTTTGAGCCTACACCCTCATAATAAAACTTGGCGTCATATCCTGCTGTGGATGAACTGATTTCTTCTGCGTAAATACGGTGCAAACGATTGCCAAATTTCTCAAAGCCGGCAAAGGTGTCTTTACTTAATGCATATCCCCAGACCTGTATTTGGCTCTTGGGTAATAACTGCATAGCTAACTCACGTCCAAATGGGTCGTCTAGATTCAAAACGGCGTGCTCTAAACCCTCAATCTGAAATAGCTTTGCTTTAGCATTAGCGTACTCCGCCATACTGCCGTGATAATCCAAATGATCTTGGGTCAGATTTAAGAACACCGCGCAGTTCATTGAAATACCCCGAACGCGTGACTGATCCAAGGCGTGAGAAGACGCCTCCATCACTACCGACTTTGCGCCCGCATCAAGAAATTCTTTTAGGTAGGCTTGCAGACTCGGAGCATCGGGCGTGGTGTAGCCATTATGTTTTAAGGCTCCAATAAACCCTGCACCCAAAGTACCGATCACGGCAGTTTGATGATGAGTTTCTTCCAGTGCTTGGGCCAACCATTGTGAAACACTTGTCTTGCCATTGGTACCAGTAACACCAATCACGCTTAACTTTTTACTGGGGAAGCCATACCAATCAGCACAGATTGAGCCGGCATCGGTAGCAAGGTTCTCATAGGCAAAACATAATGGGTGTTCAGGCAATGGATTGCTGAACTCAGCGGGATCAAAAACAATTGCTGCAGCCCCATTTTGTAATGCAGACTCAATATAGATCCGCCCATCACGTAAGGCGCTGCCGTGTCCGATGGGATAGGCAAGAAAAATATCACCCTTTTGAATTTGTCGACTATCGGCGCTCATCTTTGCAGTCGGTGAGGTCAATTCACGCAAATGGGCAAGTAACTCCTGAGTATTCATTTTCATGGCGGTACTCATCTTTTTAAAGCCACTTGTTGTGCTTTAACGCCACGCATACCCTCAGGTATGCCATCATCTTGAACCATTTTTTTAATACTAGCGTCCGGCAATACGCTCAAGGTACGTAATGTTTCGCTAACAATAGTTGAGAATACCGGGGCAGCAACATCGCCGCCGTAATGACTTCCGCCAGTAGGCTCATCAATCATGACCGCAACTGAAATACGTGGAGCACTAATGGGGGCGATACCCGCGAAGTAGGCGAGGTACTTATTACCATAACCTTTGCCAACTAGCTTATGCGCTGTTCCTGTTTTACCGCCAACACGATAGCCATCTGCTTGGGCTTTTATAGCGGTACCCCCTGGTTCAGTTACCGTTTCCAACATGCTACGCATCTCAGTGGCTGTCTTAGCCGATATCACCCTAGTACCAGGTTTAAATTCTGGACTACGATCAATAGTGATGGGCACCAATTCGCCATCGCGCGCAAAGATCGTATAAGCGCGTGCAACCTGAAAAAGGGATGCTGAAATGCCATAGCCAAAGGCAATGCGCGCCTGATCACTAGGGACCCATTTCTTATAGGGGTGCAAGGTTCCCGCTACTGCTCCCGGGAAGCCAATTTTTGGGGCTTGACCAAAACCTGCTGCCGAGTACAAATTCCACATATCCTCTGGAGAGAGGTAGTTCATCGCTATTTTTGCGGCTCCAATATTGCTCGACTTCTGAATCACTTGCGCAATAGTCAAGCTGCCATTGGGATGGGTGTCTGTAATGGGCTTTGTGCCAACCAAATAACTAGCACCGATCACCATATTGGTATTTGGGGCGATAACCCCTTTTTCTAAAGCAGTGGCAACTGTAAAAGGTTTAATCGTGGAGCCAGGCTCAAACATATCGGTGAGAACGCGGTTACGGAGTTGCTCGCCCGTAAGAGATCTTCGATCATTCGGGTTGTAACTGGGATAGTTTGCAAGTGCCAATATTTCCCCAGTTTGCGTATCAATCACGACCGCTCCACCCGCTTTTGCATGATGGGTTTCTACCGCATCTTTTACTGCGTTGTAGGCAATGTATTGAATTTTGCTGTCGACAGATAGTTGTAAGTCTTTACCGTTTTGTGGCAGCACATCAATTCCCAGTTCCTCAACCACGCGCCCTAAACGATCTATGACCACTCGCCTTTGCCCGGAATGACCCGCTAAGGCTTTCTCTCTGGATAATTCCATGCCTTCTTGACCACGATCCTCAACGCTGGTGAAGCCCACGACATGAGCCATCGCTTCACCTTCAGGGTAATACCGGCGATATTCATTATTGAGACCAATCCCCGGGATTTCCAGTTGCTTTATTTGTTGTGCTATTTGGGGATCCACTTGGCGCTTTAAGAAAACCTGTTTGCGCTCTTCACGTAATTTTTTACGAAGCTCTGCTTCACTGATCTGCAGTAATCCCGCCAGCTTACGTATTTTTTCAGCGGATAAGTCATTGGGGATCACGTCGTTATAGGCAATCACCGACTTCACCTCAAGGCTTGTGGCAATGACTTGGCCATTGCGATCCAATATTTTTCCGCGAGAGGCGGGTAACTCAAGTTCACGTTGCGTACCGCGAACGCCCTTCGCTTCATAAAACGCATTGCCTGGACCTTGGATCCAAAAGGCGCGCAGTAATAGCATCATGAAAACAAAGAACAATAAAAATAGCATCAAGCGCGAGCGCCACATTGGCAGGCGCAATACGAGATTCGGGGTAGTTGAAAAACCGACCGGCCTCATCTTGCCTCCTTTAGATACAAAGTATGCTCAGGAGAGATAGGGGACATCCGTAACTGATTGCGCGCTACATCCCGAATACGTGCGGATTTGGATAAGTTACGCTGCTCATATTCCAAACGCAACCAATCTTGATTTAACTTACGCTCTTCTATTTGGGTGCGCTCTAGAGCGATAAATAAGCTACGCGCACGCTGCTGCGCTGCCACTAGCGATAGCGCGCAAAGCAATAATAAAAAGAGTAAGGTGAAGGTTGCGCGGTTCATGCTTAGGCTTGGATGCGTTTTTCTGCAATCCGCATAATGGCCGAGCGTGCTCGTGGATTTTCACTAATCTCTTGATCACTAGGTTTGACACGGCCGATAATTTCTAAAGCGCTTTGGGGCAGATCTTTATCTCTTACTGGCAATCCCCGTGGAATCTCCACCTTAGATTGAGCTTGCAGAAACTGCTTCACAATGCGGTCTTCCAGAGAATGAAAGCTAATGACTGCTAAGCGACCACCTGGTTTTAATAACGACAGCGCGGCTTTAAGACCTAACTCAAGATCCTCCAGCTCACGATTAATAAAAATACGTAAAGCCTGGAAAGTTCTAGTGGCGGGGTCTTGACCAGGCTCCCTAGTACGAACCACGCTCGCAACTAAATTGGCTAAAGCGGTTGTTGTTTGAGGTGACAGGCCCTCAGCACGCTTTGCCACTATAGTTTTAGCGATCTGAAATGCGAAACGTTCCTCTCCGTAAGTCTTAATCACGTAGGTGATTTCCTCCACAGAGGCTTGCTCCAACCACTCGGCCGCTGTTAAGCCTTGCTCGGTATTCATACGCATATCGAGTGGTCCTTCTCGCCGAAACGAAAATCCTCGATGCGCTTCGTCGACTTGTGGCGAGCTGATTCCTAGATCCAACAAAATCCCAGCAACTGACTCGGGCTCCGCATATTGATCCATCTGCGCAAAACTGTCGTGAATGATTTTTAAGCGGGAATCGTTGATTGTCTCGGCCACTGCAATCGCATCCAAATCTTTGTCGAATGACAGCAGTTGTGCTTGCGAACCCAGTTGCGCTAGCAACGCCTGAGTATGTCCTCCGCGCCCAAACGTACCATCGATCACTACGCTCGCTGCGGCAGGATTTGGGTTTAGGAGCAGCGGACCACTGATTAGTGCTGTCACCGCCTCGGCCAGTAATACTGGGCGATGTGTCATGTTCATTGCGGCCCGTCATCAAAAATTAAATTGCTTCAGGGCTTCAGGCATACCTTGCGCAATGGCAGCCTGCTCTTTTGCTGCATAGGCAGTGGCGTCCCACAATTCAAGGTGGCTACCCATGCCTAACAAGATCACTTCTTTTTCAATGCCTGCTGCAGTCCGCAATTCAGGGCTTACTAAAATTCTGCCGGCACTATCTAAATCGAGCTCGGTAGCATTACCCAGAAAAATTCGTCGCCACCAATGGGCATCCATGGGCAATTGCGCTACTCGCGCACGAAACAACTCCCATTCAGGGCGGGGGAATAAAAGTAGGCAGCCATCGGGATGTTTGGTGAGCGTGACTCGACCTTCACCCTGAACCAATAAGGCGTCGCGATGCTTTGCCGGCACAGACATGCGGCCTTTTGCATCTAAATTGAGAGCTGACGCACCTTGAAACACCATTTACCCCACTTTTTCACACTTCCTCCCACTTTAGAGGAAGGTCATAAGGGGGTCAAGTCTTTTTAAGGATTATTTTAGGAATTTCTCTAGTGATTACAAACACTTAGCGTCATGTGTTAACAAAATGGTGGTTATAAAAATACTACTTGAAACAATGGCTTGGAAAATATACTTAAGAAGAGATCTTAGCTATTTATTGCGTATTTAGAAAAAATATACTGTATCAATGAACAGTATAGGCAACCCAGTCTAATCAGATCTTATAAGCCGTACTGGTCATCACTTTAGACAGGGTACCCATCACCCGCTTTAGGACTGTTGGCAAGATCGTGCCTCCCGCCTGAATGGCCTCTTGTCCATGCTCGATTTCATCCATGCGCATTTGATCGACGATAGCGCGTGAGCGTTGGTCCTCGGCGGGTAGCGTGTTGAGGTGACTTGAAAGATGCAACTCAACTTGCTTTTCCGTTTCCGCAACAAATCCAAGACTCCACTTATCGCCCGCAAGGCCAGCTGCTAAGCCGATTGCAAAGGATCCTGCATACCAAATTGGATTGAGATAACTGGTGTGCGAACCTAATTCTTGCAAGCGCGTTTCACACCAAGCCAAGTGGTCCATTTCCTCTCGCGCAGAGTGCTCCAGCATGTCCTGAATTTCCGCGTTGCGCGCCACCAATTTTTGCGCCTGATAAAGCGCTTGGGCACACACCTCACCCACATGGTTTACACGCATTAATCCAGCCGCGTGTTCTCTCTCGCGCGCATCTAAAACTGCTCCAGAATTTCCGACCACTTCAGGAATTGAGCGGTGCGCATTGGCGCCACCAAAGATCGAGCGAAGTGCTGTATCAAATTCCAGAATGAGGCCGTCTTGCAATGACCTTTTTGCTTTCATACCTAGACTATAACCTCGGCCTTACAACTTTGCTTAGTCTTCAAACCAAGCTCAGCTAACAATGCTCGATCTTGCTCCGCCTCGGGATTAGCGGTAGTGAGCAGTTGCTCACCATAAAAGATAGAGTTCGCCCCCGCCTGAAAGCACATTGCTTGAACAGCCTTCCCGAGGGCTTGGCGCCCCGCCGATAAACGCACCCTAGCTAGGGGCATCGTAATCCGTGCAACGGCAATCGTGCGAACAAACTCTAAGGGATCTAGGGGCGCTTGATCAGCCAAAGGCGTGCCAGCCACGGGCACTAAATGATTAATAGGCACTGACTCTGGATAGGGATTCAAATTAGCCAGACGGGCTAAAAATGCAGCACGTTGCTCACGTGACTCACCCATACCAACAATGCCCCCACAGCAGACGGACATCCCTGCGGAGCGAACATGAGAAATCGTGTCTAAACGATCTTGATAGGCTCGGGTGGAGATCACTGAGCCATAAAAATCCTCGCTGGTATCTAGGTTATGGTTATAGAAGTCCAAGCCTGCTTCTTGTAAAGCTTGTGCTTGATGAGACTCCAGCATGCCCAAGGTCGCACAGGTTTCTAAGCCCAGGGCTTTGACCCCTTTAATCATTGCTGCCACTTTTTCAATATCACGATCTTTGGGTTCGCGCCACGCAGCCCCCATGCAAAAACGATTAGAACCTGCTGCTTTTGCTGCTTTAGCTGCCTCCAAGACTTCTTCCAAGTCCATCAGCTTATTGGCCTTCACGTCGGTGTGATAGCGGGCCGCTTGCGGACAATAGCCGCAATCTTCAGGGCAACCGCCTGTCTTAATGGATAGGAGGGTTGCTAATTCCACATCTCCATTAGGGAAATACTTGAAATGGGTTTCCTGCGCCCTAAACATCAACTCATTGAAAGGTAACGCAAAAAGGGCCTCCACCTCACTCAGGGTCCATCCCCCTGCAGCATCCAATTCCTGCCGTATAACAGCGATGGATTTGATTTGAGTGAGCGGTTTTTCAGTGACGGGAGATTCAAGCATAGGTAAATTTTAATCAATCGAATGATTCAATCCACCAACATAACAGATAGCGGGTTCACTTTGTAAAAACTAGTGTTTAAATACCTTATATGAAGGTTATTTCAGATTCCGATCCGCATTCACTAGTCAAGCGTAGTGTGTCAGCAGTTTGGCACCCGTGCACGCAAATGAAACACCATGAGTCTTTACCGCTGATTGCGATAGCGCGCGGTAAAGGGCCCTGGCTATATGAGGAAAACGGCCATGCACTCCTAGATTGCATTAGTTCGTGGTGGACGAATTTATTTGGCCACTCCAATCCACGTATTAATCAAGCCCTCAATGTCCAGTTAGAGAAGATCGAACATGTGATGCTCGCTGGCTTTACACACCCACCAGTAGTTGAGCTTTCAGAAAGGTTATCCGCCTTAACCGAAGGTCACTTAGGTCATGTGTTCTATGCATCTGATGGTGCCTCTGCAGTTGAAATTGCTTTGAAAATGAGTTATCACTTTTGGCAACTTAATGGCAAGCCGCAAAAGAAAAAATTTGTTTGTTTAGAAAATGGCTATCACGGAGAAACTTTAGGTGCGTTGGCTGTAACGGACGTTGCCATTTTTCGCAATGCATATGGTTCGTTGTTACAAGAAGTCTTTACGATTGCCTCGCCCGACGCACGTAAGGCCGTGGCTGGTGAAGATGCTGATGACGTAGCCAGAAAGTCTGCCAAAGCACTTGAGCAATTATTAGAAAGTGAGCATCAAAATATTGCCGCCCTCATTATTGAACCTTTAGTGCAATGCGCTGGTCAAATGGCCATGCATTCGCCTGAGTACTTGAAGTTAGTGCGAGCACTTTGTGACCGCTATGAAATTCACCTCATCGCTGATGAGATCGCCGTCGGTTGCGGACGTACGGGAAAATTCTTTGCCTGTGAGCATGCGGGTATTTGGCCTGACTTTTTAACCCTGTCAAAAGGGATTAGTGGTGGGTATTTGCCCTTATCCCTTTCCATGACAACAGATACTATTTACCAAGCTTTTTATAGTGATCAAACTCAACATGGATTCTTGCACTCCCATTCTTATACGGGCAATCCGCTCGCATGCACTGCAGCACTGGCGTGCTTAGATATTTTTGAGAGTGATCAAGTGCTAGCAAATAACATTGCGCGTGCAGACGAGCTTGCCAAGGCCTTTGCTTGGGCTAAAACTGATTCCCGAATTGAGTATTGGCGTCAACAAGGCATGATCCTAGCGTTTGACGTGAAGCCCTCTCAAATAAAGAATATCCGTTCATTTTCACGCGATTTATTCGCAGCGAGCTTACAGGAAGGTATTTTGATTCGGCCAATTGGCAATACCGTCTATGTCATGCCGCCCTATATTTTGTCGGCGCAGGAGACCGAGCAAATGGGCTCAGCTGTGCAACGCGCCCTTGAGAAGGTGCTTGCATGAGGCCTGTTTTCAATGCCTTTAAATTCGCTGAGCGGCAACTCGCTGATCTGGACGCGCAACTATTGAAGCGCAAGTTGCGCCTAACTGAATCTCCCTGCAATACAAGCGTTATGGTGGATCGACGAAACTTAAAAGCGTTTTGCAGCAATGATTATTTGGGGCTTGCAAATCATCCGCGCTTAGTCAAGGCGCTAGGCATTGGCGCTGAACAATACGGCGTCGGGAGCGGCGCCTCGCATTTAATCAGCGGGCACAGTCTTGCCCACGATCTTCTAGAGAAAAAATTGGCCTCTTTTCAGAGTGCGCATATTCCTAATGCACGCGCCCTCTTTTTTAGTACGGGCTACCTTGCCAATTTGGCAGCGATCACTGGTTTAGCTAGGCTTGCAGAATCAGGAGAAGCGAGTATTTATTCGGCTCAATTGAATCATGCTTCCATCATTGATGGTGTGCGCCTTGCATGCGCACAAACTAAAGCAACTCTAACCCTCTTTGATCATCAGAACCTCGATTCGCTTACAGCGCATTTAAAAAAAGATATTCGGCCACTGAAACTCATCATGCTCGATGGCGTCTTCAGCATGGATGGTGATCTCGCACCCGTTCAAGAATTAGTAGCTATTGCTGAGGAATATGATGCCCTTTTGGTACTAGATGATGCTCACGGTTTTGGGGTACTGGGTGAACATGGTCATGGAATTTTGGAGCACTTTAACGTGCTGTCCGAGCGCATCATTTACATTGGTACTTTAGGTAAAGCGGCCGGTGTCAGTGGCGCATTTATTTGCGGACCCTCAACCTTTATTGAGTGGTTGATCCAAAAAGGGAGGCCCTATATTTACAGCACTGCCACACCACCTGCCATTGCCCACACCGTCCTAGAAAGTCTGGCCTTGATTGCAGGAGACGAAGGCAAACAGCGAAGGCGGCACCTCGATCATTTGATCTCTATTTGGAATCAAGAGATGCAATTTTCCCAGTGGATCAAAGTGTTTTCTACCACCCCAATTCAGCCGATTATTTTAGGTAGTAATAAGCATGCTTTATTGGCTGCTCAATTATTAGATGAAGCTGGCTTTTGGATCCCCGCCATTCGCCCACCCACCGTACCAGTGGGTAGCGCCCGTTTACGAATCACCTTCTCTGCCAATCACAGCATTGAGGATTTGCGGGGCCTTATGCAAACACTACAGCGGATTGAGGGGCAACTATTAGAGAGAGAAAGTGATGGCTGAGTTTGAACATGCCTAGGCATTTTTTTGTGACGGGTACGGATACCGAGGTTGGCAAAACCTTAGTCGCTGGTGCCCTTATTCTGAAATTAAGAGAGCTCAATCTTAAGGCGAATGGTTTTAAGCCCGTAGCCGCTGGCACATATCGCAATGAAAGCGGCATTACCTGCAATGAGGACATCGAGACTTTGCGTCTCGCCTCTCATTTCGAACACGATGTTGCATTACTGTGTCCTTATGTTTTTGATCAGGCCATTGCGCCGCATGTGGCGGCGGCAATCCAAGGGAAGCCGCTGGATAAGGCGCTGATCATGAAAGCCTTTCAAACCTTGAATACCCAATCAGAGGCGGTGGTAGTTGAGGGTGCCGGCGGATTTTTAGTGCCCATAAATGAGCAAGAGGATTTAGGGCATATTGCGCAAATGATGCAGCTGCCAGTGATTTTGGTTGTTGGAATGCGTTTGGGCTGTATTAATCACGCCTTGCTGACCTACGAAGCGATTCGAGCACGTAATTTGCCTATTGCAGGATGGGTTGCTAATACGCTCTCCGATGAGATGCCCTACTTGCAAGAAAGCCTTAAAACCATAAAAAATCGAATTTCTAGCCCCTTTTTAGGCCTAATTCCCCCTTTACCTGCTCATTTTCGCAAACTGCCAAATACACCTTACAGCCTTAAAGCCCTCCAATTTGCTGCACAGCACATGCGGTTGCCTGAGTAAATTCAGATAAGATTAGGGCATGCGATTACTCCCAGAAATCCTCGCTTCCGCAGAAGAGATTCAAGCAATCCGGCGCAATATTCATGCTCATCCGGAACTTCGGTTTGAAGAGAACCGCACCTCTGATCTCGTTGCTGAAGCACTTTCTAGTTGGGGCATTACCGTTTACCGAGGTCTTGGTAAAACCGGGGTGGTTGGGAAGATTGAAGGTGATCTAGGTCCTGGCAAGATGATTGGTCTACGCGCTGATATGGATGCCCTCCCTCTGCAGGAGCACAACACCTTTGCGCATTCCTCTAAAAACGATGGCAAGATGCATGCCTGTGGTCACGACGGCCATACCGCCATGCTGCTTGGCGCCGCCCAATATTTATCGACTCATCGCGATTTCAAGGGCACTGTCATTTTTATATTTCAGCCCGCTGAAGAGGGTGGTGCAGGCGCTAAAGAAATGATCAAGGATGGTCTTTTTGAACAGTTTCCTTGCGATGCCGTTTTTGGTTTGCATAACTGGCCCGGCTTAGCCGAGGGCAACTTTGGCGTTACCTCAGGACCAATGATGGCCTCGAGTAACTCCTTCGAAATTACCGTTAGCGGCAAAGGTGGTCATGCCGCTTTGCCACATAACAGTGCCGACCCATTACTGACGGGTACTCTGATAGTCCAAGCGCTACAAAGCATTATTACGCGCAACAAACGTCCGATAGATGCTGCAGTGCTATCGGTAACCCAATTTCATGCGGGCGAAACCAGCAACGTCATTCCTGACAGCGCCTTCATCGGCGGTACGGTGCGTACCTTTACTTTAGAGGTCTTAGACCTGATCGAAGAACGCTTAAAAGAAATTGCTCATAGTGTTGCTGCGGCCTTTGATTGTCATGCTGAAGTCAGCTTTAGAAGAAGTTACCCGCCTCTCATTAATCACGAAGCTGAAGTGGCATTTGCTACCGAAGTCATGACTGAATTAGTTGGTGCACAAAACGTAGATACCGCAATTGATCCAACTATGGGCGCTGAAGACTTTGCATTTATGTTGCTCGAAAAACCCGGTTGCTATGTCTTTTTAGGTAATGGTGATGGTGATCATCGCTCTGTCGGACATGGGATGGGGCCGTGCCATCTGCATAACCCTTCTTACGATTTCAACGACGCCTTAATTCCTGTGGGCGTGAACTACTGGGTCAAATTAGCCCAACGCTTCTTAGAGAAGGCATAAGTAGTGGCAATAGATTCGGATTGATGTTGTTAGCGCGGCAGCAATAACCACAGGTTGCCAGTCTGTTTCATCCGCCCTGCCATCTCTCCAGCTGCTGTACCTGAGCCCCAATAGTAATCAGCCCGCACACCTCCAACAATTGCCTTGCCCGTATCTTGAGCCATCACCAATCGCTGCAGCGGCTGACTGCTCAAGGGTTTGGTGGTTGCTATGAAAACGGGGGCCCCCAAGGGAAGCGCCTGTAGATCGACCGCAATACTCCGTTCACTTGTGAGCGGCACTCCCAAGGCGCCATTGGGGCCAAGATCTGCGCTGACGTTTTCAGGCAATGTTTTAAAGAAGACAAAGCGGGGGTTGGCATTCAACATCTCATTTACGAGACTGGGGTTGCGCTTAGCCCATTGCGAGATACCTTGCATGGTAGCTTCACTTCGGTTGATTTCTTTACGATCCAATAACCACTGCGCAAAGGATTTAAAAGGCTGATCATTCGTGCCAGCATATCCCAGACGCAGAGTTCGCCCGTCTTCTAAGCGAATCTTTCCGGATCCCTGAATTTGCATAAAAGCTGCGGCTACAGGATCTTGCACCCAAGCGATTTCTGATCCTTGCAGCATACCGCTACTTAATAGCTGCGCACGAGCCGGCGCAGGATTAGGTTTGGAGTTTCTCCACGCACTGGGATAAGCATACAAAGGAATGGGGTAGGTGTTGGTTCTTTGTAGTGAACCGCTCATGACGGGCTCGTAATATCCCGTGATAAGGCCAGCATCACTTCCGGCGTTATTACGAATGGTATATGCCTGAAAATTCGTTTCGAAGTATTTTCGAATGGCTTGGGAATCGGTCGCAGCAACGCCGCTCGCTTTAGCGCAAACAGATTGCCAATTAATCTCACTACTGCGCTTTCTTAAGGCCTCACAACTTTTTAACCAGGCTGGCCAGGCCAAAGAAAGATCATCTTCTCGCCATCCTGGCAATGCCTGCCATGAGACGGCGCTAAAACTGGCAACCGAGGAACTGAATGAAGCCGATCCCTCTCTAGAACGAGATGCCGTTCCCCGAGTCGGGGGCGTTGAACAGGCGGCCAATAGACTGGCTAAGGTAATAAGCAATACACTAGGAAGAGCTTGCCATTTTTTAAATTTAGAAATCATGATTGCCAATTTACTTGATCAGTACCCTATGATTTTATTTGTCGCTGAAGCCGCAATTGCTTTAGGGCTACTGCTATTCATCGTCCTTTGGACCGGTAAGGGTAAAAAGTAAGCATTGCCCACCCCAGGTATCCGAAGCTCAATGCAAGGTTCGGGGCATTACTAGGGCAAATTCAGGGATTTGAGCCTGAAAAAATTGGGCTTCTTCGGTCACGCACACGTATTCCCCGCGCATAGTGCCTGCCGGAGTAGGTAGGGTTGCCCAGCTGGTGTATTCAAAATGTTCGCCAGCGCGCAATAATGGCTGTTGCCCCACTACCCCAAGACCACGCACCTCTTGCACCTCATTATCCCCATCAGTAATAAACCAATGGCGTGCGATCAATTGAATGCTACTAGTCCCAGAATTGCGGATAGTGACGGTGTAAGCAAAGGCAAATTGGCGATTATCGGGGTCAGATTGCTCGGGTAAAAACTGGGTTTTGACGGTAATGGTGATTTCGTGGGGATTCATGTTTGAATTCTGCTCCATCTAAAGGCTGACTGCAAGCTAGAATCTAGGGATGGCTAGTCATCAATCACCCCTCAATAAGCAATTTGTTATTGCCCCTTCCATCCTGTCGGCGGACTTTGCGTGCTTAGGCAAAGAAGTGCAGGATGTTCTATTGGCAGGAGCCGATTGGATTCACTTCGATGTGATGGACAATCATTACGTCCCCAATCTCACCATTGGCCCCTTAGTCTGTGAAGCAATACGGCCCTATGCCATAAAAGATGGTCAACCAGCAATGATTGATGTCCATCTCATGGTAGAGCCCGTGGATCGCTTGGTTCCCGATTTTGCTAAGGCGGGGGCAAACCTCATTAGCTTTCATCCTGAAGCCAGTCCCCACGTCAATCGCACCTTGAATTTGATTCGTGATCAAGGCTGTCAAGCGGGACTTGTTCTCAATCCCGCCACACCACTTCATCATCTCGACCACACTTTAGAGCTTTTAGATCTCGTCTTACTTATGTCAGTGAATCCTGGATTTGGTGGCCAATCTTTCATTCCCAGCACGATCGAGAAAATTGCGCAGGTGCGCGCCAAACTAGACCAATACCAAGCAGAAACCGGGCGGCATATTCGGCTTGAGGTTGATGGCGGCATTAAGGTTGACAATATTGCGCAGATTGCTAAGGCAGGTGCAGATACCTTTGTGGCAGGCTTAGCTATATTCGGTAAAGATAATTACACGACGGTAATTGATGCCATGCGGGTGGAGTTAGGAAAAGTTTAATGTTGCTCGAAGAATTTCAGGCCCTCGGCAAAGAGGGGTTCAATCGTGTTCCATTGGTGCGAGAGGTATTGGCGGATTTAGAAACCCCATTATCTCTTTACGTCAAACTCACACAAGCCTTTGGTCAAAAGAACACTTACTTACTTGAATCGGTTTTAGGAGGCGAACGTTTTGGTCGCTTTTCCTTTATTGGTTTGCCAGCAAAAACGATTTTAAGAACTGTGGGTACACCAAGTACCCCGCTCACCGAAGTGCTTACCGAAGGTAAAGTGGTTGAAACCAATCAAGACAACCCGCTTGATTTTGTTGATGCCTATTTCAAACGCTTCAAAGTGGCTTTGCCGCCAGGACTCCCCCGTTTTTGTGGTGGTCTAGCGGGCTACTTCGGCTATGACACTGTGCGCTACATTGAATCTCGCTTAGCTCAACATCCGCTTCCAGATGAACTTGGAGTGCCTGATATTCAGTTAATGCTCACTGAAGAATTAGCGGTAATTGATAACGTAGCGGGTCGGATTTATCTCATCGTTTACGCAGATCCTGGCGTGACTGATAGTTTTGGGAAGGGCCAAGCCAGATTAAATACATTACTAGACTGTCTTAAAAAACCAGTCAATATGCCCTTATCTTTGCCTAGTGATAAAACAGAATTGGTGCGGAAATTTAAAGCGGAAGATTTTGAAGCGGCCATCCTGAGAACCAAAGAATATATTTTGGCTGGTGATTGTATGCAGGTTGTTATCGGTCAGCGAATCAGCAAGCCTTTTACCGACTCTCCGCTGGCGCTATACAGAGCATTACGTTCTTTGAATCCTTCGCCTTACATGTACTTCTATGATTTTGGAGATCTGCAAGTGGTGGGCTCTTCTCCCGAAATCTTGGTGCGTCAAGAAACGCGTGAATCTCAAAAAATCGTCACGATACGCCCATTAGCCGGTACAAGGCCACGAGGTGCCACTCCTGAAGAGGATCAACGTCTTGCGAAAGAGCTGCTTGCTGATCCCAAAGAAATTGCTGAACATGTCATGCTCATTGATCTCGCTAGAAATGATGTTGGTCGTATTGCGAAGACTGGGTCAGTTAAGGTAACTGACTCTATGTCGATAGAAAAATATTCTCACGTGCAACATATTGTGAGCTCTGTTGAAGGTGAGTTGCTCGACAACTTGAGTAATATCGATGTTCTCCGTGCTACCTTCCCTGCTGGAACTTTATCGGGCACTCCTAAAATTCGGGCGATGGAAATTATTGACGAGATGGAAATTGTTAAACGCGGCATCTATGGCGGCGCAGTAGGCTACCTCTCCTTCTCAGGTGATATGGACGTGGCTATTGCAATTCGTACGGGCGTGATTCGCAACGGCATGCTGCATTCCCAAGCTGGTGCCGGGGTGGTTGCGGATTCCGATCCGACTGCCGAATGGAAAGAAACCGAAGCAAAAGCGCGTGCCGTCTTAATGGCCGCAGATTTAGTACAAGGAGGTCTCGATGCTCCTCATGATTGATAACTACGATTCATTTACTTACAACCTGGTTCAGTATTTTTCTGAGCTTGGGGAAGAGGTCAAAGTATTTCGCAATGATGAGATTGGCGTGGAAGACATCGCCACCCTAAACCCAGCACGTATTTGCATCTCTCCGGGGCCGTGCAGTCCTACAGAAGCAGGTATTTCTGTTGAGGCTATCCAACGCTTTGCGGGTCAAATTCCGATTTTGGGTGTTTGCTTAGGTCATCAAGCGATTGGCGAAGCATTTGGCGGTAAGGTGATTCGCGCCCAAAAAGTAATGCATGGCAAAACAGATCAGGTGTTTCACACGGGAGTAGGTGTGTTTAAAGATTTACCAAGTCCCTTTACAGTGACGCGCTATCACTCTCTAGCAATAGAAAAGCAAACGCTGCCAGACGTTTTAGAAATTACCGCTACCTCATCTGATGGAGAAATTATGGGCGTACGCCATCGGGAGTTTGCATTAGAAGGGGTGCAATTTCATCCTGAGTCGATTCTCTCTGAGCATGGCCACGCCCTGCTCAAGAATTTCTTGCAAGCTAAATAATATTGAGCGACATGTCCATTAGCCCACAAGCAGCTTTGCAACGTTGTATTGAAAATCATGAACTCCTGCACGATGAAATGACTGCAGTTATGCGCCTCATCATGAGCGGCGAACTCCCGTCTACTTTGATGGCAGGCATTCTGGTTGCCCTTCGCACTAAAAAAGAGACCGTTGGTGAAATTACTGCTGCAGCCCAAGTCATGCGTGAATTTGCCACGCCTGTTCATGTGACCGACAGGGCTAATCTAGTTGATGTCGTGGGCACTGGCGGAGATGGGGCGCACACGTTCAACATTTCAACAGCGGCGATGTTTGTTGCTGCAGCTGCAGGCGCCAAGGTTGCCAAGCATGGTAATCGAAGTGTCAGCAGTAAGTCCGGCAGCGCGGATCTCTTAGAGGCTCTCGGGGTTCAATTAACGCTTTCGCCCGAACAGGTTGCCCGATGCATTGATCATGTTGGTATGGGATTTATGTATGCCCCCAACCACCACCCTGCGATGAAGAACGTGGCTTCTGTTCGCAAAGATTTGGGTGTGCGCACTATTTTCAATATTTTGGGCCCCCTTACTAATCCGGCAGATGCTAAGCGAATTGTGATGGGCGTCTTCCATGCTGATTTAGTCGGAATTCAAATACGGGTATTGCAAGCGCTAGGCATGCAGCATGCACTCGTTGTGTATGGACGCGATGGCCTAGACGAAATTTCACTTGAAGGTTCCACCTTAGTTGGTGAACTTAAAAATGGCCTGATTACTGAATATGAATTACATCCAAACGATTTTGGTTTAAACACCGCTCCTAGCAGTTTCTTTAAAGTTTCCAATGCAGAAGAGTCTAAGGAGATTATTCTTGGAGTTCTTAATCATCAAGCGGGACCTGCAAGTGACATTGTTACGCTTAATGCAGGTGCCGTTTTGTACGTCGGTGGCGTTGCGTCTGATATTGCCAGTGGTATTCAGATGGCAAAGTCTGCAATCCACTCAGGTGCAGCCCTGCGTAAACTCAACGAGTTTGTAGCATCAACCCAAAATAATTCAATTCATTTATGAGTGACATTCTCGATAAAATCGTCGACACCAAAAAAATTGAGGTCGTAGCTGATACAAAAAAGATCTCTCTTGCCGAGCAACGACAACGGGCCGAGGAAAATAATCGCAATCCTCTGTTTAAACCACGTGGCTTTATTCAATCTATTGAAAGTACCATTGCGACTGGTAAAGCGGGGGTCATTGCTGAAATTAAAAAAGCCAGTCCAAGTAAAGGAATCTTAAGAGATCCCTTTCATCCCGCTGAAATTGCCCAAAGCTATGAGAATCATGGTGCAGCCTGTCTATCGGTACTAACCGATCAGCAATATTTTCAAGGCGCCAATGCCTATTTGCAGGCTGCTCGGGCTGCTTGTCAGATTCCCGTACTTAGAAAAGACTTTACGATCGATCCTTATCAAATTTATGAAGCCAGGGCGATTGGTGCCGATGCTATTTTGCTGATTGTGGCTTGTTTAGAACTCAATCAAATGAAAGAGTTAGAAGCATGTGCCCACGAACTCGGTCTTGATGTACTGGTTGAAGTGCATAACGCACCTGAGCTAGAAAAAGCCTTGCACTTAAATACGCCGCTTCTTGGAATTAATAATCGCAATCTCAAAACATTTGAGGTCACACTGCAAACAACGCTTTCATTGCTGTTGATGGTTCCAGACAATAAGCGCTTAGTTACGGAGTCGGGAATTATGACTCAAGCAGATGTGCAACTGATGCGGGACCATCAAATCAACGCCTTTTTGGTCGGGGAGGCATTTATGCGGGCCAATGATCCGGGTTTAGCACTGAAAACGCTTTTTTCTTAAGAAGGCCAAATCGGCCTCTTTGCCCCGTTAGAGTGCTCGCGTACCGACAGGTTTTTAACTTAGGGTTTATACTGTAAAAAACTATAACTTTAGATATACCTGATAAATAAGTTAAAAATATGACAATTACTAAAAACTCCTCCTATATTCGCTTCCTGAACCTTCTGGCTGCCTTAGACCGCGTGAATCCAGATAACAAACTTGACTCCATTGAGGAAAGCTTGCTCGACAAAATTGTCCTCTCGGCTAATGCCAAGGAATCCGTTTTGGTCGGCGATTTGATCTCATTGGCTAAACTTGGCTCCCAAGCCACGCTTCACGGTCGCTTGAAAAATCTGAGTGTGATGGGCTTCATTCAGATGGTAAGCAACGAAGATGGGCGCAAAAAAGAGGTTGTCCCGACTAAAGCCGCTCTCAAACGCTATGACGCTATTTCGAAATGTTTAGAGAAGGCAGTAAGAACCGCCTAATTTCTTCTGAAATCACCTATTAAGGTGACTAAATAAAAAAGCCCTCAGTTTTAGACTCAGGGCTTTTTTACTTCTTAGATACGCAGCTGGTTTACACGTTAAACAGGAAATTCAGTACATCGCCGTCTTTGACGATGTATTCCTTACCCTCAGCCCGCATCTTGCCAGCATCTTTAGCGGCTGCTTCGCCTTTAAATTGCACGAAATCTTGAAAAGCAATCGTTTGCGCACGAATAAATCCACGCTCGAAGTCTGTATGAATTACTCCCGCTGCTTGCGGCGCGGTATCACCTTGGTGAATGGTCCAAGCGCGTACTTCTTTCACGCCTGCGGTGAAGTAGGTTTGCAAACCTAGCAATTTGTAGCCCGCTCGAATCACCCGATCTAAGCCGGATTCTTCCATGCCCAGGTCAGCCAAGAATTCCACTTTATCGGCATCTTCTAAATCAGCGATTTCTGCTTCGATTGCCGCGCAGACAGCCACTACTGGGGCGCCTTCTTTCGCAGCATGTTGCAAGACGGCTTCTAAATGGGGATTATTAGTAAATCCGTCTTCTTTGACGTTGGCAATATACATAGCCGGCTTAGCGGTAATTAAACAGAGTGGCTTAAGCAGAAGTAGCTCGTCTTCGCTCAAACTCATACTTCGCACGGGCTGAGCTTGATCTAAATGCGCTTGAACTTTAGTGAGCACAGCCACCAAAGCGGCAGCGTCTTTATCGTTACCCGACTTGGCAGCCTTACTAGAACGGTTCAGTGTTTTTTCAACCGTAGTCAGATCCGATAAAGCCAGCTCAGTATCAATCACGCCGATATCTGAAATAGGGTCAATTTTTCCGGCAACGTGAATCACGTTTGCATCGTCAAAGCACCGCACCACATGGGTGATGGCGTCGGTTTCCCGAATATTCGCCAAGAATTGATTGCCAAGTCCCTCACCCTTAGAGGCGCCGGCAACTAGGCCAGCAATGTCGACGAATTCGACGGCAGCAGGCACGATGCGCTCGGGCTTGACGATCTGGGCCAAAGCGGCGAGACGAGGATCAGGGACCTCAACGATTCCTACGTTAGGCTCGATTGTGCAGAAAGGATAGTTTTCTGCCGCAATTCCGGCCTTGGTAAGCGCGTTAAAGAGGGTAGATTTGCCGACGTTAGGCAGGCCGACGATGCCACATTTTAAAGACATGCACACATTGTAAAGGGGCTGGTTTCTATATCATCAAGATATGTCGAATATTCAGTCCCACAACCCGCCAAACTCCCCGTCTAATTCCAGCCAAATCCGCACTGTGGATGTAGTGGTGGTTGGCGGAGGCATTGTGGGTAAGGCTTGCGCGCTAGGTTTAGCCCAATTAGGTCTGCAAACGATTCAAGTCGCACCCGATTTCAATGAGCCAATCCCTGCGCCAGGGGGTGATCAGTGGGGCCAGCGTATTTATGCCTTTTCCCCAGGAACCCAGCAATTATTAGCCCATTTACAAATTTGGGATGCCTTGGATCATGGCCGGATGCAGCCTGTCAGAGATATGCGTATTTTCGGCGATCGCGGAGAAAAACACGATCAACTCCATCTTTCCGCATTTGAGGCAGGGGTTCCTCAACTTGCTTGGATCGGCGAGTCTAACCTGATAGAGCATATGCTAGATCAGGCCTCGCGCTTTCAAAATAAACTGGAGCGAGTAACGGATGTCGTTGAAAAGCTAGAAATTGACAGTACCGGCACAACACTTCATCTCAAAAATGGCGGCTTGCTGCGTGCGCTCTTAGTTGTTGCCGCCGATGGGGCAAATTCACCCATTCGCTCGGAATTACAAATATCTACTAATGAAGAGAGTTATTCGCAAAACGCTGTGGTGATTAACTGGCGGTGTGAATACCCCCACTTAGAGACGGCCTATCAATGGTTCTTGCCAGGGGGAGACATCATTGCAATGCTGCCACTGCCTCACAAACAAGTATCGATGGTGTGGTCCACCTCCCCAAGCAATGCAGAGGAACTGCTTGCGCTGGACCAAGCAGCCTGGTCTCAGAAGTTTGCCTCACTTGCTAATGGGGAAATTCTTCGGCAACTTGGCACCCTCACATTGAACTCTATTCCAGCCACTTTTCCTCTAAGGAAAATTCAAGCTCAACGTTTTATCGGCCCAGAAGGTAATCCCAAAATTGCCCTGATCGGAGATGCGGCTCATGTAATCCACCCACTTGCCGGCCAAGGGCTTAACTTGGGCTTACGCGATGTTGCTGCCTTAGTTCATATTCTAGGCAAGCGTGAAGCATTTAGATTGCCAAATGACCGCGTGTTATTGCGACGTTATGAACGCGAACGTCAGGGTGATACAAGTGCCATATTATGGGTAACGGATAAGCTTAAAAAACTATTTTCAGCGAGCAGTGATACCGAAAGGCAATTGCGGAACTGGGGTCTCCATATGGTAAATCGTAGCCACTTTATTAAACAGCGCCTGATTGAACGCGCTTTAGGAAAGGTTGATTTTGAATAAAGTTATTTTGGGGCTAAGCTTCATTGCACTTCTCTGCTCTGGAGTTGTCAATGCGCAATCCGAGAATCAAATTAAGGTGGATCTCCAGAAAAAAATGGGGACGAGCGCCAAAATTAGAGCCGTCACCGCCTCTCCCATTTCAGAGGTGTACGAGGTACTCGTTGGTAATGAAGTGTTTTATACGGACGCTAACAGTAAGTACTTAATCCAAGGTGAAATGATTGAGATCGCCACCGGAAAAAATATTACCGAGCAAAGACAAGCTGATCTGAACCGGATTAAATGGAGTGACTTACCTCAGGCAAATGCCATTAAGTCCGTGCGTGGCAATGGCAGTCGTCAGATGGCTGTGTTTTCCGATCCCAATTGCGGCTACTGCAAGCGTCTTGAGAAATCAATGCAGCAATTGGACAATGTGACTATCTACACCTATCTCATTCCCATTCTTTCGGCAGATTCTCTGCAGAAATCAAAGCAAATTTGGTGCGCGGCTGATCCGCAAAAAATGTATAACGACTGGATGATTAGCGGCGTAGCTCCATCAGGTAAAGGTGATTGCTCAACCCCACTTGATAAAAATTTGGCCTTAGCGAAAACTTATGGCATCACGGGAACGCCTACCCTCTTCTTCTTGGATGGTAGTCGCATTCCGGGTGCGGCTCAAATTTCTGATATTGAAAAAAAGCTCGGATCCCCTAAATAAACAAACCTAAAAATATGCAGCAAGCTATTCATCACTTAGATATGCCCGCCATTCAATACACTGTTTGGTTGGCCGACCTTCATGGCCACCGCTTTCATGTGAAATTGCGCATTGAGAATCCCAATCCAGACGGACAGCAATTACAAATGCCTGCATGGATTCCGGGAAGTTATCTCATTCGTGATTTTAGTAAGCATATCGAATCGATTAAAGCCTATGAAGTGAGCAGCCCAACAGATAGCTTGCCATTAGAGCGGATTGATAACGACCAATGGCTTTTGCCTAAGGTAAGTGGTCCAGTAGAAGTACTTACTACGGTATATGCATTTGATTCTTCGGTGCGTGCGGCTTTCTTAAATAATGAACGTGCTTTTTTTAATGCCAGCAGTCTTTGTTTGTCCGCTCAAGGTCAAGAGGATTTGCCATGCGCGCTGATTCTGATTCCGCCAAATGATTCTTATGCTTCAGGGTGGTCAGTACAGACCGGCTTGCGCTCTGTCAAATTAGATTCACAGGGCTACGGCTTTTACTTAGCCAAAAATTATGATGATCTCCTAGATCATCCGGTGGCCTTCGGAGATTTTCAGCTAGCACAATGGCAGGTGAATGGCGTGCCCCACACTATGGCCGTTCAGGGCTGCCTCCATCCGATTAACCTGCAACGCATTGCCAAAGATCTTCAGGCAATTTGCGCTTGCACTATTGCTTTATTTGAACCGCAAACTCAGCAGGCGCCCTTTCAGAGTTATCTCTTTTTAGTCAATGCGGTTCTTTCTGGATACGGCGGTCTTGAGCATCGCAATAGCACCGCTTTACTATGCAAGCGCGATCAAATACCGCAACTCAACGTACCGCTAGACGAAGCGAGTTATCGAGAATTTCTTGGGCTGTGTAGTCATGAGTATTTTCATGCCTGGCTGGTGAAGCGCATCCAGCCAACGGCCTTCCAGCCCTATCAATTGGAGCGCCGCAACCATACCCGGTTACTTTGGTTATTTGAGGGCTTTACGAGCTACTACGATGAGCTCCAACTGTTCCGCAGCCAGCGCATTGATCTCAAATCCTATTTGAAATTAGTCGCCAATAATTGGAATACGGTTTTGCGCGGGCCTGGAAGACATAAACAGAGTGTGGCTGATAGTTCATTTGATGCCTGGACCAAGTACTACCAAGTCAATGAAAACACTCCCAATGCGGTTGTTAGCTATTACGGGAAAGGCGCCTTACTTGCATTAGGCCTGGACCTGAAGATTCGCGAGTTTACGCACAATCGGCAATCCCTTGATGATCTCATGCGCTTGATTTGGGATCGCCATGGTCGCACACACATGGGCATCGCTGAAGATGGCTTAGATATGCTAATTCTGGAGCTACTAGGAAACGGCTTTACGCAAACTTGGAATCGCTTTAAATCGCTCTATATTTTTGGAGTGGAAGATATTCCCCTGCAAAAATGGTTTGATCCTCGCATTGTTTTAGTAAAAACAAAACTGCCCTCAAGACTAGAAAGAAATAAGCTGCAATTAGGGCTACGCTACTCGGAAGCGCAGGGTTGGCTTAAGTTAACCCACGTCCTCGATGGCGGCGCATTGCAAGTCGCGGGGCTGGCTCCTGGCGACTTACTTGCCAGTATCAACGGTCAACGAGTTACGGCGATGAGCTTAGATAGAATCGTGGGCACCCTGACAGAGGGTAAGCCCTTTGTGATGTGTTTTTACCGAGATGATCTGGAACAAGAGTGCATGGCTGTATTAGCGCCTCACCAGCTACCAATTCAGTATGAACTGCTGCCCGCCGAGTAATGTACGCATTTACTGCTGATGCCATACCGCCAGATTGGCGTGCGCTACTAGGGAATTATTTTGACACCGCGCAATGGCTTAGCCTGCAAAGCCGGCTTCAAGCGGAAGTCAATTTGGGCGGCAATCTAGTACGGCCTGATCCAGAGAATTTTTTCAAGGCACTCACACTCACCCCTGTTGCAGAAGTGAAAGCGGTGATCTTGGGACAAGATCCTTATCACTCCCCCGGCATTGCTCAAGGCCTTGCTTTTTCCATACCGCAGCAGATTCCTAAAAATTCAAGGCAATTTCCAAGCTCCTTACGCAACATTAGCAAGGCGCTCGCTTTAGAGGGATTTGGTGTGTTGCCACACGGTGATCTCCATATTTGGGCTAAGCAGGGTGTATTACTGCTGAATACCGCCTTAAGCGTCAAGTTAGGCGAGGCAGGCAGTCATACTTCGTTAGGATGGAAATCCTTGATCGAACGATTAATTGGCGCCTTAGCAGAGCACAAACCCAACTTGGTATGGATGCTGTGGGGTGCGCATGCTCAAGCGAAACTCCCCTTAATTAGTTCGGGTATCAATCAATTGATTTTGCAAGCATCTCATCCCTCAGGTTTGGGCGTCTACAAAACACATCAGCCTTTTTTAGAGGTGGGCGACAAAGCGAGTTGCAATCACTTTACCAAGACCAATCAATGGCTCTCTGAGCATGGCATGACGCCGATTGATTGGGTGGAAAAGCGTTAGTAACTAAGCCTGAGGTCTATTTAGACAATATTGCGTAGAGAATGCCGGCAATGCATGCCGCAAGAACGGCAGATAGCCACTCCAACATTTGCCCGGCTTGGAAAAATCCTGTGGTTTGGCCCATAAGTGAGCAAGCGTAAGCCGCAGCGAAGCCTATGAAGATTGCGACTAGGTAGCGTAACAAGCTAGGTTTGACAGCCCTTGGGCCCGGATAAAAGAAGAGCGCCAAGGCCCCTGTTAAGCCACCGATCACCAGAAAAGCCAAAAACCCCATCGCTGCCCCCATTAAAAGCTGCTTCAATTCTATAATCAAGCCCATGAAGCTGTTGACACTGGGCATTAATCATCACACAGCGCCGGTTGCCATTCGGGAAAAAGTTGCTTTTGCCCCTGAATTTCTCCAAGAAGCGTTGCACGACCTTCGCCAATATCTTATTGGCGTGAATCAGGTCGAGCTGCCAGAAACAACTATTTTATCTACCTGCAATCGTACCGAACTCTATTGCGCAGCAAACGATGAGGTTGCGGCCAGTTTTTTACATGAAGCCACACTCGATTGGTTGGCTAAATCCCAAAAATTAGCTCCTAGCAGCTTGCTCCCCCATATTTATTCCTTACCTCAATCAGATGCAGTTCGCCATGCCTTTAGAGTGGCTTGCGGTTTAGATTCGATGGTCATTGGGGAAACTCAGATTTTGGGGCAAATGAAAGACGCTGTCCGCACTGCCAACGATGCGGGGGTGCTGGGTACTTATTTAAACCAACTATTTCAGAAATCGTTTGCGGTCGCTAAGGAGGTTCGGGGCTCAACGGAGATTGGCGCCCACTCCATCTCCATGGCCGCCGCCTCAGTACGCCTAACTGAACGCATCTTTGAAACCATCGCCGATCAACGCGTCCTTTTTATCGGCGCTGGCGACATGATCAATTTATGTGCAACGCACTTTGTAGCAAAAAAACCCAAGAGCGTTGCAATTGCCAATCGCACCATTGAGCGCGGCCAAGAACTAGCTGATGCCGTTTCAGATCAAAATGTAGAGTCAGAGTCCTTTAAGTTATCCGAGCTACCCAGTCGTCTTCACGAGTTTGATGTGATTGTTTCTAGCACCGCATCCACTCTGCCCATTATCGGTTTAGGCATGGTCGAGAGTGCGCTGAAGCAACGCCGCCATAAACCCATGGTCATGATTGATCTGGCCGTACCACGTGACTTTGAACCCGAAATAGCGCGCTTAAACGATATCTACCTCTACACCATTGATGACTTAGGAGTGATGATCCAAACGGGCACCTCTTTACGTCAAGCAGCAGTGAGCCAGGCGGAGGCCATCATTGAAGATCGGGTTGGCAACTTTATGCATTGGATGCAAGGGCGCAAAACCGTGCCATTGATTTTGGATATTCAGCAACAAGGGGAGCGCTTGCGACAGCTTGAATTAGAGCGGGCGATGAAGCACTTGATGCGGGGTGATGACCCGATGGAAGTGCTCAACACCTTAGCCCAAGGCTTAACCAATAAATTCTTGCACGGCTCACTCCATGCGCTTCAACATTCGAATGGTGCCGAGCGCGACGCCCTGATCAAGCTACTCCCCAAATTATTTACCTCCCATTCCAAGCCAGAAGACCAATAAATGAAGCCTAGCATGCGGGCTAAGCTAGACCACCTAGATACACGCTTAGCCGAACTCAATTCCTTATTAACCACCCAAGAGTCCACTCAGGACATGGATAACTATCGCAAGCTCACTCGTGAGCATTCTGATATTGCCACTGTGGTTGAGCAATTCGGTTTATATAAACAAGCTGAGGCGGATGCGCAGGCTGCAGAAGAGATGCGCAAGGATCCTGAGATGAAGGACTTTGCCGACTTAGAGCATAAGCAAGCTCAAGCAACCATGGAAACCTTGGCAGACACCCTCCAAAAACTCCTGCTCCCCAAAGACCTGAATGACGATCGCAACGTATTTTTAGAAATTCGTGCTGGTACGGGTGGTGATGAAAGCGCTCTGTTTGCGAGTGACTTACTGCGTATGTATACCCGCTTTGCTGAGCGTCAAGGCTGGAAAGTAGAAGTCGCCAATTCCGCTGAATCCGATTTAGGTGGGTATAAAGAAGTGGTTCTCCGCTTGGTGGGTCAATCAGTGTATTCACGCCTCAAATTTGAATCTGGTGGTCACCGGGTACAGCGTGTGCCGCAGACGGAGACCCAAGGACGCATTCATACTTCTGCGTGTACGGTTGCAGTAATGCCTGAAGCGGACGAACTCGAAGCGGTCAAAATTAATCCCGCAGAATTGCGCATCGACACCTTTCGCGCGTCTGGCGCAGGCGGTCAGCACATTAATAAAACCGATTCTGCGGTGCGTATCACTCACCTCCCCACTGGCACAGTCGTAGAGTGTCAGGATGACCGCAGCCAGCACCGTAATCGCGAACAGGCTATGAAAGTTTTGGTGTCGCGCATCATGGATGCACGTGAAAAAGAAAAACACCAACTAGAAGCGCAGACCAGAAAGTCTTTGGTGGGATCAGGCGATCGCAGTGATCGGATCCGAACTTACAACTTCCCTCAAGGCCGAATTACTGACCATCGCATTAATCTAACGCTGTATAAGATTGACTCCATGATGGATGGCGACTTAGATGATTTACTCAATGCATTGGCTTCTGAGCATCAAGCAGAACTCTTGGCAGCACTTGGCGATAACTAAGTAACTCCTCATGAGTTCGGATCACTCGTTACGGGCACTGCTGAGCTCTACAGTCCTACCTGCTAATGAAGCACGCATTTTGCTGGGCTTTATTTTAGAAAAACACTGTCAACTGCCCCGTTCCGCGCTGCTGTCTCGTGATGATATGACGCTTAATTTAGATGCCCTTGCAGAATGGCAGTCCTTGACATTCCGGCGCGCTAGTGGCGAACCAATTGCCTACCTTATCGGAAAAAAAGGGTTTCATGCGATTGAGTTAATGGTTGCTCCTGGAGTATTAATCCCCCGCCCGGAAACGGAGCTCCTGGTTGATCTTGCGCTTGCAGAAATCGAGTCCCTCAAGCGACCTGTGTCAGTTTTAGATCTGGGTACGGGTTCCGGCGCCATTGCCTTGGCAATTGCACATGGGGCGCCACAGGCTGCACTGACGGCAACGGACCTGAGCGTGGATGCCTTAGCAATTGCGCGAGACAATGCCGACTCACTTGGTTTACAAGGTCGGGTGCACTTTCTGCATGGCAGCTGGTATGAGCCATTGGAATTAGACGCCCCTTTTGACATCATTGTGAGCAATCCCCCGTATATCGTTGCGCAGGACCCCCACTTAAGTCAGGGTGACTTACGCTTTGAGCCTCTCACCGCTTTAACCGATGCAGGAAGCGGTCTAAGCTGCCTAGAAGCCATCATTAGTGGAGCGGCCCAATACCTGAAGCCTGAGGGCCTTCTTGCCGTAGAGCATGGCTTTGACCAATCTGAAGCGGTAGTGGGTCTGATGCAAAGCTCGGGCTTCCAAGCTATTCAAGTCCATTTTGATTTAGCCGGGCATTGCCGAGCGGTCTCAGGTAGAAAAAAGTCATAAAATAGAGCACAAGATCAGTTGCTTACCCACCCAGTTATTAAGGAAGAAATGATGGACACTCAAGCAAAAATTAAAGACATTGTTACCAGTCACCCAGTCGTACTGTTCATGAAAGGTAACGCCCAGTTTCCACAATGCGGCTTCTCCGGAAATGCGATTAACATTCTCCGCGCAAGCGGGGTTGAGAATCTGCATACAGTGAACGTATTGGAAGATGAAGGCATTCGCCAGGGCATTAAGGAATTTTCAAACTGGCCAACCATTCCACAACTTTATGTCAACGGCGAATTTATCGGCGGCTCAGACATCATGACTGAAATGTTCCAAAACGGCGAACTGCCAGCACTTATTAAAGGTTAATCTTTAGTCGGGATCTGTTTAGTGACTTTTGACCTGAGTTCCCTTGCGCTATTTGGCCTACCATTGGCGGTTTGTGTAGGCCTTTTTGTTTACGTCTTGACGCTACGTTCGTCATTACAGCGCATAGAACAAGAAGCCCAAACCGCCACTGAGTCAGCCCTGAGTCTTCGTAATGAGCGTGACCTTGCCTTGCAAAATGCGATTCGCTTTGAGGCTGAGTTAGATTCTGAACGCAAGCAAGGCTTAGGCCGTATTGAGTCTCTGAATGAAGCCAAAGAAGCATTGACTAGTCAATTTAAGAATCTTGCTAATGAGATTCTGGAAGATAAATCGAAGCGCTTTACCGAACAAAATGCAGTGAGTCTGGATGCGCTTTTAAAGCCCTTACAAACGAAACTGACCGAGTTCAAAGAGCAAGTAAGCACCTCGTACGGCAATGAAGCACGTGAACGCTTTGCCCTCAAGAGTGAAATCGAGCGCTTAGCCAATTTAAATCTACGCATGTCCGATGAAACCCGCTCTCTTACTCAAGCCTTAAAGGGTGACTCTAAGGTACAGGGTAACTGGGGTGAGCTTGTTCTGGAATCGATCTTAGAATCATCCGGCTTACGCAAGGGCGAGGAATACCTTGTGCAAGATAGTCATACGCAAATTGACGGCTCTCGCTTGCAGCCCGATATCGTGGTCAAGCTTCCGGAAGGCAGAAGCCTAGTAGTCGACAGTAAGGTATCAATTACAGCGTATGCAAGGCATGCAGAAACTAGTGACCCTGCTATAGCAGAGCAGGAACTTGCTGCGCATATTCAGTCCTTAAAGCAACATATTCAAGGACTATCAGGAAAAAACTACAGCTCCTTGTATGGTCTTGGCTCAGTAGATTTTGTGTTGATGTTTGTGCCAATTGAGCCCGCCTTTTTATTAGCCTTGAAGACTGCGCCCAATTTATATCAAGAAGCCTTAGCAAAGAATATTGTGTTGGTTTGCCCAAGTACCCTCATGGCGACCTTGCGTACGGTGGCTCATGTATGGAGACAAGAACATCAGAATCGCAATGCTCTAGAGATCGCTAAGCAGTGTGGCAATCTTTACGATAAATTCGTGGGGTTTGTAGATGACTTGGAAAAGTTGGGCCAGCGACTGGATCAAGCGCAGACCAGTTATCACGATGCTTTTAATAAACTCAAATCCGGCAAGGGGAATTTGATCCGCTCTGCTGAGCGGGTTCGCGAGTTGGGAGTCAAGCCAGCGAAGAACTTATCGGCACCCTTAATTGACTCCGCCTTAGATCCTGAGAATGAGATCAATCAGGGCTAGAGAACAAAGTAATTGAACAAAGAAAACCCCACTCAGCACAAGCTCAGCGGGATTTTTATTTACTACTGTCGTGACTGCTTACATCTTAAAAAGAATTAAGCCGCTTTACGAGTACGTGTTGCAGGTGTTGCCGCTTTCTTTACTTGCGCGATCTGACCTTGAACGGCATTAATTGCTTGGTCAGCACTTTTCTCAGCATTTACAAAGGCTTCTTTGCTTACAGCGCGGAACTGCTCGTAACCCTGCATTACGCTACCGTAAACAGTTTTGAACGAAGAAACAAATGCGTCTGAACCAGTTGGGGCGTTAGCAGTCAGGGTATCAACCCAATCCTGAAGGCCTGCTTGCATATGATCAATATTAGCTTCGACAGTTTGTGACAACTGCTTGTTACCGTTACGGATCACTTGGGTAACTTTCTTTTGATATGCCGCAACTTGATTACCTGCTGCTTGCAATGCGTCAGTGCCAAGCATTTCAGTTACTTGCTTTGGATCTTTTGCTGCTAATACCTGCTTCATGCTTTCTTGAGTATTTACTAATGCGTCCTTAGATGCCTCGTAATGCAACTCGGCTAATTTCTGAGCGTTTTCTAATGCAACTTCACCTAATGTAAAAGTTGCTTCTAGGCCTTTGCCGTTGATTTGGGACAATGTAGCGGTAATGTGTTCTTGGTTCATGTAATTCTCCATTAATAAGGTGGTAAAAAATTTGGGTAGCGCATTAAAAACACTAGATAAAATCTAAATATTGCACTGCAACACAAACTCTAACTGAAGCAATATGACAAATCAAGCAATTTATGCTGCTCTGCAACAAATAAATCATCTAAAAGATATAAATTGAATAAAATCAACGAGTTGAAAAATAAAAAAGATTCTGATTCCTATAAGAAAGTAGCCATTGCAGCCTGTTTTGGCACTTTTTTAGAATGGTATGACTTTCTTACCTTTGCCACCTTGGCCGTGGTATTTGGCCCCTTATTTTTCCCATCTCAGGATCCTGCTACCGGCCTATTAGCGAGTCTAGCTACCTTCGGAGTGGGTATGGTCGTTCGGCCAATTGGGGCGGCAATATTTGGTAGCGTTGGTGATCGCATCGGACGTAGACCCGTGTTCATCATCACAATCTCCCTCATGGGTGTTGCTACGGTGTGCGTAGGCTTCTTGCCCACATACAGCCAAATTGGCATTTGGGCCCCCATCCTACTGGTTAGCCTCAGACTCCTTCAAGGACTATCGGCAGGCGGTGAAATCGGTGGCGGCGCAATCTATTTGACCGAACATGCGGGGGATAAAAATCGGGGATTTAAAACCAGTTTTCTGCAATTAATGGGGCCATTAGGCGTATTAGCATCCACCCTACAAATTACCCTACTGCAACACTACTTAACTGTAGAGGAATTCCAAAGCTGGGGATGGCGGGTACCATTTTGGATTTCCCTCCTTTTGCTGCTCTTAGCGTTTAGAGCGAGGATGGCCTTAGAGGAAACGCCCATCTTTTTAGAATTAAGTAAAACTACCGCACCTTCAAAGCAACCACTACGGGATAATTTAAAAGATCCCCAAACCAGAAAACGAATGTTCCTACTGTTCTTTTGTATTTCTTCAGGTGGGGCAATCCTCTTTTTCTGCATGCAAGTTTATACAGCGATCTTTCTCAAGACTGCAGTGAAGTTACCGCCTGAACTGGTCGACCAACTTAGTGTCATCGCCACCATCACCCTGTTACCGCTCACCGTCTTTGCTGGATGGCTATCAGACAAAGTTGGGCGAAAACCGGTCATTGTGAGTGGCTTATTTTTAGGAGCAGTATTGATATTGCCGGCATTCAATATGATGAGAACTTTAGGTGGGCAGATTTTAGAATCAAATCATAACGGCCACCCAACAATATTCATCGTCGCCATATTAATTGGATTGTCTGCAATTCTTGCGCTAGTAGTCGGCCCCCAAACAGCGGTCTTGGCAGAACTCTTCCCAGCTAAATCAAGAAATAGTGCCGCTACTCTTCCGCATAATTTAGCGGCTGGTTGGATTGGTGGGTTATTGCCACTGATTGTGACTTGGTTAAACCAGAAATGGCTGAGTGATGTTGCGGGGCTGTGGTATCCGACTTTGTTTTTAGCTTTAGCTGCATTAGTTGCCATGTGGCGTTTACCGGAAACTTACAAAGTAGCTCTACTGAGCAAGGAAAATGATGATGCTAGCCCTTGACCATCTTTAACCATGCCTCATCTTTAACGGTTAGTTCTGTGCCAGTAATAATCCGTTTACCAAGTTTTTCATGGCCCGGTTGTTTTGCCTTCTTAATAGTGATGATTGAATTTCGAAATTCAATGGAATCAATCCAACCTTCTGAAATAAATGGGGGTATGGAATGTCCCTCAAAATAAGTAAATAACAAGGTACTTGGCGTAAGCTCCCTTGCCCAAAACTGATAGCTAACCATATCTACTAATTTTTTGAAAAAAGTCAGGGCACTGAACTCATTTAGAATTCCCCCGCCAAAAGAGTTGTCGTACAAGGTATGAGCATCTTCAACCACGTAAATTCCGCCAGGACGAACCAAGGGGAAATAAATTAAGAATGAGTTCAAGATGTCACTTGAAATATGTGAGCCATCGTCAATGATGATATCGAATTCACTGCTAATTTTTCTGATCTTAGTATTAGCCGCCTCAGAATTAGCATCTCCAACCACCACATGAATTTTAGGATCATCATAAACGAGCGAGTTGCATTTTTCATCAATATCGCACCCAACAATGGCTTGCGCATTTGGGAAAAACTTAGCCCATGTATCTAACGACCCACCATTTTGAATGCCAATTTCAAGCAAAGTGATTGGGGCATCACATAGACAAAGAAACAGATCATCGTAATAGCTTAAATAGGACTCCCATTTGTCGCTTAGCTTTCCCGTTTTCTCCAAATGGAGCTGTTTAATTGTTCTCATTTTTTTATCATCACATAATTAAGAACTTAGTTTTTTAAGCTAGATTAAGACAAAACTTTAGAAAAAATCTCATCACGCAATGCTTTTCCATGAAATCCAAAAGAAGTTTCTGGGCTTTGTCCAAATGCTGCATTTGGGGATTCCACTGAAAATTGAGCAGCTAATTGTGGCTGGGGAAACTTGATGCCGGCAGCCAGCATCTGGTCTAAAAAATAATGACAAATAAGAAGATCTTCCGAATGGCAAGGAAAATCTAACGAGTCAAAGTCAATTTTTGCCGTCTCCAGCAATAGCCTTTTACTTCTCAATGAAAAGCCGCCATTGCCCACTTGATTGCTCGACATATTTAATAAGTGATTGCCTGGCTGCAAGCTCAGCTCCATAGGCCAAGGAGCACCAACGTAGTCGTAATCCAAGAACCGGTTTTGCCAACGATCTGCATTGAGAACGAAGCCATCAGCTTGAATGACCAAGCAATGCGGGGTTGATACATATTTGTGCAATTCTTGCAGGATGAATTTGCTATATCCCCTGAAATCCAATGGTGGGATTAGCTCAGCTTTAATCTTGGAATTAACAGGCGCTATTGGCTCTGAGGTTAGAAACTTGACCTCAGCAAACTCGATCTCATGCGAAGAGATGGTGAGTGCCATCAGAGTGGCATCTAATTCCACAGAGCTTACTGCAATGAGAGTGACGTCTGGAAGAGATAGCATGGAAATTGATGGTGCCCCTTGTCCGACTCGAACAGACCACCTACTGATTACAAATCAGTTGCTCTACCAGATGAGCTAAAGGGGCATCAGGTGTTATTTTAGCCTATTTCACAATCGTTAAGGAAGGCCTATTGGTCTTCGGCTTTTCAGTTGCCTCATCTTCACTGCTAGCCAGATGTAAATCACTCTCTTGGGCTTGAGCAGGATCAAATGGGAAGGACATCCCTTGGCCATTTTCTCGGGCATAGATAGCCAATACATGGCTTACTGGCACCATGATCTTTCTTGGAATTCCGCCAAACCTAGCCTGAAAGCTGATCCAATCATTTTCTAGGGCTAGCTGATGACAAGCTTCTAATGAGAGATTTAAAACGATCTCGCCATTCTTCACAAACTCCATGGGCACTTCAACGCGGGAGTCTACAAAGACGGCCATAAAGGGCGTAAAACCAAAATCCGTACACCACTGATGTAGCGCACGGATTAGGTAGGGTTTATTGCTTGGAACGTCAGACATAAACACTCTTTTGTCTGGGTAATGAACCGCTTAGCGGCGCATGACCTTTTCAGATGGTGTCAACGCTTCGATATACGCAGGTCTACTGAAAATACGCTCAGCGTATTTCAGGAGAGGTGCAGCATTTCTTGAAAGATCGATACCGTAGTGCTCAAGACGCCACAACAGTGGAGCAATCGCAACGTCCAACATCGAAAACTCTTCACCCAACATATATTTGTTCTTCACAAAAATAGGGGCGAGTTGAGTCAAGCGGTCACGAATAGCCAAGCGGGCTTTTTCATGGGTCTTTTCAGCGGCTTTACCTTTTTCGTTCTCTAAAGCAGCCACGTGTACAAACAACTCTTTTTCGAAGTTGAATAAGAATAAGCGTGCGCGTGCGCGAGCTACAGGATCAGGCGGCATCAATTGGGGATGAGGAAAGCGCTCATCAATGTATTCATTGATGATATTTGACTCATACAAAATGAGATCGCGTTCAACTAGGATTGGAACTTGGCCGTAGGGATTCATGACCGAGATGTCTTCTGGCTTGTTAAACAAGTCCACATCACGAATTTCAAAGTCCATGCCTTTTTCGAAAAGCACTAAACGGCAGCGTTGCGAGAATGGGCAGTTTGTGCCCGAGTACAACACCATCATAAATTTATTTCCTTAAATTTCTACTTCAACACAACAAATTACTACCAAGATACAAATTGCTTAATGGACATCTTTCCAATAGGCCTTATTCAAACGCCAAGCCACTAAGGTAAAGATCGCCAAGAACAACAGTACTACAACGCCTAGTCTTTTACGTTCAAGTTGGGCTGGTTCAGCCATCCAAGACAGAAAAGCAACCAAGTCAGCGATATTATCATCGTATTCCTGTGGCTTCATCGTTCCTGGGGTTAACTGCTCAAACCCGACAAAGACCTTTTCAACCCTAGCTTCATCATGGGGATCCTTGTGTTCCTCAAACTTCGCAGCCCGTTCGCCCTGCAATTGCCATAAAACATGGGGCATGCCAACGTTGGGGTAAACCAAGTTATTCCACCCAGTTGGGCGATCATCGTCTTTATAGAAGGTGCGGAAGTAGGTATACAGCCAGTCTGCCCCACGCGCCCGAGCCTCAACTGATAAATCTGGCGGAACCTTGCCAAACCAAATCTTTGCGTCCTTTGGGTTCATCGCAACCGTCATCAGATCACCCACCTTCGCATCAGTAAAGATCAAATTGTCTTTAATCTGCTGATCTGTCAGGCCAATATCACGCAAACGGTTGTAGCGCATGCTTACCGCTGCATGGCAGTTTAAGCAATAGTTAACAAATATCTTGGCGCCGTTTTGCAAGGATGCATTTTTTGCTACCCGATCCGGCGCCTTATCTAGAGGAAAGCCGCCCTCATTTGCTTGGGGTGCCTGGCTAATGCCAACTAAGACTACCAGCGCCGTTAGTCGGCATAAGCCCATAAAAGCGTGCAAGGTTTGTTTCATACTAATTCCTGATTTCTCTTTGCCAATGATTCAGGCGTAAATTAATGAGACTCAAAAGTAATGCGTTTTGGAACCGGCTTAAATGTGCCTAGCTTGCTCCAAAAGGGCATCGCCAAAAAGAAGCCCAAGTAATAGATCGTACAAACTTGAGAAATCTTTTCAAATATTGGTGATGGTGGCTGAATTCCTAGATATCCCAAAATCACAAAGGCTACGACGAAAATGCCGTAAATATATTTATGAAACTGTGGACGATAGCGAATCGATTTCACTGGTGAGCGATCCAACCAAGGAAGGAAGAAGAGGATCACAACTGAGCCACCCATGATCACCACACCCCAGAACTTAGCATCTAAGAAATGAAAACCGCCGGCTAAAACCGCCAAAATTACCAAGCAAATACCCCGCACTTTCCAGGTCGTCGCCATTCTGGCGAACATCAACAAAATGACTGCCAAGAAAATCCACAACGGCAATAAAAAGCTTGAAGTAGTGGCACGCAACATAGAGTAGAACGGTGTGAAATACCAGACTGGGGCAATGTGTAATGGCGTCTGCAATGGATTGGCAGGAATAAAGTTGTTTGCCTCCAAGAAGTAGCCGCCCATTTCTGGGGCAAAGAACACAATCAAGGCAAAGATCATCAAGAATCCGCCTAAATACATCACGTCATGAACGCTGTAGAAAGGATGGAAAGGAATGCCGTCTACAGGACGACCTTCTGCATCGAGAGTATCTTTAATTTCTACCCCATCTGGATTGTTGGAGCCCACTTCATGTAGCGCAATGATGTGCGAGGCAACCAAGCCAATCAATACTAAAGGAATAGCGACCACGTGGAATGCAAAGAAACGATTCAAAGTGGCGTCGCCAACGACGTAGTCACCACGTAACCAAAGGGAAAGGTCTGGTCCGATCAAAGGAATGGCGGAGAAAAGATTCACGATAACCTGCGCACCCCAGTAAGACATTTGACCCCAGGGGAGCAAGTAACCAAAGAAGGCCTCACCCATTAAGCACAAGAAAATGGCACAACCGAAAATCCAAATTAATTCACGGGGCTTGCGATAGGAACCGTAGATGAGACCACGGAACATATGCATATACACCACGACAAAGAACAATGAAGCGCCCGTGGAGTGCATATAGCGTATGAGCCAGCCCCAAGGCACTTCGCGCATGATGTATTCAACAGACTCAAACGCTTTTGCGGCATCAGGTTTGTAGTTCATCACCAAGAAAATGCCAGTGATGATCTGAATAGCTAAAACCACAATTGCTAGGGCACCAAAAATATAGAAAAAGTTTAAATTTTTGGGAGCGTAATACTCGCTCATGTGAGTCTTAAAAGTGGATGTCAGCGGAAAGCGTGAATCCACCCAAGCTAATAATTTTTGCGCTGCAGGAGCGTTTGCCGGAACTTCTTTTTCGTGAAATGCCATTTATTTCTCCTTAGGCCTTCTTATCATCGCCAATCAGAATCTTGGTGTCGCTTAAGTACATATGCGGCGGAACCTCAAGATTATCTGGCGCGGGCTTATTTTTAAATACTCGACCTGCCATATCAAAGGTAGAGCCATGGCATGGGCATAAGAAACCACCAGGCCAGGTATTGGGCAAGGAGGGTTGTGCGCCTGCCTCAAATTTGGCAGATGGCGAACATCCTAGATGCGTACAGATGCCGACTACTACGAGATATTCTGGCTTAATCGAGCGCCACTGATTGAGTGCATAAGGTGGCGTTAACTCAGCTTGATTTCGTAAGGAGTCAGGATCGGCTAATTCAGCATCGATCTTGGAAAGTTCAGCAACTTGCTCGGGAGTGCGGCGTACAACCCATACTGGCTTACCGCGCCACTCCACCATTTTCATTTCATCAGGCTGCATGCCCGCGATATCTATCTCAACAGCAGCTCCAGCGGCTTTAGCGCGCTCAGAAGGCTCCAAACTATCTACAAAGGGGTACAGGGCTGCAGCTGCTCCAACACCGCCGACAGCTGTTGTAGCGATCAACCATTTGCGGCGATCTTGATCCATGTTGGGCTTGTCACTCATCTACGAAATTCCTCAGAAACGCTTTTAATGGTGGAAATTACACAAAGTTAGGATTTTAAAGTAAAAAGTGGGGTAAGCGAGAAAGTTGTGGGGTTATGTCGGGTTAATCTCTATTAAACAAGAAAGGAAGCAGTTATGAGCGTTTTAAAAGAATTTCGGGATTTTGCCGTAAAAGGAAGTGTGATTGATTTGGCAGTGGGTGTCATTATTGGTGGCGCCTTTGGAAAAATCGTCGATTCTCTCGTAAACGACATCATCATGCCGGTTATTTCGACTCTTTTAGGTGGGCATATCGACTTTACTAACCTCTTTATTCTCCTCGGAAATGCCCCAGCCAACGTTCCAAATACCTATGAAGCCTTAAAAAAGGCTGGCGTACCCATTTTTGCCTACGGTAACTTCATCACCATATCGATTAACTTCATCTTGCTAGCTTTTGTCATTTTCCAAATGGTGAAGGTGGTCAATAAAGTGCGCGCCTCCGATGCACCGCCCCCACCCCCCACCCCTGAAGATGTGGTCTTGCTTAGGGAAATCAGAGATAGTTTAAAAAAGTAATCATCTACTTCCACTAAAACTCCGGCATAAAACGTGTTAAATCGCCTTTGGCTCTTGTTTGCGCAAGCTGTCACTATTTTGTTGGCCGCATGGTTCATCGTGCAGACTCTCCAGCCCGGATGGATAGGCGATCTATCCACGCGCTCTTTGATACAAGGGGTTTCTTTAAATGAAGCGGCGGATACGGGCCAGCTAAGCCCTGGCTCCTATCATGATGCTGTCAAACGGGCCATGCCGGCGGTTGTGAATATCTTTACTAGCAAAGTGCCAAGCAAAACTAAGTCCAAGGCAGGCAGCCCTAAGTCGGCCGATCCTTTTTACCAATTTTTCTTTGGTGAGCAAGCGCCTGTAGAGAATCCCAGCTCTAGTTTAGGCTCGGGCGTCTTAGTCAGTCCTGAGGGTATTATTTTGACCAACTATCACGTGATTGGTGATGCAGGTGAAATAGAGGTCGCTCTAGCGGATGGCAGGAAATTTAAAGCCAAAATGATTGGCTCTGATCCAGAAACGGATATCGCCGTATTGCGGATCGATGCAAAACAACTACCCACACCGATTACTCTTGGAAAAATTGATTCTGTTCATGTCGGTGATGTTGTTTTGGCAATAGGTAACCCGTTTGGTGTTGGTCAAACCGTCACCTCAGGAATCGTGTCAGCTTTAGGTAGAGATCACTTAGGCATCAATACCTTTGAGAATTTTATTCAGACTGATGCGGCCATTAATCCCGGAAATTCTGGTGGGGCACTCATTGATACTCGCGGCCATCTCATCGGTATTAATACCGCCATCTACTCAAATAACGGTGGCTCTATGGGCATTGGATTTGCAATACCTGTAAACCTTGCCAAACAAGTCATGGAATCCATTCTAAGTAACGGCAGCATGACGCGTGGCTGGATCGGTGTAGAACCCCAAAACCTCTCGGCAGAACTAAATCAATCATTGGGGCTACCAGCCAAAACCGAAGGCGTTCTATTGTCAGGAGTGCTTGAAGGCGGCCCGGCTGATCGTGCAGGCGCTAAGCCTGGTGATGTTCTTACAACTATTAACCGTCAAAAAATTCAGGATGTGCGTGGCTTACTTAATCAAGTGGCTCAACTTGGTCCCGGAGACGATGTCAATGCCATGGTACTTCGCAAAGGCAAAGAACTGAGTTTAAATATTCAAATTGGTAAACGGCCTAAACCAAAGCCAGAGAACTAGCCCTCTAATACAATTCCCCCACATCAATATTCTCTGGTTCCTTTCCGGCGAGATGGTTTGCATGCATCACTTGATACGCCCTCTCAATATGCTTGGTAGTTTGTGGACTATCAAAAAGTGGAGTTATCAACTTATTGGCTGTTACTCGCTTCCTTATGGCCTGCAAATCCTCTGGATATGTAGCCAACCTCACAGCCAAATCCTCGTACTCTGAGACGGTTTGCGCTATGAGGTCTGGCATATCAATTGCCTTTAAGATACTCCCCGCCATTCGGCTTTGAAAAGATTCGCCCATGCGAGTAATCACGGGCAACCCGGACCAAAGCGCATCACTAGCAGTAGTACCCGCGTTATAAGGGGATGTATCCAAAAATAAATCTGCCAATTTATATCTAGCTAAATACTCAGCAGCAGGCAAGGCCCCGCCAAATACCAATCTATTAGGGTCAATGCCTTGAGCAGTAACTGCCCTCCTGAGATTGCCAGAAATTTGCAGATTGGATTCATAAAGCCATAAAACACTGCCCTCTACTTTTTTTAGAATGCGACACCAACTCAAGAAAACCTTCGGGGTTATTTTGTAGGTATTGTTGAAGCAACAGAATACAAAACCTTTCTCGGGGAGCCCCAGATCAGCTTTTGTAAATTGACGGTCAGAACTCATCCTCTGCCTGTCATTTACCTGAAAGCAGTTGGGGAGATATGCAATTTTTTCAGAAAAATATTTCTGCTGATTTGGTGGTATGACTTCATGGTCAGCGAAGATATAGTCTATGTAAGTGCTACCTAAGGTTCCTAAATAACCTAGATAGCTCGCTTGTATTGGAGCCGCCCTGCGCTGGAATATCCCGCTACGTGAATGCTCTGTATATCCACCTAAATCAACTGCAATATCAATCCCCTTTGATCGAGCCAAATCCACCACTTCTTGGTCAGTTAAGGTCGATACGTCGATGAATTCATGAAATGATTTTTTTAGCCTTTTTGTCATCTCATCATGGTTCTGGAATCCCAATGAAAACGCGTAAATTTCGAACCCGTTTTTATCATGCAGTTCGAAAAGTTCAGCAGTTAAGTTAGCTACCGCATGGTTACGAAAATCAGCAGAAAAATAGGCGACCTTAATCTTGGAATCACCGCCGCTATTTAAGCCTAAATAGTCAAACTTTTCGTTGTGATTTCTTTGCGTATAAATTTCCGCCGCTTCTTTTTGAAGCTCAGGCCTATCAACCAAACTTAAAAGATGAAACGGGTGAATAACCTCTCTATGCTCCTTCACCCCGTCTTCTAAAGTTGATAGATTAGCTTCAAAACTTTTCCAATCACCAATTTGCATGTGTATGTGGGCTATATCCCCAAATATAAAGCCTGCGTTTGGATTAAGTCTCAGGCCCTCCTTCAGAGAGGTGATTGCTTCCAGTGGTCTTCCCAAAAGATTTAAATCGAGCCCCCTGTTTATCCATGCATTGCTAAATTGTTTATTTAATTGAATTGCCTTCTCATAGAACTCTATGGCCAATGTCTCTGATCGAAGGTCGTCGTACATTCGGCCGATATTGTATAAAAGCTCTGGAGAATCTTGCCTTATTAACGCTGCGCTGAGGAACTTATCTAGAGCCGCTTGTTTTTTCCCAACGTGAGCATATGCGGTAGCTAAATCATGGAGAACCTCAAATGATTCCGGCGCAACAATATAGGCTCTTTCTAAGAGCGATATTGCTTTCACAAAATCCTGCTTCTCCAACAGTAGGGAGCTGCATTCATAAAGGACGGATAAAGGACAATAGTGCAACTCCGTAATTTCTAGTAATAATTGAAGAGCCTCATCCTTATTACCGCTATTTGCCAGCGCATACGCTAAAAGCTCTTTACCTTGCACGTTATGAGGGTTGGACTTGAGCGCCTTAGAAGCGCAAGTCTTTAGTTTTAAGTAATCCCCCCGCTGAAGCGCCTGTACGGCGTCAGATATCAGCCTTGGAATATCTGAACTCATGTCTTTACTTTACCTTTTAGTCAAAATCCCATCATGAATTAACCTTATTCTAATGTGATGAGTATTAAGCGGGTATAAAAAAACCCACTGTGTTGCCACAGTGGGTTAATTTAATGCAGATCCGATTTTTAACTAGCCTAAGCTAGCATCCAATTAGAAAGTGTGACGCACGCCTACAGCGTAGTCGTTAGAGTTGTAGCTTGTCTGGTTCGCATTGGCACCGAACATCTGGTTAGATGTACGCTGCTGGCCGTAGATCGCATACAAGTTAGTACGCTTGCTCAACCAGTAGTTAGTACCCAACTGGAAGCCACCGAAGTTAGCTGCATTGCTGCCAGTGCCAGTAGTAACAACCAAAGCATTAGTTCCAGAGTAAGCTTGAGAAACTGTTAACTTACCTGTACCAAAGCTTGCCCAAGATTCAACAGTTGGAGTGATGTATGAACGCACACCGATCTGTTGAGCTGTACGTGCAACGTAGTTATTTGGATTGTTTACATCCAAAGTCTTACGATTTACATACTGCAAATAACCCTTCAAAATGCCAAAGTCATAAGTTGCGGCGTAGTACTGTTGATTGTCCTTGGCATTTTGTCCGTAAACTGTGGTGCCACCGAAACCACCTTGGATTGGGTTGCCAGCTGAATATTGACCAGCTCCGTTAATTGTTGATAGGCCTTTGTCAGTAAACTGCTGGTAGTTAGCTGTTACCAATAACTTTGTCCAAGTGTAGTTCACACCTAAACCGAAGCCGTTATTGTTAGTAGTGCCGCCAGTAATAGCTGTTGTTGCCGCAGTGCCAGTGCCAGAAGTAACAGTAGCTTGGTTTGCATTCTGATTGTTCATAACGTAGAACGCGTTACCCTGGAAGCCAGCAAAATTATCTGACTGGAGGGACAACATGTTGTTGGCGCGAACAGTGTATGAAGTATTGTCTTGCTGACCAGAGAACTGAACTGATCCAGCAGTTGTTGTACCTGTGCCGCCAGACAAAGCTGAACCATTTACTGGTGTGTTAAATCCAGGCTTGTCATAAATAACGTTACCTTGCATGTTGTTCTGCATGCCAGGATCAGTTGCTGCAACAGCATTGTGGATTGTTGTGTACTGAGTACCCAATGCGAATTGACCAACACCATGCTTCTTCAAACCAACAAAAGTTTGACGGTTAGAGGAAGAAACGTTTGTTTGGATTGCGTTTTGAGCGTTAGGTGTAATAGCTGTTTCAATTGTGAAGAAAGCAGATAAACCGCCACCTAAATCTTCGTTACCTTTAAAGCCTAAACGTGATGTAGATTGAGCACTTTGACCGAACTGGCTGTTTGTCTGCTGAGCAACTGTACCGCCAGCTGTTGCTGCGTTGTTAGCAATTCTGCTGTTTTGACCGATATAACCAACATCCAAAATACCATACACGGTTACTGAGGACTGAGCTTGAGCTGCACCAGCAAATGCTGTTACTGCAGCGATTGCGAATAGCGATTTTTTCATTCTTTAAATCTCCATAAATTGAAAGTAATGCCCTAATAAAACTGGGACTCATGAATTTTGCTCGTATTGACTTGCAAGACTGAGGGTAAGGGCAAGTAGGAGCTCTTTTTGCTTGTCAAAAGGCAGTTTTTTGGCTTTCTTCGTTGTATCTCGGCAACAAGGGCTTTGATTTCTGTCTTTTAACGCTGTGGAATGCCAAAATTGTCATATGGCAAGTCGAGAATTCTTAAAAACCCTGGGTTATGCCAGGTTAGGTGACGTATCTGCGCAACAAAAGCTCGCTGTAGCGTATCTTAATGGAGACTTCAAAACACCCATTCAGCCTAGTAACGCCCTGATTTGGCTAGAAAAATCCTACATTACCTTAATTAATCAATCTAGAGACAGTCAAAGTGCCTCTGCTAGCCAAATCTCTGAATTGCAATCCATCATTGCCAAGGTTCCCCTATCGGCCTGCTTTAATTCTCCCGCATTTGCCTTTGGCTGGGATTCGTTTCTGCAATTGGCCGCAGAAGATGGGGTAACGCAATTTTCTGAAAGCGTAAGAGATGCCGCGCGGTGGCAGCTCATTCACTTACTTATAGACCCAGTTAATCAGCTAACGCAATTAGAGCTACCTAAGTGGCTTAAGAAGCGCCATGGATTAGGGCTCAATCCGCAATTTGCCAATTATGAATTGAGTGACTTCAAAAAATTAGCAAGTCAATATTTACCGGTGCTCGCAGAAAGTCAATCTGACTTTGCGCCTAAAGCGAAAGAGCTTCTAATTAAACTGCAGCCCAAGAATGAGGCGCTGTCATCACTTTGGAATGCTTGGCATAAACATAACAATGAAGATGCGTTGATTCAAGCTGCAGAGCTTGGACTTACTGTTGCGAAATTGACTCTCGGACTGCGCTTAGCTCAGCTTGATGAAGTTGGGTCGCCTGAGAAAAAGAGGAAACAGAAATCTAACGCTTCTTTAAAGAAAGCGGCATATTGGCTTGAACTTGCCGCCAAAGATGGTGACCGGGATGCCTGGTTTGCCTTAGGTGAAATTTATCGCAAGCCGCAGTTCTCCGGATACAACGCCACTGAGAGTGATCGTTGCTTTGATCGCGCGGCAGATTTGGGTCACGCCCAGGCACAGTTTCGGAAAGGCGCTAATCTTTGGCGCAAACGTGAAAAGCTGGAAGAACAAGTGCGCGGTCTGCAAGCCTCCTACTGGGTTTGGCAGGCACACCAGCAAGGAGTGCCAGAGGCAACGGAGTTGCTCGGTAAAATTTTAGAAAATACTGCTAGCTCAGGTCAGAACGACTGGCATGACTTCGCTATGTATAGTGACAAAGCGCTTAGTCATGCGGAACATAAGCTCGATGATGAATGGGTCTTGATGTGCCATCGTCTCATCATTGCCAACCACTTTAATTTAAGCAAGGCAGAACTATTGTTGTGCGAAGTAAGTCAATTGCAACACGAGCACTGTGTGGTGGTAGATATTCGGTTTGAGTTACCGAAGATATTGCCCAGATTGATTCAGATAAATACCACCCAGCAGCGACGCTCCTTGCTTGCGGCAGGCAAGGCGTTTGCGGGTGTAGATGCGGAGAGGGAAGGCAATCTTCGTCAGCGTCGCTATCGCTTCGATCGAGTAACAGAGTGGCTGCACTCCACCTTTGCTAAAGCTGCAGATGGAAAGGTTGCCTGATTTATGAGCCTTAAATAAGTCTAAACCAAGCGATATTGTGTGACTAATGCCGGAGACTTCCTACTGCCTTATCCTCGATAAAAGCCCTTGCATTCAGTATTCGTTCGATTACAATTTAAGCATGTATACGATTAAAGAAACGCCTGAGTTCCAGGATTGGCTCGACGGCATCCGTGATCTAAAGACGAGAATCAGGCTAGCCAAACGCCTAGCAAAGGTTCGCAACGGCAACTTAGGGGATACAGAGCCTGTAGGTGATGGAATAAGTGAAATGCGTGAGCATTTTGGTCCAGGGTGGCGAATGTACTACATAAAACAAGGAAAGATTATTATTGTGATGCTGGGTGGTGGAGATAAATCGACACAAGCTGCGGATATAAAGGCCGCCAAAAAAATACTAAAAACGTTGGGGGAGTTATGAAAACCGATAAAGAAATTAAAAGAGCAAAGATTGATGCGCTACCTAACTTTGATATGGCGCGCTATTTAAATAGCGATAAGGCAATTACGGAATACCTAAACCAAGTGCTAGAAGAAGGTGATGATGCATTGCTAGCAGAAGCGCTTGGAGATATTGCCAGAGCAAAAGGCATGGCGCAAATTGCTCAATCCACAGGCATTACACGTGAAGCACTTTATAAGGCATTAAGACCAAACGCTAAACCCCGTTTTGACACTATCAGCAAGGTTATTGGGGCTCTTGGGATCAAATTAGTTGCACAAAGAGCTTAAATCTCTTCAGTCTTGGCTTTTCCCTAAATGAACCGCTTCGATGAACCAGTCTGAAATTAATGAACTCATAGCTTGAGATTTGTGCCACCAGAATAAAGTCAGCGTACCTACTTAGTCTTCCAGCAGTGGTTAATGAGTTTGATATAGAGTCGATTGGACTTACTTCTGATGAATCATCAGTTCAAAGTAAAAAACAATTTTATTGATCAGCCGCTAAGTTTGCGCTGTTTCTGAAGTGTGATCCGCTTCATCGCCGTCAGGTTTGGGCACATAAAACCGAGCGACCAATAAACCTAACTCATACAGAATGACCATCGGCACTGCCAAGAGTAATTGCGACAAGATGTCTGGCGGCGTAACGACAGCGGCAACAATAAACGCGCCCACAATCACATATGAACGAATTTCTTTGAGCTTTGCCAGGGTGACTAAGCCCATGCGTACCAACACCACCACTACAACAGGCACTTCAAATGTAATGCCAAAGGCCAAAAAGGTAGTCATCGCAAAGCTTAAATAATTATCGATGTCGGTTGACATCTCCGCACCTAAGGGCGCGTTATAGCTGGCCATAAATTTAAATACAGTTGGAAATACCAAGAAGTAAGCAAACGCCATGCCCACAATAAACAAGGTGTAGCTACTCACCACCAAGGGCACTATTAATTTACGTTCGTGCAAATACAAGCCGGGTGCAATAAATGCCCATAGCTGATACATCACTATTGGGAGCGCAATGATGAATGCGACTAGCATGGTGACTTTCATGGGCACAAAGAATGATCCTGTGACATCAGTCACGATCATCTTTCCTCCTGCGGGCAGCGCTTCGAGTAAAGGCTGGGCAAACAAATGAAAAATATCTGGCGCCCAATACACTAGGCTAACAAAAACGATCAAGATCGCTACGCCCGCCTTAATGACCCGATCGCGTAACTCATATAAATGTGAGAGGAATGATTCTTGTAAACCTGAATCTTCAGATGAGGTGTTTTGCGTCATGAATAAGTAAGGTTATTTGTTGGCGCTATGGTGGAAGCGCTTCATACGCGCTGCGCCCGATTGCACCCGTGTACGCATGCCAGTCGAATGCTTAAACCAAATAGGTCTAGCAGCACGCCTTACACCCCAACTATTGCGGCCTTGACGCTTGGATTTGCGCAATACTTCTTTTTCATCAAGCGCGGGCTTGGTGTAGTCATAGCCAAGGGTATCTGCTTGATCACTTAGATGAATGTTCGCTTCATTCACAGTCGATTGAATGCTGTTCTCGACTTCTTTTAAGACGGCTGTACTTTCCTCGCGCATCTTTTTAAATTCTTCTACTTCCATCTGACGAGTCACTTCAGACTTGACCTCGTTCATATAGCGTTGCGCTCGGCCCAATAAGTTACCCGCCATACGCGCCACTTTTGGCAAACGCTCCGGCCCGACCACCACCAAGGCGACTACCGCGATGAGCGCAAGTTTAGATACACCTAGGTCAATCATGTAATACCTACATCAATGCCTGCTTGCCGATTGATCACTTATGAATATCTTTGGCTTGCACATCTACTGTTTTGTCAGTTGGAGTGATTGCAGCAGCTGCATTTTGTTGAATTTGTTCCTGAGGCTCTTCAGCAGTTTTCATGCCATCTTTAAAGCCCTTCACAGCACCGCCCAAGTCTTGACCAATATTGCGTAATTTTTTGGTGCCAAACACCAACATCACGATCACTAGAACAATTAACCAATGCCAAATGCTGAATGAACCCATTTCAATCTCCTCGGATTATTTTTTCCACGGGCGTGGTCCGCCCAAAACATGTAAATGTAAGTGATAGACCTCTTGCCCACCATCTGCACCGTTATGCACCATCACCTTAAAACCGCCCTCTTTGCCGCTTTTGCAACCCTGTTCTTTGGCAAGTTTCGGTGCTAATTCCATCATTCTACCTAGCAATGGCACATCGCTAGGCTCAGCTAACTCCAACATGGGAATATGTTTTTTTGGGATGATGAGTAAATGTATTGGGGCAGCGGGGTGAATATCCTTGAATGCGAGGATTTCTTCATCCTCGTAAACCTTCTCCGAAGGAATTGCACCCTGAACTATTTTGCAAAACAAGCAATCTGCATCATGAAGCATGGATATTCTCGCTTTATTTTCTTAAGCTTTTTTGACTTACTCAGGATTGGCAGCTTTTCTGGCTGCCTTTTCTTCTATTCCTGAATTTCCTAGGCGGCTTTCAAGCTCAGTAATCACATCCTCTGGGCGCAACCCAAACTGTGACAACGCAATCAGACAATGAAACCATAAGTCAGCCATTTCTCCAACGAGGAGCTTTTGCTGTTCTGGCGCCAGTTGCGCATGCCGAGAATCCTTGGCAGCCATCACTGCTTCAGTAGCCTCTTCCCCAATTTTTTTCAGGATGCCGTCATCGCCCTTGGAAAAGAGTAAGGCGGTATACGACACTTTGGGGTCCGCATTACCGGCTTTAAAAGCATCGCGTCTTTGATCCACGATATCGGCTAAATTAGCTAAAGCAGAATCTAGATTAGTGGATTTGTTGGTGGAACTAGTCATCTAGAGATTTTATGTCTTTTTACAGGGCAAGCACGACTACTTTTGCGCATCGGCCTCATCTACCCAGGACTCTGATTTCGAATCCCACACCCTAAAGAAGCAACTGTGCGCTCCAGTATGGCAAGCGATGCCGTCTTTTTGCTCCACCAGTAACAAAAGCGTATCGCCATCACAGTCAAGCCGAATTTCTTTAACAGTTTGGGTGTGACCAGATTCTTCGCCCTTATGCCACAACTTTTGACGGGAGCGCGTCCAATACACTGCCTCGCCAAGACGAAGAGTGGCCAGCAGTGCATCTTGGTTCATCCAAGCCATCATTAAGATGTCTTTACTGCCCACTTCCTGCGTAATGACTGGCACTAGACCTTGATCGTTCCAGGTAACGGACTTTAAAAGGGTTTGATGTTGTAAGTTTGTAGTTGTGTCTGACATTGGCTCAATTTTGACAGAATTGCTCAGTCTTACCTAAATAAGCTTCACTTATGCCTTACTGCAGTAACCCATTTCACTATATGGACAACACTTCGTATTATGTGTATAGTGTGTATATTATTTATAATTTGCTAATGAATAGCAAAGAACTGATCAAGGCCCTAGAAAAAGATGGGTGGGTACTGCGGGGCTCAAAAGGCTCGCACCATGTTTTTAATCACCCCGCTAAATCTGGTCACATCACCGTTCCACACCCCAAAAAGGATCTGGGAATTGGGCTGGTTCAAAAGCTACTAAAACAAGCGGGAATTAAATAGGGGAGTAATGATGAAATATCCAATTGCTATTGAGCCTGGCAGCGATAAGGCGGCATGGGGCGTGATTGTTCCTGATTTAGAAGGATGCTACTCGGCAGCCGACAGCGGAATTGATGAAGCCATTGAGAATGCCAAAGAGGCGATCGAGTTGTGGATTGAGATGGCATTAGATGAAGGTAAAGACATACCTAAAGCCAGCTCCATTACCGATCTACAAAAAAAGGGGGGCTACAAAGGATATATTTGGGCAATTGCGGAAATCAACCCGGCTTTGCTGTCGGACGAGATTGAAAGGGTGAATATTTCTCTTCCCAAAAGAGTGCTTGCAAGATTAGATGCCAAGGCAAAGTCAGCGGGTGAAAATCGCTCGGCTTTTATCGCCCATATGGCGATTAGCGCATAAACACACAAGCTACATCCTTACTGGAATTCCTTGGCTCGCCATAAATTCTTTGGCCTGCTGAACAGTGTATTCACCGTAATGAAAAATGCTGGCTGCTAAAACAGCATCGGCATGCCCCTTGGTAATGCCGTCAACCAGGTGTTGTAAGTTGCCTACCCCGCCAGAAGCAATCACAGGCACAGTGACAGCATCACTCACCGCAGCAGTTAATGCGAGATCGAAACCATCCTTACTGCCATCCCGATTCATGCTGGTCAGTAAGATTTCGCCTGCGCCGCGCTCTGCTACCTCAACTGCCCAAGCAACTACGTCGATACCTGTAGCATTTCTGCCACCGTGGGTAAATACTTCCCAATTACCCGCTTCTGTCTTTTTGGCATCTATCGCTACAACGATGCATTGCGAACCATAATGAGCCGCTGCATCCGAGACTAAGTCTGGATTAGTAACAGCAGAGGAATTCATGCTCACTTTATCGGCGCCGGCATTGAGTAAGCGCCGCACATCGGCAACAACCCGAACTCCACCGCCAACCGTTAAGGGGATAAATACTTGTGATGCCACCTCTTCAATGATATGCAAAATAAGATCACGCCCGTCCGAGGTGGCAGTGATGTCTAGGAAAGTGAGCTCGTCAGCGCCTTGGGAGTCGTAGCGGCGGGCAATCTCTACTGGATCGCCAGCATCGCGCAGACCGACAAAGTTCACTCCCTTGACAACCCGTCCTGCAGTGACATCAAGACACGGAATAATTCTTTTGGTCAGCACGCTAGCTTAAGTTCTTACTAAACTTGAGCGTCAACTCATCTGCATATTGTTGTGCGGCTGTGAAGTCCAGATCACCAGAGTAAATGGAGCGTCCTGCAATTACCCCCATGACGCCCTCTTCTTCAGCTTGGCACAGTGCCTCTATATCTTGATTGCTAGATAAGCCTCCACTAGCAATCACGGGAATGCGAATAGCTTGAGCCAACTTGATGGTGGCTTCCATATTGACGCCCTTGAGCATGCCATCCCGACCAATGTCAGTGTAAATAATGGCCTCAACACCCCAGTCTTCAAATTTTTTAGCCAAGTCGATCACTTCATGGCCAGTGATCTTGCTCCAGCCATCCGTGGCTACCTTGCCATCCTTAGCATCCAAGCCCACCATAATGTGCCCTGGAAACGCGGTACAAGCATCTTGCACAAAGCCGGGACTTTTTACCGCAGCCGTGCCAATAATGACGGTACTGATGCCATCATCTAAGAGACGTTCAATCGTCTCTAAATCCCGAATGCCGCCACCCAGTTGGACTGGAATCTCGTTGCCTACTGCCTTGAGAATCGATTTAATCGCCGACTCATTTTTCAACTTGCCCGCAAATGCCCCATTGAGATCAACCAAGTGTAGGCGGCGCGCGCCCTTACTAATCCAGTGGCTCGCCATTGCGCCAGGGTCTTCTGAAAAAACCGTGGCTCTATCCATATCACCTTGTTCAAGTCGAACGCAGTGGCCATCTTTGAGGTCAATTGCAGGAATCAGCAGCATGTTAGAAAGTAATTAGGGTTGCCAAGAAACAAAGTTTTTATAGAGTCGTAACCCATATTCTGCACTTTTTTCCGGGTGAAATTGGGTTGCGAAAATATTATCCCGTGCCACAGCCGAAGTAAACCAATCGCCATACTCTGTTGAGCCCACGATATCGTCTGTACGTTTTGGCACTACAAAGTAGCTATGAACAAAATAAAAGCTGGTGAGATCAGGGATTCCAGACCAAAGTGGGTGCTTACCATCTTGGCGAACTTGATTCCAGCCCATATGAGGGACTTTAAAAGCGGAACCATCTGGCTGAAGCCGTCCGGTCAACTCAAAACGCTGTACTTGCCCAGGAATTAAACCCAAGCAAGGAGTCCATTCAGTGGGGGAGTTTGCTCGTACCTCAGCACTTTGATCAAACAGCATTTGCTCGCCCACGCAGACGCCTAAAAGGGGTTTCTGTTTGGCGGCCTCTAAGAGCGCCTCTAATAATCCAGACTCGCTTAAATGTTTCATGCAATCGGGCATAGCCCCTTGGCCCGGCAAAACCACGCGCTCGGCAGACTGAATTTCTTCGGGGGTATGCGCGATCACCACGTTAGCCTCTGGTGCCACATGATGAAAAGCTTGATAGACGGAACGCAAATTGCCCATTCCATAATCAACGATCGCAATTGTTTGCGCCAAGGATTTACCTATATTGTGTAGTTTCTACTGAGCACAAACGTGTTCTAAGTTAGAGGCTACCCTTAGTGGATGGAACGACGCCAGCTGCCCGAGGGTCTAGCTCTAGAGCCATACGCAAAGCACGCCCAAAAGCCTTGAATACGGTTTCAATTTGATGGTGGGCATTAATGCCGCGCAGATTATCAATATGAAGCGTTACGCCGGCATGATTTACAAAACCACGAAAAAACTCAATGCTGAGGTCCACATCAAAATCGCCAACCCGAGCACGGGTAAACGGTACATTGAATTCCAGGCCGGGACGGCCAGAAAAGTCGACCACCACTCGAGATAAGGTTTCATCCAAAGGAACATAAGAATGGCCGTATCGGGTAATGCCCGCTTTATCGCCTACCGCCCTGGCAAATGCCTGTCCCAATGTAATGCCTACATCCTCAACAGTATGGTGATCGTCAATATGGGTGTCGCCTTTAGCGATCACCTTCAGGTCGATCATGCCGTGACGAGCAATCTGGTCCAGCATGTGATCTAAAAAGGGTACGCCTGAGGCAAGCTCAGCTTTACCAGTGCCATCTAAATTGATAGCAATTTGAATTTTGGTTTCCGAAGTGTCTCGGGTAACGTCGGCTTGCCGCATGCTTCATTGCGCCGCTAGGCGAAGTGTTGATTGAAGCCCCATAATATCATTTCCAGTGCGAATTTAAGTACACCGTTTATTTGAGCGCACTAATTACATTTCCTTGCTGATTTTTGACCAGAGTCCCACATGAGCCGTTTTTGGAACCCCGTTGTTCAGACCTTAACCCCTTATCTGCCAGGGGAGCAGCCGCAAATGGCGCGCTTGATTAAGCTCAACACCAATGAAAGTCCTTACGGACCCTCGCCCACAGCCTTGGCTGCCATCCAAAGTCAAAACAATGATGACCTGCGGCTTTACCCAGATCCCGATGGTGCAGCACTTAAGAAAGCCATTGCCGATTTGCACGGTCTAGATCCAAAACAAGTGTTTTTAGGTAACGGCTCTGATGAAGTCTTAGCGCATGTATTTTTAGCACTGCTAAAACAAAGTAAACCCATTCAATTTCCGGATATCACCTATAGCTTTTACCCAGTCTACTGCAAGCTTTTTGGAATTGACTATCAAACCGTTCCACTGAGTGCGGATTTTTCCATTCAGACATCTGACTATCAAACCCCTAACGGCGGCATCATTTTTCCCAATCCCAATGCCCCCACTGGAAGAGCTTTGCCCCGAAGCGAGATTGAAGCTTTGCTCGCCAGGAACACCGAGTCGGTTTTAGTAATTGATGAGGCCTATGTTGACTATGGCACTCAGTCTTGTATTCCGCTTCTGCGTGGATCCACTTGCCCAGAAAACCTATTAGTCGTTCATACCTTATCTAAATCGCGCGCTCTCGCTGGATTGCGGGTGGGATTTGCTGTGGGGCATCCTGATTTAATTGCAGGACTAGAGCGCGTCAAGAACAGCTTCAACTCCTATCCTTTGGGACGCTTGGCACAAGCTGGGGCCATTGCTGCAATTGAGGATCAGCAACACCTTGAGGAGACCGCCGCTAAAGTCATTCAAACACGCGAACGTTTAGTGAAGTCACTAGCAGTGCTGGGTTTTGACACCCTGCCTTCTACTGCCAACTTCGTACTCACCCGTCACCCAGAGCATGCGGGCGCAAAACTACATCAAGCTTTACGTGAGCGCGGCATCATCGTGCGCCATTTTAAGCTGGCACGAATAGACGCATTTTTGCGCATCACAATTGGCACTGATGAACAGAATGATGCCTTGGTTGCCGCCTTAGAAAAAATTCTCGCTAGCAGTTAATATTCGGCGATTAAAGCCGCATTGATTATTTTTTAAGGCGCATCTCAGCAGCACGTGCATGCGCTTGCAAGCCTTCGCCGTGCGCTAACGTGCTGGCAACCGCACCCAGCGTTTGTGCACCGGCTTCACTGACTTCAATCATGCTTGAGCGTTTAATAAAATCATAAACACCCAGCGGTGATGAGAAACGGGCAGTACGCGCGGTAGGCAATACGTGATTTGGTCCGGCGCAATAATCTCCCAAGGATTCACTAGTGTAGTTACCCATAAAGATCGCACCAGCATGGCGAATTTGCTCAGCCCATTTGCGGGGCTCGAGGGTGCAAATTTCTAAATGCTCAGCGGCGATTGCATTTGCAATCTCACAAGCTTCGCTCATATCCTGCACTTGAATTAATAAAGCCCGATTGGTGAGTGAGGTTTCAATCACTTTCTTACGCGGCATCTCAGGCAGCAAACGATTGATACTTTCTTGCACCCGTTCAATAAATTGCGCGTCAGGGCAAAGCAAAATCGATTGTGCTAGCTCATCATGCTCTGCTTGAGAAAACAGATCCATGGCAATCCAGTCAGGATTTGTTGTGCCATCACACAATATTAAGATTTCCGAGGGGCCTGCGATCATATCGATCCCGACCGTACCAAACACTTTGCGCTTCGCGGCGGCTACATAGGCATTGCCTGGACCGACAATCTTATCGACTGATGGGACGGTATTGGTGCCGTAAGCTAATGCGCCAACTGCTTGCGCCCCACCAATGGTGAAGACCTGATCCACCCCAGCCAACCAGGCTGCAGCTAAGACCAACGGATTACGAGCGCCGTCAGGCGTTGGCACCACCATAATGACTTCCTTCACCCCTGCCACTTTGGCAGGAATGGCATTCATTAATACGGATGAGGGATAGGCTGCTTTGCCACCAGGCACATAGATGCCAACACGATCCAGTGCAGTTACTTTTTGACCTAGACGCGTGCCGTCAGCCTCTACATATTCCCAAGAGTGACAACCCGCCTCCACCTTTTGTACCTCGTGATATGCGCGCACGCGAACCGCAGCGATATCCAAGGCATTCTTCTGCTCAGGAGATAGATCTAAATAGGCTTGCTCTAATTCTGCGCGGGTCAGGACTAAGTCAGAAACATTAGCAACATCTAGTCGATCAAACTGCTTCGTTAAAGCAACGAGGGCCTCGTCTCCTTGCGATTGCACTTGCGCCAAAATACGGGCCACAGCCAAATCAATTGCTTCGTCATCCCCCATCGGCAACGAGAGACTGGAAAGAAGGGTTTCTTTAAAGCCCGCATCTTGGCTGTTGAGGCGTTTAATGTTAATTTGCGGCGCAGACATGTCGAACTCTTTTTCTATTTTAATAAGTCGAAGAATGGCTGCAACTGTGCACGCTTGCGTTTATAGGAGGCTTGATTGACAACTAAACGCGCGCTGATGTTTGCAATCGACTCTACCTCAACTAAACCATTTGCGAGCAGGGTATTTCCTGTAGAAACTAAATCCACAATCGCATCCGCTAAGCCCACCAAGGGCGCTAGCTCCATTGATCCATACAAATGAATCGTATCGATGTGGACACCCTTATTGGCGAAGTGCTCACGGGCGCAATTCACGTATTTCGTGGCTACTTTTAAACGGGAGCCTTGCTTAACGGCTGCGGCGTAATCAAAACCTTCTTTAACGGCCACTGACATCCGGCACTTAGCGATATCGAGGTCAAATGGCACATAGAGGCCATCAGTACCGTTTTCCATTAAGACGTCTAAGCCCGCCACTCCAAAATCGGCGCCACCAAACTGAACGTAAGTAGGGACATCGGAAGCGCGAACAATAATTAAGCGCACTTCTGGATTCGAAGTTTCGATAATGAGTTTGCGAGATTTTTCTGGATCTTCAAGCGGCCGAATGCCTATCTTGGATAAGATCTCGGCGGTTTCTTCAAAGATGCGCCCTTTTGAAAGGGCTAAGGTTAGCTTCATTACTTAATTATCTATCAAGCTCATTTAACTCGCTTGATGTTGGCTCCCAAGAGGGTCAACTTTTGCTCCATACGGTCATAGCCACGGTCGAGGTGATAGATTCGCTCAACTTGGGTCTCTCCTTGGGCGGCTAAGCCAGCAATCACTAGACTTGCTGAAGCACGCAAATCCGTTGCCATCACAATTGCCCCAGATAGTCTGTCGACACCCTGAGCAATCGCCGTATTACCCTCAATAGCAATATCTGCTCCGAGACGATTGAGTTCTTGCACGTGCATAAAGCGATTTTCAAAGATAGTTTCAGTAATCATGGAGCTACCTACTGCCACGGCATTGACCGCCATGAGTTGCGCTTGCATATCTGTCGGAAAGGCAGGGTATTCTGAGGTGCGAAAGTTAACCGCCTTGGGGCGCGACTTCATAGAGGCCTTGATCCAATCCGGTCCGATCTCCATCTCTAAACCGACATCCTTAAGTTTCACAATCACTGCGTCTAAGGTATCGGGGCGGCAGTGTGTCACTAGGATTTCGCCGCCAGCAGCAGCTACAGCACACAAGAAAGTGCCAGCTTCGATACGATCTGCAATGATGGCATGTTCTGCGCTATGGAGTTTTTCAACCCCCTCAATTACCAAACGATCGGTATGGATACCCGTGATCTTGGCACCCATCTTGACGAGCAATTCAGCCAAATCCCCGACCTCTGGCTCGCGCGCAGCATTTTCTAAAATGGTGGTGCCAGCAGCTAGAGTAGCTGCCATCAATAGATTTTCTGTACCAGTGACCGTGATCATGTCCGTCAAAATGGGGGCACCAGTTAAGCGTCCAGACGGGCTATTGGTTTTAGCTTCAATGTAGCCACTTTGTATTTGAATGGTGGCACCCATGGCTTTTAAGCCCTTAATGTGCTGATCCACAGGGCGCGCGCCAATTGCGCAACCACCGGGGAGGGACACTTTGGCGCTATGCATTCTGGCCAATAAAGGGCCAAGTACCAAAATCGATGCACGCATGGTCTTCACCATGTCATAGGTCGCTTCAGAACTCTTGATATTTGCCGCATTGAGCACCACGTGATGGCGGTCACTCACATCAGGAAAATGGACTTCAACACCAATCTCTTGCAATAACTTAAGCATGGTGCGAACGTCTTGCAAATCCGGTACATTGCGCAAGGTAATGGGTTGGTCAGTTAATAAGCAAGCGCACAGAATAGGAAGTGCCGCGTTCTTTGCGCCAGCAATCTTCACTTCACCTTTGAGAGGTAAGCCCCCTACAATTTTTAATTTATCCATGAATTCGTTTTAGTTAAGGAGCTATTTTATTTTGATGTCGCAGAATTCTGAGCGTACTCTTCGGGGGTAAATGCTTTGATTGATAAGGCGTGTACTTCCGCCTTCATGCGGTCACCCATCGCGGCATAAACCAGTTGATGGCGCTGGATTAAGCGCCGCCCTTCAAACTGGGGGCTAACAATCGTTGCAAAAAAGTGCTGGCCGTCACCTTCGACTTGAATATAAGTACATTGAATGCCTTGTTGAATATAGGCCTCAATTTGTTCTGGGGTTGGCAACATCATGGTCTCCTGATCAATCTTTAAGTAAGTAATACATCATTCTTTATTGCTTGCTACTAGCTTCTTAACTTATAGCCTTTTTGTAGCAGACGCAAAGCAATGCCGGCAACGACGATAAGAAAGCAAAGCACAATAGCGAGACTAGTCCATGGAGGAATATCCGATACCCCAAAAAACCCGTAACGGAATCCGTCGATCATGTAGAAGAAGGGATTGAAATGCGAAACCGTCTGCCAAGCTTTCGGCAATGAATGAATCGAATAGAACACCCCAGATAACATCGTTGCTGGCATGATGATGAAATTCTGAAAGGCGGCCAATTGATCAAACTTATCGGCAAGGATGCCGGCAATTAAGCCCAAACTGCCCAGGATAGCCGCGCCCAAGAAGACAAAGGTCAGAATCCAAAAGGGGAACTCAAAATTGGGTGGGGCATACCATGCAGTCACAGCCAATACCCCCAACCCGACCATCACCCCACGAAATACAGCGGCTAAAACGTACGCTGCATAAAACTCAAAATGACTGAATGGAGCCAAAAGAATAAAAACGAGATTACCCGTGATTTTTGATTGGATCAAAGAGGACGAGGTGTTGGCAAAGGCATTTTGCAATACGCTCATCATGACAAGACCAGGAATCAAAAAAGTGGTGTAACTGAGATGTCCATAAACCTCTTTACCCTCGAGCACTTGCCCAAAGATCATCAGATAAAGGATTGCCGTAAGCACGGGTGCAGCAACCGTTTGAAATGCAACTTTATAGAAGCGGATAATTTCTTTGCGCAATAGGCTCGGAAAGCCACTACCAAATTTTAGGGGCAATGATTTCATGATGCATTCCCCGACATAATGTTGATAAAGACATCTTCCAAATCAGTCTTGCCTTCACCATCTTTTTTAGCCGAACCATGCAGACTTAATAAATTTTCGGTAGTGTCTAAAGCCACAATGTTGCCCTGCTTTAGCATCGCAATCCGCTGGCAAAGTGCCTCAGCCTCTTCGAGGTAATGGGTGGTTAGAACAATCGTGTGCCCGTCTTGGTTTAGACGGCTGATAAATTGCCAAAGGGACTGACGAAGTTCTACATCCACGCCCGCTGTGGGCTCGTCCAAAATAATGACTGGTGGGCGATGTACTAATGCTTGCGCCACCAATACTCGACGCTTCATTCCACCAGACAGGGAGCGCATATTGCTATCAGCCTTACTAGTGAGGTCGAGATGCGCCATGATCTCTTCTACCCAAGCATCATTATTACGAATGCCAAAGTAACCCGATTGAAAGCGTAAGGTTTCGCGCACCGTAAAAAAGGGATCAAAGACGAGCTCTTGGGGTACTACACCCAGCATACGCCGCGCTTCACGAAAAGCGCTTTGCACATCTGCACCCATGATGGCTGCGTGACCACGATCAGCAACAACTAGTCCGGCCAAGATAGAAATCAGGGTTGTCTTGCCGGCCCCGTTCGGACCGAGCAAACCAAAAAACTCACCTTGCTCGATTGTTAAAGAAACATCATCTAATGCCTGTAACGCTCCGTAGTTTTTAGATATGCCCTTAATGGATATTGCAGCTGGCATGTTACGAAAAGCCTAACAATGCGGAAACGCCATACACACCAGCTAATGTTTTTAATTTCTCAGGGGAATGGGTAAGGGTTAATTGCTGGCCATCTTTTTGTAATTGCTTTTGCCAAGCCAGCAGTACAGTTAATACAGTAGAGTCAAAATCTTCCAAATGCGTACAGTCCACTGTTTTTAGTTGAGTTAAATCGCTTAAACCCTGCTCCTCTAATGCCAACACATTGTCATGATTCACTGAGGCGGGTAAAAAAAATGGCATGGTTTTTCTGCGCTTAGTTGGCTGGCTTAGCCGCTGCAAGCTGCTTATTGCGGTCTTGCAAAAACTTCACTAGACCTTCAATGCCATTTTGACTAATTTGATTAGCAAATTGATTGCGGTAAGCTTCAATCAGCCATACGCCCATGATATTCATGTCATAGACTTTCCAGCCATTGGCTGTTTTTTCTAAGCGGTAATCCAAAGCGACGGGGTCACCGCGCCCGAGAACAACCGTTTTCACTGTCACTTCTTTATCATCTGGTGCAGCGCGGAGTGGCTTGAATTGAATCGTTTGATCACGCAACTGACTCAAAGCTCCAGAATAAGTGCGAATCAGTAAGGTATTGAATTCAGCGACCAGTTGCGTCTGCTGCTCTGGAGTGGCCTTTTTCCAATTGGGGCCCATGGCCATCTCTGTAGTACGACGCATGTCCGTGTAAGGAACAATCTTTTTGTCAACCAAGTCAACCACGCGCGGAATATTGCCCTTCTGGATTTCTGGGTCTGCCTTCACTGATGCCATGACGTCAGAAACAACGAACTTAATTAAACCATCTGGAGTAGATTGGTCCGGTGTTTGTGCCATAGCGGTGCCGACGACCAAAAGTAAGCCTGCTACCAAACTAAATATGGACGAAGTGAGGTTTTTTTGTATTGTTTTGCGGCTTTTCATATATTCCCAATTGACCAGCGATAGAGAGAAATCATTTTAGTCTCTCGGACTAACTTCCGTTACTCATAGCCGTTTTGATACGGCCCTACAAGCGACTCGTCACCCTCTTCACCCTCATGAATTTGGTATTCACGCCGCTGTAAATAGGCATCGCGCAGAAAGCTGTATTTATCAATTGCCGCACCCTCTAATAAATCCCCTGCTTCATAATAGGTATTGCGCGCGTTTACAACGCGCAAACCAGTCAGACTATTTCTCAAGCCGACATTAGGAATGTATTTAAAGAGGTAATCAGTTTCAAGATCAGCGGCAGTGCCGAAGGTATCTCGCACAGTACTGGGGCCAAAAAAGGGCAGAACCACATAAGGTCCAGACGGAATACCCCAGACGCCAAAGGTTTGGCCCCAATCTTCTTTGTGTTTTTCTAAGCCGCCGGGTGTGGCCATATCAATCAGTCCGCCCAAACCAAAGGTCGTGTTGACTACAACCCGCATCAGGTCATTAAACGCGTAACTGGGCTTACCTTGCAGTAAATTATTTAGTGCAGTGTAAATATCGTTGTAGTTGCTAAAAAAGTTGTAAATGCCATCCCGTACAAACTCAGGTAAAACAAATCGGTAACCAGAGACCACTGGCTTGAGAACGTAGGCATCAAGACCTTCATTAAAGTCAAAGACCGAACGATTAAATGGCTCCCATGGATCGTTTGCAGAAGGGGCTACGCCGGCTGGAATGGATGAACATCCAAACAATGCTACGGCACAAGTAAGTAAAAAGAAGCGTTGCAAGCTTACTGCACCCCGCATCATTTTGCCGCACCTTTTTCTTGGCCGCTATCTGCAGCCTTGTTGTAAAGGAACTGACTAATCAAACTCTCCAACACAATCGCGGATTGAGTTTGCGTAATTCGCTCCCCGGCAACCAACATGTCATCAGCGCCACCAGCCTCTAGGCCCACATATTGTTCACCCAATAAACCCGAAGTCAGAATCTTGGCGGAAGAGTCCTTCGGAAATTGATACATCTGATCAATCGTCATCACCACGGTTGCCTGATACGTTTTGTCATCAAAGGTAATGTTGGCAATTCTGCCCACGACAACGCCCGCGCTTTTAACTGGTGCGCGGGGCTTTAGTCCACCGATATTGTCAAAGCGTGCAGAGACTGTATAGGTGGGTGCAAATGAAAAGGCGTTCATATTACCCACTTTGAGCGCCAGAAATAAAGCAGCCAAAATTCCCATGGCTACAAAAATTCCTACCCAGATATCGATTGCACTTTTTCTCATAAGAATCCCAGTTTATTCGCTCTAATTCGAGAACATCATTGCGGTTAGCAAAAAATCCAATGCCAACACCACTAAAGAAGACACCACTACCGTTCTGGTAGTTGCCTGTGACACACCCTCTGGCGTGGGTCGCGCTTCGTAGCCTTGATATAGAGCTATAAAGGTTACCGCTACACCAAATACCACGCTTTTAATCACGCCATTACCGATATCAGTGAACAGATCCACGCCACCTTGCATCTGTGACCAAAAGGCCCCGGAGTCCACTCCAATTAAGGGCACCCCCACAAGGTAGCCACCCAATATGCCTACTGCGGTAAAGATGGTCGCCAAGATCGGCATGGCGATAATGCCGGCCCACAGACGTGGGGCAATCACCCGACTGAGTGGATCAACTGCCATCATCTCCATCGCGCTGAGTTGCTCGCCGGCCTTCATCAGGCCGATTTCTGCAGTAAGCGAAGTGCCAGCGCGGCCAGCAAATAATAAGGCGGTGATCACAGGACCTAGTTCACGCGTGAGAGAAAGCGCTACCAACAAACCGAGAGCCTGCTCTGAACCATAACGGTTAAGAGTGTAGTAACCCTGCAGACCCAATACGAAACCGACGAACAAGCCGGATACCGCAATGATCACGAAAGAATAATTACCAACAAATAAGATTTGATCTGAAACTAAGCGAGGCCTCTTAATCAAGAAAGCCGAACGCCAAAGTACTGCAACAAACATGCGGGCAGCCAAGCCCAAACTCGTTAAATTAGAGCGTACGAAAAAGCCGAGTTCGCCAAAGATATCTAGGGCTTTATGAAGTGCCTTCATTAGACCTTTACTCCAAAGTCTTCTTCTAGGCTAAAGCCCGGATAGTGGAAAGGTACGGGGCCGTCAGGCGAGGCGTCTAAAAATTGACGCACAAAAGGATCTTGCGATTGACTCAAGTCTTCTGGTGTACCTTCAGCGGCAATACCCCCATTCGCGATGAAGTACACGTAATCTGCGATTTCAAAAGTTTCCTCTACATCATGTGTCACCAACAAACTAGTAGCGCCGAGTGCGTTATTCAGATCCCGAATTAAACGGGCAGTAATGCCTAAAGAGATAGGATCCAATCCCGCAAAGGGCTCGTCGTACATGATCAAGGGAGGGTCTAATGCAATTGCTCGAGCCAAAGCAACCCGTCTAGCCATGCCTCCAGAAATTTGCGAAGGCATTAAATCGCGCGCTCCGCGCAGGCCGACCGCATGCAGCTTCATCAACACCAAAGAGCGGAGTAACTCCTCACTTAGATTGGTGTGCTCGCGCAATGGAAAGGCAACATTTTCAAAGACGGTTAAGTCGGTAAAAAGCGCGCCGAACTGAAACAACATACCCATTCTGCGACGTGCAGTCATGAGCTGGCCGTTATTCATCTTGCCAATGTCGCGACCTTCAAACAGAACCTGCCCAGCCTGAGCGCGCAGTTGACCGCCGATGAGTTTCAGAATGGTGGTTTTGCCACACCCCGAACCACCCATGACCGCAACTACTTGGCCACGCCGGAACTCCATATTGAGATCCGTTAAAACCTGTCTCTCACCGGGAGCGTAAGAAAAGTCGACATTCTTAATGGAAACAATCGTTTCACCTAAAGAATAGTTCTTTGCCCCCGTCAGATCAGACTGTGTATTTTTCATGTCCTTGACATTATCAAGGCAAATCGGAAGACCCCATTAAATACTCGTCTACTACGTGCGCACAATCTCGACCCTCGCGAATAGCCCAAACTACTAAGGATTGACCACGACGCATATCTCCGGCTGCAAACACCTTAGAAACATTTGTTTGATAGGCTTTTTTACCATCTACCGTCGCTTTGGCATTACCACGGGCATCTTTTTCCACGCCAAAAGCATCCAACACATGTTGTACAGGTGAAACAAAACCCATGGCCAAAAGTACTAAATCGGCCTTAATTTCAAATTCTGAGTCAGGAACTTCTGACATCTTGCCGTTCTTCCACTCCAAACGAACGCCAATCAGCTTCTCGACTTTGCCGTTTTTACCTTCAAAACGTTTAGTGGCAACTGACCAATCGCGCTCACAACCCTCAACATGGGAGGATGAAGTACGTAACTTCGTGGGCCAATATGGCCACTCTAATAGAGTGTTCTCCACCTCTGGAGGCTGTGGCAACAACTCAAATTGAGTGACTTTAGTAGCACCATGACGGTTTGAAGTTCCCACACAATCAGAGCCTGTATCACCACCACCAATGACGACGACATACTTATCGGTTGCACGAATTTCATTTTTGAAATCCCCTGCCACTTCTTTATTTTGTGGAATTAACAATTCCAAAGCATAGTGAATGCCTGCCAATTCACGACCTGGTACTGGCAGATCACGTGGTTGCTCAGCGCCCCCAGTAATTACTACCGCATCAAAGTCTTTCATCAACTGCTCCGGCGAGATAGTTCTCGTTGAGTAGTTCTTCACTTCTGAGCTCAGCGCTTCTCTCCCAACGAAAACACCCGTTTCAAATTTCACGCCTTCTGCTTGCATCTGCTCAACACGGCGATCGATCAGCCATTTTTCCATTTTGAAATCAGGGATTCCATAACGAAGTAAGCCACCAACCCGGTCATTCTTTTCAAATACCGTAACGTCGTGACCAACGCGCGCTAACTGCTGCGCAGCGGCCATACCGGCAGGTCCACCGCCCACAATGGCGACGGTTTTTCCGGTCTTGAATTTCGGAGGTTGCGGCGTAACCCAGCCATTTTCCCAACCTTTATCGATGATGGCATGTTCAATTGATTTAATACCAACCGCTTCACTGTTAATTGCAAGGGTGCAGGCAGACTCGCACGGTGCCGGACAAATACGGCCCGTAAACTCTGGAAAATTATTGGTTGACTGTAGAACTTCTAAGGCGTTCTTCCAGTCATCGCGGAATACCAAGTCATTAAAGTCAGGGATGATGTTGTTGACGGGGCAGCCGCTGTTGCAGAACGGAATGCCGCAGTCCATGCAGCGCGCACCTTGCACCTTGGCCTCAGCGTCCGTCAATACCGCAACGAACTCTTTGTAATGATGCAGACGTTTAACGGGAGCCTCGTAAGTTTCCTCAACGCGCTCGAACTCCATAAATCCAGTAGCCTTACCCATATCTAATCCTTCGTATTTTTCTTAACATTCAGCTTCATTAAGCAGCAACAGTAATGCCTTGAGATTTTTCCCATAACTCGCCAAGAGCACGCTTGTATTCCGTTGGGAATACTTTGACAAAACGGGCGCGGGCATTATCCCAATCAGCCAAGAGTGCTTTTGCACGCTCCGAGCCTGTGTGACGGAAATGACGCTCAATCAATCCTTTTAAGATTTGCTCATCCGTCATTCGCTCGCCGCCATCTTTCACATCCAAAGGTGCATGCCATTCAGATTGCACAATTTTTGCGATCTGCTCGGAAGCGGGTAAGACTTTTTCCAAAGTAGCCATGCTTGTATTACAGCGTTTCGCAAATAAACCGTCCTCGTCATAAACATAGGCAATACCACCACTCATACCAGCAGCAAAGTTACGGCCTGTTTCACCAAGCACTACCACTGTGCCACCGGTCATGTATTCACATCCATGGTCGCCAGTACCTTCAACTACCGTAGTGGCTCCAGAGTTACGCACCGCGAAACGCTCGCCAGCAACGCCGTTGAAGAAGGCCTCACCACCAATTGCGCCATAAAGAACGGTGTTACCGACAATGATGTTCTGCGCAGTGTCGCCGCGGAATTCATGAGGAGCGCGCACAATCACACGGCCGCCAGATAAACCTTTACCAACATAGTCGTTACCGTCTCCAACCAAATCCAAGGTAATGCCACGGGCCAAGAAAGCCGCAAAGCTTTGTCCGGCAGTGCCATTCAATTGAATATGGATCGTATCGTCGGGTAGACCAGCATGACCATAGCGTTGCGCTAACTCACCAGACAGCATGGCACCTACAGTACGGTTGACATTCTTAACCGGAACAATGAAAGAAACCTTTTCGCCACGCTCTAAAGCGGGCTCACTCTTATCAATCAGAATGTTATCTAAAGCATTGGCGAGCCCATGATCCTGAGTCAGCACCTGATAACGAGGGACATCTGCGGCAACTTGAGGCGCAGCAAAAATCTTGCTGAAATCCAAGCCATGTACTTTCCAATTCTCAATACCTTTGCGGGTATCTAAGAAGTCGACGCGCCCAATCAGGTCATCAAATTTACGGATACCCAGTTGCGCCATGATTTCACGCACTTCTTCAGCGATAAAGAAGAAGAAATTCACCACGTGCTCAGGTTTGCCAGAGAATTTTTTGCGCAATGCAGGATCTTGAGTTGCTACGCCGACTGGGCAGGTATTGAGATGGCATTTACGCATCATGATGCAACCCTCAACTACCAACGGTGCTGTAGCGAAACCAAACTCATCCGCGCCCAATAAGGCGCCAATGACAACATCTCGACCGGTTTTCATTTGACCATCGGCTTGTACCCGAATACGGCTACGTAAACCATTGAGCACGAGGGTTTGCTGTGTTTCAGCTAAACCCAATTCCCATGGAGAGCCAGCATGCTTAATAGAAGATAAAGGTGATGCGCCAGTACCACCATCATGGCCGGCAATAACTACGTGATCCGCTTTCGCTTTGGCTACGCCAGCTGCGATGGTTCCTACGCCCACTTCCGATACCAATTTCACTGAAACGTCTGCCTTAGGGTTGACGTTCTTTAAGTCATGAATCAATTGAGCGATATCTTCAATCGAATAAATATCGTGATGCGGAGGAGGAGAAATCAAGCCTACACCCGGCACGGAGAAGCGCAATTTGCCGATGTAATCAGATACTTTTCCGCCGGGCAGTTGTCCACCCTCGCCTGGCTTTGCACCTTGTGCCATCTTGATCTGAATTTGATCTGCTGAACGCAAATACTCAGTCGTGACACCGAAGCGGCCAGAGGCGACTTGTTTAATCTTGGAGCGTAATGAATCCCCATCAATTAATGGAATATCTGCCTCAACAACATCGTCACCCAAAATGCTCGCGAGTGTCTCACCCTTCTTAATCGGAATGCCTTTGAGCTCATTCACATAGCGATTTGGATCTTCGCCGCCCTCACCAGTATTGGACTTACCGCCAATACGGTTCATGGCAATTGCTAAGGTAGCGTGCGCTTCTGTGGAGATTGAACCCAATGACATGGCGCCAGTGGCAAACCGCTTGACGATCTCTTTTGCTGACTCAACTTCATCCAATGGAATCGCTTTAGCAGGATCCACCTTAAATTCAAATAAGCCACGCAAAGTCATCTGACGCTTGGTTTGGTCATTGATGAGATTGGCATACTCTTTATAAGTCTGGTAGCCCTTCTCTTGTCCAATACGGGTCGAATGTTGCAGCTTAGCAATCGTGTCTGGTGTCCACATATGGGTTTCACCACGAATCCGGAATGCGTATTCACCACCCGCATCCAACATATTCTCGAGAATCATTTCATCACTAAAAGCGGCAGCATGCATCCGCAATGCTTCTTCAGCGACTTCAAATACACCGATACCACCCACATTCGATGGTGTGCCTTTGAAGTAATGATCGATGACATCATGATTCAAACCAATCGCTTCAAAAATCTGCGAGCCGGTGTATGACATGTAAGTAGAGATACCCATTTTGGACATCACTTTTTGCAAGCCCTTACCGACCGCTTTTACGTAATTCTTAACCGCTTTTTCGGCTGACAAGTCGCCTGATAAGCCTTTAGCCATTTCAGCTAAAGTTTCCATCGCGAGGTAGGGGTGCACTGCTTCTGCGCCATAACCAGCCAATAAGGCGAAGTGGTGTGTCTCACGTGCACTACCGGTTTCAACCACCAGGCCTACGCTAGTGCGCAAGCCTTTTTCAACCAAATGCTGATGAACAGCAGAGGTAGCAAGTAATGCAGGTATCGCTACATGGTCTTCATCTACTTGACGATCGCTCACGATGATGATGTTATAGCCCGAACGCACTGCGTCTGCAGCTTCTGCACACAAGGAAGCTAAACGCGCTTCAATACCTTCTTTACCCCAAGCTACTGGGTAGCAAATGTCTAATTCATAGGAGCGAAATTTACCGTTGGTGTAATGGCCAATATGACGAATTTTAGTGATGTCATCAAAATCTAATATGGGCTGACTCACCTCTAGGCGCATTGGTGGATTGATGTTGTTGGTATCTAACAAATTGGGTTTAGGTCCAATAAACGACACCAAGGACATCACCAGATTTTCGCGAATGGAGTCGATCGGTGGATTGGTTACCTGAGCAAACAACTGCTTAAAGTAGTTATACAGCGGCTTGTTCTTGCTGGATAAAACAGCCAAGGGGCTATCGTTCCCCATTGACCCAATTGCCTCTTCTCCATTTACAGCCATTGGAGCCATCAAAAACTTGAGATCTTCCTGGGTGTAACCAAATGCTTGCTGACGGTCTAATAATTTGGCAGCTGGTCGAATGGTATTTTTTTCATCAACGATGTCTGCCTTAGTGGCGACCACTTCATCTAGCTTCACGCGTACGGCATCGATCCAGCTTTTATACGGCTTAGCTTTAGAGACCGCATTTTTCAGTTCGATGTCGTCAATAATTCGACCTTGTTCCATATCAATCATGAACATCTTGCCGGGTTGCAAGCGCCATTTTTGAATAATCTTGCTCTCAGGGATTGGCAACACTCCAGCCTCAGAGCCCATGATGACTAAATCATCATCAGTTACGTAGTAACGGGCTGGACGCAATCCATTGCGATCTAAGGTTGCACCTATTTGACGGCCATCAGTAAATGCCATTGCTGCTGGACCATCCCATGGCTCCATCATCGATGCGTGGTATTCATAAAACGCGCGGCGGTTCTCATCCATTAATGCGTGCTGCTCCCATGCTTCAGGGATCATCATCATCATGGCTTGCGCCATTGGATAGCCAGCCATGACTAGCAACTCTAGGCAATTATCAAAACAGGCGGTATCCGATTGACCTGGATAAATTAACGGCCATAATTTTTTTAGATCGTTGCCTAAGACTGGTGAGCTGATGGCACCTTCGCGCGCATTAACCCAATTGACATTGCCCTTGACAGTATTAATCTCACCGTTATGCGCAATCATGCGATAGGGGTGAGCCAATTCCCAGGCCGGGAAAGTATTGGTGGAGAAGCGCTGATGCACTAAGGCTAAAGCAGAAATCGTACGGGGATCCTGCAAATCTTGGTAATACGCACCCACTTGGTTTGCTAGCAGCAGCCCCTTGTAAACAATGGTACGTGCAGACATAGACGCTACAAAATATTCTTTACCGTGCTTTAAGTGCAAATCCTGAATAGCGTGGCTAGCCGTTTTGCGAATGACATACAACTTACGCTCTAGAGCGTCGGTTGTCATAATGTCGCGACCGCGTCCAATAAAAATCTGACGAATAAATGGTTCAGTCATGCGCACTGTTGGCGACATTGGTAATTGCACATCAATAGGCACATCTCTCCAGCCCAACACTACCTGTCCTTCTAAACGGACTGTGCGCTCCAACTCTTGTTCGCATGCCAAACGGGATGCATGCTCCTTTGGCAAAAAGATCATGCCGACGCCGTATTCACCTTGGGGCGGCAAGTTCACGCCTTGCTTGGCCATTTCTTCGCGATATAAAGTGTCTGGGACCTGAATCAAGATTCCAGCGCCGTCGCCCATTAGAGGGTCTGCACCTACTGCGCCGCGATGGTCCAAATTCTCCAGAATTTGTAGACCCTGCGCCACGATTTCATGTGATTTCTTACCCTTGATATGCGCTACAAAGCCAACGCCGCAGGCATCATGCTCATTCCGCGGGTCATAAAGACCCTGCGCGCTAGGACGAAGTTCTGAGTTCAATTGTGTTGTCATAGTATTTCCGTGCGCCATCAATGGCCTTATTACTTATGGGAGATCTAATATAGGGGAATACCCATGTAGATGCAATAGAAATAAAATGACTCTGTCCCGATTAAATAGGAGCGCGCGTGTTTATATTTTTATATATAGGGACAGAGTTGAAGACGGCACTATGCTGCCGGCGTTAATACCCAATTGAGTTGCAGTGTAAGCTATTGAATATAAACAAGTTTTTTAGGTCTTCCACGTGTTCGTATTAAGGCCTCTTCGGGATTATCCTTGAAAAACCTCTTTGCAAATTGCTCGCTAACCCAAGGTTTAGAGCGAATTAATGCTGCTGTAATTTGCTGATCCTCCCAATGGGGTGCCCCCTCTTTGACAAATCTGGCCCAGATCATTTGTCTTTCGAAAGGGGTGTTGCCGAGCCTCCAAAATGTGGGGTGATCAATCAACCAAGACTCAGACTTGCCCCCGATATGACTTCCGAAACTAGTCCAGGTCGAATCATTTGCGCTGGACTCAAACCCAACTCTCACGGGATTTAATTCAATATACCGCTGACAGCGCAGAAAATAATCTGGGTCAATCAAAGAAGAGCGATATCGCCCCTCCCAAATAGTTCCCGAGCGATGATGTGTTTGATTGAAATATTGGGCATAGCGCCTACCCAAGGATTGCATTGTTTTTGAAAGTGAATCCTCATTGAGAGGGGTCAGCAAAAGATGGACATGGTTCGGCATTAAAGCGAAGGCATGTACGGAGCAGCCAAATTGCTTCGCAGCCTCTCGCAGCCAATCTAAATAAATACGGCGTTCTGCATCACTAAAGAAAAGAGTCTCACAATTATTTCCACGCACCAAGATATGCATGGCCTGGCCAGGAATTACGGTTCGAGCCTGTCGAGCCATAGTGCATACGAACTATTGCAGTTCGCGTACACCGCCGTTAGATGCAAAATCAGGAATAAACCAGTCGCCATCAAATTGTGTCACCCCAGCTGGCACTTCCCGAACTTGTTGCGCCTTTCCTTGCAGCGCAGTTTGCATGTAAGAAATCCACATTGGCAAAGCTAATCCACCTCCTGTTTCACGGTCACCTAAACTCGCAGGTTTGTCGAAACCGATCCACGCAATAGCTACCACCTCTGGGTTGTAGCCTGCAAACCAAGCATCATGAGAATCATTGGTAGTTCCTGTTTTACCAGCAATATCGTTGCGTCCCAGCTTACCCCTTGCACTTGCGGCAGTACCTGTCTTCGTTACTTCTTGCAACATACTGTCCATGACAAATGCGGTACGCGCATCCAAAACCCGAGGCGCATCTTCACCGGCATGCGTTGGTTTAGCTTCGAACAACACTCCGCCCTTTGAGTCAGTCACCTTATCGATAATGAAAGGATCAACTCGATAACCGCCATTAGCAAACACGCTATAAGCTGTTGCCATTTGTAATGGTGTGACTGATCCCGCGCCCAAGGCCATAGTTAGATAAGGCGGATGCTTCTCAGGATCAAAGCCAAAGCGCTGAATATAGTCTTGGGCATAGGAAGGACCAATGGCTCGAATGATGCGCACTGATACCAAGTTCTTTGATTTTGCCAAGGCATTACGCAAACGCATCATGCCATCGTATTTACCATCATAGTTTTTTGGCTCCCATGATTGACTGCCTGTTTCCATGCTGCCAATCGATAACGGTGCATCGTTCACCATGGTGCTTGGTGCGAATCCTTTTTCAAGTGCGGCAGCATAAATAAAAGGCTTGAATGAAGACCCTGGCTGACGAAGTGCTTGAGATACATGATTAAACTGATTGCGTCGGAAATCAAACCCGCCGACCAATGCCAGAATCCCGCCGGTTTGTGCATTCATGGAAACGAATGCCGCTTCGACTTGAGGAAGTTGGGCTAATTTCCATACCCCGCCATCGGATAGGAGTCTGACAATTGCACCTGGTCGTAAACGTTTTTTGGGCTGCGCGCTATCCGTTAAAGAAGCGGAGGCCAGCTTCATCCCTTCGCCCTTGATCGTGACGGTATCGCCTGTAGCAATCATCACTTGCATTTCTTTTGGCTTTACCTCAAGCACTACACCCGATTGCAAATCGTCTAGTTGGGGGTAAGCCAACAAAGCTTCGTCAATTGCTCTTTGGCGTTTCACGAGATCTTCTGGAAGCTCAATAAATCCCTCTGGTCCACGGTAGGCGTGACGCAGATCATATTCAAAAATACCCCGACGAACGGCTTTATAAGCTGCGTCTTGGTCGGCTTTGAGAATAGTTGTGTAGACGTTCATGCCCTGTGAATAAATTGCCTCGCCATACTGTGTAAACAATAGTTGACGGACCATCTCCGCAGGAAAATCAGCTCTCACACTAAATTCATTACCGAGTCCGCGAATATGCAATTCTTCTGCCATTGCTTTTTGATATTGATCGGGAGTGATGTAGCCTAAATCACGCATGCGTTGCAAAATATATTCTTGACGAATTTTGGCGCGGCGAAAGTTGATGACTGGGTTGTAGGCCGATGGTGCCTTAGGGAGACCAGCTAACATCGCCGATTGGGCGATGCTGATATCTTTTAGCTCAATCCCAAAGTAAATTTGAGCCGCGCTTGAAAATCCATATGCGCGCTGTCCCAAAAAGATTTGATTCATGTAAATTTCTAGAATCTTGTCTTTACTTAACTGGGATTCAATTTCCCAAGCTAGTAACACTTCATATATTTTGCGGCTAAACGTTTTTTCGTTGCTCAGAAAAAAGTTGCGCGCCACCTGCATAGTGATGGTCGATGCTCCTTGCGATAATCGTCCCCGCAAGTTAGTTGCAGTTGCCCTGAGTATTCCGACGTAATCTACGCCGCCGTGCGAATAAAAGCGATCATCCTCGATTGCGATGACTGCATTGCGCATACTTAAGGGCATGTCCTTTAATGGAATCACGTTTCTGCGCTCTTCACCAAACTCACCAATTAAGACTTTGTCAGCCGTATAGATGCGCAAGGGAGTTTTTGGGTTGTAATCCACCAATGCTGAAATTTTAGGTAAATTTGGCCGAGCAATTAAAAGGGCATACCCGAGGAGCAGGGCCAGCATGACGGCGCCCATGACGCAAATCAGTAATAAGGCTTTAATAAGCGGATTTGTCCCTGATTTTGCGCCCGACGCATATCCCGAGGCGCCTTGTCTCCCTCGTTTATCAGCTTGACGGCCGAACCGTTGATTTAATGGTGGCTTGTCTTTTGGGTTTAGGGCCATAGACCAAATTATAGGTTGATTCAATAGATCGCCGAAAAGCGCTAAAAGCCCTATCTACAGTTTGGCAAGGTGGTCTTTTCCGACGCTCAGATCCGTATCTCCCGCTGGCATGTCAATTCTTAAAGTCAAACAATGGTGGGATGCCAACACGCCATATCTCTTCCCAGTCATTTGATGAAATTCTGAGCGATTTAGGGGATGATCCTGCCATTCCAGATCCTCAGGGAATCCGTAAAAATACCGCTCCGCCAAGCTCCCAAGCGAATAGCTTTAGTCAGCCCAAAACGAGACTTGAAGAGTCCTTCAAATCACCCGATAGAGTGACCCTGATTCTATTAACCGCGGGCACGCTTATTGCAGCATGCTTGCTGGGTCTATTTTTCCTTTTAGAGTCCCTAAAGCAAGAGTCTCAAACTACTTTTGAAGAGCTCACAGGGCAAGTCAATAAATTAAAGAAAGACTTGGTCAACAGTACCGAGCAGTGGGCACTAGATCAGGAAGAGCTATTTCTGACAATGGATGAAATAGAAGTAAGCATTCACTCTAAATTAGCACCCAAGGAGAGTAGCAAGGTAAACAAAGCCCCAGTATTACTGCCATTCGAGCAAGAAGTATTGCGCTGGCGCTATCTTGGGCTCACTCAAATTGGCGGGGTGGAACAGGTCTTTTTCCATACTGGCAAACAGGCGCTGTCTATCAAGCGGGGAGAGTTTGCTCTAGGGGAATGGCGCTTAAGTCACATACAAAAGGAGTCCGTCATCCTGACACATGCCAAAGGCAAAGCGATTACTTTGAAATCAGCTAAGAGGGAATAAGTTTGTTCAAAATCAATTTAGGGTTTCAGCCACCAATCATTCGCCTTTTGATTTTGTGTTTTGCTTGCCTGAGCATCAAAGCCCACGCTGAAACGATTACATCGAAACCCTTGGCACAAACCCAAATCACACTTCAATTCGAACAAATTGAAGTCGCCGATCTCCTTCAGGTCTTAGCCAAACTAGGGAATACCAACTTTTTGCTCAGCGAGTCAATTCAAGGGAAGATTTCTGTGGATTTACACAATACCCCTTGGCAAACAGCGCTACATTCGATTCTTGCGAGCCGAGGGTTACGCTTGGTGCGAAATGAGGATATTTACTGGATTGGTCCTCATTCAGAAATTGCTGCGTTCTTGAAAATACGTCGCGAGGATGCTGCTTTACCCTTTGGAGGCGATCATATTAATAGCCCTCGACAAATCCTCATTGAAGCCAGGATTGTCGAAGCGGATCAGCGCTTTGCTCGTGAGCTTGGCATCAAACTTGGCTATGAAGCTAATCGACTAAATCAACGTCCTGATCAAAAGGTGAGTGGCGGCTTTGATTGGGCAGGAACTGGTCTTAATGGTTTTAATCCAGCCATTCTTGCGGCAACCTTAGTCTCTAAAAGTGCCAACCAAATACTGCAAATGGAGCTTTCCACCCTTGAATCTGACGGCCAAGGAAAGATTCTCTCTAATCCCCGCATCATGACAGGCGACCAAGTGAAGGCCACGATTGAGCAAGGTACCGAGCTGCCCTATCAAACAACCTCACAAAATGGCAGCAAATTGCAGTTTAGGAAGGCTAATTTACGCTTAGAGGTCCTTCCTAAGATTCATCCAGACGGCAAGATTTCGATGCTGGTGGGGATCAATAAAGACACTATTGGCATGAAAACTGAACAGGGCTATGCGATAGACACCAAAAGTCTCAGCTCAGAGGTCACAGTTGAAAATGGCGGTACAGCCATTATTGGGGGAATTTTCCAAACCACTGAACGTGAGGATGAAATAAAGATCCCGCTCTTGGGAGATATCCCCATTATTGGCCATTTATTTCGCCATAAATCCAAATTGTCGGATAAAACAGAGCTATTAGTCTTCTTAACACCGACCGTGCTCGACAAACCCTAATAAAATCGAGAGGTGAATGCGTCATCAAACAATATCTTTCTTATCGGCCTCATGGGTGCGGGCAAATCGACTGTCGGCAAGCTCTTAGCTAAAAAGCTGGGGCGGCGCTTTCTGGATGCCGACCATGTCATTGAAGAACGTTGCGGAGTAAAAATTCCGGTGATCTTCGATATGGAGGGCGAGGCTGGTTTTCGAAAGCGTGAGGCTCAAGCCATTGAAGAAATCACCTCAGAAAAAGAAATTGTTTTGGCTACGGGCGGTGGCGCTGTGTTACTTTCCGAAAACCGCCAAGCTCTAAGTCAGCGCGGTACGGTAATTTATCTTCATGCCAATCCGCTGGAACTTTTTCATCGAACTAGGGGCGGTGAAGGTAGGCCCCTTCTAAAACAAGGTGATGCTAAAAAAATTCTTGAAAACTTATATTCCATTCGCGATCCTTTGTATCGTGAAATCGCCGACCACGTTATTGAAACTGGCAAGCCCAGTGTGAATCAATTGGTCAACACCTTAATCATGCAATTAGAGCTTTCTACTTAATTTTTTTATGAACATTTTAGACGTTGACCTTGGTAATCGCAGTTATCCCATTTCTATCGGCACTGACTTAATTGATCAGCCCACTTTATTTTCAGCTTGTGAAAAAGCTACGTCCATTTACATTGTGACCAACACCACAGTGGGTCCTTTATATGCGCAACGACTCACAAAGACCCTAGAGAATTTTGGTAAGCCAGTGAGAACAATCACCTTACCGGATGGAGAATCCTATAAGGATTGGAAAAATCTTCAGCTGATCTTTGATGCCCTATTAGAGCAAGGCGCCGACAGACAAACCATGTTAATCGCCTTGGGCGGTGGAGTCATTGGGGATATGACTGGTTTTGCTGCTGCTAGCTTTATGCGCGGGGTACGCTTTATCCAGGTGCCAACTACTTTGCTTGCGCAGGTGGACTCCTCCGTAGGTGGCAAAACAGGCATTAATCATCCACTTGGAAAAAATATGATCGGGGCATTTCATCAGCCCGTAGCAGTGATTGCCGATCTCAACACCCTGAAAACACTTCCTCCACGTGAATTATCGGCAGGCTTGGCAGAGGTAGTTAAACACGGCGCCATTGCTGACCCAGAATTTCTGGACTGGATTGAGACCAATACCGCAGCACTTCTCGCGTGCGATACAGAAGCATTAGCACACGCTGTTTTACGTTCTTGCGAAATTAAATCTGCGGTTGTTTCCGCCGATGAGAAGGAAGGTGGTGTTCGTGCCACCCTTAACTTTGGCCATACTTTTGGCCACGCCATTGAGGCAGGTATGGGCTACGGTAATTGGCTTCATGGTGAGGCCGTTGGCTGCGGCATGGTTATGGCTGCCGATCTTTCTTACCGCTTACAGTTCATCAGCCAAGCTGAGCGTGATCGCTTAACGCAGATTATTCAAGCGATGAATCTACCTACGCGCCCTCCTCAGTTTGGGTCAGAACGGTATATGGAGTTGATGCAAGTCGACAAGAAAACCGAAGGGGGTCAAATCCGCTACGTAGTCTTGGAAAAAATGGGTCAAGCTCAAATTAAAAGCGTGCCCGATGCTCAGGTTCTGGAAACTTTAATCGCAACTGGCGCCGCTTAATTATTTCGCTTTGTCTTAGCTTTGAATTAACTCAATCTTTACCGGCTGCCCTGCTTGGCTGCTTGCAAATGCCGATAAATCACTGAGTAACTCGTGTTCAGTTTTTGTATCTAACCATAGTGGGGTCGCCAATGTTCCGGCCCAGCGATAGTGATATCCCCCAGATTTTGCAGCCACCCAGATTTCGTGCAAGGGGGCCTGCATGTTAATGACGATGACGCTTCGATCTCTAAAGCGGATATTGATGACGTTACCGCCCTGCCGTTCTACATCCAAATCGAGATCCAATGCGTCATCAGCGGCTTCAAGCGCCACTTCAATCGATTGCAACAAGTTACTACCAAGCTGGTAAAACTGCTTGTCGTCAATGGCCTGAACACCCGAATTGTTTGGCTTCATATTTGAGTCCTGCATGCTATATTCAATCATTCGTTTTAGAGACATTCATGATAGCGATTCTTAAGAAAACCTTGCCTATTGCACTTCTAATAGCCCTTGCTGGTTGTGGGGTTAGAGGACCGCTCTATTTACCAAATGTACCACCAGCCCCAGCTCAGCCGACTGAGCCCGAGCCCAAAGGCACTCTGTATCCAGTACAAGGCCAGACCACCACCAATTCACCAGCGGCTTCTAAATGACCAGCACTACTATTCCCCTCCCGCATTTAATTGGCTTTACAGAGCGTAACGGGAATTGGCACGCCGAAGATCTGTCTTTAGCCGACCTAGCCAAAGAATTTGGTACGCCCCTTTATGTTTATAGCAAGCGGGCGCTTACAGAGGCCTACCAAGCTTACGATCGCGCTTGTGTTGATGCTTCAGGCAAACGACGCGCCCGTATTCATTTTGCAATGAAAGCCAACAGCAATCTCGCAATCATTGATTGCTTCAAACAGTTGGGTGCAGGCTTTGATTTAGTGAGTGGTGGCGAGTTATCCCGGGCATTAGCCATCGGCGCTGATCCAAGTAGCTTGGTATTTGCGGGTGTAGGTAAATCTGCCGATGAAATTGCCCAAGCCTTAAAAGCGGGCGTGAAATGCATCAATGTCGAGTCCATCGCAGAACTGCATAAAATTAACCAAGTCGCCACACGGTTGCAGTGTCGCGCTCCCATCTCCCTGCGTGTGAACCCAGATGTAGATGCCCAAACCCATCCTTATATTTCTACTGGATTAAAAGATAACAAATTTGGCATCGCTTATCACGAGGTGCTGAAGACTTACCGAGAGGCGGCTTTACTATCGCAGATCGATATCGTTGGTATTGATTGTCATATTGGCTCCCAAATCACCACCACCGCACCTTACTTGGATGCGGTGGATAAAGTCTTAGATTTGGTAGCTCAATTAAAAAAAGAAGGTATTGAGATTCATCATCTGGATCTGGGTGGCGGCCTTGGCATATCCTACGGCGAGGAGAGCCCACCTGACATCACCGAGTTTACCAATACGCTTTTAAATCGGGTGGCTGAACGTGGTTTTGGCCATTTAGATATCGTGCTAGAACCAGGCAGATCCTTGGTCGGCAACGCGGGAGTCCTGCTCACTCATGTGGAATATCTCAAACCAGGCGCCGAAAAGAATTTTTGTATTGTCGACGCTGCTATGACAGAGCTAATGCGCCCTGCACTGTACGAGGCATATCACGCTATCGTGCCAGTCCAAAGCAAACCTGTGAAGAGCGTCACCTATGATGTTGTTGGACCTGTTTGCGAATCCGGAGACTGGCTTGGAAGAGGCCGCTCGTTAGCGGTTGAGGAAGGCGATCTTTTGGCGATTTTGTCTGCTGGTGCTTATGGGTTTGTCATGGCCTCCAACTACAACACGAGACCTAAGCCTGCAGAAATTATGGTTGACGGCAAGAACGTGTACTTGATTCGTCAGCGCGAGACGGTTGCTGATCTGTTTGCAAACGAATCAACCTTGCCTAAACAAACCCACTCGCCTTTAGGTTAAGTGGGTTTGACTACGGCACCACTTATTAGTGCAATCCCGCCATATAGTCTGCAACCGCTTTCATCTCCTGATCAGATAACTTAGTCGCAATCATCGTCATTTGGGTGCTATTTTTACGAGTTCCCTCACGGAATGCCATTAACTGCGTAGTCGAGTACTCAGCCCACTGCCCGCCTTGGCGAGGGTATTGAGCTGGAATACCCGCCCCATTTGGACTATGGCAACCTGCGCATGCTGGCACGCCTTTTGATGCAACACCACCACGATAGATGCTCTGACCAAGATCAATCGTTTCTTTATTCTGAGCTGTGCCTGGTGATGGCTCTTGTTTGGCTAAATAAGCGGCGAGGTTGACCATATCTTGGTCAGTCAAGGCAGCAGACATTCCCATCATGATGGCATTCTCTCTGGTGCCCTCTTTAAAATTCTTGAGCTGTTTGGCGAGATAGGTAGGGTGTTGTGCCGCTAATTTTGGCCAAGTACCTACTGCGCTCTTTCCGCTTGGCCCATGACAAGTAAGGCAAGCTACCACTCCACGACTCGCATCGCCATTAGAATAGAGTTTTTCTCCGACAGCCGCATCGGCTTTTGGTTTTCCGGGCACTAAGGGCATACTTGTTGGTGCAGGGTCATTTGCCAGGGCTGCAGCTGAAAAGCCGAGCACTAAGGCGATAAAACCAAAGGAAAGCAACCCAGACCGTAAGCTGGTTAATTTGGAGATTCGAGAGGTTTGGCGCATTATGTTTACCTTAGCAAAAATTCCTAAAAGTGTTGGCCCATACTTTTACAACCTTTTACCCAACACCATGAGATAGTTCATGATTTTGCGTGATTTTACAATAGCTCCTGAACATGTCTAAACTCTTTCAAGCCAGATTCGCTACAACCGTCAATGATACTCATTGCCTGCCTGCCACCCCCTTGCGTGAGGTAGCCTTTGCCGGCCGCTCAAATGCAGGTAAATCTAGTGCAATTAATGTCCTTTGCAATCAAAAACGGCTGGCTTTTGCCAGTAAAACGCCCGGACGGACGCAGCATATTAACTATTTTGGTCTTTTTGCAAAAGATGATCTTTTAGCGTATTTGGTGGATTTACCTGGTTATGGCTATGCTGCAGTCAATCACGAGACCAAATACCACTGGAATGCCCTCCTAAGTGACTATTTGCAAGAACGCGAACAGTTAGTAGGCATGGTGCTGATTGTTGATTCTAGGCGCGGTATTACCGATTTGGATGAGCAAATGATCCAATGGTTTGTGCCAACGGGCAAACCCATTCATATTTTGCTTAGTAAATGCGACAAGCTCAACAAAAGTGAGTGCAAGCATGCGCTTGAAGCGGTTAGAAAGCAGTTGCAGCAATACGATCCAGAATTGCCTGATGGTTCAGGTGATTCCACCAGACTAACAGCTCAGCTATTCTCTAGTACTAAGCGTATTGGCTTAGAAGAAGCGGACAGTATCGTGATTAAATGGCTATTCGAGGCACAGACTGATGCAGAGCAAATTACAAACTAACCCCTTGCTAAGCTTTCCAATCCATCGACCCCGGCGAATGCGTCGCGATGCTTGGTCGCGTCGTCTTATGCAAGAGAACTCGGTAAGCGCTGGCGATCTCATTTATCCTGTTTTTTTACTAGACGGTGTCGGTCAGTCGCAGTCAATTCCATCCATGCCTGGCATTAACTGCGTTAGCTTAGATCTGTTGTATGCGGTTGCAGAGGAGTGTGTCGCTCTTGGTATTCCAGTCATGGCCTTATTTCCTGTCATTGCTCCAGAACTGAAGACGCCCGATGGCAAAGAGGCGTTAAATCCGGCGGGATTGATACCTACAGCAGTGCGCGAACTAAAAAAACGCTTCCCCGATCTAGGCATCATGACGGACGTTGCCCTTGACCCCTATACCAGTCACGGCCAAGATGGTTTATTGACTGCAGAGGGTCACATCCTCAATGACGAAACTACGGCGATCTTGGTGCAACAATCCTTAATACAAGCTGAGGCTGGTGTAGACATCGTTGCCCCATCAGACATGATGGATGGCCGGATTGGAAAAATTCGTGAAGCACTTGAGCATAAGCAGCTCATCCATACTCGCATCATGGCGTATTCCGCTAAATATGCCTCGGCGTTTTATGGCCCGTTTCGTGATGCGGTTGGTTCTGGCAAAAATTTAGGTAAAGCGGATAAAAAATCGTACCAAATGGATAGCGCCAATACGGATGAGGCCCTGCGTGAGGCTGCATTAGATATCAGTGAAGGGGCTGACATGATTATGGTCAAGCCTGGAATGCCTTACTTAGATGTTGTGCGCCGTGTAAAAGATGCTTTCAATTACCCTACGTACGCCTATCAAGTGAGTGGCGAATACGCCATGCTTAAAGCCGCTGCTCAAAATGGCTGGCTTGAGCATGACGCTGTCATGATGGAATCTCTGCTTGCATTTAAGCGAGCAGGCGCTGATGGTGTATTGACCTACTTTGCACTCGAAGCTGCGCGCCACATTAAAACTAACTCTTAATTATTTGCTGGCGTTTGCGCTTTTTAGTCGCTCTAAAAAGCGTTGTGGCGGTACATAGCCAATGACGCGCTGGTCTTTAAGCTCTTTGGAATCTACGTTAAAAATAAGGATGCCTGGCGGTCCAAATAATCCGAAACGTTTTAAGAGGGCCTGATTGTCAGCCGTGTTCTTGGTTACATCAGCCTGAAGAAGAATATAGGCTCTTAGTTCTTGACTCACTAAGGCATCTGAAAAAGTATTGAATTCCATTTCCTTGCAGCTAATACACCAATCTGCATAGAAATCTAACAGTACTAATTTTTTCTCTAGCCTCGCCTGTGCTAAATATTGCTCTAGCTCCGCGATTGATCCAATGCGGGTAAATTCAAGTTCGCCTACTGAATGCTTAAGCTGGTTGCTAATCGCTTTATCTTGCAAGCCAAAAAAGCTTTTTTGGAACACTGGTGCGGCAATCCAAAGCGCGGTGGCAACTAGCAATACACCTAAGAAACGCTGCAACCAAACCATCCACATCCCTGTCGAAGGAATAAACACCCGCGCCTCGATTGCGATGAAGAGCAATGGCAGGCCCATACCAAGCGCCATAACGAACAATAAGCCGGCACCTAAAGTCATAGAACCGGTTTGCGCAATGAAGGTGAGAACCCCGGCTAATGGAGCTGTAATACAAGGGCTAGCAACCAGCGTAGAAATTCCGCCCAAAGCTAAAGCGCCAAAAAAGCTTCCTCCCTTTTGCTTCCCAGCCAAGCGATCAATTTGATGATGCCAAGCATGCGGCAGACGGAGATGATAAAAACCAAATAAGCTTCCTGATAATGCCAATAGTAAAAGAGCGAATCCAATGAGGGCCACCGGGCTTTGCAAGGTGCGCTGCACACTGCCTCCGAGTGCGGCCATGAGGACGCCAGCCAAGGCATACATAACCGCCATACCCAATACGTATGCCATTGCCAGTACGCTCGCGCGCCGCTTGGAAATCACTTTCTGTCCTTGCGTTCCAAATACGACGCTCGACATAATAGGCAACATTGGTAAAATACAGGGTGTAAAAGCGAGTGCCAAGCCAAGAATAAAGAAAGCTAAAAATAAATAGATTGGCGAGGTATTTTCTAGGAAGCGATTGATGGCATTGACGTCATCGCGCTGATTCCATAAATCAAGCAGGCTTGATTTGTTTGCGGCCACTTCCGCGGGATTTATATTAGCGCTATCGTCTGCTTCAGAAATCGGCGCTGACTTAACACCTGGTCCTGTTAATAAAAACTTTAAGGTCATAGGTGGATAGCAAATACCGGCCTCAGCACAGCCTTGAAGTTCTACCTCGACATTAAAAGGTTTTCCAGCTATGGGTGTTATTGCAAAATCAATCGTCAAAGGCTTTTTGTAAATTACTAATTTCTTTTGAAAAGTTTGGTCAAATTTCTCAATTCCTTGGGGTAAGGCAGGCTTGTAAATAAGCAACTTCTGCTCATCTTGTCCAGCGCGGAAATGCAAGGAGTCTTGATAAAGGTAATACCCTTTAGCCGGAGTAAGCGTGATCACAATTTGGTTTTCTGCAGTCCAATTTGCCTGAGCTTGAAAGGCTTTTTCTGGCGGGAGAAAATCTGGTGCAGCATAAGTCTGCCCAATGAATAAAGCCATTAGGGACAAAGCTAGCGTGACGTACTTTAAGAATTTCATGTATCTATCTTGATCTCTGATTTAACCCAATCTCCATAGTCAACATCAAATTCCGCTGGAGAAATCCCTAGTAGCTCTGGTAACTCGTATGGATGATGCTGTTTTATGAAAGCGCTGATTTCATCCCATTTACAAGCCGCTGTTTTTGCGCTAAGCAGTACCTCGTTTTCTTCCGAGAGCTTTCCATGCCAACGATACATGGAAAGAGTGCCCTCTTGAATCTGCACACACGCAGCTAACCGTTCATCCAGTAATTTTTGTGCCATCAGTCGTGCATCTTCAATCCGACTAAAACTAGTCGTCACAATCAGCAACTGGAGGGATTGGATCTCGGTCACTCTGTAATGTTATCCGTTTAAATGAAAAAAGCCAGACCGAGGCCTGGCTTTATCGCAATCACAAAAGATTACACTTCTTGTGCTACTGGCGCTTCTTCGATCTCTGGGCGATCCAATAATTCAACCAAGGCCATTGGCGCATTATCGCCATGACGGAAGCCAAATTTCAGAATGCGCAGGTAACCGCCTGGACGAGTTGCGTAGCGTGGGCCGAGCTCATTAAAGAGTTTGCTCACGATATCGCGATCACGTGTGCGATTAAAAGCTAAGCGACGATTTGCTAAGTTGTCTTTTTTACCAAGGGTAATCAAGGGCTCAACAACCATGCGCAATTCTTTTGCTTTTGGCAGAGTGGTTTTAATCACTTCGTGCTCCAAAAGTGAATTGGACATGTTGCGCAGCATCGCCAAGCGATGTGAAGATGTTCTATTTAGTTTGCGTAAGCCGTTTCCGTGACGCATGATGCTTCCTTTCTAATTATTTCTCGAGGTTGGCTGGAGGCCAGCTCTCAAGTTTCATGCCAAGACTTAAGCCACGAGCTGCCAATACATCTTTGATTTCATTCAAAGACTTACGACCTAAATTAGGCGTTTTCAGCAACTCATTCTCACTACGTTGGATCAAATCGCCGATGTAGTAAATGTTTTCAGCTTTTAAGCAGTTTGCAGAGCGAACTGTCAACTCAAGATCATCTACTGGACGCATCAACATTGGATCAACCATTGATGAGCGGCTAGGGGCGAGATCACCAGAAACTTCGCTGCTTTCTAGGGCTGCAAATACAACCAATTGATCAACTAAGATGGTTGCAGCCTGACGAATCGCTTCTTCAGGTGACAAAACACCATTAGTTTCAATAGTCATTACTAGACGATCGAGGTCGGTACGTTGCTCAACACGAGCTGACTCAACGGCATAGCTAACACGACTAACTGGGCTAAATGAAGCATCCAGTACGATTCTGCCAATGATCTTGGTCACTTCATCGTGATACTGACGCATATTTCCTGGTACATAGCCACGACCTTTTTCAACCTTGATCTGCATGTCTAACTTACCACCAGCGGATAGGTGAGCGATAACGTGATCAGGATTAATAATTTCAACATCATGTGGCAAGTCAATGTCTTTTGCAGTAACAACGCCAGGGCCTTCTTTACGCAAGTTGATGGTGACTTCGTCACGTGACTGCAACTTGAATACGATTCCTTTAAGGTTGAGCAGAAGGTTAACTACATCCTCTTGAACACCATCCAAAGTGGAATACTCATGAACAACACCAGCAATAGCGACTTCAGTTGGCGCGTAACCAACCATCGATGACAACAGCACACGACGTAATGCATTTCCAAGCGTATGGCCATAGCCACGCTCAAACGGCTCCATAACAACCTTAGCTTGGTTGGCAGAAAGCGCTTCAACAGAAATAATTTTTGGCTTGAGCAAATTTGTTTGCATATTTTTTCCTTAAGAGTGCCTAATTAGCGTGAATACAATTCGACAATCAAACTTTCATTAATTTCACTGCTGATATCTTCGCGGTCAGGCACATGCTTAAACACTCCCTCTAACTTTGCAGCATCGACAGAAACCCAGCCTACTGCTGACATCTGCTGCACCAAATTCAAGGATTCAGTAATGCGTGTCTGCTTCTTCGCCTTCTCGCGAATAGCAATCACATCACCTGGCTTAACCTGAATTGATGGGATATTGACCGCACTGCCATTCAACATGACGGCGCAATGAGAAACTAATTGGCGTGCTTCAGCGCGTGTAGAGCCAAAACCCATACGATAAACTACGTTATCAAGACGTGACTCTAGCAACTGCAACAATGTAGAGCCGGTATTACCTTTGCGACGCTCAGCTTCAGCAAAATACCGACGGAACTGACGCTCTAGAATTCCATACATACGCTTTACTTTTTGCTTTTCGCGCAACTGATTGCCGTAGTCAGAAGTTCTGGAACCTGATGTACGGCCATGTTGACCAGGCTTAGTATCTAATTTGCACTTGTCAGCTAATGCACGACGTGCGCTTTTTAAAAATAAATCGGTACCTTCCCGACGGGATAATTTGGCCTTAGGACCTAAGTAACGTGCCACGATGCTTTCCTTTCTTTGCCGCAGTCTTACGACCGGCGGTTAGTTCACCCCTTAAATTCAGATGAACAGTGGGCTTTAATAAAAAAATACTCAAACTTGTAAAACCGTAAACCTAGCTTAGATACGACGACGCTTCGGAGGACGGCAACCGTTATGTGGAACTGGTGTTACGTCTTGAATCTCGGTAATTTTGATACCTAAAGAATTCAATGCGCGGACAGCAGATTCACGACCAGGACCAGGTCCTTTGATCTGAACTTCTAGATTCTTGATACCACATTCAACGGCAGCTTTACCGGCAACTTCTGCAGCAACCTGAGCTGCGAAAGGTGTCGATTTACGTGAGCCCTTAAAACCCTGACCGCCAGAAGTAGCCCATGAGAGCGCATTTCCTTGACGATCAGTGATGGTAATGATTGTGTTGTTAAAAGAGGCGTGCACGTGTGCAATACCGTCAGCAACGTTCTTTTTAACTTTCTTACGCGTGCGCTGTGAAGCTGCAGAAGCGGATTGTTGTTTTGCCATGTCAATAAACTTTCTTGATTATTTCTTCAGTTGCACGCCAGACTTGCGTGGGCCCTTACGGGTACGCGCATTCGTCTTTGTACGTTGGCCACGAACAGGCAAACCTTTACGATGACGAACGCCGCGGTAGCAGCCTAAATCCATCAAACGCTTGATGCTCATAGTAACTTCGCGACGCAAGTCACCTTCAGTAATGAACTTGCCTACTTCATCACGTAACTTTTCCAAGTCAGCATCAGTAAGATCTTTTACTTTTTTGTCGATAGCAACACCTGTGGTCTTGCAAATTTTGTTAGCACGGGTTGTGCCAATGCCAAAAATTGCTGTTAAACCAATAACAGTGTGTTGATGATTGGGGATGTTTACCCCAGCGATACGTGCCATGAGATTTCCTCTTAACTCTTAATTAACTAAATCAGCCTTGACGCTGCTTATGACGTGGATCTGAAGAGCAGATCACGCGCACAACACGCTTGCGCTTAATGATCTTGCAATTTCTGCAAATACACTTAACGGATGCCAAAACTTTCATAACTCACCTCTTAAAATTGGTAATGCTTAATAGTTACTTCGCGCGGAATATGATTCTTGCACGCGTCAGGTCGTATGGAGTCATCTCCACCGTCACCTTGTCTCCTGGCAAAATGCGAATGTAGTGCATTCTCATCTTTCCAGAAATGTGCCCTAGAACCACATGTCCGTTTTCCAGCTTTACGCGAAACATTGCGTTCGGCAAATTCTCAATAATTTCACCCGCCATCTGAATTACATCGTCTTTAGACATTCAGTTAGACGCCCATCTTAAAGTTAGCTTTTTTCATCAATGAACCGTATTGTTGCTGCATGATGTATGACTGAACTTGAGCCATGAAGTCCATCGCCACAACAACAATAATCAACAGTGAAGTACCGCCAAAATAAAAGGGTACGTTGTACTTCAACACCAAGAATTCAGGTAATAGACAAACTAAAACCATGTACAAGGCGCCAGCTAAGGTTAAACGAACCAAGATCTTGTCGATGTAGCGCGCTGTCTGATCACCAGGACGAATACCTGGAACAAATGCGCCACTCTTTTTCAAATTGTCAGCAGTCTCACGGCTATTGAATACTAGGGCCGTGTAGAAGAAGCAGAAGAAAATAATTGCAGCTGCATACAGAATCGTATAAACAGGTTGACCTGGAGCTAGCGTCGATGCCAAATCTTTAATAATGCTGCTAAACATATTGCTTGGTTCGCCAGAGGTAAACCAACCTGCTATAGTTGCCGGAAACAAAATGATAGATGAAGCGAAAATTGGAGGAATAACGCCTGCCATATTCAACTTCAGCGGGAAATAAGAAGATTGGCCGCCGTAAATTTTGTTACCAACCTGGCGCTTAGCGTAATTAACCAGAATACGGCGTTGGCCGCGCTCTACAAACACTACAAAATAAGTTACCGCTGCAACGATTACTACGATCAGCATTGCAGACAAGATATTCATTGAACCGGTACGGACCAATTCAAGCAAGCTAGCCAAAGCATTAGGCAGGCCAGAAACAATGCCGCCGAAAATAATGATGGAAATGCCGTTACCTAAACCGCGTTCAGTGATCTGCTCACCAAGCCACATCAAGAACATCGTGCCAGTAACCAGAGTCACTACCGTATTTAATTCAAACATCAAACCTGGATGAATTACCAACCCTGGTTGAGCTTGCAAAGCTACTGAGATCCCTAAAGCCTGGAAAGTTGCCAAAAACACAGTGCCGTAACGGGTGTACTGAGTAATTTTGCGTTGACCAGCTTGGCCTTCCTTTTTTAAAGACTCTAAAGAAGGGATAACGATCGTCATCAACTGCATGATGATCGAGGCTGAGATGTAAGGCATGATGCCTAAGGCAAATACAGTAAAGCGGGATAAAGCGCCGCCTGAGAATAAGTTAAACATTCCCAAGATACCGTCTTTTTGACCGGAGAAAAGTTGCGCTAACTGGTCAGGATCAATACCCGGTACTGGAATGTGCGCACCCAAGCGAAACACAAGCAAGGCTAACACCAGGAAAATCAAGCGTTGACGTAACTCGCCAAACTTGCCTCCTGGTTGAGCAGTGCTTTTGTTATTGGTAGGTGCGATTGCCATGATTACTGAATATCAGTCAATTAGACCAATTCAACCAATTTGCCACCAGCTGCCTCAATAGCAGCTTTAGCGCCGGCAGATGCTGTCAAGCCCTTAAGGGTTACAGCAATGGTCAAGTCGCCAGTCTTAATAACTTTGACTGAGGTAATTTGTTCGCCAGCAAAACCGTGTTGCTTCAGAACTAATAGATCCACTTCAGGCAAGCCGATAGACTGCAAATCGTTCAATGTAATTTGACCAACGTGACGACGCGTCAAAGATACGAAACCTCTTTTTGGCAGACGACGATACATTGGCATCTGACCGCCCTCGAATCCTACTTTATGGAATCCGCCAGAACGAGATTTTTGACCTTTGTGGCCACGACCAGCTGTCTTACCAAGACCGGAACCAATGCCGCGACCAACGCGACGACGATTTTTGTTGGAGCCTGGAGCAGGTTTAAGTGTATTGAGTTGCATATTCTTCGCCTATTTACTTGCTAGTTATTAGCCAACGACTTTAACTAGATAAGAAACTTTGTTAATCATTCCACGTACAGCTGGTGTATCTTCTAACTCTGAAACAGAGTTAATACGACGCAGGCCTAGACCGCGGACAGTTGCACGATGGCTTTCGCGTGTGCCGATTAAACTGCGTACGAGTTGCAATTTAACTGTGGATTGAGTTGTTGTCATTTGTTGATTCCTAATCTTGTAGTCTTAGCCGAGAATCTCTTCAACTGACTTACCGCGCTTAGCAGCAATCTCAGAAGGTGTACTCATCTTGCTTAAACCGTCAATGGTTGCACGAACCATGTTGTAAGGATTGGTTGATCCAAGGGATTTTGCAACCACATTGGTTACGCCCATTACATCGAAAATTGCACGCATTGGACCACCCGCAATCACGCCAGTACCGTCTTTAGCAGGGGAAATCATGACACGTGACGCGCCATGTTTGCCAATAACGGTGTGCTGCAAAGTGCCCTTGCGTAAGGAAACTTTAATCATCTTGCGACGCGCTTCGTCCATTGCTTTTTGAACAGCTACAGGAACTTCTTTCGATTTTCCTTTACCCATTCCGATACTTCCATCACCATCGCCTACTACTGTGAGTGCGGCGAAGCCAAGAATACGACCACCCTTAACCACTTTAGTTACGCGATTAACAGCAATCATCTTCTCGCGAAGACCGTCATCACGCTCTTCGTTTTGCATCTTGGTTTGCATTTTTGCCATGATTTTTTCCTAAATCCTATTAGAACTTCAGGCCGGCTTCACGCGCAGCTTCAGCTAAGGCCTTAATACGGCCGTGATAACGATGACCCGAACGGTCGAAAGCAACATCAACAACGCCAGCCTTAACAGCACGCTCGGCAACTAACTTACCAATTTGCTTAGCAGCGTCTGCGTTACCACCATTCTTAATTGCAACACGCAGGTCTTTTTCCATTGTTGAAGCAGCAGCCACAACTTTAGTGCCGCATGGGCTATAAACCTGAGCAGAAATATGCGTATTGCTACGGATAACCGTTAAGCGATTTGCGAGCGCTTCAGCAATGCGAATACGAGTCTGCCGTGCGCGTCTTTGTCTGGATTCGTCTTTATTCATTTTTTAATCTCGCTTACTTCTTCTTAGTTTCTTTCAGATGCACAACTTCATCTACGTAGCGAACACCCTTGCCTTTGTATGGCTCTGGTGAACGGTATGCGCGAACTTCAGCTGCGACCTGGCCAACTTGTTGCTTGTTGGAGCCTTTAATAATGATTTCAGTTTGAGTTGGTGTCTCTGCTTTAACACCTGTTGGCAAGTTATAGATAATGTCGTGCGAAAAACCTAATTGCAATTTCAAGGTATCACCTTGAGCTGCAGCACGATATCCAACGCCAACTAAACTCAACTTACGCTCAAAGCCTGCAGTCACACCAATAACCATGTTATTGACTAATGCACGTGCAGTACCGGATTGAGCTCCAGCTTCAGGTGTGTTGTTATTCAAGGTAACAGTCAACACGCCATCTTCTTGCTTCAAACCTACTGATGGGTGCAAGTTATGTGTCAAAGTGCCTAATGGGCCTTTAACAGTAATTGCTGCACCGTTAATATTTATTTCAGCGCCTTTTGGCACTGGGATTGGTGATTTACCTACGCGGGACATATTTCTCTCCTTACGCGACGTAGCAAATAACTTCACCACCAACGCCGTTTGCACGAGCTTTGCGGTCAGTCATTACGCCTTGAGGGGTTGAAATAATTGCAATGCCCAATCCATTCATTACTTCTGGAATGTCATGACGGCCTTTATAGATACGTAGACTTGGTGTTGAAACACGGTCAATACGCTCAATTACAGGGCGGCCTGCATAGTATTTGAGTTCAATGTGTAGCACTGGCTTAGCTGCTTCACCTTTGATTTCAAAACTATCGATATAACCTTCATCCTGCAACACTTTTGCAATGGCTACTTTTACTTTTGACGACGGCATCATGACTAAGGGTTTCTGCACTGCTTGCGCATTGCGGATTCTTGTCAACATGTCGGCGATTGGATCGCTGATACTCATGAGTTCTCCTGATTCTTTCGCCGCTTACCAGCTGGCCTTGGTTAAACCGGGGATTTCGCCACGGAAGGCGATTTCACGAATTTTGCTACGGGCCAAACCGAACTTACGGAATGTGCCACGTGGACGACCGGTTAATGAACAACGATTTCTTTGACGAATCGGACTTGCGTTACGAGGAAGTGCCTGTAGCTTCAAGCGAGCTTCATAGCGCTCTTCATCGCTGCGTGATTGATCAGCAATAATTGCCTTGAGTTCGGCACGCTTAACAGCGTACTTCTCTACAGTTTTTGTGCGCTTATTTTCGCGCTCAATTAGGGATAGTTTAGCCACGTTAGCCTCTTAATTGCGGAAAGGAAATTTGAACGCTGCTAACAAAGCTTTTGCTTCTTCGTCAGTCTTAGCGGTCGTAGTAATACTGATATTGAGACCACGAAGCGCATCAATCTTGTCGTATTCAATTTCAGGGAAAATGATTTGCTCTTTAACACCGATGTTGTAGTTACCGCGACCGTCGAATGCCTTGCCTGAAATACCACGGAAGTCACGTACGCGTGGCAATGCAACGGTAACGAAACGATCGAGGAATTCATACATGCGCTGACCACGCAAAGTCACCATGGCACCAATTGGATAGCCCTGACGAATCTTGAAGCCGGCAATCGCCTTTTTGGCTTTAGTAACTACTGGCTTCTGACCTGCTACTTTGGTCAAATCACCAACAGCATTTTCGATAATTTTCTTATCGTTCACTGCATCACCCAGACCCATGTTCAGGGTAACCTTAGTAATGCGTGGAACTTCCATTAAAGACTTGTAACCAAACTTGGTCATCAAGTCAGCAATGACTTTATCTTTGTAATGATCTTGAAAACGTGTGCTCATAATTTCTCCGTGCCCCTTATGCGCTTAATGTTGCGCCAGTGGTTTTCAGGAAACGCTGCTTTTTGCCATCAACGAGTTTGATACCAACACGTGATGGTTTGCCGTTACCGTCAACCACAGCCACATTTGAAATGTGAACAGGCATCGTCTTGTCAATCATGCCGCCAGTAACACCAGCAGCAGGATTAGGCTTAACGCTCTTTTTATAAATATTAACGCCCTCGATCACTAACTTGTTCTCGAGAACAGCCGTTACAGTTCCTTGCTTGCCCTTATCGCGGCCAGTCAACAGAACGACGGAATCACCTTTACGAATCTTATTCATATCAGCCTCTTAAATAACTTCAGGAGCTAGAGAAACGATCTTCATGAACTTTTCAGTACGCAATTCGCGCGTCACTGGTCCAAAGATACGTGTGCCAATTGGCTCTAACTTCGCGTTGAGCAAAACCGCAGCGTTTGCATCGAACTTAATCAATGAACCATCTGGACGGCGAACGCCTTTAGCAGTTCTCACTACTACAGCGTTATATATGTCACCTTTTTTTACACGGCCACGTGGAGCAGCGGATTTCACGCTAACTTTGATGACATCTCCGATACTGGCATAACGACGCTTAGAGCCGCCCAGTACTTTGATGCACAAAACTTCACTGGCGCCAGTATTATCGGCAACCTGTAATCTACTTTCGGTCTGAATCATTTTTAATCCCCAACTTATTGGCCAAAGGCAAACAGTCTTGGTTCCGTCAATGGGTGTTAGCGAAAGCTAAGACCCGGAATTAATGAAAAAACACTGCTTCTCACAGATAAACTAGAGAAGCCTTCTATAATACTACGAAAATTAGGTAGAAGGCAATTAAATTTTGCCAAAATCCCTATTTTTTCTTTAAATACCTTTTGATTCCTGGACTAAACGAGTCACAACCCACGATTTGGTGCGTGAAATTGGTCTGGATTCAGCAATTTCAACGGTATCACCCATCTTGTACTGGCCAGCTTCATCATGCGCATGGTATTTCTTGGATTGCCCAACGTACTTACCGTATAGCGCATGTTTTACTTGGCGCTCAACTAGTACAGTTACCGTTTTCTGCATTTTGTCGCTAACGACGCGACCCACGAGGGTGCGGCGTAAGGGTTTAGCTAATTCTGTCATTTCCCTTTTTCCTTATTTCTGTACAGATTTTTGGGTAATGAAAGTCTTTACGCGAGCGATGTCACGTTTAGTCTTACCCAATTGGCTGGTATTAGTGAGTTGCTGGGTACCCTTTTGCATACGGAGCTTAAAGCTGGTCTTTAAAAGCTCAGTCAGCTCTGCATTTAAGGCAATCAGATCTTTAGTTGCTAATTCTGTATTTTTCATAATATCTATCCCAATCAACCTAAGTGACGAATCACAAAAGTTGTTTGTAAAGGTAACTTAGCAGCAGCGAGCTTAAATGCTTCGCGTGCCAAGGTTTCGTCCACACCATCCATCTCATACAAAATCTTACCTGGCTGAATCTCAGCTACGTAGTACTCTGGATTACCTTTACCGTTACCCATACGAACTTCGGCAGGCTTTTGTGAAATAGGCTTATCTGGGAAAATCCGAATCCAGATGCGTCCGCCACGTTTAATATGACGTGTCATTGCACGACGTGCTGACTCAATTTGACGCGCTGTCAAACGACCGCGGCCAATGGCTTTTAATCCAAAGTCACCAAATGCTACTGAACTACCGCGTGTTGCCACGCCAGTATTACGGCCTTTTTGTTCTTTACGGTACTTGCGACGCTTAGGTTGTAGCATGCTTACTCTCCTGACTTCTGCGTATCGGCACTAACAGCTTCAACAGCTTTTGGCACACGCTTTACGGCAGGTTTAGAAGCCACTAATGGCTTTGCATCACTCGCTGGTTTACGGGCCGTTGTTTTAGCTGGTGCGCGACGTGGCTTTTTATCTTCTACTGCTGGCTCAGCAACTACTGCAGGAGCATCAGCACCTCGTCCTAAGGTATCACCTTTGTAAACCCATACTTTTACACCGATAATGCCGTAGGTTGTTTCTGCTTCGGAAGTTGCGTAATCGATATCCGCCTTCAAAGTATGAAGTGGAACGCGACCTTCACGGTACCATTCGCGACGGGCAATCTCTGCACCATTCAAACGACCTGAAGACATTATCTTGATGCCCTGAGCGCCAAGGCGCATTGCATTTTGCATTGCACGCTTCATCGCACGACGGAACATAATCCGTTTTTCAAGCTGTTGAGTGATGGAGTCTGCAATCAACTGAGCATCTACTTCAGGCTTACGAATTTCTTCGATATTGACGTGGACTGGAACGCCCATACGCTTTTGGAGTTCACGGCGGAGCACTTCAATATCTTCGCCTTTTTTACCAATCACAACACCTGGGCGTGAGCTATAAATCGTAATACGTGCGTTCTTGGAAGGACGCTCGATGATTACTTTACTTACAGATGCATTCTTCAGCTTCTTCTTCAAGTAGATGCGGACATCTACGTCCTCTTTCAGCATCTTTGCGAAGTCTGTATTGTTTGCATACCAACGTGATGTCCAATTCTTCGTTACCGAGAGGCGGAATCCGGTGGGGTTTATCTTTTGGCCCATATCTTTCCTTAGTTACTCAAGGTCACGCTAATGTGACAAGTTTGTTTTTCGATTTGATTGCCACGGCCCTTAGCGCTCGCTGTAAAACGCTTTAAGGACGTACCTTTATCAATAATGATTGCTGAAATCTTGAGTTCATCAATATCAGCACCGTTATTGTGTTCTGCGTTGGCCATTGCGGACTCAACTACTTTTTTCACAATAACAGCCGCTTTTTTAGGGCTGAAATTCAAAATGTTCATGGCGCGCGCAATCGGCAATCCACGGATCTGGTCAGCGACCAAACGTGTCTTTTGTGCAGAAATACGGGCACCGCGGTGCATTGCTTTAACTTCCATCATCATCCCCTTACTTCTTCGTTACTTTCTTGTCAGCAGCGTGACCTTTGAAAGTACGGGTCAAGGCAAATTCGCCTAACTTATGACCCACCATGTTTTCTGATACATAAACCGGAACGTGTTGACGACCGTTGTGTACAGCAATTGTCAGACCAATAAAGTCTGGCAGGATTGTTGAACGGCGTGACCAAGTCTTAATCGGCTTTTTGTCTTTGTTGGCTTGTGCGACTTCAACTTTATTTACTAAGCTGGCTTCGCAAAATGGGCCTTTTTTAGCTGAACGTGTCATATCTTTTCCTTAATCGCTTTCTTGCTTAGCGCTTCTGACGGCGTTGAACAATCATCGATGTTGTACGCTTGTTACGACGTGTACGATAACCTTTGGTTGGAGTTCCCCATGGTGAGACAGGTACACGGCCTTCGCCAGTTTTACCTTCACCACCACCATGTGGGTGATCTACTGGGTTCATTGCCACACCGCGAACGGTTGGGCGAATACCACGCCAGCGATTTGCACCAGCTTTACCGATAACGCGCAAGCTGTGCTCTTCATTACCTACTTCACCAATGGTTGCACGGCACTCAATCAAAATGCGACGAACTTCACCAGAGCGCATACGTACCTGAGCGTAAACACCCTCACGCGCTAGTAACACAGCAGAACCACCAGCTGAACGGGCAATTTGCGCACCTTTACCAGGCAACATTTCCACACAGTGAATTGTGCTACCGACTGGAATATTACGAATCGGCAAGTTATTTCCGGATTTAATTGGGGCCTCTGAACCACTCATCAAAGCCTGACCAACAGTCATTCCTTTAGTTGCAAGGATATAACGACGCTCGCCGTCAGCAAATACGATCAATGCAATATTGGCGCTACGGTTTGGATCGTATTCTAAGCGCTCAACTTTTGCTGGAATACCATCTTTATCATTACGCTTGAAATCGACTACACGGTAGTGATGCTTATGGCCACCACCCTTGTGACGAGTAGTGATATGACCGTTATTGTTACGACCTGCTTTTTGGAACTGTGGCTCTACTAATGCTGCGAAAGGTTTCCCTTTGTGCAGATCAGGATTGACCACCTTGACCATTGAACGACGACCTGGTGAGGTCGGTTTTGTTTTCATCAAAGGCATGATTAGTTCGCCTCCGCTTCAAAGTTAATTTCTTGACCTGGCTTCAAGCTCACGTAGGCCTTCTTAGTGTGGTCACGACGACCTTCAAAACGGCCGTAGCGCTTTGGCTTGCCTTTTTGATTCACGATTTGAACAGAGTCAACTTGCACTTTAAAGAGCAATTCAACAGCCAATTTCACATCGCTTTTGTTTGCGTCGCGGGTTACTTGGAATACTACTTGTTCATTTTTCTCTGCAACCATTGTGGCTTTTTCAGAGATAACAGGTCCAAGTAGAACCTTCATCAAATTGTGATCGTTTTTACGGACTTGACTCATTTCAGCAACTCCTCAATTTTTGCGATCGCTGCTTTGCTGACCAATACTTTTTTGTATTGAACTAGAGCTAATGGATCGGCATGCTGTGGCTCACATACAGCCACCTTATGCAAGTTACGTGATGCTAAGAACAAATTCTCGCTAACTTGATCAACAATAATCAATACTGAATCCAACCCCATTGCCTTCACTTTGTCAGCGAGTTCTTTGGTCTTAGGCGCATCTAGATTAAATTGATCAACTACATTTAAACGACCTTCGCGGGCTAACTGAGACAAGATTGATCTCATACCTGCGCGGTACATTTTTTTATTTACCTTTTGGCTGAAATTCTCTTCTGGGGAGTTCGGGAATATCCGACCTCCTCCACGCCACAATGGTGAAGAGCTCATACCAGCACGGGCACGACCAGTTCCCTTTTGACGCCAAGGTTTTTTGGTTGTGTGGCTTACTTGCTCACGGTCTTTCTGGGCACGATTACCACTACGTGCATTGGCTTGATAAGCCACTACAACTTGGTGAATCAGTGCTTCGTTATATTCGCGTTCGAATACTTCAGGTGAGGCTTGAATGCCTGCAGCTAAAGTACCGTTGTCTTGGAGAAGCTTCAGTTCCATATTTGCTCTCCTTAGTTCTTCTTCTTCAACGGTGTTTTCACCGCTGGAGTAACAATCACTTTACCGCCTGGGGCACCTGGAATGGCGCCTTTAACCATGATGAGATTACGTTCTGCATCAATGCGTGCGATAACTAAATTTTGTACGGTGCGCGTTTCATCACCTAGGTGGCCTGTCATGCGCTTACCTGGGAAAACACGACCTGGATCTTGTGCCATACCAATGGAACCTGGCACGTTATGTGAACGTGAGTTTCCGTGTGATGCGCGACCCGAAGCGAAGTGATGGCGTTTAATGGTGCCGGCGTAGCCTTTACCAATTGTTACCCCTTGCACGTCCACTTTTTGTCCAGCTGTAAATGCAGTATCAGCAGGGATAACTTGCCCTGTTGTCATTTCTGCAATTTTTGCTGCGTCTAATTGAAACTCGTTAAGCGCATTACCGGCCATCACACCGGCTTTGGCAAAATGGCCAGCCAATGCTTTAGTTACGCGGGTGGCTCTACGGGTCCCATGTGCCAACTGGATAGCGTTATAGCCATCAGTAGCCTGAGTTTTGATTTGAGCGATTCTGTTGTCGCTCACGTCGATTACGGTGACAGGAATTGCTTCCCCTTCGTCCGTGAAAAGACGGGTCATGCCGATCTTGCGACCGATTAAGCCTAAGCTCATATTCATGCTCCACGCCGACTACGATTGGTCGGCAAAATTAATTTAAGTGATTTACAAGTAAAAGTACTTCTAAATCAATAACTTACTGCAATTTAAACTCTTAGAAACCTAAGTTTTCGCCCGTTTAATTGAGCGAAGCCTTAGATTCTATCCTGAAAACTCCATATTGGCAAGCGCCGAAATGGATAAATACTGATTTATTGCAACTTAATTTCTACATCAACACCTGCAGGTAAATCCAATTTCATCAAAGCATCTACGGTTTTCTCTGTAGGATCGATGATGTCCATTAAACGCAAGTGAGTACGAATTTCCATTTGGTCACGTGAAGTCTTATTGACGTGTGGTGAGCGAAGTAAATCGAAACGCTCAATACGGGTTGGCAATGGAATCGGACCCTTAACTACAGCGCCAGTGCGCTTAGCTGTGTCAACGATTTCAGCAGCTGACTGGTCAATCAAACGGTAATCAAATGCTTTAAGACGAATACGAATTTTTTGGTTTTGCATAGTAATTCCAAAGAGCGATGTGGTGCTGCCACGTTAACCATCTAAAGAGCACGGTGACATCTGCAGCACAGACGTCACCGGTTAGCAAACCGCTAAAGCTATTTTCTACTAATTAAGCCAAAATCTTCGCAACCACACCAGCGCCTACAGTACGGCCACCTTCGCGGATTGCAAAACGTAAACCTTCTTCCATCGCAATTGGCGCGATGAGTTTAACGGTAATAGAGACGTTATCGCCTGGCATCACCATTTCTTTGTCTTTTGGCAACTCGATCGAACCTGTTACGTCCGTAGTACGGAAGTAAAACTGGGGACGATAGTTGTTAAAGAATGGGGTATGACGGCCACCTTCATCTTTACCCAAGATATATACCTCGGCAGTAAAGTGGGTGTGTGGCGTAATGGAACCTGGCTTAGCCAATACTTGGCCACGCTCAACTTCTTCACGCTTAGTGCCGCGCAACAAGATACCCACGTTATCGCCAGCTTGACCTTGGTCGAGCAATTTGCGGAACATCTCTACGCCAGTACAAGTAGTCTTTAGTGTTGGCTTGATACCGATGATTTCGATTTCTTCGCCGACTTTAACGATACCGCGCTCAATACGGCCTGTTACTACAGTACCGCGACCGGAGATCGAGAACACATCTTCTACTGGCATCAAGAACGCACCGTCAACTGCACGCTCTGGAGTTGGAATAAAAGTATCTAATGCTTCAGCCAATTTCATGATGGCTTCTTTACCCAATGGGCCTTCGTCGCCTTCTAAAGCTAACTTAGCAGAACCACGCACGATTGGGGTGTCATCACCAGGGAACTTGTACTTAGATAAAAGCTCGCGCACTTCCATTTCAACGAGCTCTAACAACTCTTCGTCATCAACCATGTCGCATTTGTTGAGGAACACGATGATGTAAGGAACACCTACTTGGCGTGCCAAGAGGATATGTTCACGAGTTTGTGGCATAGGACCGTCAGCAGCAGAACATACCAAAATTGCGCCGTCCATTTGGGCCGCGCCAGTAATCATGTTCTTAACGTAGTCAGCGTGTCCTGGGCAATCCACGTGTGCGTAGTGACGGTTCGCTGTCTCGTACTCTACGTGGGCAGTATTAATCGTAATACCACGGGCTTTTTCTTCTGGAGCAGCATCGATCTGATCGTAGGCTTTGGCTTCGCCGCCAAACTGTTTAGAGAGCACGGTTGCAATCGCTGCAGTTAAGGTGGTTTTACCGTGGTCAACGTGACCAATAGTACCTACGTTTACGTGCGGTTTTGTCCGCTCAAACTTTTCTTTTGCCATTTTTTTGTCTGCCTTCTTTAGCTAGTCAATAATCAAAATAATGTGGATAAATATTACTTCGCTTTAGCAGCCATAACTGCTTCAGCAACGTTTTTAGGTGCTTCTGTGTAATGCTTAAATTCCATGGTGTAGGTAGCGCGACCTTGGGTCAACGAGCGCAAGCCAGTTGAGTATCCAAACATCTCTGCCAATGGCACTTCAGCGCGCACGATCTTACCGCCGCCTGGAATGTCGTCCATACCTTGCAAAATACCGCGGCGGGATGAAAGATCACCCATCACGTTACCCATGAAATCTTCAGGTGTTTCAACTTCAACAGCCATCATTGGCTCGAGTAGCACAGGTGAAGCCTTGCGCATACCATCTTTAAACGCCATTGAACCTGCCATCTTAAATGCATTTTCATTGGAGTCAACATCATGGTATGAACCGAAGAACAAGGTTGCTTTGACATCGACTACTGGGTAGCCAGCCAAAATACCAGAGTTCAAGGTTTCACGAATACCTTTTTCAACCGCAGGAATGTATTCACGAGGAACTACACCGCCCTTAATTGCGTCGATGAATTCAAAGCCTTTGCCAGGTGCTTGTGGCTCTAACTTGAGAACAACGTGACCATATTGACCGCGACCACCGGACTGCTTAACAAACTTACCTTCAATCTCTTCGCATACTTTGCGAATTGTTTCGCGATAAGCAACCTGTGGCTTACCTACAGTTGCCTCAACACCGAACTCGCGACGCATACGGTCAACCAAAATTTCCAAGTGGAGCTCGCCCATTCCGGAAATAATGGTTTGGCCAGACTCTTCGTCCGTCTTTACGCGGAATGATGGATCTTCTTGAGCCAAGCGATTCAAAGCCAGACCCATTTTTTCTTGGTCAGGTTTTGTTTTTGGCTCAACTGCTTGAGAAATAACTGGCTCTGGGAATACCATGCGCTCCAAAATCACAATACCGTCTGGATCACATAAAGTTTCGCCAGTAGTAGCATCTTTCAAACCAACAGCTGCGGCGATATCGCCCGCATAAACTTCTTTGATTTCTTCACGTTGGTTTGCATGCATCTGCAATAAACGACCAACACGTTCTTTTTTGCCCTTGATTGGGTTATAGATGGTGTCGCCTGATTTCATTACGCCTGAATACACGCGGAAGAAAATGAGCTGGCCAACAAATGGGTCAGTCATGATCTTAAATGCCAATGCAGAGAATTTCTCATCATCAGCAGCTTTACGTGTTGTAAGTGTGCCGTCTTCCAATTCGCAAGGAACTGGTGGCACATCTAATGGGGATGGCAACAACTCAACTACCGCATCCAACATCGCCTGAACACCTTTGTTTTTGAAAGCGGTTCCGCATAACATGGGAACAATTTCATTTGCAATGGTACGTTGACGTAATGCCGCTTTAATTTCTTCTTCGGTCAGCGCTTCGCCACCGAGGTACTTTTCCATTAACTCTTCTGAGCTTTCGGCAGCAGCTTCAAGCATTTTCTCGCGCCACTCTTCAGCGGAAGCTTGCAATTCAGCAGGGATATCTTCGTAGGTAAACTTTGTACCTTGTGACGCTTCGTCCCAATAAACTGCTTTCATCTTGACCAAGTCCACAACGCCCTTGAAGTTTTCTTCAGCGCCAATTGGAATTTGAATCAAAATAGGATTTGCTTTTAAGCGCAACTTCATTTGGTCATAGACCTTGAAGAAATTGGCGCCGGTACGATCCATTTTATTAACGAACGCTAAGCGAGGAACTTGATACTTGTTTGCCTGACGCCAAACAGTTTCAGATTGGGGCTGTACACCACCAACAGCACAGTAAACCATACATGCGCCATCAAGCACGCGCATTGAACGCTCAACTTCAATAGTGAAGTCTACGTGGCCTGGGGTATCAATAATGTTGATGCGGTGTTCCGCAAAATTACCGGCCATACCCTTCCAGAACGTTGTGGTAGCAGCAGAAGTAATCGTGATACCACGCTCCTGCTCTTGCTCCATCCAGTCCATGGTAGCTGCGCCATCATGCACTTCACCAATTTTGTGATTAACACCTGTGTAGAACAAAACGCGTTCTGTCGTGGTTGTTTTGCCTGCGTCAATGTGCGCAGAGATACCGATGTTGCGGTATCTTTCGATAGGAGTTTTACGTGCCACTGTTGGTGCCTTTTCTTTGCTGTGTAATTAGAAGCGGAAATGGGAGAAAGCTTTGTTCGCTTCTGCCATACGGTGAACTTCTTCACGCTTCTTCATGGCGCCGCCACGACCTTCGGCGGCTTCTAATAATTCATTTGCTAAACGCTGAGCCATGGATTTTTCACCACGCTTTTTAGCAGCTTCGCGCACCCAGCGCATTGCCAAAGCAGAGCGGCGTGAGGGGCGAACTTCAACAGGAACCTGATAGTTGGCTCCACCCACACGACGACTTTTCACCTCAACCATTGGCTTTACATTACCCATGGCTGTAGAAAAAATTTCGAGTGGTTCTTTGTTTGCTTTTTTCTCGATGTGATCAAAGGCACCGTAAACGATACGCTCTGCAACCGATTTCTTACCGTCCAACATGAGGACGTTCATGAATTTTGCTACTTCTACATTGCCGAATTTTGGATCTGGCAAGATTTCCCGTTTGGGGACTTCACGACGACGTGGCATAACAACTCCTTCAGTTCAGTTAGGGGTAGACAAAATAGCCTACCCACTCTGGTTGCCCTACTATTTAGGATAAAAATGAATTCAATCCCAAACGGAGCAACCACTTACTTGTCTTTAAAGTCTGACAAACAATGACTTATTACTTACAGCAAATTTCTGAGGCAGTGATTAAGCTGCCTTTTTAGCGCGTTTTGCACCGTATTTGGAACGTGACTGCTTACGGTCTTTAACACCTTGCAAGTCAAGTGAGCCACGCACAATGTGGTAACGAACACCTGGCAAATCCTTTACACGACCACCGCGGATCAACACAACTGAGTGTTCCTGGAGGTTATGGCCTTCACCACCAATGTATGAAATCACTTCAAAACCATTGGTTAAGCGTACTTTAGCTACTTTACGTAGCGCAGAGTTTGGCTTCTTAGGAGTTGTTGTATATACACGTGTGCATACACCACGACGCTGCGGGCTGTTTTGCAGCGCAGGACTTTTACTTTTAACGGTCAGCCGACTTCTTGGCTTGCGTAATAATTGATTAATTGTTGGCATAAATAGCTCGGTTAGTACTTCTTTGTTGCTTTCTTTAAGAAAATCAGTGGCTTATAAAACTCTAAGTCAAAAGACACTCTTATCTGAATCTGTAGAACTCAGCATTCTAGCTTGGTCAGCCTTTTCCGTCAACCTTCTTGGAAAAAACTGACCATTTATGCATAGAAATCCTGAATTAGCTTGGATCCGCCTCCCCAGCAGGTGCAACTACCTCAGCCTCAACTTCAACAGGCATATTGGAAATGGCATCCTCTTCAGCGGCAATCATTTGAGCGCGATCACGCTCGAATTGCTCTCTGACCTTGCGTGCACGGCGATATGCTAAGCCGGTACCAGCTGGGATCAGGCGACCAATAATGACGTTTTCCTTGAGGCCGCGCAATGTATCGGTCTTGCCCATAATGGCGGCTTCGGTCAATACACGGGTGGTTTCTTGGAAAGAAGCCGCTGAAATGAAGCTGTCGGTAGACAGAGATGCTTTGGTGATACCCAGTAATACGTTTTCAAACTGCGCTGGACGCTTACCTGCCGCAATCACCAAATCATTTGCATCATAGAGTTTTGAACGCTCAACTTGTTCACCGATGATGTAAGCAGTATCGCCACCATCTGTAATCTGCACGCGGCGCAACATCTGACGCACAATCACTTCAATGTGCTTGTCGTTAATCTTCACGCCCTGCAGACGGTAAACGTCTTGAACTTCATCAACGATGTAGATCGCCAATTCTTCAATGCCTCTTAAGGTCAAGATATCGTGTGGATCGGCTGGGCCTTCCACAATCATCTCGCCTTTATTAACAACTTGACCGTCGTGAACCAATACTTGCTTTTCTTTAACAATCAAGAACTCGTTTGCCTCACCATCCATATCAGTAATGACCAAACGCTGCTTACCTTTAGTTTCTTTACCGAAGGAAACTGTTCCAGTAACTTTAGCCAATACAGCAGCATCTTTTGGTGAGCGCGCTTCAAACAACTCAGCAACACGAGGTAAACCACCGGTAATATCGCGGGTTTTCTGTGACTCGATTGGAATACGCGCCAATACTTCACCAACTTCAACCTGTTGACCATCCTTAACAGTAATCAAAGCACCGACTTGCAAGCCAATGTTTACTGGATGATCAGTACCGGCGATCATGACTTCTTCGCCTTTAGCATCGATCAAGTTAATGAATGGACGAACGCCCTTGCTAGCAGCACTACGACGCTTACCGTCAATCACCACTAATGTGGAGAGGCCGGTTACTTCGTCAACCTGCTTAGCAACAGTTACGCCTTCTTCCACGTTATCAAAGCGAGCGATACCTGCGTACTCAGAGATGATTGGACGGGTTAATGGATCCCAGTTAGCTAAGCTTGCACCAGCTTTCACTGTGGCATCTTCTTTCAATAAAAGAGTCGCGCCGTAAGGAACTTTATGACGCTCGCGCTCACGGCCATTGTCATCCACGATCAAAGCTTCGCCAGAACGTGAAATCACGATCTGCTCACCCTTAGCGTTTTTAACAACCCGCATCGTTGCCGAGAATTTCAAAGTACCGTTTGATTTGGCTTCGATATTGCTGGCTACTAAGGCACGTGACGCTGCACCACCAATGTGGAAGGTACGCATAGTCAACTGTGTGCCTGGCTCACCGATAGACTGAGCAGCAATCACACCCACTGCCTCGCCTACGTTGACCAAACCACCTCGACCTAAATCACGTCCGTAGCACTTAGCGCACAAACCAAAGCGCGTTAAGCAAGACAACACGGTGCGAACTTTAACTTCATCAATTCCCAACGCAACGATTTTGTCCACATCATCTTCGTCAAGCAAAGTGTCATCGGCAACGATGACCTCTTGAGTATCTGGATGAACGATATCGCCGATACATACGCGGCCCAAAATACGATCACGCAATGCTTCGATGACTTCGCCGCCCTCAACTAGGGCCTTCATTGTTACGCCAGTAGTGGCACCGCAATCATCTTCAATAACAACAAGATCTTGCGTTACGTCACATAAACGACGTGTTAAGTAACCAGAGTTCGCAGTTTTGAGCGCGGTATCAGCCAAGCCTTTACGAGCACCGTGGGTTGAAATGAAGTACTGCAACACGTTCAAGCCTTCACGGAAGTTGGCTGTAATTGGAGTCTCAATGATTGAACCATCAGGCTTAGCCATCAGACCACGCATACCTGCCAACTGACGAATCTGCGCTGCAGATCCACGTGCACCCGAGTCCGCCATCATGTAGATAGAGTTAAAGGATTCTTGACGCACAGTTTTACCATTGCGGTCGAGCACGTCAACGTGTGACAACTCATCCATCATGGCTTTACCCACTTGGTCGCCTGCAGCACCCCAAATATCAACCACGTTGTTATAACGCTCTTGATTGGTTACGAGACCTGACATGAACTGCTTGTCATATTCTCTAACCTTGGTAGTAGCTTCAGAAATGATCCGCTCTTTAGAGGTAGGGATCAACATATCGTCGATCGCAACCGAGATACCGGCATTCGTAGCCAAGCGGAAACCAGACTGCAATAAGCGGTCAGCAAAGATCACTGTTTCACGCAGACCACACTTACGGAATGACGTGTTGATCAAACGTGAGATTTCCTTTTTCTTCAGGGGCTTATTGATTTCCTCAAAAGACATCCCTTTTGGCAGAATCTCTGACAAGATTGCACGGCCAACTGAGGTTTGGTAGATCTTGGTTTTTTCAGCAAAACGGGCATCGCCCTCTGCTTTTTTATCCACAATCTCAAACTCAGTAATACGTACGGCCACGCGTGAGGCCAACTCAACTTGACTTGCCTCGTATGCGCGCACGACTTCAGTAATGTTAGCGAAGACCATGCCCTCGCCTTTACCGTTGATCTTGTCGCGAGTAGCGTAATACAGACCCAACACCACGTCCTGAGAAGGAACAATAGAAGGCTCGCCGTTGGCTGGGAACAATACGTTATTCGAAGCCAACATCAATGTACGTGCTTCCATTTGCGCTTCGAGCGACAAAGGCACGTGAACAGCCATTTGGTCACCGTCAAAGTCAGCGTTAAATGCTGCGCAGACTAATGGATGTAATTGAATTGCTTTGCCTTCAATCAACATTGGCTCAAAAGCCTGAATACCAAGACGGTGCAATGTAGGCGCACGGTTCAGCATGATTGGATGCTCACGTATCACTTCTTCGAGAATGTCCCAAACAACTGGAGTCTGGCTTTCAACTTCTTTCTTAGCCGCTTTGATTGTTGTTGCAATGCCCAAGGTTTCGAGTTTGTTGTAAATAAATGGCTTGAATAATTCCAAAGCCATTAATTTTGGCAAGCCGCACTGATGTAATTTCAGTGTTGGGCCAACCACGATGACGGAACGACCTGAGTAGTCAACGCGCTTACCTAACAAGTTCTGACGGAAACGACCGCTCTTACCCTTAATCATCTCTGCCAAGGACTTCAACGGACGCTTATTCGCGCCAGTCATCGCCTTGCCGCGACGACCGTTATCGAGCAATGAGTCAACTGCTTCTTGCAACATCCGTTTTTCATTGCGAACAATGATCTCTGGTGCGCGCAACTCTAACAAGCGCTTTAAACGGTTGTTACGGTTAATCACGCGACGATAAAGATCATTCAAATCGGAAGTTGCAAAGCGTCCGCCATCCAATGGCACCAATGGGCGCAATTCAGGTGGCAATACTGGCAATACTTCCATGATCATCCAGTCAGGCTTAATTCCTGAAGTCTGGAACGCCTCGAGCACTTTTAAGCGCTTGGCATATTTCTTGATCTTGGCATCGCTACCAGTAGCTTTTAAGTCAGCACGAATCGTTTCAACTTCACGGTCGATATCAATCGAACGTAACAGGTCACGAATACCCTCAGCACCCATAATTGCTGTGAAAGCACCATCGCCATACTCTTCAGTCTTGGCAATGTACTCATCTTCGGACATGATCTGACCACGCTTCATAGCGCCTTCAGGAGTCAAGCCAGCATCAACAACAACATAGGCTTCAAAGTACAGAACCCGTTCGATATCCCGCAAGGTCATATCGAGCACCATACCCAAGCGGGATGGCAAAGACTTTAGGAACCAAATGTGGGCAACCGGGGCTGCCAACTCAATGTGTCCCATACGCTCGCGACGTACTTTTGCGAGAGTAACTTCAACGCCACACTTCTCGCAGATTACTCCGCGAAACTTTAAGCGCTTGTATTTACCGCATAGGCACTCGTAGTCTTTAGTTGGTCCAAAAATTTTGGCACAAAAGAGACCATCACGCTCGGGCTTAAACGTCCGATAGTTGATGGTTTCTGGTTTGCGAACTTCACCAAAAGACCATGAGCGAATTTTCTCAGGAGATGCGAGACCAATTTTGATGACATCAAACTGCTCTTCGCCCTGCGTTTGCTTAAATAAATCGAGCAATGCTTTCATATCAGTTGCGCTCCATATCAATGTCAATACCCAACGAACGGATCTCTTTTACGAGTACGTTGAAGGATTCGGGCATGCCAGCATCAATCGTGTGCTCGCCCTTAACGATGTTTTCATATACCTTGGTACGGCCTGTGACGTCATCGGACTTCACTGTCAGCATTTCCTGCAGAACATAAGAAGCACCGTATGCCTCGAGAGCCCAAACTTCCATCTCACCAAAGCGCTGACCACCAAACTGGGCTTTTCCGCCCAATGGCTGCTGCGTAACTAAAGAGTAAGGTCCGGTTGAACGCGCGTGCATCTTGTCATCGACCAAATGGTGGAGCTTCAAGACGTGCATGACACCGACAGTGACTGGACGCTCAAACTGATCACCAGTACGACCATCGCAAAGAATCATTTGCTGACGGGAAGGCGTCATCTTCAAAGAAGTTGCAACTTCGTCTGGATAAGCCAACTCGAGCATTCTGCTAATTTCTGCTTCAGTGGCACCGTCAAATACTGGTGTAGCAAATGGCAGACCTTGGCGAAGATTCTCGGCCAAAACCGTGATTTGCTCGTCTGAGAAGTTGTCGATATCCTCAATACGGCCTGTTTCGTTGTAAAGCTGCTTTAGGAACTTACGCAGTTCTGCTTGCTTGGCTTGTTCACGAACCATTTCGTCGATACGCTTACCAATACCCTGAGCAGCCCAACCTAAGTGGGTTTCCAGAATCTGACCTACGTTCATGCGGGATGGAACACCCAATGGATTCAATACGATATCAACTGGACGACCGTCAGCCATAAATGGCATATCTTCGGCAGGCGCAATTTTAGAAACCACCCCTTTATTACCGTGACGACCGGCCATCTTGTCACCAGGTTGCAAGCGGCGCTTAACGGCTAAATACACCTTAACCATCTTCGTTACGCCAGGCTGCAGATCATCGCCTTGAGTCAGTTTAGTGCGCTTCTCTTCAAAAGCCTCATCAAACTGTTTACGCTTAGCTTCGATAGAAGATTTAATTGCTTCTACTTGCGAGGCAACATCGTCATCTGCAGGGCGCACATCAAACCAGTGGTATTTATCAAGATCGGCAAGGTATTCTTTTTCGATCTTGCTGCCTTTGGCTAACTTCTGTGGTCCACCGTTAGCAACCTTACCAAGCAAGAGCTTTTCTAAACGCATGAAGGCATCGCCCTCAACAATGCGCAACTGGTCATTTAAGTCCAAGCGATAACGCTGTAACTCTTCTTGAATAATTGCTTGCGCACGTGCATCGCGCTCAATACCTTCACGAGTAAAGACCTGAACATCAATGACAGTACCAATCATTCCTGATGGAACGCGCAAAGAAGTATCTTTTACATCAGATGCTTTTTCACCAAAGATCGCACGGAGTAATTTCTCTTCTGGTGTGAGAGTTGTTTCACCCTTTGGAGTCACTTTACCAACCAATACGTCGCCAGCTTCAACTTCCGCACCAATGTAAACAATACCGCTTTCATCTAAACGGGAGAGTTGTGACTCTGCCAAGTTAGAAATATCGCGAGTAATTTCTTCGGAACCGAGCTTGGTATCACGCGCAACAACCGACAACTCTTCAATATGAATCGAAGTGTAGCGATCATCAGCAACGACTTTTTCAGAGATTAAAATCGAATCCTCGAAGTTGTAGCCGTTCCATGGCATAAATGCCACAGTCATGTTTTGACCAAGGGCCAACTCACCCAAATCGGTAGATGCACCGTCTCCAACCACGTCACCACGCTCAACGCGATCACCAACTTTGACGATAGGGCGCTGATTGATATTGGTATTTTGGTTTGAGCGGGTGTATTTGATGAGGTTATAAATATCAACACCAACTTCACCGGCAGCAGTTTCATCGTCGTTCACGCGAATCACAACACGATTTGCATCCACGTAATCAACAATACCGCCACGGCTTGCCAACACTACTGTGCCAGAGTCAACTGCAACAATACGCTCTAAGCCCGTACCAACCAACGGCTTATCAGGACGCAAGCAAGGAACCGCTTGACGCTGCATGTTCGCACCCATCAAAGCACGGTTAGCATCATCATGCTCTAAGAATGGCACAAGCGAAGCAGCCGCAGAGACGATCTGGCTAGGAGCAACGTCAATGAAATCAACGCGCTCTGGGCTAACCATCAATGTTTCACCCGCTTGACGCGCTGAAACCAATTCATCAGCCAATTTACCGCTGCTATCGATTGTGGCGTTAGCCTGAGCAATGATGTACTTTGCCTCTTCAATAGCGGAGAGATACATGACCTCATCACTCACTTTGCTGTTGGCAACTTTACGATAAGGCGTCTCTAAGAAACCATGCTCATTCAAACGCGCAAATAACGCGAGTGAGTTGATCAGACCAATGTTTGGTCCTTCTGGAGTTTCAATTGGGCAAACACGACCGTAATGGGTTGGATGCACGTCGCGCACTTCGAAGCCTGCGCGCTCACGTGTTAAACCACCAGGTCCCAGTGCGGAAATACGACGCTTGTGCGTGATCTCTGACAATGGGTTTGTTTGGTCCATAAACTGGGATAGCTGTGAAGAACCGAAGAACTCACGAATCGCCGATGAAATAGGCTTGCTGTTAATCAAGTCATGCGGCATGAGGTTTTCAGTTTCGGCTTGGCCGAGACGTTCTTTCACTGCACGCTCAACACGTGACAAACCAGCGCGGAATTGATTCTCTGCTAACTCACCAACGCAACGTACGCGACGATTGCCTAAGTGATCGATATCATCCACCTCGCCTTTACCGTTACGCAAGTCTACGAGCAACTTAATAGTCTCGAGAATATCTTCATTCGAGAGGACCATGAGGCCTTCCATCTCAGCGCGGCCGAGACGGCTATTTACCTTCATACGACCAACACGAGATAAGTCGTAACTATCTTCGTTGTAGAACAGGCGCTGGAACAAAGCTTCAACCGCATCTTCTGTTGGAGGCTCGCCAGGACGCATCATGCGATAGATGGCAATACGGGCAGCCATTTGATCAGCAGTTTCATCAGTGCGAAGAGTCTGGGAAATATAAGCACCAGAATCTAAATCATTGGTGTAGATGGTTTCCAATTGCTTGATACCAGCATCACGTAATGTTGCCAATAACTCTTCAGTGATCTCATCGTTAGCGTAAGCCAAAATTTCACCAGAATCTGGATCAATAATGTTGCGCGCTACTACACGACCAATCAGGTAGTCATCTGGCACGATGATGTTCTTGGTTTTTGCAGCTTCGAGTTCGCGAATATGTTTTGCGTTAATACGCTTGTCTTTTTGAATGACGACAACGCCATTCTTATCGAGCACATCAAAATTGGCTACCTGGCCGCGTAAGCGCTCAGGGATAAATTCCATGGAAGCGCCATTGGCACTCAGTGAGAAGTTATCAAAATTGAAGAAGTTCGACAGAATCTGTTCGTTGTTTAAGCCAATTGCTTTAAGCAAAATGGTGACGGGCATCTTGCGACGGCGGTCAACACGGAAATACAAAATGTCTTTTGGATCAAACTCGAAATCTAACCATGAACCACGGTAAGGAATAATGCGAGCAGAGAACAACAACTTACCAGAACTGTGGGTTTTGCCTTTATCGTGCTCAAAGAACACGCCTGGGGAACGATGCAACTGAGAAACGATCACGCGCTCAGTGCCGTTAATTACAAAAGAACCGTTATCTGTCATGAGCGGAATTTCGCCCATGTAAACTTCGCTCTCTTTAACTTCTTTTACCTTGGTAGGCGCTTCGCGATCATAAATGATCAAGCGAACTTTAGCGCGCAAGGCAGAGTGATAGGTGTAACCACGTTGCTGACACTCTTTAACGTCAAACGGTGGTTGTGCCAATTGATAAGATACATACTCCATGCGTGCGTAACCGTTGTTAGACACGATTGGAAATGCAGATGTGAATGCTGCTTGAAGGCCTTCGGTCAGGCGCGACATTACTGGCTTTTCGGCCTGTAAGAATTTAGCGTAAGACTCGAGCTGGGTTGCAATCAGGTACGGAACCTGGTGATTATTTACTCGCTTAGCAAAGCTTTTACGGACTCGCTTGCGTTCGGTGAAGCTATAGTTCATTCTATCTCCGAATTCAGCGACTGTACAAAGATTTGGCGGTTGGCCACTACCAACCACTGGCGGACAACACTAAGCCTTGGGCATAGTGTCCGACCAAACTTGCAATCTGCAGTCGTATCAGAAGGCAAACCCGATTTCAATTAAAAATGAAATCGGGTTTGACCACTAATGGTCAAACCCAACATTACTAATACCCCTGTTACGGGTGTATTAGTTAAGTTCTTATTACTTGAGTTCTGCTTTAGCGCCAGCTTCTTCGAGCTTCTTCTTAGCTTCTTCAGCAGTTTTCTTGTCAACAGCTTCCTTGATTGGCTTTGGTGCGCCATCAACCAAGTCTTTAGCTTCTTTGAGGCCAAGACCAGTGATTTCACGAACAGCTTTAATTACTGAAACCTTGTTTACGCCAACTTCGACCAAGTTCACAGTAAATTCTGTCTGCTCTTCAGCAGCTGCACCACCACCGGCACCAGCGGGACCAGCAACAGCCATCGCTGCAGCGGATACGCCAAACTTTTCTTCGAATGCCTTAACCAGATCATTCAGATCCATAACAGACATGCTACCTACTGCATCAATAATTTCTTCTTTAGTAATCGCCATTTTTAGCTCCTAATACTTAAATAGTTAATCTGTCGCTTATTCAGCGGCAGGGGTTTCGTTTGCTTCTGGGGCTGCGGCTGCAGGCTCTGCACTTGCTTCGGGAGCAGCTGTTTCGGCAACTGCCTCAGCAACAACTTCTGCTGGGGCTACTGCAACTTCAGCAACTTCGGCTTCAGGTGCGGCAACTGGAGCGGGTGCTCCTTCTGCCTTTTGTGCTGCTACTGCGCCCAATACACGCGCCATTGCAGATACAGGGGCCAACATGACACCCAACAACTGAGATAACAACTCGTCGCGGCTTGGAATAGACGCGAGAGACTTTACGCCTGCCACATCTAACAGTTTTCCGTTATATAAACCAGCGGTAATGACTAGCTTGTCTTGAGTTTTAGCAAAGTTCTGCAATACTTTTGCCGAGGCAATTGGATCAGCAGAGATGCCATAAATCAAGGGGCCAACCATCGAATCAGCAAGAGGCTCAAACGGTGTACCTTGTGCTGCACGGCGTGCCAGTGTGTTCTTCAAAACTCGAAGGTAAACACCTTGGTCACGTGCGCTAGCACGAAGCTTTGTCAACTGCTCTACTGGAATACCACGGTATTCAGCGAGCACGACTGTTTGTGCCCCAGCCAACTGAGCGCCGACATCAGCAACAATCGCTTTTTTGTCTTGTACATTCAAAGGCATGGTTCAACTCCATAAAAACCAACCGTTTCCAGTTGGGGTTAATTACCAGCGTCTGATTCTTCAGTTACAAGAAAATCTTGCAAAATCTGTTCAGGGTCGCCATCTGCGTTGGCTATTACTTTCGTAACAATTAAGAATTCACCCTTACAAGCTGTAAATTCACCAACGGTCTTTGATGTTCGACTCCCTCATAAAAGAGAAAGTCGACCCAAAGTTCTTTTTTGCTACAAGCCCTTATTAAGCTGCCTGTAACGATGCTTGGTCTACACGTACGCCTGCACCCATGGTGCTGCTTACGGCAACTTTTCTTAAATAAATACCTTTTGATGCAGGTGGCTTCGCTTTGTTCAATGCATCGAGCAACGCCAATAAATTGGACTTCAATGCTGCTGACTCAAATGAGCGACGACCAATACTGGCATGCACGATACCGGCTTTGTCCACGCGGAACTGAACTTGACCTGCTTTAGCGTTTTTAACAGCAGTAGCTACGTCAGGCGTTACTGTTCCTACTTTTGGATTTGGCATCAAGCCACGTGGGCCTAACACTTGACCTAAGGTACCGACAATCTTCATTGTGTCTGGAGATGCGATCAAAATGTCAAAGTCGATTTTGCCGCCTTTAATTTGCTCGGCGAGCTCTTCCATGCCAACAATTTCGGCGCCAGCAGCTTTTGCTTGTTCCGCTTTTTCGCCCTGAGCAAAAACCGCTACACGCACATGCTTACCAGTACCTGCTGGCAATACCACTGCGCCACGCACAACTTGGTCAGATTTCTTGGCATCGATACCCAATTGAACTGCAACATCAATGGACTCATCGAATTTTGCTGTTGCGCACTCTTTAACAAGGTTCAACGCATCATCTAATGCGTAAAACTTGTTATGGTCAACTTTGGATTCGATTGCTTTTAAACGTTTAGATAATTTAGTCATGATTAGAGACCTTCCACAGTGATGCCCATGGAGCGGGCGCTACCAGCGATTGTTCTTACAGCTGCATCCATATCGGCTGCTGTCAAATCTGGCATTTTTGCTTTGGCAATTTCTTCAGCCTGGGCACGGGTAATTTTTCCAACCTTATCGGTATGGGGACGTGGTGAACCTTTTTCAATCTTGGCGGCCTTTTTAATCATGATGGTCGCTGGAGGCGTCTTCATGATGAAAGTGAAGCTCTTATCAGCAAACGCTGTAATCACAACAGGAATTGGAAGGCCTGGCTCCATGCTCTGGGTTTGAGCATTGAACGCCTTACAGAATTCCATAATATTGAGGCCACGTTGACCCAATGCTGGACCAACAGGTGGTGATGGATTTGCTTTGCCGGCAGGAATCTGCAGCTTAATAAAGCCAATAATCTTTTTTGCCATAACTTGCTCCTTAAAGCGCGTCAAACCTGATTAGATAAGACCGCCGTTGAGTAAACGCTTCGCTAGTTTTTTGGCTTACTAGCTTGGCTCCTCGGTTAACTACTAACCAATAAATACAACTATTTAATAACTTCCGCTTTTAACTATTCGTTAAAAGTGAAGCTTTATTACATTTTTTCAACCTGGCCGAACTCCAATTCGACTGGAGTACCGCGACCGAAGATTGTAACAGAAACGCGCAATCTTGACTTCTCGTAATTGACTTCTTCAATATTTCCGTTGAAATCAATAAATGGGCCTTCTTTAACACGCACAATCTCGCCTACCTCAAATAAGGTCTTAGGCTTAGGCTTATCAACCCCAGCCTGCATTTGATCCATGATCTTTGATACTTCAGCGGTAGAAATTGGGCTTGGACGATTTCGTACGCCACCGACAAATCCAGTCACTTTTGGTGTGTTCTTCACCAAGTGCCAACTCTCGTCAGTCATTTCCATCTCTATCAAGACATAGCCTGGGAAGAAGCGACGCTCAGAAACCGATTTTTGTCCGGACTTGATCTCCACTACTTCCTCGGAAGGCACCAGAATGCGGCCAAATTTCTCAGCCATTCCTGAGCGGCTAATCCGCTCCTCTAGACCTTTTTTGACGCTTTTTTCCATGCCAGAATATGCGTGAATAACATACCAACGCATATTTCCTGTTGCTTGTGGATTTATTGCTAATTCAGTATCAGTCATTTTTTACTCACTTCCAGCCCAGAAAGACTGAAAAAACTAGCCATTCAATTAATTTATCTGCCGCCCATAAAAATAAGGACATGATCAGGACAAAACCAAATACAACTAAAGTCATTTGGGTAGTCTCTTTGCGAGTAGGCCAAACAACTTTCTTTACTTCATATATAGAATCTTTTGCGTAAGAGATGAAACGACGTCCTTCTGGCGAAATCACCACAATAAGAACAGCAACAGCAATACCACCAAACAAAACCGCCAGGCGAACCAACATAGATTGATCGGCCAGCGTGTAGTAAAGAACTAACGCACCGACAACGACCAAAGCAGCGAGTCCAGAGACCCAGCTGCTTTTTCCTTCAGTTTGACTTGCAGTTTGTTGAGACATTTTGCTTTCGGTTCAAATCGTGGCAGGGGCGGAGGGCATCGAACCCCCAACCTTTGGTTTTGGAGACCAACGCTCTGCCAATTGAGCTACACCCCTATTTTCTACTAATTAAGCCAAAATCTTCGCAACCACACCAGCGCCTACAGTACGGCCACCTTCGCGGATTGCAAAACGTAAACCTTCTTCCATCGCAATTGGCGCGATGAGTTTAACGGTAATAGAGACGTTATCGCCTGGCATCACCATTTCTTTGTCTTTTGGCAACTCGATCGAACCTGTTACGTCCGTAGTACGGAAGTAAAACTGGGGACGATAGTTGTTAAAGAATGGGGTATGACGGCCACCTTCATCTTTACCCAAGATATATACCTCGGCAGTAAAGTGGGTGTGTGGCGTAATGGAACCTGGCTTAGCCAATACTTGGCCACGCTCAACTTCTTCACGCTTAGTGCCGCGCAACAAGATACCCACGTTATCGCCAGCTTGACCTTGGTCGAGCAATTTGCGGAACATCTCTACGCCAGTACAAGTAGTCTTTAGTGTTGGCTTGATACCGATGATTTCGATTTCTTCGCCGACTTTAACGATACCGCGCTCAATACGGCCTGTTACTACAGTACCGCGACCGGAGATCGAGAACACATCTTCTACTGGCATCAAGAACGCACCGTCAACTGCACGCTCTGGAGTTGGAATAAAAGTATCTAATGCTTCAGCCAATTTCATGATGGCTTCTTTACCCAATGGGCCTTCGTCGCCTTCTAAAGCTAACTTAGCAGAACCACGCACGATTGGGGTGTCATCACCAGGGAACTTGTACTTAGATAAAAGCTCGCGCACTTCCATTTCAACGAGCTCTAACAACTCTTCGTCATCAACCATGTCGCATTTGTTGAGGAACACGATGATGTAAGGAACACCTACTTGGCGTGCCAAGAGGATATGTTCACGAGTTTGTGGCATAGGACCGTCAGCAGCAGAACATACCAAAATTGCGCCGTCCATTTGGGCCGCGCCAGTAATCATGTTCTTAACGTAGTCAGCGTGTCCTGGGCAATCCACGTGTGCGTAGTGACGGTTCGCTGTCTCGTACTCTACGTGGGCAGTATTAATCGTAATACCACGGGCTTTTTCTTCTGGAGCAGCATCGATCTGATCGTAGGCTTTGGCTTCGCCGCCAAACTGTTTAGAGAGCACGGTTGCAATCGCTGCAGTTAAGGTGGTTTTACCGTGGTCAACGTGACCAATAGTACCTACGTTTACGTGCGGTTTTGTCCGCTCAAACTTTTCTTTTGCCATTTTTTTGTCTGCCTTTAGTTAACTCTTAAACCAACACATGAAATATACAATTTACAAATCTAAACATGGTGCCCATGGGCAGGATCGAACTGCCGACCTCTCCCTTACCAAGGGAGTGCTCTACCACTGAGCCACATGGGCCAAAATTCATTATCAACAAATTCTGGAGCGGGATAAGAGAATCGAACTCTTGACCGAAGATTGGAAATCTGCTGTTTTACCATTAAACTAATCCCGCACATCTGGTGGAGGGGGTAGGATTCGAACCTACGTAGGCATAGCCAACAGATTTACAGTCTGCCTCCTTTAGCCGCTCGGACACCCCTCCGTAAACCCAATATTCTGTCATTTTCCGGTATTGCTGTCAATCTCATACGCTGCGCACAAGCAAAAACGCCCAGACCTGTATGGTCTGGGCGTGTTGCATTGGTGCCCGGCAGTTACCTACTTTCACACGGGTAATCCGCACTATCATCGGCGTAGAATCGTTTCACTGTCCTGTTCGGGATGGGAAGGAGTGGTTCCAATTCGCTATGGTCACCGGGCGTAGAGGGTTGAGCTGTTGATAAATCAACAGCTCTATTTGAGTAAGCATGTAATTTGAGTTGCGATTAAATCTGGCAAACATCCAACACAATAGTGCTGGTTATAGGATCAAGCCTAACGGGCAATTAGTATCGGTTAGCTCAATGCATTACTGCACTTACACACCCGACCTATCAACGTTGTGGTCTTCAACGACCCTTTATGTAGGTTAAACCTACGGGAGATCTCATCTTCAGGCAAGTTTCCCGCTTAGATGCTTTCAGCGGTTATCTCTTCCGTACATAGCTACCCTGCGATGCTTCTGGCGAAACAACAGGTACACCAGCGGTACGTCCACTCCGGTCCTCTCGTACTAGGAGCAGCCCCCGTCAAATCTCCAACGCCCATGGCAGATAGGGACCAAACTGTCTCACGACGTTTTAAACCCAGCTCACGTACCTCTTTAAATGGCGAACAGCCATACCCTTGGGACCGGCTACAGCCCCAGGATGAGATGAGCCGACATCGAGGTGCCAAACACCGCCGTCGATATGAACTCTTGGGCGGTATCAGCCTGTTATCCCCAGAGTACCTTTTATCCGTTGAGCGATGGCCCTTCCATACAGAACCACCGGATCACTATGACCTGCTTTCGCACCTGCTCGACTTGTCGGTCTCGCAGTTAAGCACGCTTTTGCCATTGCACTTTAGGTACGATGTCCGACCGTACCAAGCGTACCTTCGTACTCCTCCGTTACACTTTGGGAGGAGACCGCCCCAGTCAAACTGCCTACCATGCACTGTTCCCGACCCAGATAATGGGCCAAGGTTAGAATCTCAAACAAACCAGGGTGGTATTTCAAGGTTGGCTCCAGCGGAACTAGCATCCCGCTTTCAACGCCTCCCACCTATCCTACACAGACCGGTTCAAAATTCAATGCAAAGCTACAGTAAAGGTTCATGGGGTCTTTCCGTCTAGCCACGGGTAGATTGCATCATCACAAACATTTCAACTTCGCTGAGTCTCAGGAGGAGACAGTGTGGCCATCGTTACTCCATTCGTGCAGGTCGGAACTTACCCGACAAGGAATTTCGCTACCTTAGGACCGTTATAGTTACGGCCGCCGTTTACTGGGACTTCAATCAAGAGCTTGCACCCCATCATTTAATCTTCCAGCACCGGGCAGGAGTCACACCCTATACGTCCACTTTCGTGTTTGCAGAGTGCTGTGTTTTTATTAAACAGTCGCAGCCACCTTTTTATTGCAACCCTATCGTCCTCCCCTTGTACAGGGTCAAACTACGAGGGCGTACCTTATCCCGAAGTTACGGTACAAATTTGCCGAGTTCCTTCTCCTGAGTTCTCTCAAGCGCCTTAGAATACTCATCTCGCCCACCTGTGTCGGTTTGCGGTACGGTCTTGTTAGACTGAAGCTTAGAGGCTTTTCTTGGAACCACTTCCAATTGCTTCGCGAATAAATTCGCTCGTCTCACGCCCTTGAATTACGCTACCGGATTTACCTAATAGCCATCTCCAACGCAAGAACCGGGACTTCCAACACCCGGACAACTTTCCGCGATCCGTCCCCCCATCGCATCTAACAATGGTCAAGGAATATTAACCTTGTTCCCATCAGCTACGCATCTCTGCCTCGCCTTAGGGGCCGACTCACCCTGTTCCGATGAACGTTGAACAGGAAACCTTGGGCTTACGGCGAGGGGGCTTTTCACCCCCTTTATCGCTACTCATGTCAGCATTCGCACTTCTGATACCTCCAGCATCCTTTACAAGACACCTTCACAGGCTTACAGAACGCTCTCCTACCATCACATTGCTGTGATCCGCAGCTTCGGTTATATGCTTAGCCCCGTTACATCTTCCGCGCAGGACGACTCGATCAGTGAGCTATTACGCTTTCTTTAAAGGATGGCTGCTTCTAAGCCAACCTCCTGACTGTTTTAGCCTTCCCACTTCGTTTCCCACTTAGCATATATTAGGGACCTTAGCTGGCGGTCTGGGTTGTTTCCCTCTTGACACCGGACGTTAGCACCCGATGTCTGTCTCCCGTGCTTGCACTTGTAGGTATTCGGAGTTTGCTATGGCGCAGTAATCCGCAATGGACCCCACTACCATGACAGTGCTCTACCCCCTACAGTGATACACGAGGCACTACCTAAATAGTTTTCGGAGAGAACCAGCTATTTCCAGTTTTGTTTAGCCTTTCACCCCTATCCACAGCTCATCCCCTAACTTTTCAACGTTAGTGGGTTCGGTCCTCCAGTACGTGTTACCGCACCTTCAACCTGGCCATGGATAGATCAACTGGTTTCGGGTCTACACCCAGCAACTAACGCCCTATTCGGACTCGCTTTCGCTACGCCTTCCCTATTCGGTTAAGCTTGCTACTGAATGTAAGTCGCTGACCCATTATACAAAAGGTACGCAGTCACCCCTTACGAGGCTCCTACTGTTTGTATGCACACAATTTCAGGATCTATTTCACTCCCCTCCCGGGGTTCTTTTCGCCTTTCCCTCACGGTACTTGTTCACTATCGGTCGATTACGAGTATTTAGCCTTGGAGGATGGTCCCCCCATATTCAGACAGGATTTCACGTGTCCCGCCCTACTTGTCTCTAGCCTAGTACCACTCAATAATTTTCACATACGGGACTATCACCCTTTATTGTTGGACTTTCCATTCCATTCTGTTAATTACTGAGATATCACTAGAAGGCTGTTCCCATTTCGCTCGCCACTACTCTGGGAATCTCGGTTGATGTCTTTTCCTCTCGCTACTTAGATGTTTCAGTTCACGAGGTTCGCTTCTCATACCCTATGTATTCAGGTATGGATACCACAAAAGTGGTGGGTTTCCCCATTCAGAAATCCCCGGATCAAAGCTTATTTACCAGCTCCCCGGGGCTTATCGCAGGTTATAACGTCTTTCGTCGCCTGTAATCGCCAAGGCATCCATCATGTGCACTTATTCACTTGATCCTATAACGAGCACCATTGCTAGTAACCGTTACAGGTTTTTACTTCTACTTCTGACATGTTTGCCGTAATCCAAACTGTAAGTACTTGTTAAAAGAACTTGTAAAAACTCGTTTGTTATTACTGATTGATGATTCAATCTTTACCCTTATTACATTGTCTAATGTCCTCTCAAAGAAACATTAGACACTTTGCTTACTCAAATTTTTAAAGAACAGCCATAAATGGCAAAACTAAACAATTAAATGTTCGCTTAGTTTTGACATTTAGATGATGGTGGAGGATGACGGGATCGAACCGACGACCCCCTGCTTGCAAAGCAGGTGCTCTCCCAGCTGAGCTAATCCCCCAACGTCCCACTAAGTTTGTTTCTGGCTGGTGGTGGGTCTGGTAGGACTTGAACCTACGACCCCTGCGTTATCAACACAGTGCTCTAACCAGCTGAGCTACAGACCCGTGGCTTTTATTGTCAACCGATAAGTGTGGGCACTAGAGCTCCAGCATCTTTTTCTAGAAAGGAGGTGATCCAGCCGCACCTTCCGATACGGCTACCTTGTTACGACTTTACCCCAGTCATGAACCCTGCCGTGGCAATCGCCCTCCTTGCGGTTAGGCTAACAGCTTCTGGCAAAACCCACTCCCATGGTATGACGGGCGGTGTGTACAAGACCCGGGAACGTATTCACCGCGACATTCTGATCCGCGATTACTAGCGATTCCAGCTTCACGTAGTCGAGTTGCAGACTACGATCCGGACTACGATGCATTTTCTGAGATTAGCTCCCCCTCGCGGGTTGGCAACCCTCTGTATGCACCATTGTATGACGTGTGAAGCCCTACCCATAAGGGCCATGAGGACTTGACGTCATCCCCACCTTCCTCCGGTTTGTCACCGGCAGTCTCTCTAGAGTGCTCAACTAAATGTAGCAACTAAAGACAAGGGTTGCGCTCGTTGCGGGACTTAACCCAACATCTCACGACACGAGCTGACGACAGCCATGCAGCACCTGTGTTCACTTTCTCTTACGAGCACCTAATGTATCTCTACTTCGTTAGTGACATGTCAAGGGTAGGTAAGGTTTTTCGCGTTGCATCGAATTAATCCACATCATCCACCGCTTGTGCGGGTCCCCGTCAATTCCTTTGAGTTTTAATCTTGCGACCGTACTCCCCAGGCGGCTGACTTCACGCGTTAGCTACGTTACTCAGGATGAAAATCCCGAACAACTAGTCAGCATCGTTTAGGGCGTGGACTACCAGGGTATCTAATCCTGTTTGCTCCCCACGCTTTCGTGCATGAGCGTCAGTGTTATCCCAGGGGGCTGCCTTCGCCATTGGTATTCCTCCACATATCTACGCATTTCACTGCTACACGTGGAATTCTACCCCCCTCTGACACACTCTAGCTATACAGTCACAGGCGCCATTCCCAGGTTAAGCCCGGGGATTTCACGCCTGTCTTGTATAACCGCCTGCGCACGCTTTACGCCCAGTAATTCCGATTAACGCTTGCACCCTACGTATTACCGCGGCTGCTGGCACGTAGTTAGCCGGTGCTTATTCTTCAGGTACCGTCATTCCCGGACTGTGTTAGAGCCGGTGTTTCTTCCCTGACAAAAGAGCTTTACAACCCGAAGGCCTTCTTCACTCACGCGGCATTGCTGGATCAGGGTTTCCCCCATTGTCCAAAATTCCCCACTGCTGCCTCCCGTAGGAGTCTGGGCCGTGTCTCAGTCCCAGTGTGGCTGATCGTCCTCTCAGACCAGCTACTGATCGTCGCCTTGGTGGGCTTTTACCCCACCAACAAGCTAATCAGGCATCGGCCGCTCTAATCGCGCGAGGTCTTTCGATCCCCCGCTTTCCCCCTCAGGGCGTATGCGGTATTAGCACAGCTTTCGCTGCGTTATCCCCCACGATAAGGTACGTTCCGATGTATTACTCACCCGTTCGCCACTCGCCACCAGGTACAAGTACCCGTGCTGCCGTTCGACTTGCATGTGTAAGGCATGCCGCCAGCGTTCAATCTGAGCCAGGATCAAACTCTTCAGTTTAATTCCTGTGATCCTTGCGGATCGTCGCACTCATTCAAGAAATTGACTTGGTAATAAAACCAAATCTTTTTACTGTCTATGAGTACTATTTATTTACATCTGTCCCGAAGGACTTGATGCTTTCACTTAGTACCCACAATTATCGGTTGACTAATTTTTAAAGAGGGCTGGCTTGTTTCGTATTTATTAAAAACTTCCAGCAGAGAGATAAGACTATATCCCACACTTTGAGGTTCGTCAACACCTTTCGCAGTCTTTTTCTTAAATAAGTTGAAGTTTTTTCTGTCACAAGCAAATAGCCTAGGTAAATCAACTACATAGCTTTGAGAAAAAATTTAAATTATTTTTAAAAAAATTTGGAGTTTTACTTAAATCTATTCCTACAAGCGCGTGACTTGTTATTTCAGCGCCCATTTATGTCTATAAGTCTTGTCCACGCTACCTGCTATCTGGGGCGCCTCGTAATATCCATGTGGCCAGATAAGTTAACTCTATGTCGCTGAGGCCCTTGAATGCTGGCATGGGGACTACACCCCAAGATCCTGCGCCACCTTTAAGGATTTTGTTTTTCAAATAGGCTGTGGCGTTTGGGTCATTGGCGTATTTTTTTGCAACCTCAATATAGCCAGGTCCAACAATTTTTTTATTCACAGCATGACAACCTAAACAACCATTTTGCTTTGCAAGCGCTGAGGCCTTAGCATCATCAGCGTTGGCGGCTACTCCGCTTGCAAAGCACATGCCTAAGATTGCTAACAACCATGGCACGCTTATTGACCCAGAGCATCGCAAGATCGGCTACCTAGTGGTTATTGATATTTTGGCGGACTAGTAGGCTGTGTTTCATAGGCCTTGCTATCTTTCTCAAGGCGCGTTTTTTCAGCATCAGAAATAATGTCGAAGTAGGTATACACGTTCTTCACGCCATTAGCATTGCTTGCCACTTTTTTAGCAATCTCCGCCTCCGATGCGGTCAAAATCCCCATTAAATAGATATTGCTACCTTCCGCAACGATGTTCATAGAGTTTGAAGGCAACTTTTCAGTGAAGATCATTTGGGTTTTTATTTTCGACTCCAAGTAGGAATCATTGGCGCGTGCTGTGTAGCTACTATTAGGGCCAATGATCAACTCATCAAATACCGCACGAACATTTTTATTCGTTTTTGCATAAGCGGCGGCCTGCCCCTTAATTTCTTGATCTTTTGCTTCACCAGTTAAGAGCACCTTCTGATTGAATGAAGTGACGTTGATATGAGCGCTATCGCCAAAGCGCTTGCTTAGCGCGCCCCCAAGCTCGAGCTCAATCCCCTTATCGATTGCTTGCACGGCTGGAGTGCGACGGTCTGCCAGCACGCTTGCCCCTGCAACCACACCGCCAACTGCCAGCACTCCACACGCAGAGAGAAATGATGTGAGTGTTAGCGTAAGCAAAACTTTGATAATCAACTGGCTGCGCATCTTCAATCCTTTGTTTGTCTTTATGGGAGATTAATCGAGCAAGAGGTGGTCAACCCCATCGCAGAGACTATGGAGTAAAACTAGATGGGTTTCTTGAATCCGAGCCGTTCTAGTGGAAGGTGCGCAAAGGTGAATGTCGTTTTCATCCAATAAGGTCGCAATTTTTCCGCCGCCATTCCCAGTCAGGGCAATCACCTTCATGCCCATTTTTTTCGCCGCCTCAATTGCCTTTACTACATTTTTGGAATTTCCCGAAGTTGAGATACCCATGAGGATGTCGCCTTTTTTCCCAAGGCCTCGGACTTGTTTGCTAAAAATCTCTTCGTAACTATAGTCATTTCCAACGGCGGTCAAAATCGAGGTATCCGTTGTGAGCGCAATTGCGGCAAGCTCTTGCCGCTCTCGTTCAAAACGACCAATAAGTTCCGCGGCAAAGTGCTGCGCATCGGCTGCGGAGCCTCCGTTGCCACAAACCATAATCTTCCCACCGGCTTGCAGGCAGTCTGTCATTGCCACAATGCCGCGCGCGACGAACTCTGGCAGGATCTTTTCAGCCTCTTGTTTAACTGCAATGCTGTCTAAAAAGTGCTGTGATGTGCGGGAGCTCAGGCGCTCAATTGTCTCTTTGTTCATCACATTATTATGCGCCAAAGTAGGGCGATATTGCATCTCGCGCCCCTCTAATGAAAAGCGACGTATTCTCTTTCTTATTGACCGAACCTTCAGAAGCGACACCCCTATGGAATTGAGCTCTTATGAGTTTTTAAAGCAACAAGATTTGCCTGCTGGGGCTCTTTATATGGTTGCCACTCCCATCGGCAACTTGGGGGACATTACTTTGCGCGCCCTACACGTATTAAATGCCGTTGATGGCATTGCTTGCGAAGACACTAGGCACAGCGCAGCCTTATTGCAGCAATTTGGAATTCATAAGCGCTGTGTGGCTTTACATGAGCACAATGAGCTGGAGGGTGCCCAGTCGGTCATCCAACGTCTTGCAAATGGTGAGCGCTGGGCCTACATATCAGACGCTGGCACCCCAGGCGTTTCAGATCCAGGCGCGCGATTGGTTAACGAAGTGCAAAAGTCGGGCTTTCGAATTATTCCTATTCCTGGTGCTAGCGCTGTTTCTGCGGCAATCTCCGCTAGCGGGGCGGTAATGCTTCCGTCCGAGGGGCGTTACCAATTTTTGGGTTTTTGGCCCAATAAAGCCAAGGACCGGGGGGCGCTCCTGCAAGATATCCGTAGCAGCACTAAAACTAGTATTTTTTTTGAATCTCCACACCACATTCAAGAGACGCTTTTGGCGCTGCACGAACAACTGGAAGATGAGAGGTCCGTTTTAATAGGCAGAGAACTCACTAAGAAATTTGAGCAAATCGCCACCCTGAAAGCCGGTGAGATTCCGGCGTGGCTAGAAACCACTCCGAGCTTAAAAGGGGAGTTTGTCGTTTTAGTTGCAGGTAGACAGGCAGGTCAAGACGAGGCGCCAGACCAAGCCAAGCTGTTACTTTGGGCTAATGCTCTGAGCCCATTCTTAGGAAGCAAAGAAATTGCGGCGGTTCTTGCTCAAACCCTGGGACTCAGCAAAAAAGAGGCCTACCAGGTTGCACTAGATGCTAAGACAGCGCTTGGGGGTTAAAACTTACTGCGCCGGTTAACTATTCGCGCGGAGCACTCGCATCCTTAAAATTGAGCTGCGCTACTGGCTTAATAAGCATCTCAGTGCGCTCACTATGCTCACCGCGCTTGCCATTGTTAACAAACACCATTAGCAACAAAATGACAAAGAGGGGCACAAAAAAGCTCGCAAACACCATAATGATGAGTTGTTTGGGCGATTTAATCAGGTTTCCGTGGTCGTTGCTCATGGGGCCTTCTATCGTTAAGCGTCTTGTTAATTACCTTTGACGAGATTATAGCTAGAGCGGTCGGGTATTGGCACTTACAATAGCGGCATTAGCAATTTGCTACTAGCGCCCGTAGCTCAGTGGATAGAGTATTGGCCTCCGAAGCCAAGGGTCGCAGGTTCGATTCCTGCCGGGCGCACCAATTCTAGGGGTTTTTTGATGCCTACCAAGCGAAAATTTATGTTAAAGGCTATCATTCATGCCTAACTATTAGGTCCTATATATGTCCAATCATTTAAATTCTTCATTTGCAGAGCCATCACTAGCCAACCCCTTGGCCCCTGACTTGCCTTTGCCCCATAGAAAAATCATTCGCAGTTGGTTAATCCCGATGGCGCAAGGTGAAACTGCCAAAGCGGTACTACTTTTGGTATTTGACGCTGTTTTATGGCTTGCCTGTATCGCTGGCACCATTTTTGTCGAAAGCCTGCTGCTTAAAATCGTTTTGGGCGTAATTGCTGGTTTTGTTACTGGCCGAATTTTTATCCTAGGTCATGATGCCTGCCATCAGAGCTTTACCCCCAATCGCGAGCTCAATAAAGTATTGGGCCGGATCGCTTTCTTGCCATCCCTTACTCCATATAGTCTTTGGGACGTGGGGCACAACGTGGTGCACCACGGGCAAACCAATTTAAAGGGCTTTGACTTTGTTTGGGCGCCGCTCTCCAAAGCAGAGTTTGATGCCTTGCCTGCATGGCGCAAGACCTTAGAGCGCCTTTACAGAAGCGGCTGGGGCCCTGTCTTTTATTACCTGATTGAGATCTGGTGGAGAAGAGAGTATTTCCCCAATGCTAAAAACAAACCAGGCGATCGTCCTGTTTTCCTTAAAGACAATCTTTTAGTGACTGCTTTTGCAGTTGTATGGCTTGCATGCTTAGTTGCCGGTGCAGTAGCCACTGGCCAATCAATTTTGCTTGGCCTGGTTACTGGCTTTGTCGTTCCATTCTTATTTTGGAACGGCATGATTGGTTTTGTTACGTATGTGCACCACACCCACCCCTCAGTTTCTTGGTATGGCAAAAAGTCCGAGTGGTTACGCGCCCAGCCTTTTGTATCAACCACTGTGCATTTGACTTTCAGTTGGATGTGGGGCGCTCTAATGCACCACATCATGGAACATACCGCCCACCACGTTGATATGAGTGTGCCCTTGTATCGCCTTAAAGAAGCCCAAAATACACTGGAAACCATCCTCCCAGAGCGTATTTTTATCGAAAAATTCTCTTGGGCCTGGTACTTTGATGTGGCTCGTAAGTGCAAGCTTTACGACTTTGAAAATAAAGCTTGGTTAGATTTTGACGGTAACAAGACTGCGGATTCGGTTCGGGTTGTTCTAAGTCCAGCTCCAGTGGCGCAAAACGGGTAAAATAGATCTCTCTGTATAAGATTTGGCTTACCTGGATTGCCCATGACGACTTCTACCCCAGCAGCTACCCAAGACGCTTCGCAAAGCCTAAAATTTTGCTCCTCTTGCAGTCGTGAAAAACGACTCGAGGGCGGCACTTGGATTCCTACTAGCAATCGCAAGCAGCGTTGGATTTGCGCTAGCTGCCTTTATAACCGCACACATCGCACTGGCTCCGCTAAAGCCTAGTTTTATTGCTGGCTAGCTTGGTCGCCCACATAGGGGTTTGATGCGCGTTCTTCTCCAAAAGTAGACATTGGGCCATGCCCTGGAACAAACTGAACATCGTCACCCAATGGCCAGAGTTTTGTTTTAATTGCGTTAATCAAATCCGCATGATTGCCCCTTGGGAAATCGGTTCTACCAATAGATCCCGCAAAAAGAACGTCGCCGACGATGGCGAGTCTATCCTCCCGATCAAAGAACACAACATGTCCTGGCGTATGCCCCGGACAATGAAATACCTCCAAATCTACATTACCTACCTTCACGTGATCGCCGTCTTCAAGCCAACGCGTTGGAGTAAATGCTTTTGCATGACCAAAACCAAACCGGACAGTTTGCTCTGGTAGTTGATCTAACCAAAATCGCTCTTCTATCTGGGGCCCCTCAATAGGCACATGTAACTGATCTGCCAAGTCCTTTGCAGCAGCGCAATGATCAAGATGCCCATGGGTGAGCAAAATCTTTTTAACGGTACCGCCCAGTTGCTTGACGCCATCTAAAATCTTTTCAATATCGCCGCCTGGATCCACCACTGCTGCATCCCCCGTTTCTTGGCAGACGAGTATTGAGCAGTTTTGTTCAAAGGGTGTGACGGGGACAATTCCTAGTTTGATAGGCATATGAAAAGTGTTTATTGAGTAACTAAGTGCTTAGTATAGGCAGTAAAGATAAAATATCTCACTTAGGAAAAAACATGAAAACACAAGATACCTTTAGTTTTGCACAAACTCACGAATGGGCCTCGCTTGAAAGCGATGCACTTGTTTGGGTGGGCATTAGCAACCATGCGCAAGAAGCTTTGGGTGACGTCACCTTTTTTCAGGCGCCCAAGCTTGGGCAACTAGTTCAGCAAGGAGAAGTAGTTGCAGCAATTGAATCTGTTAAGGCAGCAAGTGATATTCATGCTCCTATCAGCGGCGAAATAGTGGCCCTCAATTCCACAATGGATAACACCCCCGAGCTAGTGAACGCTGAGCCTTACACAACATGGCTTTTTAAAATCAAACCTGCGTCCCAAGAAGTTCTCACTAGCGAGTTTGAACGACTGATGAGTCTGGAGCAATACAACTCGGGTGCTGACGCCTAAGGTAATTACCCGTCCTTTAGATGGCGATCGGGTCGCGCTCTATGAGCCAGCGAATCCGGGATGCTTTGCTTATGCGCCCAGTCGACTCTTGGCGCAATTGCTGATCAATGATTTCTAAAGTCTTTTGTAATATTTTTCGATTGGCAGATTCAATAACTAATTGGGCCCGCTCTGATCCTGCAACCCGCATCATGGTTTTGGGCACGGGATCGTGAATCTTCAAATCCTTTGCCATTAAGCCTTGATCCTTTAATCTCCCTTTTAGGGCGCTTAAAAATTCAATGGCCTTGTCTAGGCTTCTAGCCTCCGCGTGCACTAAGGCCTGGTAAGTGTAGGGCGGTAATTTCGCCTCACCTCTTTCTTGTGCGGTGTGCGTCAGAAATCCATCAACATCATGCTGCAAAAGATATTGAAATACAGCGGCCTCTGGGTACTGCGTCTCAATATAAATATCTCCACTGGCTTGGCCATCTGTATTGGATCTTCCAGCTCTACCAGCAACTTGCACCAATTGAGCAAATAGTCTTTCAGCCGCCCTAAAGTCTGCCGAGTAAAGTCGGCCATCGACATCCAACACCGCCACTAATCCGATGTTTTGATAATCATGCCCTTTTGCAATCATCTGAGTGCCGACCACGATGTCCACGTTTCCATTATGTATTTCCTGAAAGAGGGCCTCAACTCCTTTGCTTGATCTACTCGAATCTGTATCCACTCTCAATATATTTGCTTCTGGCCACATTTGCTCAATTGCATCTTCTATTTTTTGCGTGCCCTGACCAAGCATTTTTAAGTCAGCATTGCCGCACTCTGGGCAGTGAGTAGGAATATTCTTCACCAATCCACAATGATGACAGCTCAATACGGATCGTTTGCTGATTGCACCTGCCTTATGTAAAACCATATAGGCCGTGCAATGGGTGCACCTTGATAACCAGTTACACGCAGTACAACTTAATACGGGCGCATAACCCCTGCGATTGATCAGAATCAGACATTGTTTTTTGGCAGCTAAATTTCGCGTTATCGCCTTAAACAAGGTTTTCGAAATAACATTTTTTTCTTTTGTTGCGCCTACATCTCCGGGGCTAAATTGATGCTGGGGGTCCCGAGTGTTAATTAAGTTCACCTTTGGCAAGCTCGCCCCTTGCGCACGCTGATCAAGGCGAATGTATTCGTAACGCCCCGACTGCGCCGCCATCCATGTTTCTAAGGAGGGCGTAGCGGAAGCTAACAGAATTGGAATTGCCTGATCATGTGCGCGCCAAATTGCTAAGTCGCGAGCCGAATAGCGAGTGCCCTCTTGTTGCTTATACGATGGGTCATGCTCTTCATCTACGACAATGGCACGCAAATTCGGAATTGGCGTTAGTGCAGCCAAACGAGTGCCAAGAATAATCTGCGCTTTTCCAGACATTGCATCAAACCAAGCAACACCCCGTTTATTTTCGCTAACTCCACTATGCAAAACGGACATTACTTTGTCGGGAAAATAAGCCATGACTCTGCGCTCTAGTTGAGGCGTTAAATTGATTTCTGGCACCAATATCAGTACTTGTGCTTGGGGATCACTCAAGACATCAGCAAGCCAGTTTAAAAATACTGCTGTTTTGCCGCTCCCTGTTTGTCCTTGCAACAAGATCGCTCTAAATTGCCTCTCGTTGTCTTCATTTCCAACCAATGCCAAAAGCGCTTTTTTTTGTTCGGCGTTCAGCTGCTCTTTGCTGATAAACCCCTCTTTAGCCCTTGAAGTCGCTGCAACTTTCCTGCGCGCCGCCTCTAATTTTTTGGGTATCTTTTCCCAATCATCTGGTTTTTTCCACATCTTTGGAATACTTGGCAATATGGTTTCACCTAAAGCATGGATGTAATATTGGCTAGCGAAATTCATGAGCCTTAGCAATGCTGTATCTAGAGGGGGGAGGGGGCCCAAACGCTCTATTTGCTTTAATTTGTTGATTTCATAATCGGAGTGATCGCTTACTTTGATCACGATGCCTACACCCATTGCCCTGCCGAGTGGGGCCTCTACCATTTGGCCAATTTCGGGTAAGGCGCCTAATTTTTCAATATTCCACAAGTAATCAAAGCTTTGGGCCAGGGGATTATCGAATACCACCGCCACCACTATAGGCTTCATAGTCATTTGCTTGACTTCCTATTTTCGCCTGTGGATAAGTCTGTGGATATCATTCTTTAATTAGGTTATTCAATGCCATTCTATAGGAATCAAGAATGTGTTTCATTTGGCGAAAATTACTATTTATCTATATAAATCAGTAATTTATAAAACTTACTAAAAGTGAATGTTTATCTTTAGCTCGAATCCCACTGTTTTTTTGTTATTGCCCATTTCTGTGCATAACTTTCTACCAAATCTCAGCTAAGTTAGTAATTACTTGTGATTATTGCTTGATTCTTAGGGCTTTAGAATGAGAAATCACTGTTTCCGCTAGGGCCTGAACGCTCTCAGGCGGCGTAAATTGATTGATGCCGTGACCCAAATTAAAAATATGGCCATCCAAGGAATGCAGTCCCGAATTTAGGGGCGGCGCATCTGCCAAATCATCTAACAGCGTCTTAGCTGCTGACGTTATCTGTTTTGACCCAGAAAATAAAATCAACGGATCTAAGTTGCCCTGCAAGGCTAAAGGTTTGTTTATGGCTAACAATTGTTTTCTAGCGCGACTAATTGACATAGTCCAATCTAGCGCGATCACGTCTGCCCCGATTTGTGCCATATCATTTAGCCAAAGCCCGCCACCTTTGGTGAAAATGATTACAGGAACTTTTCTACCCTCGTGGTCTCGCGGCAATCGCGCAATGACTTTTTGCATCGCGGCCAAAGAATAACGCTGATACCACCCGTCAGGAAGTAATCCGCCCCAAGTATCAAAAATCATCAAGGCCTGAGCGCCCGCCTTAACTTGCTCACCCAGATACGCGGCGACAGACTCAATGTTTAGAGCAAGAATATGTTCTAGTAAATCTGGCCGACTAAAGAGCATAGTCTTAGCATGACGAAAGTCATCTGAGCCTGAGCCATCAATCATGTAACAAGCTAAGGTCCAAGGACTTCCAGAAAAACCAATGAGTGGCAATCGCTGCTGACCATCCTGTGTCAATGCTTTGCGGATTTCAGAAACGGCATCAAATACATATTGAAGTTGATCTAAGTCGGCTGGACGCAACTTTTTAATGGCCTCTTCGGTACGCAAAGGATGCTCGAAGCTTGGGCCTTCGCCAGCCGTAAATTTGAGACCCAATCCCATTGCATCTGGAATGGTCAAAATATCTGAAAATAAGATAGCGGCGTCTAAAGGATAACGCTCTAATGGCTGGAGTGTTACTTCAGTTGCGTATGAGGGATTTTTTGCTAAACCTAAAAAGCTGCCCGCTCTTGCTCGCGTGGCATTGTATTCAGGAAGATAGCGCCCCGCTTGTCGCATGAGCCAAAGCGGTGTTTGATCAACCGCTTCGCCGAAGCAGGCCCTTAAAAACCGGTCATTTACCAACAAGCTAAATGGCCGGTTTTTACTTTTTACGACGGAAGCGAGCAAGCGCAGCGAGCTGTGCAGTTGCCATAGCAAATTCGGATTGTGCCAATGCTAAATCAAAATCAGTGCCGCGATTTTCCATTGCTTCTTCAGCACGCTTCTTCGCTTCAAGTGCCTTTGCTTCGTCAAGATCATGACCGCGAATAGCAGTATCTGCTAGTACAGTGACGTGATCGGGCTGCACCTCTAAATAACCGCCGGCAACAAAAACGAACTCCTCGTCTCCGTCTGCTTTTTCAATACGAACTGAACCTGGCCGTATGCGGGTAATCAATGGTGTATGGCCGTGCAGAATACCCAGCTCACCAGTTTCACCGGGAAGCGCTACAAACTTGGCCTCTCCGCTAAAAATAGAGCGCTCGGCACTGACGACATCGACGCGAATGGTTGACATAATTTCCCTAGATGAATTCGATTAAAGCTTCTTAGCTTTCTCGATGGCTTCGTCAATTGAACCCACCATGTAGAACGCCTGCTCTGGCAAGTGATCCAACTCACCGTTACAAATCATCTTGAAACCACGAATGGTTTCTTTCAATGGCACATATTTGCCTGGTGAGCCAGTAAATACTTCGGCAACGTGGAAAGGCTGTGACAAGAAGCGTTGAATTTTTCGGGCGCGGGATACGGCCAACTTGTCTTCTGGTGACAATTCATCCATACCTAAAATTGCAATAATGTCGCGCAACTCTTTATAACGCTGCAAAGTCATCTGCACTTCACGAGCTACTTCGTAATGTTCCTGACCAACTACTTGTGGGTCGAGCTGACGGCTGGTTGAATCCAATGGATCAACCGCTGGGTAAATACCCAGAGCCGCGATGTCACGTGACAACACCACTGTGGAATCGAGATGCAAGAAGGTAGTAGCAGGGGAGGGATCGGTTAAGTCATCTGCAGGTACGTATACCGCCTGGATAGAAGTAACGGAACCTGTTTTTGTAGAAGTAATTCGCTCTTGCAATTTACCCATCTCTTCAGCCAAGGTAGGCTGATAACCCACGGCGGATGGCATACGGCCTAACAATGCGGAGACCTCTGTACCTGCGAGGGTATAGCGGTAAATATTGTCTACGAAGAACAAAATGTCACGGCCTTCGTCGCGGAACGCTTCCGCCATGGTCAAACCAGTTAACGCTACGCGCAAACGGTTACCAGGTGGCTCATTCATCTGCCCGAATACCATCGCGACTTTATCAACCACGTTGGACTCTTTCATCTCATGATAGAAGTCATTACCTTCACGAGTACGCTCACCTACACCGGCAAAAACAGATAAGCCAGAGTGTTGCTTGGCAATGTTATTAATCAACTCCATCATGTTCACGGTCTTGCCTACGCCAGCACCGCCGAACAAGCCGACCTTACCGCCTTTAGCGAATGGGCAAACCAAGTCGATCACCTTAATACCAGTTTCGAGAAGGTCAACTGATGGTGAAAGATCTTCAAACTTAGGAGCAGGTTGGTGAATTGCCCGACGCTCTTCAGTTGCGATAGGACCAGCATCGTCAATAGGGCGGCCCAATACATCCATGATTCGGCCAAGAGTAGCTGGCCCAACAGGAACAGAGATTGGCTTACCAGTTGCCTTAACTTCCATGCCGCGACGCAATCCATCACTTGGCCCCATGGCAATGGTACGCACTACGCCATCACCAATTTGCTGTTGCACTTCAAAGGTCAAACCTTTTTCAGCAAATGATTTTTCTCCACTATCAACCAATGTCAACGCATCATAAATGTTTGGCATTGCATCACGTGGGAATTGAATGTCCACTACTGGACCGATACATTGCACGATATTTCCGTTACTCATCGCATTTCTCCGCTTTTAATTCTTGAATTCTTTTATGTTCTTAAACGCTGACCGCTTAAACAGCAGCCGCTCCACCAACAATTTCTGACAACTCTTTCGTAATGGCAGCCTGTCGAGTTTTGTTGTATTCCAATTGCAATTCGCCAATCACGTTCTTCGCATTATCTGAAGCTGCCTTCATTGAGACCATTCGCGCAGATTGCTCTGACGCCATGTTCTCGGCAAGTGCTTGATAAATCATTGCCTCTACGTAACGCTTTAATAAGCCATTCAGAATAGATTCTGCATCTGGCTCATAGAGATAGTCCCAAGTGTTGCCCGTCTCTGCATTTGGCGTCATTGCCGCTGACTCTAATGGCAATAACTTTTCAATGACCGCCTCTTGCTTCATCGCATTAACAAAGCGGTTGTACGCCAAATACACGGCATCAATTTCGCCACGCTCAAATGCATCTAGCTGCGCTGTAATTGCACCAATCAACACATCCATATGTGGTGTGTCGCCAAGTTGAACCGTTTGCGATATGAGCTTAGCTTTAGCGCGATTTAAGAACTGCAGGCCCTTTGTACCAATGGCGGTGAACTCAATATCAATTTGCGCATCGCCCATTTCACGAACTTGATTTGTAATCAAGCGTAAAACGTTGGTATTCAGGCCGCCGCATAATCCCTTGTCCGTTGTAACCAGAATAGTGCCAATCTTTTTGACTTTACGAACTGCCATGTAAGCGGGGCGGTACTCTGGATTCGCCTTTGAAAGGTTCGCAACAATTTCACGAATTTTCTCAGCGTAGGGGCGCGCATTACGCATACGCTCCTGAGCGCGGCGCATCTTAGATGCTGCCACCATCTCCATCGCTTTGGTGATCTTGCGCGTGTTTTGCACGCTCTTGATCTTAGATCGTATTTCTTTTGTGCTTGCCATGATGTGTACGCGACCTCTTTAGAAAGAGGCTGAGCGCTTGTAGTCCTCGATGGCTGCACGTAAAGATGCTTCATCTTCTTTGTTGAGCTCTTTGGTGTCTTCAATGCGGGCAACTAAGTCTGCATATTTGGACTTCAAGTGCTCATGCAAACCTTTTTCGAATGACAATACATGCTTGACTTCAATGTCGTCAAAGAAGCCGTTATTCATTGCATAGAGGGAGGCTGCCATTTCCCAAACTTGCATTGGCTTATATTGAGCTTGCTTGCATAACTCGGTAACGCGCTTACCGCGCTCTAATTGCCTGCGGGTAACGTCATCAAGATCAGAAGCGAACTGCGCAAAAGCAGCCAATTCACGATATTGCGCCAAGTCAGTACGAATACCGCCAGACAACTTCTTGATTACTTTAGTTTGTGCTGCACCACCCACGCGGGAAACTGAAATACCGGCGTTAATAGCAGGGCGAACACCCGCATTAAATAAGTCTGTTTCCAAGAAAATCTGGCCGTCGGTAATCGAAATCACGTTGGTTGGCACGAATGCTGAAACGTCACCAGCTTGAGTTTCAATAATAGGCAATGCGGTCAATGAACCTGTCTTGCCTTTAACTGAACCATTAGTAAATTTCTCGACATACTCTTCGTTGACACGAGCAGCGCGCTCAAGCAAACGTGAGTGGAGATAAAACACGTCGCCAGGATAAGCTTCGCGGCCTGGTGGGCGACGTAACAACAAGGAGATCTGACGATATGCAACCGCTTGCTTAGTTAAGTCGTCATATACGATCAGAGCATCTTCACCACGATCGCGGAAGTATTCGCCCATTGTGCAGCCAGCATAGGCGGAAAGATACTGCATCGCTGCGGATTCGGATGCACTTGCCGCTACTACCACGGTGTAATGCATTGCGCCCAACTCTGTGAGCTTACGAACTACGTTTGCAATGGTCGATGCTTTTTGGCCGATAGCGACATAAACGCAATAAACGCCTTTACCTTTTTGATTAATGATGGCATCAATCGCAACCGCAGATTTACCAGTTTGGCGATCACCAATGATGAGCTCGCGCTGACCGCGCCCGATAGGAACCATGGCATCCACCGCTTTTAGTCCAGTTTGCAGTGGCTGGCTAACCGATTGGCGGGCAATAACGCCTGGAGCAACTTTTTCAATAAAGTCAGTAAGCTTTGTATTAATAGGGCCTTTGCCATCAATCGGTTGACCCAATGCATTTACTACTCGGCCGAGCAATTCTGGGCCAACTGGCACTTCTAAAATGCGTCCCGTGCATTTGACTGAGTCGCCTTCTTTAATGTGGGTATATTCACCCAACACTACAGCACCAACTGAATCACGCTCTAGGTTTAACGCAAGGCCAATCGTATTATTTGGGAACTCCAGCATTTCGCCCTGCATCACGCCAGACAGACCGTGAACGCGGCAAATACCATCGGTCACCGAAATGACGGTGCCCTCGTTGCGAAGCTGTGAGTCAACGCCCATTTCGCTAATTCGGTTTTTGATCAGTTCGCTGATCTCGGAAGGGTTGAGTTGCATTACTTACTCCTGGGTCTTATTTCGTATGTTCTTAATAGGGATTACTTATGCGCTAAGACTAACTTGCATTTGAGCCAAACGCGCCTTAACTGAACTATCCAACACCTCATCACCAACTTGAATGCGTACACCACCAATCAAGCTTGGATCAATTTGAATAGCTGGGCGTAATTCTTTACCCCCAAAACGCTTCTTCAAACTTGATAACAATTCTTTCAGCGCTGCACCATCTAGCGGAAATGCACTTGTAATAATTACTTCCGCGGCATCTTCGCTTTGGTTCTTCATGCCTTCAAATTGCCGAGCAATTTCAGGTACCGCTGCCAAGCGATGGTTTTGATTCACCAAGCTTAGAAAGCTAGCGAGTTTGCCATCCAACTTTGTCTTCACCATACTGGACAACAGCTTAGTTAAATCATCAGCTGATACCTTTGGACTATTAGACAAAGAGGCGATTTCGGGCATGCCTGCAAGTTGAGCTAACTCGCCAAGCTGCTCTAAAAAAACTGCGCGCTCAGCAGGCTCTGCATCTTGAAAGAGTGCCTCAGCATAAGGGCGAGCAATCGTGGCTAATTCAGCCATATCAAAGCTCTGCCTTTAGTTGATCAAGTAAGGCGCCGTGTGTTTTAGCGTCTACCTCGCGGCGCAAAATTTGTTCTGCGCCCTTTACTGCGAGTACCGCCACTTCAGTGCGCAATGCTTCACGTGCACGAGTCACCTGCTGATCTGCATCTTGTTTTGCCTGAGCAATTATGCGAGCCGCATCGGCTTGTGCATTAGAGCGAATTTCATCTGCAGACATTTGGGCGCGTTTTTCAGCTTCGGCAACACGCTGGGCACCTTCTTGTCGTGCTTTAGAGAGCTCTAATTCAACTTCATTGTTTGCAAGCGCTAATTCTTCTTTTCCGCGCTGAGCAGCTGCCAAGCCCTCAGCAATTTTGGCTGAGCGTTCGTCCAATGCCTTTACAAGTGGTGGCCACACAAAGCGTGCGACAACCCACCATAAGACAAAGAAAACGATCATTTGCGCGAATAGGGTCGCGTTCAGATTCACGATATTCCTTTCAGTATTGTTGAGAACGATGGGATGACCAAGTGGTCATCCGCGCCAGAACAATTACTTAATAACTGCGAGCAGTGGGTTTGCGAAAGCAAATAACATTGCAACACCAACGCCGATTAAGAACGCAGCGTCGATCAAGCCGGCCAAGAGGAACATTTTGGTTTGCAGTTCATTAATCAATTCTGGTTGACGGGCAGCGCCCTCAATGAATTTGCCGCCCATAAGGCCAATACCCAAACAGGCTCCTAAAGCGCCGAGGCCGATGATGAGGCCGATACCAATAGCGGTTAGTCCTTGAATGTTGGCTAAGAATGCTTGCATGTTTGCTCCTAAGTATTAAAAGTGAGGGTGAGGTTAAAAAATAAAAAAATTAATGATGGCTATGGGCTTGGCCAATGTAGACCAATGTCAACATCATAAAGATAAATGCTTGCAACAAAATGACCAAAATATGGAAAATTGCCCAGGCGGAACCCGCTATGACATTACCGACAAAGCCCAGCATGTACAGGTCGAAATTAAAAGTCCACATACTGCCCAAAAGCGCGATAAGTAAAAAGATCAGCTCGCCAGCATACATGTTGCCGAAAAGTCGCATACCTAGTGAAACACCTTTTGCAACATATTCGATGAGATTCAAAATCAAGTTGAAAGGGGCTAGGTACCATTTCGCCCCGAATGGAGCAGAAACTAGCTCATGCAAAAAGCCGCCAATGCCCTTAATTTTGATACTGTAGAAAAAGATTAAAAGCAGAACAGAAAAAGATAGGCCGAGGGTGGCGTTTAAGTCGGTAGTAGGTACGATTTTGTGATGCGGGACATGGACCCCGAAACTACCGATGAATTGATTTACTCCAAAGATCCAGTCCACCGGCACAAGATCCAAGGTATTCAGAAGAATAATCCAGCAAAAAACAAACAGCGCTAAGGGAGCGATGTAAGTGCGATCGCCATTGACAATGCTCTTCGATTGATTTTCTACCATCTCCACCAGCATTTCAACTAAACACTGAAAACGGCCGGGAACGCCTGGGGTTGATTTTCGAGCTGCAATTAACAGAAGAAAAACGGCGACGAACCCCATTAAAGTGGTCCAGAAAATAGTGTCTAAATTGATGATGCTGAAATCAACAACGGACGATTGCGCGCCCCCACTAGAGTTGAGGTTTTGCAAATGCTCTGCAATATAGGCTGTAGGTGTAAGCGCTTCGCTAGACATCTCTTTACTAGTCCTTGTTTATTAACTGCCGCTTACCTCAAGACCCACACGACTAAATAACATTTCAGTGTAAGAAAATAAGTAACCAGCAATGGTATCCATTTCAAATCAGGCTGCTTGAGGGCAAAGGCAATAAACAAGAGGACAGTCGCAAGAATTTTTAAGAACTCGCCAGAAACTACTGCCGTTAAATATCCGCCGGGACTAGAAATTGCACTTCTTTTTGCCACTTCTAAGCGCGCTAAAAACAACGCCGAAGGCAAAAAACCAATCAAGCCACCCACAAAAGCAGAGTAAGTATACATTGATCTTTCTGTGGCATTACCAAAAAAATAACAAAGTGTTCCAATGATCAGGGTAAGTACTATCTGACTTGAAACTACCACCCAACCATTAATGGACATAAATTTTTTAGGGTCCTTTTGGCGTAAAGCATCCATTTCCGCCTTGCTTAATGGCCTAACAAAATCTTCTTCTGGTTCATCCCATTGATTGCTCTGTGTAAGCGGGTGTTTACTCATTATAGTTTTGGTGCTGGGCATTCTTTTTCTTAACTTGACGCTATGCCTAATTTCTTTAATAAAGAGTCAAGTTCATCAAAACGACTAAACCGAATTCTCAACTCTCCGCCCTTGCCCTTTAGTTTAAATTCGGCAGTAAGTCCGATTAAATCCGCAATTTCCTGTGTTAAATGCCGTACATCAGGATCATTATTCGCTTGAAGGGCTTGCGTTGCGCCTAGCGTTTTTTTCCCGCCAATAGTTCCGCCTGCTAAAGCATATGCGGCTGCCATTTTTTCCGCCTCGCGAACGGAAAGGCCTTGTGCCGCAATCCTTTGGGCTAAAGCAACCTGGCTTGCGCCCGGTAAGGGGATCAGCGCGCGCGCATGGCCCATATCAATATCGCCAGCCAGAAGCATTGACTGCACCACCTTGGCAAGCTGACTTAAGCGCAGAAGATTGCTGATAGCACTCCGTGATTTCCCAACTGCTTTCGCCGCTTGCTCATGTGTAAAGCCAAACTCTTCAATCAATCTAGCCAAGCCCTGCGATTCCTCTAGAGGATTTAAGTCCTCCCGCTGCATATTTTCCACCAGTGCCATAGCAGCAGCAGCTTGATCATCAGCACCGGTGACCAATACGGGCACCTCTTTCAGGCCAGCAATGGCAGCGGCTCTAAAGCGCCTCTCTCCGGCAATGATTTCATATTGACCAGGACCAATCAATCGCACCAATAGTGGCTGCATTACGCCTTGTTCACGGATACTTTCTGCCAGCTCTTGTAACGCTCCAGCCTCCATCTTTTGTCTTGGCTGATATTTTCCCGCCTGAAGTGCCGTCAGGGGAAGTTGGTTAATCGTGCTTGGCGTTTCATTCAGCGCCTTATCACCTAGCAACGCCTCTAGCCCCCTACCCAAGCCTTTTTTCTTAATTACAACCATGTCTTTTTTGTCTTCCTAAAAATTACATTTGCTCAATGCGCTCAATCATTTCTGCGCCAAAATCAAGATAGGCTTTCGCGCCCCGAGACGATCTGTCAAAGGCAACCCCTGGAAGGCCGTAAGAGGGCGCCTCTGCTAAACGAACATTGCGCGGAACAATCGTCTTAAATACCTTATCGCCAAAATGTTCAATTAGTTGATCTGACACTTGCTGCTGTAAAGTCATGCGCGCGTCAAACATCACCCGCAATAAACCAATAATTACCAGCTCTGGATTCAAATTGGCATGCACCTGTTTAATGGTGTTTACCAAGTCTGACAAGCCCTCTAGAGCAAAGTATTCACACTGCATAGGCACAATCACACCATTCGCAGCGCATAAGCCGTTCAAGGTCAATAGTGACAATGCGGGTGGGCAGTCAATCAAAATAAAATCGTAGTCTTGTGCAACGGAAGAGAGCGCATCCCTTAAGCGCTGTTCTCGTGAGTCGAAATCAACCAACTCAATTTCTGCGCCGGCCAAATCTCGATTAGCAGGCAGTACGTCGAAGCCAGAGCTTTCGCATGGCAGAGCACACTCTTTAACCGATGCAAGTCCGATAAGCACTTGGTACACAGTATTCTCTAGGCCGGCTTTTTCAATGCCAGAACCCATAGTGGCATTGCCTTGAGGATCTAAGTCCACCAATAAAACACGTTGATGATGTCCCGCTAGACCCGCGGCTAAATTTACTGCGGTTGTAGTCTTGCCTACACCGCCCTTTTGATTTGCAATACAGAATATTTTTGCCATGGTTGTCTTATTGATCCAGCATCAAAGGGGGTGATTTTCTCACGGGAGAAAGTACTAATAAGCGTCTTTCAACCGAGAGGTTTGGAATATGTAATGGCTCGTCAGCAATTAAGTGCCAATCTCTAGGATTTACAGCTTGCATTTCCTCATCTGCGCGTTTAGCTTTCATCGCAAAAACCAAGCCATCCGGCTTCAGCAGGGGCATTGAAAGCTCTAAGAAGCGTGCAAGATTGGTAAATGCGCGCGAAATAACCGCATCAAATTGTGCCGGTCGTTGAATGGCTACCGCCTCTACTCTTTCGCTCAGAATCTCTGTGTTGCCTAATCCGAGTTTCCCGCGGATATGCTGCAAGAAGGCCGTCTTTTTTCGAATGGCCTCAATCAGGGTTAAATTCCAGCCGGACTCGACCAAGGCAATTGGAATCGCGGGTAAGCCGCCGCCGGACCCAAGATCAGCGATAGCAGGTGAGGAAGCCTTCAAATATTTTCTCATAACTGGCAAAACAGCAATAGAATCAATTAGATGCAAGCGTATCGAGTCATCCTCGCCTTCAATAGCAGTTAAGTTGTGTACGCGATTCCAGCGACTCATTTCCCGCATAAAAGTCTCTAAGTCGGCAATATTGTCTGCGCTTAAGTCGAGACCAAGCTCTTGGATTCCTAGCGCCAAAAGTCCCTGCGTCACACCAACTCCTGGGCTCGTCCCAAACCTTTTTTTAGATGAACTAGCAAGAGGGAGAGGGCGGCTGGAGTGACCCCAGAGATTCTGCCCGCTTGGCCAAGAGTTTCAGGTTTATACAAATTGAGTTTTTGTTGCACCTCTTTAGATAAGCCGACCACTTTCGTGTAATCCAGCGATTCGGATAAAGGGAAGTGTTCGTTATGCTCTTGACGCGCAATCTCTGCTGATTGTCGATCTATATATCCTTGATATTTAATGGATATTTCAACCTGATCGGCAATCTGCTGAGCTAGTCCGAGATCCTCGTCCAAAATTCCAGGCGACCATTTGCCGCTCGCCAAGCCAGTCATTGCCTCGTAACTTACGCCAGGGCGCCTGAGAATATCTGCCAACGTACATTCTTGCGTTAAGTCCTGCCCCAGCAGTTCAGAAACCACCTTTGCTGACTCGTGTTTTGGGCCAATGCGTACCCCTTGCAAGCGGGATGTTTCACGTGAAACAGCCTCCTGCTTTCTGCAGAAAACCCGCCAACGCTCATCATTCACCAAACCAAGCTCTCGGCCAATAGGGGTTAGGCGCAGGTCGGCGTTATCTTCTCGCAGACTCAGGCGATACTCAGCTCGACTGGTAAACATGCGATAGGGCTCTTGAACGCCGAGCGTAATTAAATCATCGACCAAAACCCCGATGTAGGACTCGCTACGCTTAGGAATCCAGGGATCTTTGCCTTTTGAGGATAGGCCAGCATTAATTCCGGCCAGCATGCCTTGGGCTGCAGCCTCTTCGTAACCTGTTGTGCCATTAATTTGACCCGCAAAATACAAACCTGAAATTGCTTTCGTTTCTAGGCTATGTCTCAGGTGCCGCGGATCAAAGAAGTCGTATTCAATTGCATAGCCTGGACGCACAATCACCGCTGACTCTAAGCCGCGGATGCTGCGAACAAAATTTAGCTGCACATCGAAGGGGAGGCTAGTTGAAATTCCGTTGGGATAAAACTCGTTTGTTGTTAATCCCTCCGGCTCCAAAAAGATTTGGTGACTATTTCTGGAAGCAAAACGATGAATTTTGTCTTCAATTGATGGGCAATAGCGCGGACCAACCCCCTCAATAACGCCTGTATACATTGGGGAACGGTCCAAACCACCCCGAATAATGTCGTGGGTTTGTTCGTTAGTGTGTGAAATCCAGCAGGGGACCTGTTTAGGGTGCTGCTCTGGTCTGCCCAAATAAGAAAAGACAGGAATGGGATCCAAATCGCCCGGCTGCTCGAGCATGACGGAAAAGTCGATTGTGCGGCCATCAATTCGTGGAGGGGTGCCGGTTTTAAGCCTTCCTTGTGGAAGCTTCAGCTCTTTTAGTCGAGACGAAAGGGTTGCAGCGGCCGGATCTCCAGCTCGTCCACCAGCATGGTTGTTTAGGCCGACATGAATCTTTCCATCTAAAAAAGTACCGGCCGTTAAAACCACCTTTTTGGCAATGAACTCTAAGCCCAATTGGGTTACTACCCCCTGAACTTGGTCACCCACCACAATTAAATCATCTACTGCGGCCTGAAAGAGGCTAAGGTTTACCTGGTTCTCTAAACGGCGGCGGATGGCAGCTTTATATAAAATTCGATCGCCTTGAGCGCGGGTAGCCCTCACTGCGGGGCCCTTGCTTGAATTCAGAATACGAAACTGAATCCCAGCTTCATCAGTTGCTGCTGCCATGGCGCCGCCCATCGCATCAATTTCTTTTACTAAGTGGCCCTTACCAATACCTCCAATAGAAGGGTTGCAACTCATGGCACCTAAATTTTCGATGCTGTGTGTAATTAGTAGGGTGTCGCAACCCATGCGGGCCGCTGCCAAGGCGGCCTCAGTCCCAGCGTGCCCGCCGCCAACCACAATGACATCAAAATTCTTTGAATAACGCATGTTTTGCCTTAGATAGGGCGATGATCATAGCATTTTGTTGGTTTCACGTGAAACAAAGTTTTTCTAAATTATTTACTTAATAACACAATATTTGTAAGTACTTGATTTAATTGGATAATTGTAAAAAAAGTATATTAAAGTTTGCACCGCATGGGGCTTATTTTCACAAATCCAGGTTGTTTAATCACTATTACAATCGCCATATGGATCTTTCTATATCACCCAAAGCCGAAGAACTGCGGGAACGAACCCAAAAGTTTATACGCGAGCAAATTATTCCTTTAGAGCGGGACCCGCGCCAAGATAAACACGGCCCCTCAGAAGAGCTCCGCAAAGAGTTAATAGCATTAGCGCGGCAAGCAGGCCTTCTGACCCCTCACGCCTCAATTGAAATGGGGGGGCTCGGTTTAAGCCATATCGAAAAGGCGATTGTTTTTGAAGAGGCGGGCTACTCTTGTCTTGGTCCAACAGCCATGAATATCCACGCCCCCGATGAAGGCAATATTCACTTGCTTGAAGCCGTTGCAACTGAAGAACAAAAAGAGCGTTGGCTAAAGCCATTGGTTTCTGGGCGCACTCGCTCCTGCTTTGCGATGACAGAGCCCACACCGGGCGCTGGCTCAGACCCCTCCATGCTCTTAACGACTGCGGTAAGAGATGGTGATGACTATGTAGTTAATGGTACCAAGTGGTTTATTACAGGCGCAGAGGGTGCGGATTTCGTCATCATTATGGCGCGGCTCGAAGATGGCTCAGCAACCATGTTTTTAGTGGACATGAATACACCTGGCTTAGAGTTGGTACGCAAGATGGATGCAATGGATAACTGCTTTACAGGTGGGCACGCTGTATTGCAATTTACTGACTTACGAGTACCCGCCAAACAAATACTAGGCGAACCCGGTCAAGGCTTTAAATATGCTCAAATTCGTCTCGCGCCAGCGCGCCTCACCCATTGCATGCGTTGGCTGGGGCAAGCACGCCGTGCTCAAGACATAGCAATTGCTTACGCTCAACAAAGGCAAGCTTTTGGCAAGCAACTTGGTGAACATGAGGGCGTTGGCTTCATGCTTGCAGACAATGACATGGACCTACAAACCGCGCGCTTACACATTTGGCATACGGCATGGCTACTTGATCAAGGGGTACGTGGAAACTTTGAATCTAGTCGCGCTAAAGTAGTTTGCTCTGAAGCTGAATGGCGAGTCGTGGACCGTTGTGTACAAATTTTAGGCGGCCAAGGCGTTACCGGTGAAACAGAACTCATGAAAATATTTCAAGATATGCGTGGCTTTCGGATTTATGACGGCCCCAGCGAAGTACATCGATGGAGCATGGCGCGAAAAATTTTAGGCAGCAAAGAAAATAAATAATGCAGCTCGAATCACTTTTTCGCTTAGATAATAAAACCGCTTTCATTACAGGCGCCTCTAGCGGCATTGGTAAGCACTGCGCCTTGCTATTAGCGCAAGCTGGAGCAAAGGTAGCAATAGCATCGCGACGTATTGATGATCTGAGGATGGTGGTCGATGAAATCGTTCAGCTTGGAGGACAAGCAAAAGCCTTTCAATTAGATGTCACGCAACAAAAGAATATTGTGCGCTGCTTTGATGAGTTGACCGAATGGTCAGCACCGAACATCATCATTAACAATGCAGGAATCAGCACTCAGGGCAAATTACTCGATCAAACGGAACAAGATTGGGATCAAGTCATGAGCACCAACCTAAAGGGCTCTTGGTTGGTGGCAAGCGAAGCTGCGAGGCGCATGATCGCTGCTGATGTAGCGGGGAATATTATTAATATCGCCTCTATTTTAGGAGAGCGCGTTACTGCTGGGGCCGCCCCATATGTTATTTCTAAAGCCGGAATGATTCAGTGCACGAAGGTGATGGCATTAGAATTTGCGCGCCATCAAATTAGAGTGAATGCGCTCCTGCCTGGATATGTTGTTACCGATCTCAATAGAGAATTCTTACAAAGTGAAGCGGGGCTGAAATTGTTGACTCGCATCCCAACGCGGCGATTTAATCAGCTAGATGATTTGAATGGCCCACTATTACTTTTGGCCTCAGATGCAAGCAAGGCAATGACCGGCGCAACCATCGCCGTTGATGGTGGTCATCTTGTTAGTGGTCTCTAAGTAAGTATTGATGGCGTCATGATGACACCCCATTTTCAAGTGCGCCTTACGGATTATTTAAATTACATTGGTTTTACTAAAGGCGCAATTGAGCTGAGCCCGCTAACTGGCGGACAATCCAATCCAACCTTCAAACTGAGCTGTAGCGATGGTCAATTTGTGCTCAGGAAAAAACCTGAGGGAGCGCTCTTGCCATCCGCACATGCCGTTGATAGAGAGTATCGAGTGATGACTGCACTTGCCACCACCGATGTTCCTGTTCCCAAAATGTTGCACTACTGCGCCGATGAAAATATTATTGGAACCGCTTTTTTTATCATGGAATATCTTGAAGGGCGCGTGTTTGTAGATCAGTCATTGCCACAATTAAAAAACCACGAGCGCGCGATTATCTATGCCGAAATGAATCGCACCATCGCTTCAATCCATAAATTGGATTATGTCTCGCTGGGGCTGGAAGATTTTGGTAAGCCAGGTAATTATTTTTTTAGGCAAATTAATCGATGGTCACGACAGGTGCGCGAGGCAAACATTCCTATACCTGAATCACTAAATCGGTTAATGACCTGGTTACCAGAGCACATCCCCAACGAAGATATTACTTCCTTAATTCATGGCGACTTTCGCATGGACAACCTTCTATTTCATCCGACGCAATTGCGTGTAATAGGGGTGTTAGATTGGGAGCTCTCGACCCTGGGAAACCCGTTAGCAGATTTTGCTTACCAATGTATGGCCTGGAGAATTTCGCCTAGCTTGTGGCGAGGCATTCAAGGGCTTGATTTTTCTGCCTTGGGCATTCCAAATGAAGTGGAATATATCTCCGCTTATGAAAAAATCATTGGACAGTCAATAGGAGCGCATTGGCGCTTCTTAATGGCGTACAACTTATTTCGCATCGCGGCTATTTTGCATGGGGTAAGCAAGCGCGCTCTGGATGGCAATGCAAATGCTAGTGATGCTATTGAAAATGGCCGAAAAGCAGGGGCGCTTGCAGATCTCGGTTGGTCCTGCGCAATGCAATAAAGACTAATTCTTTTTTATAAAGACACCGACCAAGCCACGTCTGAAAGACATGACACAAATAATAAATATGAAACCAGTAACAATCGTTACCGATTCACCTAAAGAATTAAACCAAGCAACCCCGGTGAGTTGGGTTAAATAACTACCAAGCTCACCAACCTTATGCTCGAGTAATACGATTACCGTAGCCCCCACCAAAGGGCCCAACATCGTGCCGACTCCACCCAACAAGGTCATTAAAATGACTAAGCCCGACATGGTCCAATGCACATCGCTTAGTGTTTCAAAACCAAATACGATGGCTTGAGTGCCCCCAGCCAAACCAGCGATTGATGCAGACAGCACGAAAGCTAAAAACTTAAAAAGATTAACTTTGTAACCCAAAGAAATTGCCCGCGGCTCGTTCTCCTTAATGGCTTTTAGAATTTGGCCGAACGGAGAGGAAATAACCCTGTTGATGAAAAAGAAGCCGCCAAGAACAATCAACAAAACCAGATAGTACAAATTTAAATCGCTCTGTAGATTTAGCAAGCCAAAGAGTTCGCCCCTCGGAATTCCTTGAAACCCATCCTCGCCACCTGATAAAGGAATTTGCAAGCAAATGAAATAAAACATTTGCGCCAAGGCCAGAGTAATCATTGAAAAATAAATACCTTGTCGACGAATGGCTAAGCCCCCTACCAAAGCACCCAAAGTTGCAGCAAACAACACCCCACAAATAATGCCGCCAGCAGGGCCAAAGCCCGCATCACGCATAAGATAGCCCACACAATAGCCCGCACCACCAAAAAATGCAGCGTGACCAAAAGATAAAAGCCCGGTATAGCCCAGTAACAAATTAAATGCTGCGGCAAATAAAGCGAAGCATAAAATCTTCATCAAAAAAATTGGATAAGCATATAAGGGCGCAACAATCGCAGCGCCAATCAGAATGATGAGGAGGAGATTTTTTAACAACTTCATTTTTCTCGCCCAAATAATCCAGCGGGTCTAAACAATAAAACAATCACCATGATTACAAACACTACGGTATTAGAGGCTTGTGGATAAAAAACTTTTGTAAGTCCCTCAATCAAACCTAGGCCAAGCCCAGTAAGAATCGAGCCCATAATTGAGCCCATACCTCCGATTACTACTACCGCAAAAACAATAATGATGAGGTTAGATCCCATCAAAGGAGAAATTTGAATAATGGGCGCGGCAAGAACACCCGAGAATGCGGCAAGCGCCACACCAAAACCATAAGTCAAAGTGGTCATCAGTGGGAAGTTGACTCCAAACGCTTGAACCAATTTTGGATTTTCTGTGCCCGCGCGCAAGTAGGCCCCAAGGCTCGTTTTTTCAATAACATACCAAGTTGCAAAGCACACTATGAGCGAAGAAAACACCACCCATGCGCGATAATTTGGCAACACCATAAAACCCAAATCGGTAGCCCCACTGAGCAGCTCGGGCGCACTGTAAGAAAGTCCTGAGGCCCCATAAATAGAGCGCAAAATGCCTTCAATGAATAGGGTTAGCCCGAACGTAAGCAAAAGCCCATATAGGTGGTCAAGGTGGTATAGGTGTTTTAAAAATAAACGCTCAATGATGATGCCCACCAAGCCAACAGTTAGGGGGGCCAAGATAAGCATCGCCCAATAGTTAATACCAAAGTATTGACCGCCCATCCAAGTGACAATAGCGCCCAACATAAACATGGCGCCATGTGAAAAATTAATTACATTTAACAAGCCAAATATCACCGCCAGCCCCAAACTAAGGATGGCATAAAAGCTGCCGTTAACCAGCCCCAAAAGGAGCTGGCTTAACAGCATTGAGCTAGAAAGTCCGAAGATTTCCAAGGCTTACTTATTTAACAAAGCACATTTAGAGTCAGGCGGAATAGTGAAAGCCTTTTCTCCTGGAAGGGTCGAAACCAACTTGTAATAATCCCAAGGGCTCTTCACATCAGCGGGCGCCTTAACCTCGTAAAGATACATATCGTGAACCATCGTGCCATCCTTGCGGATATAACCATTCTTCGTAAACATGTCATTAATTTTGGTTTTGCGTAATTGCGCCATCACCTTGTCTGAATCATCGGTTCCTGCCGCTTTAACCGCATTTAAATATGTCATAGTTGATGAGTAGTCTCCAGCCTGAACCATGCCTGGCATTCTTCTCATTTTTTCAAAAAAACGGGCGGCAAACTTACGCGATTGATCGTTTTGATCCCAATACCATGCGGTGGTAGCCAAAAGCCCTTGTGCATTCTTAGGACCAATAGCGTGGACGTCAGAAATAAAGACTAACAATCCAGCTAACTTCATGGTCTTTGTAATACCAAACTCATTTGCGGCCTTCACTGAATTGATGGTGTCGCCGCCAGCATTGGCAAGACCAAGTACTTGCGCTTTAGAGCTTTGCGCTTGCAATAGGTAGGATGAAAAATCGCTTGCGTTTAGTGGGTGCTTTACATTGCCTAAGACTTTGCCGCCCCCCGCAATAACTACATTTGAAGCATCTTTTTCAAGCGCGTATCCGAACGCATAATCCGCGGTTAAAAAATACCAATTCTTATATCCCTTATCGAGCATGCCATTAGCAGAGCCATTGGCCAGGGCAATCGTATCGTAGGTGTAATGAATGGTGTATGGGGTGCATTGCTCATTGGTTAATGCAGAGGTTCCAGCGCCATTGTTGATATAAATGCGCTTTTTCTCAGCCGCCACTTTTGAGGTTGCCAACGCAGTACCTGAATTGGTGCCGCCAAAGATGACACTAACCCCATCTTGATCAATCCACTCTCTTGCTTTAGATGCAGCAATTTCTGCTTTATTTTGATGATCGGCAGAAATAATTTCTATCTTCCTACCCAGCACACTGCCTCCGAAGTCAGCGACCGCCATTTTCATGGCCTCCAAACCCCCTTGACCATCAATATCTGCATACAAGCCAGACATATCTGTAATAAATCCGATTTTAAGTGGTGGTTGATCCGCGCCTGCGGCTGCACCTGAAACTGCGACTAAAGCCGCTGTTGCTATAGAAATTAAAGTTTTTTTCATTATTTTTCCCTAAAAGTAAAGTTTCCGTTACACACCCAAGTACCCATTCAACACATCTGCTTTGGCCCCTAACTCAACCCTTTCCACCACCTCAACAATCAAACCACCCTCCACAACGTAATGCCTATCCGCAAGTTGGGCGGCAAATTTAAAGTTTTGCTCAACCAAGACAATGGTGTATCCCCGCACTCTGAGTTTGGAAACCACTTCACCCAATTTTTCAACAATCACTGGGGCAAGACCCTCAGTAATCTCATCGAGCAATAGTAATCTGGCTCCAGTCCTTAAAATTCTTGCCATGGCTAACATTTGTTGCTCCCCGCCTGACAAACGGGTGCCCGGACTACTTCGGCGCTCATATAAATTGGGGAACATTTCGTAAATTTCATCAAGGCTCATTCCGCCTTTCGCTATTTGGGGTGGAAGCAATAAATTTTCTTCCGTACTCAAGCTGGCGAAAATACCCCTTTCCTCTGGACAATAACCAATTCCAAGATGGGCAATTTGATAGGTGGGCATACCAATCGTTTCTTTGCCGTATACCAAAATAGAGCCGGTTCGTTTGCTGGTAAGGCCAAGAATTGTTTTAAGGATAGTGCTTCTGCCGGCACCATTTCTTCCCAGCAAGGTGACCACTTCACCATCGCTTACAGAGAAATTAACCCCATGAAGAATGTGCGACTCTCCATACCAAGATTGAAGATTGTCAACCCCCAATGCCAGTGTGCTCACAGCGCTTCACCTCTATGGCTACCCATATAAGCCTCCATTACCAAGGGATTCCTAGATACTTCGCCGTAACTACCTTCAGCCAAGACCTCGCCCCTTTGTAAAACGGTAATTGTGTCCGCAATAGAAGCAACCACCTTCATGTTGTGCTCAACCATTAAGATGGTGCGGCCTTTTGCAACGCGCTTTATCAACTCAGTGACACGCTCAACATCTTCGTGCCCCATACCCTGGGTAGGCTCATCTAACAACATAAGCTCTGGCTCCATTGCCAAAGTTGTGGCAATCTCTAGCGCTCTTTTTCGCCCATAAGCTAAACTCACCGCGTCTTCGTTAGCAAAATCGGCTAGGCCGACCTCTTCTAAAAACCCCATCGCACGCGAGTTTAATCTTTCGAGCGAACGCCCTGATTTCCAAAAATGAAGCTCTGTACCCAAGTTGCGCTGCAATGCAATGCGCACATTTTCCAATACGGTTAGGTTGGGAAATATCGCTGATATTTGAAAAGATCTAATAACGCCACGTCGCGCAATCTCCGCAGGCGCCTCGCGAGTGATATCAATGCCATTAAATAAAATTTGCCCGCTGGAGGGTTCCAAAAATTTAGTTAATAAGTTAAAGCAGGTTGTTTTGCCGGCGCCATTGGGGCCTATAAGAGTATGAATTGAGCCGCGAGCAACCTCTAGGTTGACATCTGTCACAGCAGAAAAACCTTTGAAGGTTTTTCCTAGTCCAATCGTCTTTAGTATTGTTTCTTGCAATTTAGCGTCCCATAACTACCCAACAAAGCAAGAGATAAAGGATAGCTTAAATTTTAAGAGCGCAATATAGCGAAAACCCTAAATAGGTAAAGTCAATTTAGGGTTTTGCTTTGTTGATAAGAAAGCTTTGAATTGCCTGCTTTGCAGTCTCATCAAGCACATCCATCGGGACTCTTTGAGAGCCCTGCACAATCATCAGCGCATAAGGCTTAGCTAAACTGGCGGCCTCTGGACAAAGACGAAGCTCTTCACCATAGGCTGGTGACTGGCTACGCCAATAATTGATGGCCGCCTCAAGTTCTTGAATTGATAAAAAAAGCATGCTTATGGGCCTGGTTTATTTTTCTTTAACGGCTAGCATGGTGCCGCGGCACTTCTTGGCGCCACAACGACACTCGTAATCCTTTTTCATTTTCTTGGTAATGCGGCCATCAATACCCAAGGAATAGTCATAAAAAAGTTCTTCGCCAACCTCTAGGTTGCGCTTGGCGAAGATAAATACTTGCGGCTCACCACCAAAATTTTCTTCCCTAGTCTCGCAACTTGGCTTACAAGAATGGTTTATCCAGCGGGCCGCATTGCCACCAAACTTAGCATCAATACAACGACCATCCTCTAGAGAAAAGTAAAAAGTGTGATTGGGATCACTTTTATCGTGAGGGTGGCGCTTCTCAGCCAATTTCCAACCAATAATCTCGCCCTTGTACTCAATAATTGGTGCGCCTTTTTTAATAGGCTTAACAACAAAAACACCCTTGCCATGAATGGGAGAGGTTTTGACAACAATGCTTGACCGATCGACCTTGGGGGGTGAAGGTTTTTTCTTTCCCATAATCTTAAACGTCTAGGTTGCGGGCGATAAGCGCATTCTTCTCAATGAAAGCGCGCCGTGGCTCAACATCATCACCCATTAGTGTTGTAAAGACCTGATCCGCTGCAATTGCGTCCTCAATCCGAACCTGTAGCAAGGTGCGAGAATTTGCATCCATGGTGGTCTCCCAAAGCTGTGAGGGATTCATCTCCCCCAGACCTTTGTAGCGTTGGCGACTCAGAATACGCTCCGCCTCAGATAGAAGCCATGCAAAGGCTGCCCTGAAGTTTTGAACGGCCTGTTGTTTTTGGTTTTTATCTGGATCACCACGGCGCACCTTTGTGCCAGGCAAGACTTTGCCGGACAGTACCGCGGCTGCATTGGCTAAGCTCTGATAATCATCACCATGGACGAAGTCTGAATTAATCGCTGACAACCTCAAATTACCATGAATACGACGGGACAGTAAGAGCTTGTAGCGCTCGGTCCGCTCTTCTTTTTGAACAATAATCTCAGGCGGAAGGGCTAAAGGGTTTAAGGCATCGGCAAGAGCCAAGCCAAGCCGCGCCGCGGATTCATGTGCCGACTTTTCAGTATCTAGATTTAACTGGGTGCCGGAAGCAATGGCGCGCAAAGCATCCCCATCAATTGTGCGAGAGAGGCGATCAACAATCGACTGAATCACTTGATAGTGTTTGGCCAACTCATCTAGCGCTGCTCCCTCAATAATTTCTCCTGAAGGGGTTTGCAGGGATGCTGTCTCAAGCGCAATTTTCAGCAACAATTGATTTAGCTCGGCATCGTCCTTAATGTATTGCTCTTGCTTACCAAACTTCACTTTATATAGTGGCGGTTGGGCAATATAGATATGTCCTCGCTCAATGAGCTCCGGCATTTGTCTGTAAAAGAAGGTGAGTAATAAAGTGCGAATATGGCTACCATCGACATCCGCGTCGGTCATGATAATAATGCGGTGATAGCGCAACTTATCCGCCTTATATTCTTCAATGCCGATGCCAGTACCGAGAACGGTAATTAATGTCACCACCTCTTGACTAGCCAACATCTTATCGAAGCGGGCTTTCTCGACGTTCAGGATCTTTCCTTTTAAAGGAAGAATCGCCTGAAATCGGCGGTCACGGCCTTGTTTAGCAGAGCCTCCCGCGGAGTCGCCCTCAACAATAAACAATTCAGATTTGGTTGGGTCTTTCTCTTGGCAGTCTGCTAACTTCCCAGGCAAACCTAAGCCATCTAAAACGCCTTTGCGACGCGTCATGTCCCGCGCCTTACGGGCAGCCTCACGCGCACGGGCGGCATCAACAATCTTGCCGCACAGGATTTTCGCGTCGGCTGGGCGCTCTTGAAGATAGGCGCTTAATGCCTCTGCAACAATCTCTTCTACAGGTCCGCGGACCTCACTAGAAACTAATTTATCTTTTGTTTGACTAGAAAATTTAGGTTCGGGAACTTTGACAGACAAAACGCAGGCAAGCCCCTCGCGCATATCTTCACCTGAAATTTCTACCTTCGCCTTTTTAGCAACCTCATGCTCATCAATATATTTATTGATGACGCGCGTCATTGCTGCGCGCAAACCAGTGAGGTGGGTACCGCCGTCGCGCTGGGGAATGTTATTAGTAAAACAAAGTACTTGCTCACTAAAACTATCGTTCCACTGCATCGACACTTCTGCAGTAATGTTGCCGCCCAAATCAGAAGGACGAATACCTTCCGCGTAAAACACATTGGGGTGCAATACATTTTTAGTTTGGTTGATGTACTCCACAAACCCTTTAACGCCGCCAGAAAAGGCAAAGTCTTCTTCTTGACCTGTGCGCTGGTCAATCAACTTAATATGAACCCCGTTATTTAAAAAAGAAAGTTCACGAATTCGCTTTACTAAAATTTCATAATGGAATTCAACGTGGCCAAAAATGTCCACGTCCGCTAAGAAGTGCACTTCAGTGCCCGACAACTCCGTATCACCGGTTACTGTAATGGGCGACGTGATGACGCCGTTGATTTCTTCTATATTGCGATTTTGAATGACGCCGCGCGCGAATTCCATGTAGTGCGCTTTACCATCACGACGAATGGTAAGTTTTAACCATTTCGATAGGGCGTTAACGCAACTAACGCCAACCCCGTGCAAACCACCTGAAACCTTATAACTGTTTTGATCGAACTTACCACCTGCGTGCAGTTCGGTCATTACAATTTCTGCAGCACTTCTCTTAGGGTCGTGCTTGTCATCAAACTTAATGCCTGTGGGTACGCCCCTACCGTTATCAACAATAGAAATAGAGTTGTCGGTTTGAATAACAACCGTGATTTCAGAGCAGTAGCCGGCTAAAGCCTCATCAATCGAGTTATCTAAAACCTCAAAGACGAGATGATGTAAACCTGTACCGTCCGAGGTGTCGCCAATGTACATACCTGGGCGCTTACGAACCGCTTCAAGACCCTCCAGAATTTGAATTGATGAAGCACCATACTGCTCAACTACTTTTTTTTCTTCTATCATTTTTTTCTAAATTAAATACGCATGGGCATCACAACATACTTGAAGTTCTCGGACCCCGGAAGGGTGACAACTGCGCTGCTGTTGGCATCCCCTAAACTAATTTGAATTTTTTCATTCTTTAAATTAGAAAGAACATCTAGCAAATAACTCACATTGAAACCGATCTCCACTTCGTCGCCACCATATTCTGTTTCAATTTCTTCTTGCGCTTCTTCTTGCTCGGCATTGGTTGATTGAACCGTAATACGATCAGGTGAAAGAGAAAAGCGCACCCCTTTAAACTTATCAGTTGTTAAGATTGCTGCGCGCTGTAAGGCGGCTTGCAAAACATCACGCCCTACAACTAAAGAGTTTTTATGTCCCTTAGGAATGACTCTTTGAAAATCCGGGAATTTACCTTCAACAAGTTTGGAAATTAACTCAATATCCCCAAACTGAAACTTAGCTTGATTTGCGCTTAAGCTAATTTCCAATGTCTCATCGGAATCCTCGAGTAGGTGCTGGCACTCCAAAATGGTTTTGCGGGGAATAATTATTTCTTGACGCTCGCCAGAGCCGGTGGGCGCCTCTGCTAGCTCAACCTGTGAGTAAGCTAATCGGTGACCATCAGTAGCAACTGCAATAACTTGCTTGCCATCCACCACTAAAAGCATGCCGTTTAGGTAGTAGCGAATATCTTGCTGCGCCATGGCAAAGTGAACTTGATTAATAAGCTGCCGAAAGCTTTTCTGTGTCATCGTCCAAGTTGATGAAACCTTACTCACACTTTGCATGGTGGGAAATTCTGCTGCGGACAATGTCTGTAAAGAAAAACGGCTCTTGCCACTCTGAACCACCAAGCGATTGTCTTTTAAGTTTAGTGACACAGGCCCCTCTGGGAGAGCGCGCAAAATATCTAATAATTTTCTGGCGGCAACCGTGGTGGTGACATCTTCACTCCCAACCCCAAAATTGGCATTGGTAGTAATTTGAATTTCGATATCTGTTGAAACAAAGGAAATCTTTTCCCCTTGCTTTTTTAACAACAAGTTCGCCAAAATTGGCAAGGTGTGACGACGTTCAACAATGCCACTAACAACCTGAAGTGGTTTTAATAAATTATCACGCGAAGTGTTTACTAGTTGCATTGCTTTTAAATCCTTGTATATATCTTATTAGTAGTAGTAATAAGGCTTCGTTTTTTAGTGGATAAGTCAAAAAATCTATCTATAACAGTGTGTTGCAAGCAAAAAAACCTGTGGAAAACTTTTGTATAAGCGCTGCATAAATTCTGCATAACTTTATCTCAATACGCTATTTTTGCATGAAGCGTGAGCTTTCCACAATTTATCCACATACATTCCCCAAAGTTATCCCTTCTACTATCCACAAGCTTATCCACAGGCCAAACTAAGCCTTTAAAGTTTGTTCAATAACATGGATTTCATGGTTAAGTTGCCCATCAAGAGCCCTTTCTTCCCCAATCTTACGAACCGCATGTAGTACCGTCGTATGGTCCCTGCCACCAAAAAGCTCACCAATCTCTGGAAGGCTTTTTTGGGTAAGCTCTTTTGCCATAAACATCGCAATCTGACGAGGCCTAGCAATGTTGGCGGGCCTTCTTTTGGAGTACATGTCGGCAACCTTAATGCTATAAAAATCAGCAACCGCCTTTTGAATGTTCTCCACAGAGATTTGTCTATTCTGAATGGATAACAGGTCTTTAAGGGCAACTCGCGCCACCTCAATAGTCACCTCGCGGTCATGGAAGCGCACATAGGCCAATATCTTCCGCAGGGCACCCTCGAGCTCACGAACGTTTGACCGTAAGTGCTTGGCTACAAAGAAAGCCACATCCTCACTCATGGGGATGCCCTCGCTTAAGGCTTTTTTCATCAAAATCGCAACGCGCATCTCCAGTTCGGGGGGCTCAATTGCGACAGTTAAACCTGAATCGAAGCGTGAAATTAAACGATCATCTATCCCCGCCATCTCCTTGGGGTAGGTGTCGCTCGTAATAATGACCTGAGCTTTGTTGCTTAAAAGCGCCTCAAAAGCGTAAAAAAATTCTTCTTGAGTGCGAGACTTGCCGCTAAAAAACTGAATATCGTCAATCAGCAATAAATCTAATGAGTGGTAATAGCGCTTAAAGCGATCAAACGCCTTCTGCTGGTACGCCCGCACAACATCGGAGACGTATTGCTCGGCGTGGATATAACGAATTCGGGCGCCTGGACGTTCTTTTAATAAATGATTACCTATGGCATGAATCAAATGGGTTTTACCCAACCCAACCCCACCATATAGAAACATTGGGTTATATGAAGTGCCAGGGTTGTGCGCCACCTGAATAGATGCAGCGCGAGCGAGTTGATTTGCCTTGCCGGTTACAAAAGTCTCGAAAGTGAGGTTGGGGTTGAGTTTAGAGTGATCCTCGATTTCAAAGGACTGCTCCTCAACTAAAACCCGCTCTTCAGTTTTCGGTCCCCCAGCATGATCAAGTGGTGCTGGCGCCTGCTTCACCATGACGGTTGGGTTTGGGTTTTCGACGCCACCACCCTCAACAGCCAACACAAAGTGAATGGTCATAGGGCGGTTGAAGTGCTGGGACGCTAACTCCTGAAGGCGATCGGCAAAAGTCTTCTTTGTCCAGTCGAGCTTGAATCTGTTCGGCGCACCTATCGTAAGTGAGTGATCACCTTCATCGTGCGCCACCAAGGTCAATGGTGATATCCAGGTCTTAAATTGTTGGGGGGAGAGCTCACGAGACAGTGAGTTGAGCGCACTTTCCCAAAACCCGGAAGGATTGGTAGAGCTTAAAACGAGGGGGTTTTGTAATTTATGCATATTTTTTGGAGGATCCAGTGTAGCCATGGCTGAAAGTTATCCACAAGACGGAAAATCGTGGAAAACCTGTGGATAACTTGTGTACAAAGATAAATACACAATATGAATCAATGGTTTAAAGCACAACAACCTACAAAATAGTGAAAAACACCTATATATTTCTTTTAAGAGGTTGACCTTTTGCCTTGCAACAAGGAAAATACTGGGTTTTGCAGGATGAATCATGAAAAGAACATACCAACCCTCAGTAACCCGCCGCAAACGCACCCATGGATTTCGTATTCGTATGAAAACCAAGAGTGGGCGCGCAGTGTTAAATGCTCGTCGTGCCAAAGGCCGTAAACGTCTAGCAGTTTAAAAAAGCATTGAACGGCGCAAGGATTGCGGATTTACTAAAAACGCGCCCCAAGACAAGTCAGTATTGGGGTATGTATTTGGCATCCCCACATCCTAGTGCCAAGCCTGACTTGGGCATCGCCGTGGCTAAGAAATTGGCTAAGCGCGCGGTCGATCGAAACAAATTAAAGCGCATGATTCGAGCATTGGTCTGGACCGCACAAGCAGCCGAGCTTAATCAAGATGTAGTTGTCAAGCTTAAAAAGCCCATCGGCCGAGAAACGCGCGGAAGACTCAGAAAAAAAGAACAACATCTTTTGCGTCGTGAATTTGCGGGGCTGGTGTAAATGCGCATCCTTAACCAAGCCGCAATTGGTTCGATACGAGCCTACCAAATATTTCTTAGCCCATACGTGGGCATGCAATGCAAATATTTACCCACCTGCTCTGAATACGCTTGTGATTGCTTTAAGCATTACGGCTTTTCAAAAGGCTTGGTGCTTACGGTGTGGCGCATATTGCGTTGCAACCCATGGTCACACGGTGGTCATGACCCTGCTGTAAAACAAACCCCTGAACATTAAGAGAATACAAATGGACTTTAAAAAAACAATATTGTGGGCAGTATTTTCAATATCAGGAATCATGCTTTACAACAATTGGTTGGTAAGCGACGGCAAACCAGCCCTTTTTGGCGGCCCTGTAGCGAGCTCCCCAATAGCCGGTGAAAAAGCAAATACTCAAAAACCCGATCTTCCTATTGCGAGCTCGGCAAGCGGTACACCTTTAGTGGCTCAAACGCCCAGTGTGAATTCTGGCTCAATCGAAGACTCCGCAAAGTACCAACTACAAAATGATGTTTTGGAACTGCAAATTAGTGCCAACGGCGCCAATGTCGTAGACGCCAAATTACTTAAAGAGCTCACTGAAGACGGAAAGCCGGTAGAGCTCCTGCAGTACAACCCGCTTCATAAATACTTTGCTCGCTCAGGCTTGATTGCCATGGGCAATGCCGATTTACCAAATCACACAAGCACCTTTAAATTGGTGAAGACTGGCAAAGATGCGTCGGGCCTATCTTTTGTGACTTTGGCAAGTGAGCGTGGCGGAGTTAAGCTAGAGAAAACATTTACCCTAACACCCGGTAGTTATGTGATTGAAGTAAGTCATCGAGTTACCCAAGGTGGCGGTGTTAACACCCCACTCGTCCTCTATACAGAAATTGTGCGTGACGCTTCACAAGAAAAGAAAATTGGACCATTCAATGGCGCCTTTTCTGCAAGCACCTTTACTGGGCCAGCAGCGTATACCGAAAAAGAAAAATTTAATAAACTCGAATTTACAGAAATAGATAAAAATAAAATCAGCATTCCAACTCAAGTGCCGGCGGGTGACCCAGCTTGGATTGCATTGGTGCAGCATTATTTTGCCAGCGCATGGATACCCAGCGACAAATTGGCGCGCGATATTTACGCTGGAAAAATTGATAACAATCTTTATCGCATTGGCATGCAGACACCTTTGGGGGTGATTTCTCAAGGAGTTGTTGTTGAAGAAAAAGCGAGACTATTTATCGGTCCCCAAGAAGAAAGAATGTTGGAAAGCATCACGCCCGGCTTTGCCTTATTAAAAGATTATGGCTATCTCACCATTCTGGCAAAACCCATTTTTTGGCTTTTAGAAAATATCCATACCTACGTTGGTAATTGGGGTTGGTCAATTATTCTCTTAACCATCCTTATTAAGCTGGTGTTCTTCCCGCTTTCTGCAGCGAGCTATAAATCCATGGCACGCATGAAGGAAGTTCAGCCACGCCTAACAGCCATGAAAGAGCAATATAAAGGCGAACCACAAAAACTCAATCAAGCCATGATGGAGATGTATCGTAAGGAAAAAATTAATCCCCTTGGCGGATGTCTACCAGTAGTAATTCAAATCCCGGTATTCATCTCCTTGTACTGGGTGCTGTTATCTTCCGTAGAGATGCGTGGCGCACCTTGGATTCTCTGGATTCAAGATCTATCGGTACCGGACCCTTATTACATTCTGCCCGTCATCATGGCCGTATCGATGTTTGTGCAAACTAAACTCAACCCAACACCACCAGACCCAATCCAGGCGAAGGTGATGTTGTATATGCCAATTCTTTTCTCTGTCATGTTCTTCTTCTTCCCAGCGGGTCTCGTGCTTTATTGGGTGGTGAACAATATGCTGTCAATTGCCCAGCAATGGCAGATCAATAAGATGTTTGGAAAAAAGATAGCCAAATAGTTTTTGCTTAGTAGACTCACAAATACGAACGCCCTGCAATGATGACTAGAGAGCTGCCCATCATTGCCGTGGCTACTGCCCCCGGCAAAGCTGGGGTTGGCGTCATCCGAATCAGCGGGCGCAACTTGAACGCCATTATTGGCGCCCTCTTTCAAAAAAATCTTTTACCTAGGCAGGCCACTCTCCTCACTTTGCATGAAGTGGATGGGCAAGCGATTGATCAGTTGATTGCAATCTATTTTGCTGGCCCCGCCTCTTTCACGGGCGAAGATGTTTTAGAGCTGCAATGCCATGGTGGGCCACAGCTCCTTGAGTTGGTGATGAAGCGCTGTCTTGAGCTGGGAAAAATTGCAGGACTGGTAATTGCTGAGCCGGGCGAGTTTACCCTGAGGGCATACCTAAACAACAAAATTGATTTAGCCCAAGCGGAGGCAATTGCTGATTTAATAGATGCCCAAAGCGAGGCCGCTGTTCGTGGCGCAGCACGCTCTTTGCAGGGTGTATTTTCTACAGACATCAACAACTTGATTGAAGAGATTACCCAACTAAGAATATTGGTGGAGTCCACCCTAGATTTTCCTGAAGAAGAAATTGAGTTTCTAGAAAGCGCTCAAGCACGCGAACGCCTCAAGAAGGTCAGCGATCAGTTAGCAGTTTTAAGACAAGGCGCGCAACAAGGTAAGATTTTGCGCGAGGGTATTCAGTTGGTTCTAGCTGGCGCCCCTAATGTGGGTAAAAGCTCTCTCCTCAACCGCCTTGCTGGCGAAGAGGTGGCTATCGTAACCCCGATTGCCGGCACTACACGGGACCGCGTTAAAGAAAGCATCAGTATTGATGGCGTCCCCATCAACATTATTGATACCGCCGGGCTAAGAGATACAAGCGATGTGGTTGAGGCCAAAGGCATTGAGCGTTCCTGGGATGCGATCCGCTTGGCGGACTTGGTTATCTTTTTGCGCGATGCGCGGACGCCAGATGAGGAAGATAATTTTTTAAGAGCACAAATCTTACAAGCCATTCCTCCGAGATGCCCAGTCTTGGAGCTTGGCAACAAAGCAGACTTGCTTGGCCTAGAAGTCAAAGGAACTGCAAATCCAGAAACCCTTTATATTTCTGCAAAGACGGGAGAGGGTATCGATGACCTCAAGGCAAGAATTCTAAAAATGGTTGGTTGGGGTGGAGCGCACGAAGGCGTTATTTCAGCGCGCCGCCGCCACCTTGATTGCCTAGAGCGCGCTGCCGAACATCTTCATCAATCTGCGGCGTTCGCAAGTCACGGCAATATTTCTTTAGAGCTGTTTGCAGAAGAGCTTCGCTTGGCCCAGGATCAGTTAGGGCAAATCACCGGAAAACTTCTACCCGATGATTTATTGGGAAAGATTTTTAGTCAATTTTGCATAGGCAAATAAAGATCGTCCCCAACTGGCGATTTATCTTTCATTAATGCAGCAACTCCCCCACCACGAGATTGTTATTATTGGCGCCGGTATAGCGGGCGCAACAATTGCTAATGAGTTTTTGATGCGTGGACAGGCGGTATGCATTATTGATTCTGCGAAGGGTCCAGCCACCGCATGCTCTAAGCACAGCTATGCGCTTGCCCATCCACACATTGGCAAGGGGTCACCGCGCTTGTTGCGCCTTACACGGATCGCCTTCTTATTGGCGCGGGCGCGTTGGGGTGAGGACTGGAATCAGCATGGCGTATTTCAGCCCAGTAAAAAAGATAGAGTCTTTGATCGTGAAGAGCTCGTTAAGCACTTGCTTGACCTCGAGTTGGATGAGGGTATTGCGCGGGTTCTTGATGCTCAAGAGGCCAAAAGGAGCTGTGGTTTAGAGCAAAATGGTGTTTGGATGCAGGTCGGTGCCTCACTTGATCTTGCCACCGCAGCCTTTAACTTACTTAAGCCCCATGCCCTTCTCCATTCTCAATGGAGCACTCAAATTACGCATTTAGAAAAACTCGGTAACTCTTGGGTCTTAAGTGATGAAGCCGGAGTGCGTAAGGTGAGTGCTAACAAGGTCATCATTGCTGCCGCAATGGGTAGCAAGCCCTTGGCTGCAAGCATGGACATCCGCCTGCCCTTAAGACCGGTGCGCGGCCAGCTCAGCATATTCTCAGTGACCGCTGATGACCCTTGGGTCAACAGACTCCCCAAAACGGCTATCTCCGGAGAAGGTTATTGCTTACCAGCAGAGCAGCGTGCAGACGGAAGCTATCGCTGGATAGTGGGCTCTAGTTTTGATGAGGGGGAAGACGATCTCGCCGAACGTGATTCCAGCGACCAATTCAATCGCGAGCAAGCGAAAGGTCTGCTGAATTATCCGCAAGGCAACGTCGACTCTCTAATTAAAGAAGATAGTTTCATTGGCGTGCGCTGCGTCGCAGGTGACCGCCTACCCATTATTGGAAAGCTTGCTCAGCGACCCGGCATTTTTTTAGCAACCGCCTTTGGGTCGCGCGGCATTTTGTGGTCCGCCCTAGCGGCAAAGCTAATCTGCGCTCAAGTGCTCGAGGAAGACTTAGCCTTACTCACGCGCTTGGGCTTAACGGCTGATTTGCTAGCCGCACTGGCCCCCGCACGTTTTTTCGCTGGAGCCTTAGCTGCGCCTTCAGCCTTGGGGGCTTTAGCTTCGAATTCAAAACCGATTTTGCCTGTAGCGTCTAAAGCTAAATAAGCCTTAAAGCCACGACCGGTTCGATTCGATTTAAAGTTGGTCAACAAATCCGTCTTACCTTCTTTAAGTAATTTCTGGACCTGCTCGCTAGCAATTTCTTGCTGGAGAACAACCTTGCCCGTTTTGAAATCACAGGATTTATTGGGGCCCGTATTGTTCTCACATAAATAGCGCATGCCGTCTTCATACACTGCGCCCGAACATTTGGGGCACACGCCCAAGGCCAACCTACCGGTAAAGTCAATCGCCTCAGATTCATCTTCTTGGGAATTGCCAAAGTCGAATTCAAGTTTGAATCCCGCATTTGGATAATCTGCGTCATCCTCGGGGATCTCGCTTAATTTAATAATAGCGGCGAATGGGCGACCAATTTTGCTACGGAATCCTTGTAAAGGCCCAATCGTTTTTTCACGCAAGAGCTCTTCTACTTCGGGGTATTCAAAGGCACGCCCACCAGGTGTTTTGCTGATTGTAAAACCACATTTTTCACAAGCAAAGCGACGGTAGTTTTCTTTGACATGACCCTTGCAATGAGGGCATGGTGTAGCCATCGTGGCATAGTCGCCGGGAATGGTGTCGCTGTCATATTCCTTGGCACGCTTCACAATTCGCTGCGTCATCTGCGCAATTTCTTGCATGAAGGTATCGCGATTCATCTTGCCTTGTTCAATCAGCGACAACTTGTTTTCCCAGTTACCCGTAAGGTCGGGGCGAGTCAGTTCTTCGACATCGAGACCGCGCAATAAAGTCATCAACTGAAATGCTTTTGCAGTGGGAATTAATTCTCGCGCCTCACGAACCATATAGCGCTCAGCCAATAAGCCTTCGATAATTGCGGCGCGGGTAGCGGGCGTACCCAAACCTTTCTCGGCCATCGCTTCACGCATGTCGTCATTGTCAACCCACTTACCCGCGCTTTCCATGGCCGACAGTAAAGTGGCTTCGGTATAGCGTGCAGGCGGTTTGGTTTTTAATGGCACAGCTGCAATAGAGTCTGTTTGGACGCTCTCACCCTCTTGTACTGGCACGAGCTCATCATCCGCTTGGTTTGATCTGCCATAGACCGTGAGCCAACCAGGGTGAACGAGGACGCGTCCTTCAGTTTTAAAGTGGTGACCGAGCGCTTCGGTAATGCGGGTAGTGACCCGGAATTCAGCGGCTGGATAAAAGACGGCCAAGAAACGACGCACTACCAAGTCATACAACTTCAACTCCGGCTCACTTAAGGTTTTTGGGGCCTCCAAAGTAGGAATAATGGCGAAGTGATCTGAAATTTTTGTATTGTCGAAAATACGCTTGTTAGGCTTAATCCAGCCATAACCCGCTTTTGTGTCCTTGCCGTCGCCTTGCAGAATCTGTTTGGCGAACGGACGATACTCTAGTGAATTCTCGACCAAATTCTCCATGGTCTGCTTGACAGTATCCAAGTAGTCTTCGGGAAGTGCTTTTGAATCGGTACGCGGATAGGTTAGTACCTTATGACGCTCATAAAGCGCTTGCGCTAAGCCCAAAGTATTCTTTGCAGAAAAGCCGAAGCGGGCATTGGCTTCGCGCTGCAAGCTAGTTAAATCAAACAGTTGCGGCGCTAACTGAGTAGCTGGTTTGGCTTCTTCAGTAACGGCCGCTTTTTTGTCGCGACAAGCGGCCACAATGCTTTGGGCGGCGGCCTCACTCCACAAGCGATTTTCACGCGCATCGGGCTCTGCGGCATCCTTCTTAAATTTAGGATCAAACCAGCGACCTTCATAGACACCGGCAGAGGCAATAAATTCCGCCTTTACTTCCCAATAATCTTTTGAGACGAACTTACGAATTAATTCTTCGCGCTCAACCACGATAGAGAGCGTAGGTGTTTGGACTCGCCCAACGGTGGTCAAGAAAAATCCACCACTCTTGCTATTAAAGGCCGTCATAGCCCTAGTGCCGTTAATGCCTACCAGCCAATCTGCTTCTGAACGGCAACGCGCTGCATCAGCTAAGGGCTGCATGTCGACATCGCTGCGTAAGGAGGCAAAGCCCTCCCGAATGGCATTCGGTGTCATCGACTGTAGCCAAAGCCTCTTAATTGATTGGGGTGCTTTGGCATGTTGTGCAATTAAGCGAAAAATCAATTCACCTTCGCGTCCCGCGTCACAGGCATTAATCAACTCGTTAATATCTTTGCGCTTGATCAGTTTTTGCAATACCTTTAAGCGGGCCTCTGTTTTGGCGATTGGGCGCAGATCAAAGTAAGGCGGAACTACTGGTAAGTTGGCAAAAGACCATTTACCGCGCTTCACATCAAATTCTTCGGGAGCAGCTATTTCTAATAAGTGACCTACAGCCGAAGAAACTACGTAAGTGTCGCTTTCAAAATAGTCTTCGTGCTTAGTAAATCCGCCCAATGCCTTGGCGATGTCGTTTGCAACGGATGGTTTCTCCGCAATGATGAGCGCCTTTGGGTGATCCACACTGGAGGTTTTGGAAGTGCTTTTGGTAGATGCTTTAGCCACGCTTTTGCCTAAATAAGAGCCTAAAAAGAAGTTCTGGATACTAAAAAAGGATGATCAATTTAAACCAAATGGAAAGTTGATTATGAATTTATCCCTTTTTTATTATTAACCGATAAATTGACAAAAGTCCAAATACGAGCCAAATTCGCTAAAAACCCCGCGCTGGAGGCCTTAAATGCGACTTTTAGGCTGAACATACAACTCTTCTAAGACCTCTTCAGGGCGACAAACCAGCTTGGCCCCTTGCTGAATCAATTGGTGGCAGCCCTGAGAAAGGGGGTTATTGATGGCGCCAGGCACTGCAAACACTTCCCTGCCCATTTCCAATGCAAGTCTCGCCGTAATTAGCGAGCCAGACTTATTGGCGGCCTCAATGACCACAACGCCAAGAGCAAGGGCTGCGATTAAGCGGTTACGCCTAGGGAAATGAAATGCTTTTGGGCCAACGCCCGGGGGTAATTCCGATAACAACAAGCCCTTATTTCTAATGCAATTGGCCAAATAGACGTGTTCTGGAGGGTAAACCAGGTCTAGGCCAGTGCCGCACACTGCCAGTGTTGCTTGATAGGGCTTTTCGCCCAAGGCGCCTCGATGAGCCGCCCCATCAATGCCACGAGCCAAACCAGAAACGACGAGGGCACCCGCTCTGGCTAGCCCCTGGGCAAAGAAAAGTGCATTTTGCAGCCCATTAGGGCTAGCAGCCCGTGCGCCCACGATGGCAATCATCGGAAGCTTTAATAGTTCAATATCGCCTTCTATATATATAGCCTTAGGAGGGTCAAAAAGATCCCTCAGGCGCTTGGGGTATGCGGGGTCCTGCCAAGAGAGGCAAGTGACAATTGGCGTGTTTAGTGGGTTCATGCAGAAATTCTGAACCGTGCTTAAATTTACACAATCAGGACAGTCTCATTACTCTGTTGGATAATTCCTACATGGCTTTATTACCAGTTCTCTGCTATCCCGATCCCCGCTTGCACAAGGTTGCTAAACCGGTCGCGCAAGTGGACGCCCGCATCAAGAAAATTGTGGCTGATATGGCGGAAACAATGTACGACGCTCCCGGCGTAGGCCTAGCTGCAACCCAAGTAGATATTCACGAACGGATTTTGGTAATTGATGTGTCAGAAAACCAAGATGCATTGATGGTATTTATCAACCCAGAATTGGTTTGGGCAAGTACCGAAAAAAAATCATGGCGTGAAGGTTGCCTCTCAGTTCCGGAGTATTACGACGAGGTCGATAGACCAGACGTTATTCACGTAAAAGCCTTAGACCAAAATGGCAAGGAGTTCGAGATTGAGGCCGACGGTCTTTTATCGGTTTGCTTGCAGCATGAGATGGATCATTTGCGGGGCAAGGTTTTCGTGGAGTACCTATCCATCTTGAAGCGCAATCGGATCTCTCTTAAAATGAAAAAGCGCGCTAAAGAATTGGCGAGTCAGCGCTAAGCGCCCCCAATGAAAATCGTATTTGCTGGTACCCCGGAGTTTGCTGCGCATGCGATGCGTGCAATCGAACAAGCTGGTCATGAAATCGTTTTAGTTCTCACGCAACCGGATCGACGTGCTGGCAGAGGAATGCAGCTGCACGCCAGCCCAGTAAAATTGGCAGCCCTCGAGAAACAAATTCCTCTTATTCAACCTGAATCTCTTAAGCGCAATGCTTCTGATCCCCACAAGCAATTAGAGGCATCGCAAGCGTATGCGCTTTTAAATCAGATTAGCTTTGATGCAATGGTAGTAGTGGCTTACGGCCTAATACTTCCCCAAGAGATTCTTGACGTTGCTCAGACTGCAGGACGCCATGGGTGTTTTAACATTCATGCCTCTCTATTGCCCCGCTGGCGTGGTGCTGCGCCGATTCAAAGAGCAATAGAGGCAGGCGACCCGACGACCGGCGTAAGTATTATGCAAATGAATGCCGGCCTTGATACGGGAGATGTCGTTTTGACGGGCGCGATTCCTATTGCGGTAGCTGAGACCAGCAGTACCCTGCACGATAAGTTAGCAGTGTTGGGCGCCACTCTCGTGGTAGAAACCTTGGCACGCTTGCAGGAGGGCAAGGAATTGCAACGTACCCCACAGCCAACCGACGGCATTACGTATGCGGAAAAAATATTAAAAAAAGAAGCAGAGATTGACTGGGCTTTAAGTGCAGTAGAAATTGATCGACGTATTCGTGCATTTAATCCATTTCCTGGATCGACTAGCAGCCTGAATGGAGAGGCGTTTAAGTTTTGGCAATCTGCTGTAGCAGAAAGCGCGCCTGTTACCAAAACGGCATTAGCCGGGGAGGTTCTTGGATTGAGTGATGGCTCGGCCTATATTCAATGTGGGCAGGGCGTGATTGAGGTTCAGGAAATGCAAAAGCCGGGCGGGAAGAAAATGAGTGCAAGTGCTTGTTTGCAATCCGCCACTTCACAAGAAAATAGGATGCAGTTTCTAAAGGAATAGCTTGTCTGACTTAAAAACACCCCATAGTTTGCCGCTAGCTGAAGCGATGACCATTGCCGCTCAAGTGGTAACTGAAGTGATGCAAGGGCGCTCTCTCACAGAAGTTTTAGAAGAGTTAGATGCCCATGAGCGACCAATTGTCCAAAGCTTAACTTTCGATGCGCTACGAAAATGGGTGCGCTCGCACGAGCTGATTGCATTATTGATTCCCAAAGCACCTCCGCCTGAAGTAGATCACTTATTAAGCGTAGCTATTGCTTTGTTTTTGCAAGAAAATACAGACGGCAAAGGTTACGCCGCCCACACCATTGTCGATCAGGCTGTGCGCGCCTGCGATTTATATGATCAGACAATGTATGCCAAGGGCTTAGTCAACGCCGTGCTGCGCAAAGTGAGTCTGACAGTAGCGCCGCCAAAAGGGGAAAAGAGTTATCCACCAGATCCTATTCCGATGTTTTTTCCTCCCTGGTGGCGTGCCAGTCTCAAGAAAAACTATCCGCAGTCATGGCGAGCAATGCTCATTGCGCAGGCGCAGCGTGCCCCAATGATTTTGCGCGTGAATCAACGGCAATATACGCGTAGTCAATATCAAGAGCTGTTAGAGGCCGAAGGCATCTCTGCCAGTCCAATTGCAGCACTTGCCGAAATTCCCCTGCACTCCGCCTTGCTATTAAAGAATCCCGTCCCGGTTTCCGCATTGCCCGGGTTTTATAGTGGGTCTGTTTCTGTGCAAGATGCGGGTGCTCAGTTAGCAGCAGTCCTTCTGAATCCACAGCCTGGTGAACGCATTCTGGACGCCTGTGCTGCCCCTGGCGGCAAGACCGCACATCTATTGGAGCTGGCCGATTGCGAGATTATTGCGCTTGAGCTTGATCAGAGTCGCTTAGGAAAGATAGGTGGCAATTTAGACCGCCTGCAATTGCATTCAGATGTAGTAAAGATTATTCGAGGCGACGCCTCAAAAGCAAGCTGGTGGGATGGCAAACTATTTGACAAGATCTTGCTTGATGCCCCTTGCTCTGCATCTGGCATCGTCTCACGGCATCCTGATATTCCTTTCCTGCGACGTGAGGCGGATATCCGCAACTTGCAAGAGAAGCAACGGGGAATATTGACTCAGGCTTGGAAGATGCTTAAGCCAGGGGGTTTACTTTTGTACGTGACCTGCTCGCTATTTCCAGAGGAGGGCGAGGTGCAAGCAATTTGGTTTGCTCTAAACCAGTCCGATGCGTTACGATTGAACGCCCCCGGACAAATTTTGCCGACTGAGACAAATGATGGTTTTTACTATGCCTTATTTCAGAAAATGAGCCATGAGCCCACGCATTAAACAATTTTTCTGCGCTTGTTTGCTGCTACTAGGAGTTCTGTCGGGTGCGGCCAATGCTGAGGGCATCAAAATCAGATCGGCTGAGCTCGAGCGGGTGGATAACGACTGGCTCTTGAATGCCTCATTTCAAATTGAACTCACCCCTGGGCTTGAGGACGCAGTTCAAAAAGGCGTCGTACTGTACTTCCAGACTGAGTTTGAGTTAACCCGCGCTCGCTGGTATTGGTTCGAAGAAAAAACGGTTTTGACACAACGGCAGACCCGCTTGTCTTACCAGCCCTTGACTCAGCAATACCGCATATCATCTGAGGGCTTTTCTTTTTCAGAGAAAACCATTGCTGAAGCATTACAAGCCGTAGGCAGCATTGGGGGTTGGCGAGTGATTGATAATATTCAAATTGATCCTGGCAAGTCCTATGCCGCTGCTTTCAGAATGACGCTAGATCTGAGTAAGCTGCCGAAGCCATTTCAGGTGAATGCACTCAACAATAAGGACTGGAACATTACTAGCGATTGGGTGCGCTTTCCATTTCTTCCTAACGGACCTAACCTCATTAAGCGATGAAGGGTCTGGGCGCACCTATATTTCTGAACCTCTTTAAAAAGGATGTTTGGAAAAGGCGTGCTCTATCGATTGCGACAGCAGCCATTATTGTTTTTGCATTGCTGTTATTGGTCTTGTTATCCATCGCTTCATCAAATACAGAGTTTTTTGATAATTACTTTATTTGGCTTTACGCGGCCAATGTGGTCGTTGGTATCTGTCTTATCATCGTCATCCTCACTTTGGTGATCGCGATTGCTATTCGTTGGCGTAAGGGTCGCTTTGGCACAAGATTGATCGCCAAGTTGGCCATGATTTTTGCGTTGGTCGGCGTGGTACCTGGCCTCATTTTGTATGGCGTTTCCTTGCAATTCGTATCACGCAGTATTGAAACCTGGTTTGACGTTAAGGTGGAGTCCGCCTTAGAGTCCGCACTCCAACTTGGGCGCGCCACTTTTTCTACTTCACTACAAGAGCTGCAAGATGAAGGCAAGATTGTGGCGAATCAAATTCAGGGATTGCCTAATCGCTCAAGTCCGGCCGAGCTCAGTCTACTTCTATCGCGTTACAGGGATCAATTTGGTATTGAAGAAATTACGATCTTTAATAGCCAGCAAGGAATGATAGCGATGGCAGCCTCCAGCAATGTGCAGGAGCCATCAGCGCCCCCAAGTTTAGAGTTGATGAAACAATCTTCAAGCCTAAAGAGTGTTGGCTTTATCGATGAGCCTCAAAATAACGGTGAACAGCAAGCCTATCGCTTGCGTGCGGTGGTTCCCCTCGTGCTTGAGCGGCCTTCTAGCGGTGGCGGCTTTGGGCTCAGCATTCAGCAACAAAAGGAAATTTGGTATCTTCAGCTGATCAAAACCGTGCCAGAAGATATTGCCAAAAATATTGTTGCTGTGCAGGCGGCCTATAGTGACTACCAAGAAAAATCTCTAGGAAGAACGGGTTTGCGCAAGATGTTTGTGGGCACCCTGACGCTCACCTTATTTTTTGCTTTGTTTGTTGCGGTTACTTTAGCCCTGACACTCGGGCGGCAATTGGCAAAACCGTTGCTGATGTTGCTCAAGGGGACGCAAGCCGTAGCTCAGGGAGACTTGTCGCCGAAACCTGAATTAAATACCGGCGATGAGCTCGGCATGCTTACTCGTCAATTTAATGTGATGACGAGGCAGCTAGCAGATGCACGAACTTCTTTACAAGAATCCAAAGCTTTTTTAGAAACCGTCTTAGGAAACTTAACTGCTGGGGTTTGTATTTTCGACGCAAATTTCAATGTAGTCTCTAGCAATTCAGGAGCGGATCGTATCTTTGGTAAGGACCTGACCAAATACGATGGGCGACCACTAAGTGACAATCCAAGTTTGGTTGAGTTTGAGCAAGCGATTAAGGAGGGCTTCGATACTCTGAAGTTAACTGCACCTGAAGATGCTGCCCAGTTAGCCACAGACAAGACCTCCCCAGTCTGGCAAAAGCAAATTCAACTACATGCCACCAATGAATTTGAAAGCGAGCTCGGCGTTACCTTATTTGTGCGCGGCACTGAGTTAGCGCCAGATTTACGCATGGTCGTATTCGATGACATTACTGACGTTGTGAGCGCCCAGCGCTCAATTGCCTGGAGTGAAGTGGCAAGACGCCTAGCCCATGAGATTAAAAATCCCCTCACTCCAATTCAGCTTTCAGCAGAAAGACTGCAACATAAGTTAGCGGGTAAATTAAGTCCCGAACAGGAAGAAATGATCAACCGCAGTACGGAGACTATCATTGGCCAAGTGCAAGCCATGAAAGAAATGGTCAATGACTTCAGGGATTTTGCAAAAACCCCTACACCCCAATTAAAACCGGTCTCGATCAATACTTTGATCTCTGAAATCTTAGGCTTATATGAAGGTAGCCCTATCAACACCAGATTGGATGCCAATTGCCCGAACATCATGGGCGACCCTACTCAGCTGCGACAAGTGATTCATAACCTTTTGCAAAATGCGCAAGATGCGACTTTAGAGGGCCATCATCAAGAGGCGCCAGTAGAGATAAAAACAGAAGTCGTTCCCTATGGCGAAATGAGTGGCGTAGCTCAAAATGCGGTAAGACTCTCAATTAGTGATAGTGGGTCAGGATTTCCAGCTAAGATACTGGCAAGGGCATTTGAGCCTTACGTAACTTCGAAAATTAAAGGCACTGGCCTAGGCTTGGCAGTAGTTAAAAAAATTATTGACGATCATGGCGCAAAGATTGAAATTCGCAATCGTCAGCAGGGAGAAGAACTGGTTGGAGCTCGGGTATCAATTTTATTTATGAATCTTGCAAATGAGGCAGCTTAAGCATGGCTAGTATTCTGGTGGTGGATGATGAGATGGGTATTCGCGAGCTTCTCAACGAGATTCTCACCGACGAAGGCCATACGGTTTATGCGGCTGAGAGTGCTATCCAAGCTCGGAAAATACGTGAGCAAATGCGCCCAGATATGGTCTTACTCGATATTTGGATGCCAGAGACAGACGGCATTACTTTGCTGAAAGAGTGGTCTAAAACCGGTCAACTGACCATGCCAGTGGTCATGATGTCTGGTCATGCAACCATTGATACGGCTGTTGAGGCGACCCGCATTGGGGCCCTGAATTTCTTAGAGAAGCCGATTGCTTTACAAAAGCTGCTGAAAACAGTTAACAAAGCTTTGGAAAGTTCGCCTAAATATGTAGAGCCACTTGAAGGCAAGTTAACGCAGACGATGGTCACCGGTGGCCAGAATGCTAAACCTGTGCCAAGTGAGCAGCCAGCAGCGCAACCGAGCGGCGAATATATTAGCGGCATCGCTAAAACCTACTTTGATCTGCCGTTGCGAGAGGCCAGAGACCTATTTGAAAAAGCCTACTTTGAACATCAAATGCTCATCATGGGTGGCAGCATGACCAAAATATCGGATTACACTGGCCTAGAAAGAACCCACCTTTATCGCAAGCTCAAGGCCTTAGGAATCGATACATCGCGTAATAAAGGTGAGGCTTAAGCGCCCTAAAGAAACAACTTATCGTATGCCGCTAGTAGGCTTTGATGCATCTGGCTGGCTTCCATATTTTCACCTAAATCCGCCAGATCAAAGAAGCGCTCTTCACCAGATATAAGCGCTTTGGCTTGACGCAGGGTGGATGGTCCGTACAGCAACTCCAGCGACGCATCGTAAAGGCCGGGATCCTCTAACTGCAAGCAATTCTGAATACAGCGATATACCAGGCGACGCGACGCGCTCATTTGTTTGTAGTGATGAATCCAATCGCATCCCTCGAGGGCGGCTTCTTTATCGCCGATCGCTAACGCCAGCAAGGTTTTCAACTCACCAATACGCAGCTCTTTCCAAGCGGTTTGTACGGGAATAGCCAAGCCTAATATTTCCCAAAGGGGGCGCTCATCATTCAGGTTCAGTGTTTGTAGCTCAGCCAAGAGATTTTCTATTTCAGCGTCACTCAGCGTCGAAAGTCTCACTAGCGCTGGGCGAATGAGGTTGCCCACACTATTGTTCTCCCACTCTAAATCTTCCACAGGATAAATTTCAGACATCCCCGGAACTAGAATGCGGCAGGCATATGCCCCTTGTTCTGAAAAGTCAGCCACGTAGGCGTCGTAACCATCTTTCTCTATGCGTTTACAGAGCCACTCGTAATCTTCAGCAGTAGTGCTGCTAAAGTTCCAGTCCACAAAGGGAAAGTCAGCCTGACTGCTCAAAAAGTTCCAGCTAATCACCCCACTAGAATCCACAAAATGAATCTCTAAATTGGCTACTGAATTAATCTCATCCATATCAAACCCTGGCTCAGCAAAGTTCTCTAAGGCATCTAGGGCACGTCCCTGCAACAACTCTGTTAGGGCGCGCTCTAGGGCAATCTCAAAGCGGGGATGGGCACCAAAGCTCGCAAAGCATCCCTGATCTTTTGGATGCAACAAGGTGACATTCATTACTGGATACTCGCCGCCAAGAGAGGCATCTTTGACCAAGATGCCAAAACCTGCGTCACGTAATCCCGCAATTCCAGATGCTATCTTCGGATAGCGGTTTATCACTTCTTCCGGAACATCTGGAAGACACAGACCTTCACTAATAATGCGGTATTTAATATGGCGTTCGTAGATTTCAGAAAGCGCCTGACTGCGTGCTTCCATCAGCGTATTACCCGCGGCCATGCCGTTGCTGACATACAAATTGCCAATAATATTCACCGGAAAATAGCTTATTTCGCCATCGCGTAGGCGGGCATACGGCAAAGCGCAGATACCGCGCTCAATATTGCCAGAATTCAAATCGACTAATACTGAGCTGTCAATCTCTCCTTCCGGGTTGTAGAAAGCATGCAACTCTTCATTTAGAAGGCCTGCGGGCCAGATTGGACCCTCTAGCGGAAACCACTTTTCCTGCGGATAGTGCACAAAGGCACGTTCGCTGCGGGCCTTCCCAAGATAAAAGTGGGTCCAAAAGTAATGTGTGCCAAGGCGCTCAAAGAACTCGCCAAACGCACTGGCTCTAGCCGCTAACTCAGTTGCCCCCTTGCCATTGGCAAATAGCATCGGGCAGTCTCTATCCTTAACGTGAGTCGACCAAATCCCTTGAACTGGATTGAGTAAAGAGGACTCGTTGAGAAAAAATCCGCGACTCGCCAACTTTGCTTGCATCGTGGCAATTGTGGATTCTAAAGAGGCATCTTTGCCCGGAATAAAGCTTTCTGTAGTCATTCCCTATTCTAAAGGGCTTAGCTAGCAAGTAAGCCAAAGTATCAGCTTGAAATAAAGGCACTTACAATACTTGTAAAGAGTCCTGCCAACGAATGATCAAAATCCCCCAAATTAACAAAAGCTACATTATTGAGATGTTGCTCTCATTTGTGCTGTATTGGATTTTCGTGGCACCGGTATTCTTCTTGCCGCAATTTCAGATTGGGCCAGTCACTTATTATTTGTTTCTCCCGGCGGGAGTCAAGCTCTTTGCGATGATGGTATTCAAATGGCGGGGTTTTGTAGGCATCGCGGTCGCAGCATTTACACGCCTTCTCATTACTGATCCTAGCCAGCCTTGGATGAGCTGGTTCATTGTTGCGCTATCAACCAGCTCAGTGCTTTATATGATTGTGGTGTTAGGGCTGAAATTGTTTAAGGTAAACAAAGATTTATCAAATCTTGGCTATTACCAAGTGGTGGCACTGGCCACCGTATCCAGCGTGGTGAACGGGATAGTATTTGCCTATGGGGTTAACAGCCTCACAACCAGTCAAATCAGCCGCAATCTCTTGCATAGCGGCTTCGCCGCTATCATCGCGAATTTTGCGGGCAATGCCATATTTGTTTGCGCCTTAGTGCTAATCATGCGGCATAAGGATTCGATTAAGAGTCTTATTAATAGGGTTAGATAAGGCCCAAAAACGCCCAATTGATGGAATTACTTGGTTATCGCTTTAGCTAATTCATTAAAGCGTTTTAAGCCCAGCTCAGTCAACTCTGCATATTTTGCACGACTATCCACCGCATTTCTAAAGCAAATTAGCTCGCTATGGGTAAGTTTTTTTAGGGCCGCATGAATGGTTGCCGGGGAGGCAATATGACCAAGACTAATGAGATCGCCCACCTTAGCATCTTTTTTATCATACAAAAGGATCGCCAAAGCATTCAAAACTTTAATCTGAGTGCTGCATAAACCGTAAAACTCATTGATGAGCTCTTCCTATTTAAGGTGCTGAATTAAGCTAGTAGCTTCTTATTGAGATTAATTCTTTCATTCCAAAACGCGCTTTTTTCAACTATGCTTGTTTAATATTATAGTTTCTATAAATTAATAACCTTACTTATATGACAAACGAACACGCAGAAAATTCGGTAAGACTGTTAGATATTATTTATGACTTATATGGAAAAGATAAGCGTTATCCCGATGGATATACACCCTTTTTTTTAAGCGATAGTGGCGATGTCATTCTGAGTGACATTTTGCAGAATGAGCTGAGCAAAGACGAGAATAGGGATTTACTGAGTTGGGCTCACGAGAATATTATTGATTTATTTGAGTAAAGGGAGGTCTACTCAGGCAATAGCCTTACTCAATATTTCGTAGCGTTTGCGCGCAAGCTTAGTGAGTGTTACCCCTTTTACCCTGCCATCACTCTTATTTTCTTTTAGCTCAATCAAGCCAGAGCCGACTAATTTTTTCAGCCTGCCATGAATTGCAGCTTGTGAAGCAATGTGTCTTTGCAACAGTAAATCCATTACATTAAGCTTGCGGTTCTCATACTCTGCTTTGGCGACGTAGTTCAATAGCAGAACGTCTATGGCGTTCAAGTTCAATTGCTGATTACTGTCATCCAAAATGGCAAGGTAATCAAAGTATTTCTTAAGCATTATTTGTGACTTAATTTAGGGCTAAAGACACACTTAACCATAAATTTAATAAACAATAAAGCGATCGCGTCAGGTTTTTGACTAATCAGTGTGTGTTAGCCCCATTTATGGGATCGGGTTAAATAATTGACTGCTTTTAACCTAGCGCAGTGAAATGGCCAAAAAAGTTAAGCGCGACCAACCCAAGTGGAGCTAAATAGCTCATTAAACAGGGATTGCCGAGCGGAAACTCAGTTTCATTTATAATCCCAACTCTTGGCCTGGTAGCTCAGTCGGTAGAGCAGAGGATTGAAAAAAATATTTTTCGATGTTTGACAGTTGTAAACATTAGTCAAAAGCTCCTCTTCACAGCGCCGTTCAATTCGTAGAAAAATCTGCGGCACTCAATAAAAAAATCACACACATAATTTTGTTCGCAGAGTATCGCGTGGGATTTTTGCGACGATAAAAAACTAATCGTCGTCCAAGTTGGCATTTGAAAACATACTTGCGTGTATGTCCTCGCTACAACAATTATTCGCAACACAGTTTGACGTAAACGCTATTAAACAAGTAAGGCTGATGGACGGCAAAGCCTTGCTGTATAAGCGTCCGCAGTCGGTGCAGTGGCAAGTACGATTTAAGTTAGCAAACAACAAGTGGCACAGCACGACAACAAATACAGACGATATAGAGCAAGCAAAAATCAATGCAATTGCAATTATTGAGACTGTAAAAATAAAAACAGACGCTGGCTTGGCAATTACAACAAGAACATTTAAGCAAATTGCATTAGATGAAATTGCAAATATGAGTAGAGCATTGGATAACAACACGGGTCGTCGTTGTTATAGAGATTATATTTTTGCAATCAATAAATATCTCATTCCTTTTTTTGGCGCCTACGAAATAGAAAACATTACAACTGAGATGCTTGCTGACTTTGATGCGTGGCGGATTACTGAAATGAATAAAGTGCCTATGGCAAGTACCAAACGCAATCACGCAAGCGCATACATTCGTGTTGTGAATTTAGCGAGAGAGCGTGGTTATGTTGCACACAATCGTGCTGTGCCAATGTTAGATAGCAAAGGCAAGCGTAGTCAGCCTCGCCCAGCCTTTACTAAAGAGGAAATTATTGAGTTGATAAGTTATACAGAGACTTGGGTAAAGAGTAGCTATACAGAACGCACAAGACAAATGCGAACGCTGTGCGTTGCTTACATAAAATTTTTGGTAAACACTGGAGTAAGACACGGCACAGAAGCACTACGCTTGCGTTGGAAGCATTTGCAGTGGCATTGGATTGGCAATAAAAAATATTTGCGTATTTGGGTAAGCGGCAAAACTGGTCCACGACACTTAATTGCCAAGCACGAAGTGATAAAAGTATTTGAGCGTCTAATGCGTTGGCACAAGTTGGACTACACAAATTTGAATGGACTAATTGAAGCTAAGTTAGACAAAGCCATCTTTTGTTTGCCTAACAACACGCAGATAAGCAATATGGAAAATATATTCAGAAACTTAATGGTGCGGAGCAGTATGCGTGTGGATAGTGGCGGACAGCATAGAACGCTATACAGCTTGCGACACACCTATGCGACATTTGCATTAGCAAGTGGTATTGATATACATACGCTTGCTAGGCAAATGGGGACAAGTGTAAATATGATTGAACGGCACTACAGCAAGATGACGGCAACAATGGCAGCTGAGAGATTGGCGTAAATGAGGGGTCAGGGTATCGTGTTTGACACGACAGCACGCATTGTTATTCCAACAACTGAATTAACTCTCTCCTTCCATCTTTTGATTCAATAACTAAAAGATAGTTGTCATGAATTTGTGCATTCTTAAGCTGTTCAAACTCATTAGGAAATTCATATCTAATGCCCTTTGAGATGTTTTCAACGACGATTAATCGCCTCTCAAAATCAAGAGTTGTTATTTGAAACCCCGTGTTTTTTCAAAATGGTCTTGGGCTAGCGTAAAAAGTGTGCTTTTTTTGTGCTTCCGTCTTTATATAAGAGGGATACGCAATATGGCCCCGCTATTTTTGCCTCTTTTAATCCTTTATTGCCAATATTAACTTCGCAACGAATACCAAAAGCTTTGTCTTCTAAAACAACAATGTTACGCAATAGATCTATTTCTTCGACTACAAAAGAGCTTCGAATAGGGCAGAGAAACCTAAATAATTTGTTAAGCATATATTTGCTTTTTTATCCTTGATTATTAAGTTGAGATAACTCGGGGGGGGGTAAAAGCATGTTTGATAGTTTGAACGTATGCTTCAATCACATTAATAAATCTTTCACTTGGTTTGATGTACTTAATTCGCCTATCTCTATCATCAGAGATATGTTCAACCCAGCCATCTTTGAATAGTCTCTTGTAGTGTTGTCTAACTGCCGTATACGAATATGGAAGAGAGGCAAATAATCGCTTAACAGTTAAAGGCTTACCCTTAACAAATTCAATTGCCAGAAAAATGATTAGATCGTTTGCGATAACTGATTCATAGAAGGGTAAATTTTCTTTACCCCAGCTTCGCACAGCTTGAATTTTTTCAAGCACATCTAACGCATTGTCATTCATTATTTGCTCATTTTTTCAAATTAGGTATATGTATAAAAAATATAATTATTATTGACTTAAGTCAATGAAATAAAATATTTAAATTAAATACTTTTATTAAATGTTTAAAGACAAATCTTGTTTGACTTGTTCTTTTGGTGTTGAGGCTCAATAGTTATGTTTTTAATGATAAGCGAGCCTCATGGAAAACCCTACCACTGATATACGAGCAATCTATCTAAAGAAAATATTTAAAGAAATAGCTCTGCTAAATATTTTGATATTTAGTGGTATCTGTGTATTTGCCATTTCAATAATTCTGAATTGGATCTCACAATGATGGCAGTAAATGAAGTTGCGCCATCAGATAACCAGAGCGAAATAAGCATTAAAGATATTGTTGAATTCATTAGAGATTTTTATAAAAGAATAATTGTTGTAGGACTCATTGGTGCCATTGTCGGATTGGCTGTCTCGATAATTTTTGGACTTTATACCGCAACAATTACCCTCTATAACTATGACGGTTTGGATATACCCCGCATTAGATACCTTCAGTCAGCATTACCAAAGCTAGAGCAAGAACATCAGCAAAAACTAAAAAATCTCGACGATAGCTTTTTGGGTTCGGAGGCGTTTTGGTCAAAAAGTATTAAGCCCAATATATTGGTTAGTAAAGCAGATAGTAAAGATTTACTTGATGCAACTGCATTGAATGCTGCTGGATCAAAAATTTCTTCAATTCAGATAAATTCAAAAGGCGCTACACAAGAAGATGCGAAGAAAAGAGTAGAGAAGGCAAGTAAATTTTTTATTGATGGCTCAACATATATCGAATTAAGAGATTTGGTTCGTGGATACGAGTTAAAGGCAATAACCATTGATAGTGGGTTAAGAAAAAAAATCAGTAGCGCAGAAGTAGAGTTAGATTATCTGCAAAAAAGAATCAAAAATCTTAATGATTTAAAGGGGCAGTTTCCGGCAACTACAACAACATTGGGTCAAGTAGTTGATGCAAAAGACAGTGGCGCAAAGTATTTGCCCATCACAACTCAGATTTTTGCCGCCACAACAGATGTTAATAATCTAAAGGAGTCTCTGGCCAGATACAGGGATGAAGAGAGTCAAAATATTGTTTATAAACAATTTGTAAAACAAGCAATACTTCTAGTTGAGAACAATCAGGGCGAGGATGATTTGGGGGCTAAGTTGCTAAATGTAGCTGGACAAATCGAGAAAGAAATCAGGAATAACATTCAGTTAATTGCTGTTGAGGAAATTAAAGTATCTTTGTCCACGATCCAAACAAAAAAATTATACGGCCTTAAGCAGGCTGGAGTTATAGATATTGAAAATCCACCCCATATAAAATATCTGGCTATGGGTTTGTTGATTGGTCTTTTTACTGGCCTACTGTTAGCCTTTGCGCTAAAGCTAACTCAGCAAGGAAAGAGTGCATAAGATGGGGTTATTAGATAAAACTTTGATGGTAGCCATCCTCCTATCCTTTACTCATGCATCGTATGGGCAAAAGCAAATTCCATCCAAATTACAATTTGATTACGAATTGCGTTTGAAGGTAGACTTTAAGCAACGAGAGGCGTTTCTTAAAAAAAGCGGTGAAGAACCAGCTGTTTATGAAAAAGCCCTAAGTTTTATTTCTGGTTCGGTACATGCAGCAGATATAAGCGATATCGTTGAAATCGGCGCTGATAATTATCAAATAAACTCTATCGGTACCCTCACACCCATGCTCAATTTGGCACTATCAAATCAAAAACTACACAGACAGTCTTATGGCGATGTAAGCAAAGATTCACTTTCTACGATGAGTTACATAGAAAAGCGTGGGAATACTGAGCGCTTACAAGCTAAGCTAGATAGCAAAGCTGGAAAAGTCCTCTTTATTAAGGATAAAACAGAGACTGGCTCAGCTGCAATAACAGGCAACTTATTGGATTTATTAAATGTGATGTACACATTTGTTGGTCGTAAGCCCCCACCAACAACAGCTAGCTATAACATTACCGATTCAAAATCGTTAAAACAATATACGCTGACCAAGGCGGAGTTGTGGGATTTTCCATTTAATGGAATTAAGGTCAAAGCCTACCGCTATTTCAAAGCAGCCACAAAGGACGACAGTTCTACACTGGAGATTTGGTTAACAGAAAAAGATAATATTCCATTAAGGATGGTTGTTGGACTTGGTGAGCGCTACGGCGCAACTATACAAGCAGACCTAAAAACAATTCCTGCTCTGTAATGTTTAAGAAGGCATTTTTATATACAGCTCTGTCCATTTCATATGCGATAGGGATGCTTTTTAAAGTTGTCAGTAATGGCTTTTTAGGGTTTGCTGAAAAAATTATGTTGAGTTTGGAGCGAGATTAATTACCGTCGTGTTCAACACGACACCGTAGCCCCTAAAAATCCACCTCAAAAACCGTCTATGCGCTGTGTTGTCGGCGCGCCAAATAGCTGTGCATCTGAGAACCCCCGTTTTAAGCGTGTAGAGCTGATTTGAGATGTTTACTTATATTCGTCGTCTTTATCCCACGATTTGAATAAATACACTTAGCTCCACCAAAGATTATTGCTATTTTCTTTGGCGGCGCTAAATGCTAAGTCATTGATTCTTGGAAAGATTATTTTTGACGCAAACTGGTCGTCCTTTTGAGCAAAAGAATACAAACTGCATACACAGTTTTATTTATCTAAAGGACAAAAATGGCTCAAGCAAAAACACTCACCACAAATGAATTAGAACAAGTCTTACGCTACATCAGCAGCACAACTTATGCAGAGCGCAATCGCGCAATGTTACTCATGGGATATTGGGCAGGACTTCGCGTTAAAGAAATTGCCCAATTAAAAATGGGAGATGTATTAAATGACGATGGCACGATTAAAAGCGAAATCCGTTTAAGTGCACAGCAAACCAAAGGGAATGACGGCAGAACCGTATTCTTGCCAGCCAAGCTAAAAGAAGAATTGGCTGTGTATCTCAAAACACGCCATATCACCATGCCCGATATTCCTTTGTTCCATACATCTAAGCGTTTGGGCTGGACGCCTAATACCTTATGCCAGCACTTCTTTTGGCTTTATAAGCGAGCGGGTATTGCGGGTGCTAGTAGCCACAGTGGTCGTAGGCAATTTATTACGACCTTGGCGAATAAGGGCATCTCTGTGCGTATTTTGGCTAGCTTAGCGGGACATAAGAGTATTGCTGTAACGCAGAAATACATTGATGTGAACGACGATATGAAGAGAGCGGCAGTTGAGTTGATATGAGCACTCAATCGCCGTAGCGGGATTTGCGCGGCGCTCTGGTTTGTCGCTCAATCCAATCATGATTGTCTGTGCAAGGAAATCGCCCTTCAGTAGCGTGCGCCGTTAAGTTCTTAGCTTTTTCTAAATACTCACTGACGGCAGATGACATTTTGATGCGTTTTTCGTTAACCTCAATTGCCCTATCTGAATGCACTACATTGAGCTTGGGGTTAATTCTGAGTTCCTCACCTATCTCATACAGCAATGCCTCACCTTGCTTGGATTTTTCGAGAAACAAGCGATAAACATCCAAGCAAATATTGAGTGAGACTGAGGTGAGTTTGCGGGACTCCATGCGCACAGGTGCTGTGCTCGCATGCCAACGATCAAAGTCTTTGTAATGAGGATGGTGTAGCTCCAATAAGTTATCAAACTGCGCTCGCAATGTTTTAGGTGAGACATTAAGTGGAATTTCTAAATGCAAGACTTTGACATCTTCACCAAAGCCATCTGTTTCATTGATTACAGAAACTTTATTAAATGGCTTTTTTTCAGCAAAGATGCCATAGCCCACTTCTATCCACCATGTGTCAAATACGACATTACGTAAGTCGCCAAATAATTCAAATGTGCGTTTTGCTTCATTACTTGGGAATTCATTAGTTTCACAAAGTAATTGGTAGTGCGGTGATAGCTGCAGGGCATTAAACCAAGTTTCGTATAGCGTTCCTTTAGCTCTTTCTAGTGACTCAGGAATGCTGTAGCTCTTAAAGCGCACATCCTCAGGCAACCCCTTGAAGAACAACTGTGCTTGACCAGCCTTGGGTTTAGGCGCTTTTTTGACTGGTGGTTTTGCGGGTGATTTAGGTAGTTCCATATTCTTCAAAACCCTAAAAAGAAGCCTCAGATTGGCTTGATCATCTTATTTAACGCGACCAAAAGCATATTGCAAATACGGAAGCGCTATTAAGAAAGGTAACAAATCATGACAAATTTGATCATTGATTCTACTGTAGCAAACTCAGTAAACCCATCCATCAACTTGGCTGCTCTTGGCGTGCCTAGCAATGTTGTCGTGTCAAACACGACACCTGCTACTCAGCCTAGCGCATTTGAGCAATTGAAGTCTTTGGAGTCAGCTCGCATCAGCTGGGAAACAGTTGAGCTTGCTCAGTCTAATAATCGCTTGTATAGTATTTTGAAGCAGGCTTACAGCTTTTATCTAGTTATGAAGCAAGACGCTGATAAAGAAGTGCGTAAAGCTAAGTTAGAAGCGATGGAAGCATTTATCGCTGATAAAGGCTATACCAATAGCTTTGGCGCCACAACACACGATATGACCCGTGTTGTTAAGTGTGTATTTGGCGTAGATCGTCGTCGTGTATCTGCTTACTCTATTGCCTTGCGCGAAGCATTGCGACAAGAAGTTGGTGCTGAAGACTTGGTTGCATTTTTGCAAGACAACGGTGGTGTTGAGCAAATTCGTATGGGCGGCACTAAGCCTTTGTCAGCCACTAAGCGAGCTGCGCTAGTTAAAGCCGAAGTAAGCGAAGCTGTTCTAAATACAGTTAAGTTTGATGCCTCAGTAGTGAGCGCAAATGCTGACTGGGTAGATAAGCAAGTGGTGTTTGTGGCTACTTACTTGCCTACAGGCGAATTTGAAGTAAATGCTGTTATTCGCCATGATGGGGCAGTTAATACAGCACTAGCGGCTTATTACAGCTCTAAACAGGCAAAGATTCGCGCTGATCTAAAGGCAGATAAGGATGCAGAAAAGGAGCTTGCCAAAGAATTGGCAGGACAAGAAAAAGTCCTAAAGTCTGCAACAAAAAAAGAACAGAAGTTGGCAGAGCAATTTGTAAAAGTGCAAGCTGAAAAAGCTGAGGCTGAGCGTAAAGCGGCAAATTTAGCTCATGTAAGCACTTTGTTTGAAGAAGTAATTGCTTAACAAAAATAAAGGGGGGGGGCGAAAGCCCTCCCTATTCCTTTACGAAATGGAGATCGAAATGAATGGATTAAATCCAAATTGTTTGAATGACTTTTTATTTTCTAGTGCAACTGAAAAGCAGAAGCTGGAATATATTTTGTCTCAAAAAATGCCTTTTCCTTTTGCTGGAAAAAATGGCATTCTTTTGCATGGCACTTGGGGTACTGGTAAAAGCACCTTGGCTGAACTATTGCCTGAATTATTTGAGGCAAGTCATGCTGGTGAATGGAACTTATCGCAAAACATTTGCGAAATGCCTGCAGCAAACCGTGATAGTGTAATGACTGATATGTTTCGTTGTGGTGGTGGTTTAAGCATTACCAGTATTGCAAATGCCGTATATGCAAGTGCTGACAAGGTGTCGATTTGGCATCAATCTAATCATCATTATTTTGTATTTGATGAGGTGGATAAATTAACTGTTGGTGCTCAGCAATCACTTAAAGCAGTAATGGGGGTAAAGCGTTGTATGTTTTTCTATACAACAAATTATCTTAATAAAGTGGATGTCGGCATTCAAAACCGCTGTCACCTTATAGAAATGAATCAAGTAGTGGATTTAGCCAGTTATGTCCCGCTTGGACAAGCCATTCTTAAAGTAATGGGATTGCCTTCAATGGCGATGAATTCCCAAGCAATTGAAGCTATAGCTGGAAAAGCAAAAGGCTCTATGCGTAATTTTATGGATGAGATAGTTTTTTCAGCAGTAGGTTTAGGCGGTGTTATGCCTCAATAAGCAATATGCAAGACCACAGCCACTGTCGTGTTTGGCACGACAGTGGTTTTTTCTTGCCTACCAGCTGGCTAATTCACAATTAGTAGCCAATAGCTCAGCTACATTCTTACCAGCCACCGCTCTGCAAGGTTTGGCTGTAAGTTGCCAGCTATCTTCTACTCCCGCATCATTATCTAAAATACATAGTATTAACTTATTAGTCTTCATATCGAGTGTGCTAAAGCCATAGACTGCTGTCTTTGTCTTGGTCGCCAAGTCATAACGCAGTACCCAACTGACCAATGTGTCTTTATCGACTTCATTACGAACTTGATTGACGATATCTAGTTGATTTTCTTTAGCTAAAAACTCCCAATGTGCATAAGTATAAAAATCCAAGACATATTTGACTTTGGGTTTTTTAATATCTGCCGCAGCATTAAACAGGGCTTGATGGCGCACACCTTTAGCGTAGGTGGTGCCATATTTGGCGTTTTGATATAGACGGACTGCGATTTCTTTCTGCATATTGATTTCTCCTTGTTGGTTGCAGTGAGTGGCAGAAGAAGTTGCAGATCTCAAAAGAAGGTTGCTTGTTTCGGGTTGCGTAGTTACGAGTCAGAGTTACTCATTTGTCCCAAGTAGTAACTCAATAGCAACTATCGAAACTAGCAACTACTTCTTTACAGCGACTCTTTAGTAACTCATTCGCAACTCACTTCGCCACTCACACTTATTTAGCTTTGCTAAAGGAAGTCAAACAAAAATAATGGTGATATTTGGTGGTTTTGGACAAATTGAGGTCGACCAAATCGCAAATCAGGTACTAAATTAAATATGCCCATTAACAAACAAGGAGAATTAAATGAGCGCATTGGAATCACTCAAGCTAACAACAGCTAAAAAACCTACCCATATCCCTGCCGTAGTATTTCGCAGGAACAAACTATCTAGCAAGCTATGGGAGCAAATCCAGCTAGCCAAAAGTCACATAGATGGCACGCCATTTGTTGTGACCAAGTTCAAAAGCGTTAAAGATAAAGAAACTGGTTTGCGTCGCCAAGTAGAAATCCCCAAGCGTATTCGGGAATGGTGGTTTAAGAATGATGCTGGCAAAGTTTGCGTCAGCATTAAATACGGCAGTCAGCTTATTGAGTTGGCAAAAGGTAAGCACAGCGTAGAGTGCGACACAGCACAAGGTTTAATTAAAGCATTGGAGACTATTAAAAGTGCTGTAGAGCAAGGTGAGCTAGACGCTCAGATTGCAACAGCAAGTGTGAATTTGCGTAAAGGATTCGGTAAGTAAGGGTTTACTATTAGTTTTTTACAATAGCCTAATTAAAAACTATGATAAATTTAATTTTTATAAAATTTATATAAATGGTAAAAATATGAATAAATTGACTTATTCATTTGTTTTGATGGGTTGTTGTTTTATTAGTGCGTGTGCAAATTACGCACCTTTGGCAACTATTCCAGCAAGACAAATGGAGACTCAGAAATTGACGCTGGGTGCAGTTCAATCAAAAATCAAAGAAGGAACATCATCAGCTGAAGTGGTAGAGGTAATGGGCAGCCCAAATATTGTTACATCCAATCCCGACGGAACAGAAACTTGGGTTTACGATAAATTTTCTACTGAATCAGAAATTGCTGGTGGATATCAAAGTGCGGTTGCTGTAAGGTCAACAAGAACCTTCATAGTGACGCTTAAATTTAATAAAAATCATAGGGTGACAAATGTTGCATATAGACAAACTTCGTATTAATAATTTAGCGTTATCTTGCCTGCTGTGCATCTCATCTTCATTTGCCTTCGCTGCTGATGATGATACGGCGGCTGCCACTCCTGTTCAGTTGCGTGCAACACAAACAAGAAAATTCACAAAGCCGATGGACGAAGTAGCTTCGGCAATTAAAAATGGCGGAGAGGACATGGGCGCCACTTGCACAATTTACCAAGCGCCGGGAGCGACTGCCGCTAATGGCTCTTTTACGCGTATGGAAGGCTCTTGTAGAATGAATACGAAGCAGGCTGATACAGCTGGCGCAACAGCAGCCGCCTTTATTCCATTTATTGGTGGACTTGTTTCTGCTGGAATGGCTTCAGTAGCACAAGACGATATGATGAAGCAGGTGAGCAACATTAAATATGAGGTTGTCGCTACAAATCCAAAAGAGACAACCGTGCGAATGAGAATTTATAATTTAAAAGGCGAGCAAATAACAAAGCCTGATTTGTATTCGCTAGAGTTTAAAAAGATTGGCGATGCGTTATTTGTTCAGGCAATTGAACTAACGCCTGCTGAGCAAAAGTAAGGTGAAGTAGCCATTAATATTTAATTCATTAATTATCAATCAACCCGCTTAGGCGGGTTTTTTGTTGCCTGTCGTTTTGCACTCGACACCAGAGCCCATCATTCATAAATACTCATATGCACAAATACCGAGCAACAGTTAAAGCGAGTGGACTATGGACAGAAACAATCGTGTTCGCACAAAATCAAGCACAAGCGTATGCGTTGTTTAAGTCAATATTCGGTACGACAAATGTACCCCACCAGCCAAGCCAAGTAGCATAAGGGATGCAGCCATATGCGTATTAAAGAGATAGAGCAGAGGATTAAAACTAGTCCGCTTACACCGCAACAAGCACGCTTAGATGCATTAAAAACGCAGAAAGACAATGTCAGCCGAGCGTTAGACAGCGAACGCAAGCGTCAAAAAGTAGTTAAAGCACAGCAAAACTTAACTAAAGCCTTGTTTGCGTAAGCAGGAAAAGCAAAGCACCGTCGAACAGGATTACACATCCCCACTCGCCGTAGGATTAAGTAAATACAAGGCGATTGACTACAGTTACACACATTTGCGTAGCTTGTTTACAGTTTCATTTATAATCCCAACTCTTGGCCTGGTAGCTCAGTCGGTAGAGCAGAGGATTGAAAAGCATCCTGTAAGACGGCAGAGCCATATAGAATAAGGCTTTGCGGGCGATTAGAGTTTGGTAAGTTACAAAGTTTGCTAAACAAAATCACAGAATATTTTTACAGTCGTTAAAAATTTCTTCACATAAAAAGTAGCGTAGCAAAACGTAATTACGTATTTCAAAACGTGTGACGTTGCCAACGCTTAACCATTTTTACTATGCCTGTCGTCAGTGTCACCAATATTTTTTTATACAGCCATATTCACCACTAATACCCCGTCTTTTGGCGCATAAACGCATTTAGATAAAGCGACGTGTTGAAACGACACTTACTTGTTGTCAAACTTTTGCTGCGCTACGTTACGCAACGCCAGCACTTTATCTGTTTCAGTTGGTTGGGCTTGCTGCTTTAAGGCGGACTGGGTATAGCGATTAGCAAGCGCATTCATTTTGCGTTGCTGTACGTTGTGGAGTTTTTGCGGAAGGGTTGGTGGCTTAGCTTGTGGGGGTGGTGCTTTTTGTTGTGGGGGTTGGGCAGAGGCTGGTGAGGGTATGGCTTTATTGGGCGGGGGTGTTGGTTTAGGTTGGGAGGGTTGGTTGGGTTGAGCTTGTGGCGCAGCAAACTTACTGGCAAAGAATTGGTTTAGCAGTTGTAGCAATTCATTCTTATCCTCGTCCTTCATAAATTCATTCATACGCATAGCACTTCTCCTTTTATGTATTTATTGGAAATGCTTACGTAGTCGTGTTGAAACGACAGTAAAAGCGCATTAGGGCATAGATTTGACGTTGTTACAATTTGTAGCTACAATAGCGGCATATAGAAAAAGGAGCACAAAATGCTAACTACAGACGTGCGTTGCCGAATTGACGCTAAAGTAAAAGCAGACGCAGCAGAGGTGATTGAAGCAATGGGACTTAATGTCTCCGACGCTATACGCCTATTCTTAAAGCGTGTAGCTACTGACGGTACTATTCCGTTTGACTTGCGTGTGCCCAACACAAAAACTATTGCGGCAATGGAGGAGATTGAAAATCCAAAAACACGTGCTAAATTAAAACGTCATAAGTCCGTAGCAGAAATGAATAAAGCATTAGCTCGTAGCTAATAGACGCCACCTTAATGCTTGTTCCTATTACCAGTACGCAGTACGGCAAAGACTTTAAGCGGATTGTCCAAAGCCCCAAATTTAACCACTCTGAATATTTGGTGGTGTTGAGTTTGCTTATTGCTGGCAAAGCATTACCAGCGAAATATACCAACCACTCGCTTATCGGTACATACAAAGATTTTTGGGATTGTCACATTACCAATGACTGTGTGCTTATCTACCGCATTATTGAAAAAGAGTTGTACTTAGTGCGCATTGGTACACACTCTGAAGTATTCAAAAAATAAGTGAATAAGAAGTGGGTGCTGCGCATACGGCAGCACCCTTACCTGCTTAATGCCGCTTAGTGTTTGAACGCAGCAGCTACAGCGCCGCTAACTTGCTCTAACTGCGTGTCCAACTCACCAGCTTCTACAGCACCCTTAATAATTTCTAATGTAGGTACAAGCTCTGTTGTTGTGCCAACTTCTACTGTGCTTTTACCTTTTGTAATTTCAATTAGCTTTGCGCCATAACGGACGTTTAAGCACAGCTTGCCGTTATCCGCTACAAACCACCATTGCCGTACACGCTTATGTAATTCAACATTTCTACTTGTGCCGTCTTCATTGCGTAAAGTTTTATGACGTACAACGCTAAACGTAGTGCCGCTTTGTTGTGCTTTAGCTAACTGAATTTGCTCCCATACTTTTTTAGCCAGCTTATTACGGCGTAGCTGTACGGCAGGCATTGCTGTTGGACGTTTAGTGCTGCTTAGTTTTAAGTTACCAATTGCGCTCATATCTTTCTCCTTTTGTTAATGAGTGCTTGTAAGTTAATTTCACTCACCACAAATGGACAACCTATTTCACCAAAATACCTAATAACCACATATTTCTAAGCCAGATTTATTACTGTTTTATTTGGTTTAGATAAATAAAAGTGCGAGTTGCTTTGGAGTTGCTATTGGTTGCCAGTTACGTAGTGACACAAAGAAACAAGTTACTTGTTACAAGTAACTGCTGTTACTCGTAATGTGACTTAGTGACAGCAACAGAGACAAGTAACTTCTTCTTTTGGCATCGTCACTTCTGTAACTAAGAAGCAACAGCGCAACAACAGAAAAAGGAAAATGAAATGACAACAACAGAAATAGCAGTACGCCTATACAACAACCCAAAGTTTGGTACGACATATGGCAAAGGGCAATATCACAACGCAATAATGAATGGCACAGTGGACTTACATAAGCAAAGCATTAAGTACCTCATTGACTTAGTGCCACACGCTAATTGGGAAGCAAGCATTAAGACAGATAACGATATGGAGTTATTGGCTTACGCAGAAGAGTGCTATGAGCAAGTGGGCATTAAGACAGAGGCACAGCGCAAAGACTTAGCGTGTAGTTGGATTAAACGATTTGACAATAATTTATTAAAGCCTCGTGTTATTGGCTTTGCTTTAATGAATTTGAATACTGGTGACTTTAAGTTATTGGTAATAGACGAGGAGAAAGACGTAAAGCTACAAGAGCGGCTAACAGTGAAAAGTTGTAGGGACGCAAGTAGTGGGCAGCGCAGCCCCAACTTATTTGCCAGTAATTACGACTTAGCTGCTTAGCGTAATAAGCAATGGGGGGTGAGTAAAAAAGTGGTGGGGTTGATAAAAAACAGAAGTTAAAAAATCCGCAGCGCAGAAATTTAAGTGCTGCGTACCCATTTCGCAGCTTACTCACCGCATATCCGCCGCTAATCAGCCCTACAAGCTGTCAATTTGGTGGGGTACATAGCAGCACAGCAGAGAAGCACTTAAATAGCTTGTAGGGCTTGCTGCGCTGTTAGCAGGCAGATAACAGCAAGCCGTAGTCTAAAAGCCACAAAGCAAGTGAAAAGAAGTAAAAAAGAAAACCAAATACAACACGCAATGTATTTGGTTTTTTATGTAAGTCATTGAAAAAGCTGAAAGAGCACCGCCCACAACAAGCGGTTGCTCTTTCTAAACAACAGAAATTACGCTTATACACAGTTATTTATTGATTAAGGAGACTGTGTATGAAACAAGCAAAGACGCTTAGCCAGCAAGAAGTGCGCCGTGTTTTAGATTACGTTGCTACCCGCAAACACGCACTACGCAACAGAGCAATGATTTTGACAACATTTTTATGTGGTGTGCGTGTAGGTGAGTTGGCGCAGTTACGGGTAGAAGACGTAGTAGCAGCAGACGGCACCATTAAGACAGAAGTACATTTAGACAAAGAGCGTACTAAACACCAACACGCACGTACTGTGTTTATTAACGAGCGGTTACGTAAAGAGTTAGCCGCTTACGTTGCTACGCTTGCTATCCGCAGTCCACAGCAGCCACTATTTGGTACACAAAAGAATAGAGAGCGTGGCTTTACGCCCAATACAGCAGCGCAGCACTTTCTAACAATGTACAGAGGTGCTGGCATAGACGGCGCAAGCAGTCACAGTGGCAGACGTACGTTTATTACGTCATTAGCAAATAAGGGTGTAGGTGTGCGGGTGCTAATGAGTTTGGCAGGACACCAGTCAATGAGTACTACACAGTCATATATAGATGTTAACGCAGAGTTAATGCGTAAAGCAGTGGAGTTGGCGTAATGAGTGAAAGTAATAGTCGTTTTGACACGACTACGTATATGGGGCTGTAATGCGTACAAGACGTAAACAGACGCAGCTACTATTCCCAATACCAGCAAAGCCAATAGTTAATTGGGAGTTTGTCACCAAGCTAAGCAGTAAAGAAAACACCAACATCATTTACTTACGTGACGGGGAAGTAGTTTTATACAAACACGCACGTAGCAATGTATGGCAAGTGCGTTTTAAGTTATTTGACAGGCAATGGCACAGGCACTCTACTAAACATTACAACCTACAGTTTGCTAAACAAGTAGCTTGTGAAATGTATGACGAGGCACGATTTAAGGAGCGCATTGGTGTGCCCGTAGTTAGCCGTCGTTTTGATACTGTGGCTAATCGCTGCTTACAAGATATAGATAGAGAAATACAAGCGGGCATTAAAGCGCACACCAATAAAGACTACAAGCGTGTCATTAACAAATACCTTATTCCGTTTTTTGGTAGTTATATGGTTGATAACATTAACGAGCAAGTAGTAAGCGAGTATGAGCAGTGGCGTAACAATAAAATGGGCATTACGCCAAAAGCCAGTACGCTTATGACACACGCCAGTGCGTACAGCAGAGTGATTAAATCAGCCGTACAGCGTGGTTGGGTAAGTGCCAATAGTCCTATTGCGTTTTTGAATAGAAGGGGCAAAGCAAGCACACCACGTGCGGGCTTTACACGTGAAGAGGTACACAAGTTATTAGCGTACTTGCCAGAATTTGCTAATGGCGGACACACAGAGTTGGCACGTGATATGCGTAAGCTGCTACGTGACTATGTAGAGATATTGATAGCAACGGGTATGCGCTGCGGTAAAGAGAGTATGAATTTACAGTGGAAGCACGTGGACTGGTATGACGAGGCAGTTACTGGCAAACGATACTTACGCTTGTATGTGAATGGTAAAACAGGCGGTAGACAGCTAATTGTTAGAAACTTTGGAATTGCTGCGTTTGAGCGTTTGGCTATTAGGCAGAAAGACTTAATTGCTAAAAACTTAAATGAAGCTATTAAGCGCAAAACAACAATTAGAGTATTTAGGCTAAGTGACGGCACACAACCCAAAAGTCTACATACAACGTTTAAGTGGCTACTTCACTTTGCCCACTTAACGTATGACGCTAAAACAAAGCAGCAAAGGACTTTATATAGCTTGCGTCACGCTTACGCTACGTTGGCGTTAATGGACGACGCAATAGACATACACACATTAGCAAGACAAATGGGCACAAGCGTAGGAATGTTAGAAAAGCACTACAGCAAGCTAACGGCAACTATGGCTGCGGAGAAGTTATCTTAGTGTCGTGTTGAAACGACGGGATATTAAGTAGCGGGGTAAGAGAGTTAGAAAGCAATTCAAAATGTTTTGATAGCTTATCTGTTGGCTTTACTTGCTTTACACGTGCGTCGCCATTCACAGCGTGTAATTCAATCCAACCCGTATCAACCAGCTTGCGGAAGTGGTAACGTAATCCCATATCGCTATAAGGCAAAGTGGCAAATAACGCTTTTACTGTTAGCTCTTTTTCGCTTGTAAAGCTGTCAACTACTGTTACCAAAATATCGTACGGAATAAATGAATGCCCAATTGGCAAGTGGGCAGCACTTTGCTTGCGTATAAGCGCAAGTGTGGCAACAACGCTTTGCTGTTGCTTAATTTCCACAGTAGTTAGTATTGGTAGGCACAGAAGTACTGTAATTTCAGTACTTTGAAATTCCTACGAAATTAAGCTACGAAGTTCGTACTTATATTGTATGTACCTAATTTTTATAACCATACATAGTTACAAATGTCGTAACAATATTAAAAACTATAGGGTATGAAAATGAAAATGAAAAAGAAATTATTGGTTGCCGCTTTATTTGCCTTAGCTGGGACAAGCGCAATGGCACAGTCAGCATTTGAAGGTTTTTATGGACAAGCTGGTATTGGCTACTCTGCTGTAAGTCCAAGCCTTAGCAATTCTTCGCTGACAATCCCATCTGGTACAAACTATCCATTCTCTACTTCAATCAGCAATTCAAATAGTTTCAATGGTGTTTTGTCTGCTGGTTATACATTTAACTTGGACAAGCAATTTACTTTGGGATTGGGCGTTGACTATCAGCCATTTGCTGGACAGGAGGCAAACTATTCAATGACAAATAACTCATTGAGCCCAGCAACTTCAACAGGTAAGTGGAAGCAGAATAACGCCTATAACATCTATATCGCACCTGGTGTGGCTGTTACTAAGGATAGCTTGGTGTATGCCAAACTTGGTTACGCTGCTACTCAAGTTAAATCAACTCCAACTGGCGGAACATCTGGTACGGATAATTTAAACGGCTATTTGGTGGGATTGGGTTACAAGCAAATTATCACTGGCGGACTCTATGGTTTCGGTGAGGTTAACTACACGAGCTATAGCAATACAACTTCAAGCGGCTCAGGCCCTTGGGCGGGTGGCGGCACATACACAGTAAAATCAACTGTAAGCGCTAACGCAATGAATGTACTTGTGGGTGTTGGTTACAAGTTCTAATTAACAGTTAGTAACAATTAAAGCCACTCATTAAGAGTGGCTTTTTCTTTGGAGTTATTTATGAGGCGTTTAATTTCTTTGCTTGTATTGGTTGGTATTTTGTTAATACAGGGGTGTTCAACTTTAGCTGACGCAAGAAAGGCTGAGGGTGAAGGTGTGAAAAAAACATACCCAGTTTCGTATGAAAAAACTTGGAATGCTTGTAACACAGCACTTAATAAGTTGAAGTTGGAGATAGCAAGTGAGAATAGAGAGAAGGGCTATATATTGGCGCAAAGAGGTATGACGCTGGGAAGCTATGGCGAGAATGTAGCAGTTTTTGTAAGGAAGAAAACTGATAACGAAACTAATGTTGAAGTAGTTTCTAAAAAGAGTATGGCAACAAACATTTTTGCGCCCGATTGGACGGAAGATGTATTTAAGGAAATTGATATTGCGTTAAAAAATCAATAGCAATTAAAAAAACCCGCTAACTACAGCGGGCTTTTTTGTTGTCGTGTTAAAACGACTGCGTATACGACGGCACTATGCTGCTAACTTTAAGTCCCAGTTATTAGCCCTATATTGCTGTACCACTAACTTACGTGCCGCATTCAGTATGCGTCGTGCGCTGCCATTACAGTAGCTAATAATTTTAAGTATGTCGCCGTCTGTTACGCCAGTCACGTTGTAATCAGCCAATATGCGCTTAACTACTGGTAGCCATTCAGCGTCAGTAGCAGCATTACACTCTACACGCTCACACCTATCTTGTACGCCATTTTCAATTAGCGCCAACCTATTGGTAGTAAAGATATATACACACTGGTTTGTGTTGGTATTCATTGCCACTTTTAGGGACGACATTGACTCAGCACGTAAGTTATCTACTTCGTCCAAAATAAAGTAGTGGTACGTACCCATTAACGGAATAAATTGCGCTTGTGATTTAATGCTTTCAATTACGTTTGCGCCGTTATCCCCACCTTGCGCTATTTTGTAATAGGCAACATACGGACTGCCACCACCACGTGCTTCCTCTATTAAATCTGGCAGTATCTTTGCTAAAGCTGTTTTGCCAGTGCCATTTACGCCGTATAGCAATATGCCGTTAATGCCGCCAGTTGGAAAGCCCATTAAGCCACTAACAATGTCTTCTACTGTTTGCTTTGCGTTAACGCTGTGAAATACAATGTCATTGAGTGTTTTTGGGTTGTACTTCTCTTCAAAATCATTAAACATACACTTCTCCTTATTTGTAATAAAAAAAGCAACGCTATTACACGTTGCCCAATAGTTGTTGTTAATTAAGCTGCTACGTTAGCAATAGCGTCATTTAACTGTGCGTCGTTGCTTGCTACGCTACGCTCCGCCACTTGCTTTTTAATGCCGTCTTTGTTTGCGCTGTAGTACGCAGCTAAAGCAGCATTAACCGCAGTAGTACTATTAGTTACAGCGTTAATAGCAAACTTACCATTAGCTTGCTGCGTAGCAACAAACACTACTTGCCGTCCAATACACGCAGCGTCAACTTGCTTAGCAAGAGCTTCGCTGCTAACTTCAGCCAAAACAGCACTTGCTACTGTAGTTTTAGCTACTTCAGCTTTTTGCTTTGCGGACAGCGTATTGCCGTTTTTAGCTAAGCGTATTTCTTCTACGCCGCCGTTTTCTCTAATAAAGTCCGCAATAGCTGCGCTTTTAATCTTATTAACGTTAGCAGTACGCAAAACAATGCTGTACGCACTTACACGTCGTCTGTCTGCGCCAAACACGCATTTAACAATTTTGTGTAGTGTGTGTGACTTTTTATTAACTGCTACGTTATGTAGTGTCATATAGTCGTCCAACTGTGTACGCAGCGTTTTAGCGTTTTCAGTAGCTAAGCACATTTCTTCATACTTTGCGTAGCATTTAGCTAAAATTGCGTATAACAAGTCATTGCTATTCTTAAACGCATTGTCTGCCCATACCTCTTGCTCATTTTTAAGCAATTCAATAAAAGACAGCGAATTAGTTGTTAACATTGCTTTAGCGTTGTCGTTTGTAAACGACTCTGCGTTAGCAGTTACAACAGCGTTGTTAGCAATAGTGTTTACAGCAGTAGTTACAGTAGTTTGTGTCATTTTTGTTTCTTTCTTAAGTAGTTTAAAAGTAGGTTAGTGTTAACAAATATTCCTTACTAACCATATGTAATATCATACAGAAGTTGCCCTATTTTGTAGATGGCAAACTAATTAATAACTATTTGGATGTTAATAAATGAAGGTACATTTTTCAGCACAGCACCCCACTTTTGGTACTAAGCACAAGCCAAAGTCACCCACATACCAACAGCGCAGTCCGTACTATTGGTGGTGGGCTTTCTTACGCTTAAATGAGGACTACATTAAGTGTTGTGAATTGGGCGGTAAGGGCAAGTTGGCAGAGTTATACAAAGACTTTGGTGACGTAAGGGGTGAGAGTTTTAAGCAGTGGTGGAATGAAAAAGCCGTTGCGTTGTTTGCGGAAAAGCCTCTCCCACAAAGCCTTACTAAGTTAACTAACAAAATAGAGTGGGACGATACGTGGGGTGATAGCGTAATGGTTGTAGCTGTGCCAATGAGTATGAGTAAACGCTATATCTACAGTAAGTTTATGGACTTAGTTAAAAAGAATCACACAGCAGAAAGAGGACGTACAGCAGAGCAGTGGGCTAAAAGCACAGCCAAATACCCAATTAACCGCAACCACACAATAGATAACTTACGCACAACGTTTACTGTGTATGAAGCGTATGTTGCTAATAGCCAGTTACCAAAAGCGCAGAAGTTAACTGTGTGGCAGTTGGGCGACAAGCTGCGGGTAGTTAAATCAGCAGAAAAGTCCAAATATGGAGAAGAGGGACGTACGGAAATTGAGAGGCGCAATATATTAGCTGCGTCCGTTAGCCGTTACGTTAAGCAAGCCAAACAAATCATTGCTGCTACAGCAGAGGGTAAATTCCCCGCATAAAGAGTCGTTTTGAAACGTCACTTACGTAAACCAAACGTTTTGCGGCGTTTTTAACAACGTGCGGTGTGCTACGTGTACGCAAGCTACTTTTAGGCAGATTTGGCTATGGTAGGTAGGCAGTTTTAAGCACAATGACAGACAGAATTAGTCTACAGTCCGCAAATTGGGCAATGGTTTTACAGTTTACGTATAATAGACAGTCTTAAATGGCCTGGTAGCTCAGTCGGTAGAGCAGAGGATTGAAAATCCTTGTGTCGGTGGTTCGATTCCGCCCCGGGCCACCAAGAATTCTCAAAACATTAGAGTTGGTCCATAGAATCTCTAGTGTTAGCCGCGGTCTGGCACCATTTCCCTAAGTCTTTCAGATTTCCCCTTGAGTAGAAGCGTCCTTTTAAAGGACAAATCAATTCGACATCCTTGTGTTGGTCCTGCGTCGATTTAAGCGACGCTCATCTAGGGTCGGTGCTTGTAATGTCGTTTTAAACGACAAAATTTATGCTTAAAACCTAGGAGAGCACTTTTGACCAATAAGTGTCATCCCGCCCCTTTAATAACTGATATATTACTTATGAAAATTAGAGAGGGATTTATGTCTAGAAAATTCATTATTAATTTCTTTGTTTGCACAATTTTGTTTGGTTGCAATATTTTTATGCAATCAGCTTTTGCAGCTCAAAGCAAAGAAGATGTGGATATTGAGATCATAAAAGCGCCTCCTAGGGACGTAAAAGACATTTTATTCGTCCTTAATCAGGCGCGACCAGATAAGACTCTAATTGAGAAGGCAACAAAAATTCTTGCATTGCCAGCCCCCAGTGCCAATGACCCTGAAGTGCTCAATCATTACTACTATCGAAAAGCTAAGGCTGAAGAGGTTTTGGAAAACAGTAAAGGCGCTTTAGAGGCAATTAAAAAAGCAGTACTTGAATATCCAAGTCCTCAAATTGATTTGAGAATTGATGAGCTATCTCATTATATGCAGTATGAATCTATTCAAGGAAGCTTGTTGCAGGCAAAAAAAATTGCTGAGGATGCTAAGCCAATCATCCCTCAGAGCCTAAGAGGTTGGACATTGCACTTTGATAGGCAAATTGTTTCATATTGTCTAGCCCTGGGTGATTTTGAGTGTGCAAAGTCAGGCTTAAATACCTTAGAAACAGATTACAGTGCTCTGGTCGGCGTAGCTAGAAATACAAATTTTCTATACAGAACAGCTTGGGAAATTGGGTTAGAGATGGCTCGAGGTAGATACTTTATTTCAGAGGGAAAATTTGTAGAGGCTGAGAGATCATTTAGAAGGGCTCTATATCTCAATCAACAAGTATTAGAGGCCATTAAAGATAAAGGAAGAGATGTTTTAGATAATGAAAAGCGGGTCTTACAAGACACCACCACAAATGTAAGTGGTTATTACATGCAGCGTGCATATCTTATGAACGATATGTCTAAAGCATTTTTAGGGCAAAGACGATTAGTGGATGCTGAGTATTGGGCTCGGGAAGCTACGCTACTGTCGATTACACAGTTTGGTCCAAATTCAGGCAGAACCTCACAAATGCTCCTTACTTTGACAAGGGTGATCGCAGAGCAGGGCCGTAATGCAGAGGCTGTTTTATTGGGTACTGCTGCATTAAAAGTGGCTCAGCAATCAACAAATTATCCAGGGTCAACTGTTATTGCATATGCTCGCAAGACTCTCGCCTCTGCATTAGTTGCTGATGGAAAATATGTGCAGGCCGAAAAAGTATTTTCTGAAATGGTCGAAGGTGTAAAGAGCGACCCAGAAATAGCGGCTCGTTTTCCTTCTCAAGATTTAGATTGGGTGCTGGCTTTAGTTAAATCTGGAAAGGCCTCTCAAGCGGTGACTATGACCTCTTTGATGCTTGAAAAAGATGGGTCCAGGATGGAAAAAACGTCCCCAAGGTTGGCAATGTTGACAGCATTTAACGCGGCTGCTTTGCAGGCTTCAGGGCAGGGTGTGCAGGCTCTTTCCGGATTTAAGCAGTCAGTCCCTATTCTTGTTAATCAGGCTCGTAACGATACTGAGAATGCAACCGAAAGTATTCGTCAAACTCAGCGAATGACTTTTATTTTGGAAGAGTATCTCGCCTCTTTGGCACAACAGGCTAAATCTGACACCTCAGGTGCTGCTGCTTCAGAAGCATTTCAGATTGCCGATCTTGCCAGAGGAAGTGGAGTCCAGCGTGCATTAACCTCTAGCGCTGCTCGTGCCAACATCTCTGATCCGCAATTGTCATCCCTTGCGCGTCGTGAGCAAGATTTACAGAAGCGTATCAATACTCTTTCAGAGTTGTTAACAGGCCTCTTGTCTGCGCCTCCAGGACAACAATTACCTGCAGTTCAAAATAAGTTACGTGATGACATTACTACTTTTAAAACTCAGCGCGAGGAACTAAAAAGAGAGATTGAGCGCAAATTTCCTGATTATGCTGAGCTGATTGATCCTAAGCCTGCCTCAGTAGAGCGGACTCAAAAAGCACTTAAGCCCGACGAGGTTTTGGTATCTTGGTACTTTAGCGATAACGTTGGTTACGTCTGGGCCATTACTAAAGATAAGCCAGTTCAGTTTGCGCAACTCTCAGTTGGCCGCCCTCAAATTGCTAAAGAGGTTGCTCAACTCCGTAAAGCTCTTGATCCTGGCGTGGCTACCATTGATGAGATTCCAGCCTTTGACGTTGCACTTGCAAACCAACTTTACCAACAAGTCTTGAGTCCAGTCCAAACAGCTTTTATGGGTAAGAAAGTAATGTTGACAGTGCCTCACGCCGAGCTTGGCCAGCTACCCTTATCTTTGTTGGTCATCAAGCCAACCACTCAACCTGCTAAAGGTGGTGCTACTCCCTTTATTGGCTATAAGAGCGTGCCTTGGTTAACCCGCGAGATTGCAGTAGCACAAGTGCCATCGGTTACTGCTCTGACAGCGTTGCGCTCATTACCCCCAGGTAACGTTAATCGTAAAAACTTTATTGGTTTTGGTGATCCTTACTTTAGCGCAGATCAAGAAAAGCAAGCTGATAGGCAGGCTAAAGCTACACAACTTGCTACTCGAGGTAAGCCGCTTAATTTACGAAGTGCCCCTAAAACTTCTGGGGTTAGTTCGGCAGAACTTGCTTTGTTACCAAGGCTACCTGATACCAGCACTGAATTGGAGGAGGTTGGCAAAGCAATTGGCGCGGGAGATGGCGACATATATTTGCATCAACAGGCTTCAGTTAAGCAGGTAATGTCTACCGATTTATCTAATCGAAAAGTTGTTATGTTTGCTACTCATGGTTTGGTGCCTGGAGAGCTTAATGGGTTAACGCAACCAGCTCTAGCCCTATCCTCCCCAGAAGTGACGGGAGACAAAGATGATGGCTTGCTTACGATGGATAAAGTAATGACATTGAAACTAGATGCTGATTGGGTAGTTCTATCAGCTTGTAACACTGCTTCGGGAGAAGGGGCAGGTTCTGAGGCAGTTTCAGGCTTGGGTAGAGCTTTTTTCTTTGCTGGTGCAAAAGCCCTGTTAGTTTCAAATTGGCCAGTTGATTCCGTAGCATCAAGAACTATGATGACCGGCCTATTTAGAAATCAGCAAAAGGCAGGCAATACAAGTAAAGCAGAATTACTCAGACAAGCCATGCTTGATCAGATAGATAATGGTGGCATGAAAGAAGGCGGTAATATGAAGTATGCCTATGCCCACCCTTTATTTTGGGCACCTTTTGTGGTCGTAGGCGATTAACGAATATCTTATAAGTCGGAGTAAACATGAGCTTGATTAAATTTGCTATTTCTACTGTTTTATTTTTATCCTCAGCCATCATCTTTGCGGCGCCCTTAATCAGCGCGAAAGAAGCTGCTTTGCCAGCAGCATCAGGAACATTGGCAACGCGTGGTATTTCACGCGGCCCGGCGGTGAAATTAAATTCTCCTGAAGCTGATACCCCCGTGATGTCTCCATTTGATTTCAAGGTTGCATTTGAGGCTAGAGGCGACGCCAAAATTGATCCTGCATCTGTAAAAGTAATTTATATGAAGTCGCCATTTGTGGATTTGACCCCAAGACTGAAGAGTGTAATCTCGACCAATGGGATTGATCTTGCAAAGGCAGATGTTCCGCCTGGAACGCATACAATCCGCATATCGGTTAAAGATACAGATGGGCGTGAAACGAACTCCGTTTTAACCTTGGTAGTTAATAAGTAATGAATTGTCCTTATTGCTTATCTGAGGTTGCAGAAGAGGCAGTTGTCTGTAAGACGTGTACTCGCGACTTGTATCTATTTAAGCCAATGATGGCTAAGGTTGCAGAATTAGAAAAGCAGCTGAGCGAGATTCCAAATCAAGAGGCATACGAAAAACGGATTGCAGAACTTGAGGTTATGCTTGATGAGCATGAGCAAAAGCTCATTTCGCCAAAGACTTTTTCGAACTGGGTTATAGATATAACTCTCTATTTGCTTGTGCCACTACTTTTGCTATTGTTTGCGCATTGGTTGATTGCCGTAGTTTATGACACCAAAATGATTTATCTCAGAATCATCTCTATGATTCTTCCTTTGCCTTTTGCTTATTTGCTATTTAAAGGGCATCAACATAAGTTATTGCCATGGTTTATTGGAGTGGCTCTTTTGGCCATCTCATCGGTGATTGGAATGAGTTGGATTACAAGCCAAGTAGATCATTCGCCAGTTTTTCCACAAAGTCTTTTTGAGTGGAAAGAGGTAATTGAGTATTCTGCAAGTATTGCATTTAGTTTTTTAACGGGAATGCTGCTTGGTGGCGTTGCCTACGCGAGCAAACAAAGACATCGTAGGGCTGCAACAATCAACCCATTTATGAAGGCAATGGCAACTGGTTTAGCTGAAGGTCATCTTAGCCCCAGCGGTATTCATGCAGTGATGAAAACCTTGCAAGAGTATGGTGGAACAATTGTGGCTTTGGGCACAACCGCTCTTTCAATCTATACAGGCCTTAAGGGCATTATTGGGTCTTGATGGGTTGTCTTCTTTGAAAGCTAAGAATCTTTTAGTCCTAATAGGATTTTTAGTAACCAGCTTTTCCTCTCCCGCACAAGTTTTTGATATTGCTCATGTAGATAGTGAGCCGACAAGGACGTTTCTGTTAGCCACTCCAAATCCAAAAGCATTGGTTTTGTTATATCCCGGTGGGGGCGGCATGCTAAGACTTCAAGGCGACGGATCTACGAGAAATGGACACACCTTTGTGCGCTCAAAAGATTTATGGGCTCAATATGGCATTGATGCAGTATTGGTTGATACACCCTACGATTTGGGTGATCTAAGAAGGGGTGATATGCGCGGTAGGGAAGAACATTTACAGCGAGTAAACGAAGTCATTGACTTCTATCGCTCTAAATTGAATCTTCCAATTTGGATTTTTGGACACAGCATGGGAACTTCTACAGTATCAAATTTCCTGAATGGGAATCTTGGAAATCAGAAAAAGATTGAAGGCGCCATTATTGCGGGAACTATTCGATCTGCATCGATAGATGATGATATAACAATCCCAATAGAAGCGATACATCACTTTCAAGATTCTTGTCTTGGAAGCCTTCCAGAAAATTCAAAAAGAATTATTGGTGGCAGACCTAAAAATCTCCCCTCTAAGCTGGTACTAATAGACGGCGGCATCAGTGAGAGCAATGAATGTGAAGCATTTGCATATCATGGCTTTAATAAGACTGAACCTGAATTTATAGATGCTGCAGCCCAATTTATATTGAGCTATTAGGTTGGTAGGCAAAGCTAAAGCCTGGAGCAGTAACTGGCTCTAAGCGTCAATTAAATAGACGCTTCCAGAGATGTCGTTTAAAACGACACCCAAAGACACTATGGTGGGTGACTGGCGCAGGGATGGCAACACAACCTATACACACAGAAAAAATGCCCCTCGCAAGATTCTGATTTAATTCGCAAATTTGACCGACACAAGGACGCACAATTTTTTGACAAGTTAAACCTGGTGACTCAAGCCCTTGAAGTAGAAGCGAAAGCGGTCTATCGGAGGATATTTGAAAATCCTTGTGTCGGTGGTTCGATTCCGCCCCGGGCCACCAAGCATCTCAATAGCCCACTTGTTGGGTTATTTTTATTAGAAGTACTCAATGGTGCTTAGACCTAGCGCCTAGCGTGTTTAGTCAAATCCTATAGATTTAATCCGTCAATCAGGATTCAGCCACTCTGAGTCTAGACTGGGGTATCTGGTTTATGGCGTGTCCTTTAAAAAGACGCTTAATGAACAGGGGATTTGTCATCCCTACGTTGGTCAAGCGTCGATTTAAGCAACGCTCATTTGGGGTCGGTGCTTGGCGTGTCGTATAAAACGACAATTTAATCACCTTATCAAGTCAACCCGCTCTTTTTGTGAAACGTTAATGAACCAAGAGGTGAAATAACCTCTTTTCATAACTGGGAGGTCAAAATGAAAAAGATTCTTGTTTCCCTAGTAACTGCAGTCACTTTATTGAGCTTAGCTTCTAGCGCCAGTGCCCATGGTTGGCGAGGTGGCTATGGCGGTGGTTGGCATGGAGGTGGATGGGCACCATTTGCGGTGGGTGCTGTTGCGGGAGCAGTAGTGGCGAACGCCTATTACAGACCAGCTCCCGTTTATTACGGCCCTCCTGCTGCCTACTATTACCCACAACAACAGACTGCAGCCTACTGTCCAGAAAATGGCTTGTACTATCCCCAAACTCAAGCCTGTCCTAGTGGATGGCAAAGAGTAGTTTATTAGTACTTTTTTAAAAAATAGACCACCTTCTGAACTGACCCCCAAAAGTTGGACGCTATGTCCAACCAAGGGGGTTTTGTCATATGAAACTGATATAAAGAATATTTGAAATACATATTGAGAATCTAATGGAAAATAAAGTTTTATCCAAAGTTGATGAGATCACAAAAGCATTTGAATGTATCAAAAGCGGTGTGGTTGCAATTGTTTCAATCATTACACTTTTGCTTATTGGTGCCTTGTTTATTGCTGCCTTTAGTTGGAACAATACTCTTTTAGAGCCAATTAAAGTCCCCAGTAGTCTTGAGTCGGCTGGCTACACTCCTGAGGTGGTCACTAAGCGAGTTTTGGATGAAATTGCTTTGATAAATGTAACCAGTACAAAACATAATAAAAAGTTTAACGCCCATCAACCTGGTGATGAGTTGATCAAGCTTGATTCAATGCCCGTTGCAGGATCATTAGATGTCAAGTCTATAAAGACCTTCATTCAAGATATGTTTGGCATCAAGCATGAAAAGATGACGGGGGAAATTACCGCAATTAATGAGGGCGGGAAAACAATTTATGGGGTCAAGATTCGGCAAATGCCTGAAGATAAGATTCTTGTAGATCTTAATGTAGATATGCCGACTAAAGACCTGATTCAATTAATTGCACTCAACATCGTTGAATCTAAAGATCCGGCAGTGGCGGCAACCTACTTGAGAAATCATAAACAAGATCAAAAAGCCCTTGCAATGATTGATCGAGTTTTGCAGGATAACGACAGCTCGGATGATGCCTATGCTTTGTCTGGAAGGGCTCATATATATATGCGTCAGGGTAAATTAAAATTAGCACAGGAAGATTTGTCCGCCGCATTAAAACTTGATCCTAAGTTTCCATCGGCATTAGCTTTACAAGTACAGCTGTATTTGAATCAGAAAAAATTTAGCGATGCTTTAGAGGTTGCAAAAAAAGAGGCCGAATTTTATCCAGAGCGTTGGCAGTCTTACATCAATTTGGGCGATGCCTATGCTGGGTCCGGCAATAAAGAACAAACTCAGTCAAGCTATAGGAAGGCTATTTCGTTACATCCCACATCTCCGATTATTTACGTAAAAGTGGCTGACTATTTGAATAATTTGGGAAGAATCTCTGATGCTGATGTAGTGTTACATCAAGGTGTAACCGCCTTTCCAAATGACTCTGCCACTTTTGTGATATTGGCAGAAGTATTAACTAAAGAAGATAAACTAGAAGAAGCTAATCAGGCATTACTCAAAGCTTATGAGCTTAATCATGAGTTAGCGAAATTTGGAGCCCCAGTTGCAAATAATTCCAAAGTTGAAAAGCAAGCTTTATTAAACAAGGGAGCTGAGTTTAAGAAAAGCCATACCAATTTATTCTCGGGCTCATTAGAGGATGCACTTAACAATGATTTTGATCAAATTGCCCATTGAATAAGCGCTTAAGTGATTATCCTTAAGTATGAGTCGACAACCTAGGCCCCTGGTCGATTCCGCCCTGGGCCACCAAGAATCTCAATAGCCCACTTGTAGGGCTATTTTCTTTTATGGCTTGGTTGCGGATATTCCAAAAGGACCAAAACTTCCAAAAGATACCGCCTTTAAGAAAGCCTCTCGAATAGGGTTTCTATGAAGCGTGATGTTAATTAGCCCAAACTCCTTGAAGAGCACCACATACTCAGTTTGATTGACGATATCAGAGACTAAAATCATTCCGCCGGGTTTTAATGTACGAACAATTTCTCGGATAACCTCTTTGCGATCCTCGAGCTTTTCAAGATTGTGAATTACCCAACCAGAGGTAATGACATCAAAGTGATTATTGGTAAAGGGAAGATTTCTCATATCCGCTGTTTGAACTTCACACTTGGCAGTCACTTTAGCTAAAGCTAAGTTATCAAGGGTTTGAGCTTGTGAGTTATCTGACTGGTCAGTGGCAGACCAAATATCAATTCCTATGGCTTTGCCAGTGGAAAGTCTTTGTGCCGCATTGATCAAGAACAAACCTCTGCCACAGCCAATATCAAGCACTTGCTCGTTACCAGTCCAATTTCTGACACCCAATAACCTTTGAGCATCTATGAGTTTGACGAATTTGCTATAGCAATACATTAGGCATCCCATAAAGCCTAAATAAAGAGCCATAACAGCCAAAGGAATATCGACAATAGATGTAATGAGGTTGGGCTCAAATAGGGCTCGACTCATAACCAGCAAGCTAAAGCTAATCAGCGAGCCAGTGATAAAGCCCCTAAATAGATTGGGAGCATCAATACCGTAGTCAATTCGTTTCATAGCTTGATATTAGCAAAGCATTGCTAAGGGCGGAGAAGGAATCCTTCGCCCCGGGCCACCAAGAATCTCAATAGCCCACTTGTTGGGCTATTTTCTTTGATAGTTATTTGGGGTGGATATCATTATCAAATGGCTTTGATAGAAAAACTCAAGAACTGGGCTCAACTGCTAAAGCAGGATGTATTGATGCTTTGGTTTGCTACCAAGAATCCCAATACTCCATGGGCACCCAAAGCTATTTGTATTTTTATCGTTGCGTATGCCTTGAGTCCAATTGATCTGATTCCTGACTTTATTCCCATATTGGGCTTTGTTGACGACTTACTTTTGTTGCCAATTTTGATTTGGCTGGCTGTCAGACTAATACCAAACTTTATCCTTCAAGAGTCTAGAATTCGAGCTGATCAATGGCTTATACAAAATCAATCCAAACCCAAGAGTAACTTAGGCTTTTTGATCGTTGCTGTTATTTGGATACTAATGGTGTGGATGGCATATCTGTTTATTAAGAGCCAGATATCCTAAGCCCTGGTCGATTCCGCCCCGGGCCACCAAGAATTCTCCAAACACGAGATGTGGCGCATAGAATCTCTAGTGTTGGCCGCGGTTTGGCACCATTTCCCAAGCTCTTCCAACTTCCCTCTTGACTAGAGGCGTCCTTTTAAAGGACAGTTTATGAATGGGGGATTTGTCATCCCTGTAGTGGTCAAGTGTCGATTTAAGCGACACTCATCTAGGGTCGGTGCTTGAGATGTCGTTTTAAACGACATTACCTCTTGAGTATTATTTTTTCTTTAGCAATTCCAAGGAATCAGGATGTTTTTCTAGTAGACCTTCTTTTTCTAATGTGGCGATAGCCCTATATAACGCCTCATGCGTAACGCCGATCTCTGAAGCCATGGATTTGAAATCAGACTGAAGTATCAATACGCCTTGTTTGCCTTCGGTCTCAATCAGATGAATTAATTTACTGCGAATGTCTTTGAGCCCCAATCGTTCAGATTGTGTTCGAAGGCGCATGATCTCTTTGCTAAGCAACTGCACCCATTTCATTGAGAACTTGCTATCGGCGAGTGCTTCTCTTAAAGATTTAATGGGTAGCGTGATCGCTTGTCCATTGTGAGTCGCAATAGCATCACAGTGATAAGCATCTACTAACAAACTGGCTTCACTGACAAAGCCACCCTTACATCTTTGTAATGTAGTGGGCTCTCCATGGCTACTGATTCTCGTAAGAACAGCTTCGCCCGAAACAATAAAGAACATGTATTCAGGTTTTTTGCCCTGATGGAAAAGGTAATCACCTTTTTCAAAGTGATGGGCATGACATTGCCCCAATAGTCCTTTGGGCAGGAGCTCCTTTAGCAGTTCAGGAATATAGATGTCCATATGATTTAAATCATACGCTCTTTGGATGATTGAGCGAATAATCAATTCATACAAAGGAGGTTGGTATGGAAACAATCAATTTAACGGTAAGTGGAATGACTTGTGGTGCTTGCGTAAAGCATGTTGAAAAAGCCATTAATTCAATTGCTGGGGTGCAAAAGGTTGAGGTAGATCTTGCCTCTGGCGCAGTCAAGGTTGAAGGCAATATCTCGCAACAGGTAAAAGAGATTATTGCGGCATTAGAAGAGGATGGTTATCCCGCAAAGATCAGTTCTGATGCATCGCCTCAAGCAAAGGCTAAGAGTGGTTCTTGTAAGAGTGGCACAAGTTGTTGCTGTAACTAACTAAATGAATAGGAAATTCAAAATGAAAACTGTAAACAAAATTGCAATTAGCGTTGCCACTGTCATGGGTCTTGGATTGGCTGTGGCCTATGCTCAGCCAGGTCCAATGGGTAATGGCATGGGCCCAGGCATGATGCGCGGCCAAATGATGCAAGGTCAGATGATGGAGCAAAACGCCAACATGAAAATTATGCGTGAGTTGATGACCCCAGCCGAAAGATTGGCCATGATGGACAAGATGATTGACGCCAAGACAGTAGAAGAGCGTCAAGCAATCATGACAGCTACACATACCGAGATGGAAAAGCGCGCCAAAGAAAAAGGCATTACTTTGCCTGCAGGACATGGTCCGCAAATGATGTCAGGCAGAAACTGCGGATAAATCAGTTGAGCGTGGGTAGAAGCCACCTTCGGGTGGTAACACCGCTCAATGCAGACAAGTTATTGATATAGATCAAATGGCTTGGTGCTTATGAGCATAGTCTTAACAAAGCAAAAATAATAATTAATGGGGGTTATATGAAATGTAATGTTGGCCGTATCGATCGCGTACTACGCATCTCTGTTGGACTGGTTTTAGTTGGTTTAGCCGCAAGCAATGTGGTTGGCGTATGGGGCTGGATTGGCATTATTCCTTTGGCAACTGGCTTATTTAAGTTCTGCCCAATGTATCCAATCTTGGGAATCAATTCTTGTGGCGCTGGCCGTGGCAATGGTAGTTGTTCTAAGTAATCTTTTGCCAACAGCTAAAAAGCAAATCACTAATAAGGATTTACGATGATCAATCCAGAACAAACTAGAGCATCTAGCTCTAAAGGGTGGAGCCCCTATTTGGCAGGAGCCTTAGTTGGAGTACTGGCTATTGTTTCTGTCTATCTGACTACCGTTTATATGGGCAAGTCCACCTACTTAGGAGCATCAACTACTTTTGTTCGCGCGGCAGGTCTAGCAGTTCAAGTGGTAGACCCTAGCTACGTTACACAAAATGTTTATTACGCAAAAGAAAAGGTTGTCATTGATTGGCAATTTCTCATGGTGATTGGCATCTTCTTCGGCGCATTGCTCCCCTCAAAAATGGATGGCAGTTTTAAGTTAGAAAGCTTGCCACCATTATGGGAAAAACGTTTTGGCTCTTCAGTTCCAAAGCGTGCTGTATTTGCTTTTGTTGGTGGCATCGTGGCAATGATTGGCGCTCGCTTAGCTGATGGCTGTCCAAGTGGACATGGACTGAGCGGCATGATGCAGTTATCCGTAAGTTCTTTTGTCGCATTAGCCATGTTCTTTGGTTTTGGCGTCATCGTCGCAAACTTCATGTACAGAAAGGCAAGCTAATCATGTCTATAGATCAACTATTAGGATTAGCAACTGGCGTTATCTTTGGTTTCTTATTACAAAAAGGGCGTGTTCTACGCTATGACAAGCAAGTTGGTGCATTGCTATTAAAAGACATGACCATATTTAAGTTCATGCTCTCAGCCATTGTTGTGGGTATGTTTGGTGTTTTAGCTTTGCATGAGATGGGGCTTATTACATTGAGCCTTAAAGCAATGAATGTCGGCGGTATTTTGGTGGGCGGCGCATTGTTTGGTGTTGGATGGGCAGTCTTGGGCTATTGTCCCGGTACCTCAGTAGGCGCAGTAGGTGAAGGTCGCTGGACTGCAATCTTTGGCGTCATCGGCATGGTGGTTGGTGCTGGAATTTATGCCCAAATGTATCCATTCTTTAAATCAACGGTGCTTGCTTGGGCCGACTTAGGAAAGATTGGCTTACCTGAGACTATTGGTGTTAATCAATGGGTTGTTGCCGTAGTATTCGCGTTGATTACCCTTGGTATGTTTCGCTGGTTTGAGAAAAAAGGACTTTGAAGGTATGCGAGAGCTTTGTAGTTGGCTCTCGCCATTCCTTAACCTAAGCGTCGATTAAATAGATACTCACTGAAACGTCCTTTAAAAGGACATCTTATATATGCGTATATACGCATATATAGCAACCCAAGTAAAAGTCGCCGCGATAATTAACGATAGATGTCGTTTTAAACGACATTCATAGACACTATGGTGGTTGACTGGAAGGATATGGCAACACAATCTGTACACACAGAGAAACAGCCCGTAGCAAGATTCTGATTCCATAGACAAATTTGACCGACACAAGGACGCACAATTTTTAGACAAGTCGAGACTGGTGACCCAAGCCCTTGAAATGCTTGCGAAAGCGGTCTATCGGAGGATATTTGAAAATCCTTGTGTCGGTGGTTCGATTCCGCCCCGGGCCACCAAGCATCTCAATAGCCCACTTGTTGGGCTATTTTCTTTTGGGGCTTGGCAGGGTTAGGCACCATTAGAGCCGGATATCGCTATATAGACATGCCCTTTAAAAGGACGTGCCAATTAGACATCCTTGCGTCGATTTAAGCGATGCTTATCTAAGGTCAGTGCTTGGCGCGTCGTTTAAAACGACAAAACCATAATGAGCATAAAATTGAATCATGAGAAGGATCTGCGTCGCCCTCTGCCTTAGTCTATTTGCCAGCTTGATTCATGCGGCAGTGATGCCTATTGAGCTACCAGCTAATCAATCTCA